>CAZNIO010000007.1:0-64633 GCA_964573135.1 uncultured Gammaproteobacteria bacterium
GTACTCACACCCTAAGGCTAGTTGTCAGTAATGACAATGGTACGTCTAACGATTCTATTGCTTATACGGTTACTCAGGAAGAAGAACCGCCAGAAGAAGATCCTCCTACTATTATTATTACCTCTCCTGCTGACGGCTCTTCCGGTGAATCGAAAAATGTTGTCCTCAGAATTACCATTGATCAGCCAGGTACAGTTAAATTTTATGATGACGGTCAAGAATCAGCCAGCCTAATATTTAGTCAAACTGGCTCATTCTCATATACTTATTTAGACATGACTCGCACTACACATGTGTTCAAAGCCAGTATAACCAATAGTAATGGCACTGACCATGATTCTATTACCTATACCGTTCAGGAACACTCAGGCGAGGATCTAGCCATTTCGATTATTCAACCTCAAAATGGTGATTCCGGCACAGGCAAGCGAGTAGCTATAAGATATAATATAAATAAAAATGGATCTATCTATTTTTATGAAGGCAATAATCTACTTGGCACTGACGCCAAAGGCTCTTCTGGAAATTATTTCTATCGACTTCCCGAACTGCCAGCCGGTCAATACACTTTTAAGGTTAAGCTTGTAAACCTTACTGCTGGTACAGTCGAAGATTCAGTCATCTATACTATTTTAGAAGAAAATGACCCCAATCCTGACCCTCCCACCATCTCTATCGACTCCCCAGCTTCTGGCATTTCAAGTACTAACAAAAACCCAAAGATATATTACACTATTTCACAACCAGGTAAGGTTAGATTTCATGATGGTGACGCTGGCGTGTACCAAACACAAAAAACTGCCGGTAGCCACATCTATTACTTCTCCAACCTTACTCCGGGTACTCACACCCTAAGGCTAGTTGTCAGTAATGACAATGGTACGTCTAACGATTCAATTACCTATATAGTTACTCAGGAGGAAGAACCGCCAGTCATCACATCCAGTCAGGGGACTATTCTGGTTAAAAAAGATTCCTCTCTTTCTTCTTACGCACAAACATTAAGTCAACACAAAAATTGGAATTTACTTGAGACAACATCTACTGATGCTGGTGCTATCAGAAATCAAATAATAAATCTATACAACCAACAACCATTTAAATTTTTATTAATTCTTGGTGATCATACTCAAATCCCCGTTTACGATCAAAGTCTATTACGTGAGTATGTTACTTCAACTGGCTTTGGCCATAATGGTAGCATCTTGGCCAAAGACAAAAATGTGCTAGATGGCTTATACTACGGTAGTATTGATCAAGATATCGATATCGAACTCAGTGTTGGCCGTCTACCTTTTAATAATAGTTCTGATCTAGAACAATATTATTCAACTTTTCCTAACAGTAAATCAATATCAAAGATTAATGTAATTAGCCATGTAGCTGGGGGCATTCCTCATACTGGTTTTCTATCGCCACAGCTCAATCAATATCAAGTAACAAATTTTGAAGGTGTTAGTACCACTGATGTCTTTAATAGTAACCTGATTGCCAGTGATCTTCTTTATTCATATAGTCATGGCACATCCGCCTCATTAGATATTGGGCAAACATACACTCAAAACAACATTCCTGGTCTTACTAACCACCCGCTTGTTATTGGGGAAGGCAACATCGCCGGCAGTGAACTTGGTCTAGAGTTTGTTAAAAAGGGAGCCTTGGCCTATCTGGGATATTATATATCTCCCGAAATCACTGGCCTTGCCTTGCTTGACCAGCCGTCTAATAAGACCACTTTTGGTGAGACTATAAAACAAGTTAACAACTATTATACTCTCTACCAAACAATTTCTCCAAGTCCCAGATCTTCCTACTACTATATTGGTGATCCATCACTTGGGGTTAATTTTATAACCACAAATCATACTGCCTTCTCAAGGCAGGGTGATGAGATGGAAGTTCGTGTTCCAGGTATGACAAAGCATAGTTTTGTAGACGATAATGACAACCAAGTCGTTAATCTATATACCACCTATACCTATCAATTCCAGTCCACCCAATCAACTTATGATCTCTTAAGGAAGAATCCTCCTTATGAGACAAATAACCAAATATTAATTAAGTGTGATCCATCCGTTGAAACTGGTTTTCTGTTGCCATGTCAAGATATAGCAAGCACTTATTCAGACAGCCCATACCAACATGCGGTGGTCTTTAGTAAATCAGTGCTCTCAGATAGGGGTACTTATAGTAAATACATAATAAGGATTGACGACGAATTTAATCCTCAAAATATATATCAAAAAATAAATGGTGAGTTAATTTTTCTTAATAACTATCTATCTGAAGTTAAAGAAATCGACGACGAATTTTATCTTATAATCTATGAGCCCAATCATATTCTTTTTGAGGACATCAACAGCGGTAAAAATTCGAATCCAAAAACTTTCGTAGTTTCGCAAGAAGAAATCAGCACAAATGCACCATCTTTGACCATTGATGGCCCCGCTTCCGGTACCACCAGTATAAATCCAAATCCAAAAATTTACTATAATATATCCCAGCCAGGCAATGTTTCATTTTTTGATGGCGATGCCGGTGCAGAGCAGGCCCAGAAAAATGCTGGTAACCACACCTATTATTTCTCTAACCTTACCCCAGGTACTCATACCTTAAATCTAACCGTTAATAATGATAACGGATCATCCCGTGACTCTATCCAATATATAGTTGGTCAAGCCAATGCTAATACCACACCCGATGATGAATCCGATACACCCGATGACCAAAACCAAGACGAGGACAATAACCAGGATAATAATCAAGAGCAAGATGAAGACATTGACGATGACACGCAAGACAATGAGGACAGCACTCCACCCCCAGCTCCTGGACCCGAAGTTTCCATCACTGCTCCTCAGAATGGTTATGCCAGCGAATCAACTAATATTAAATTACGCTACACCCTTAGTCAATCAGGCTCTGTAATCTTCTGTAATAATAGTGCTTGTAGTTCGCCTGTTAGTATGCCCAGCGGAAACCGTGCTCATAAATTTAGTAACCTTAGTTTCGGTTCGCATGTTCTAAAGGTTATTATTTCTAATGCCAAGGGCCAAGCACAAGATTCAATTAACTATTCTGTTATAAACACACCAAAAATAGAGCTACCACCTTCAGTAATAATTACCTCTCCCAAAAACAGATCTTTAGGCAACGCCAGCAGTCTCGTTGTTAATTATGCTATTATTACCCCTGGCAATCTAGAATTTTTTAAAGATAACACTCGCGTTGCACAAGAGAGGGCGATTAAATCAGGTTTTTTCTCATATACTTTTAATAATCTCGCTCCTGGGCTCCATACTTTAAAAATTAAAATATCGAATAGCGCTGGTAGTCAAGAAGCTTCAATTCTTCATACCGTTAAAACATCCGCCACCTCAAGTATTCCGCCAAGTACAACTTCTAATGATGATCTTTCTAAGAGATTATCAGGCCGATTCTTATTAGCCACTCAAGATAATGGTAAAATATATTATGTAAATCCTACTAACCTTAAAAAATATCAAATTACCCTTGGCAATATGCAAACACTTTTGGCTAGCTTAGCTACCGGCATTACTAATGCTAATATTAATAGAATACCTATTCATCCAGACTCTGTTTCAAACAACGTAGACAGCGATGGAGATGGCTTTAATGATTACCAAGAGGTTGCTTATGGTTACAACCCAGACATTCCGTCTTTGCCCGGCAAGCGCGGTAACGATAAAGTTCGCCCTGATTTTAACTTTGCTAATGCCATGCGAGGTAAAATCTTGATGCAAATTGAAGATAGAGGTAGGCTTCATTATGTAGACATGACCGGTAAGCGCTGGGAAATTAAATGGCAAAACGCCTTGGATATTTTTAGAAAGTTAGCTCTTGGTATCACCAATGATAATCTATCAAAAATCACAGATATTCAGAGCAACTAAAGCCCATTGACAATTTTTATATTTTCATTAAAATTAAATAATTTATTAATTCTTATATAACTAAACAAAAATATATGCGAAATATCTATTTTTCCAGTAGAAAAGTCCTCATTTGTGGGGTAATTTTGGCTATGCTTAGCCAAATTTTTGCCTTCACTCCTTTGCCGGCTAAGGCCAACATCTTGGGTGATATAGATGATAATGGTCAGATACAAACATATGATGCTGCTCTTATTACTCAATATGTGGCTAGTATCATTGATTTTACCGATGCCCAGAAGGTGGCAGCTGATGCCAATGGCGACGGTAAAATCAGTAGCTTAGATGCCCATGTCATCGGGGATTATGCCGTTGGCAACATTACCAGTCTGCCCGCTCATTATCTTCAATATACCCAAGACGATTCAACGACCGATGACTATTTTGCATATTGTGATGCACCTACAGACTGTGTATCATCCACCAATAGTTGCTACAACTCAGATACCAATCCATGGCCAAAATATATCTGTAAATCAGACGGTAGTCCAGGGGTTGGTAAATGGTATAGCTGTGCTGACTCATCTCATCTTGGAAAAGAGGTTATGGGATATACTTGTCAGGAGCAGCCAGACGGTAGCTACGCCTGGATGGTAGCTAGCTTATTAAAACCAGACTTAACTATAAAAGACTTTAGCTGGCGACCAGCAAGTCCGTTGGTTGGTGAAAGCGACCCATATCTTTATGTTGATTTTACCGTTACAAACAAAGGCAGTCAGCCAATATCACTCAATGGCACCACATATTCTCTCTATCGTAATAATACCAGTGATCTCATTGCCGAGTTGTTTGCTGAGAAAAATCAACCAACACTTCAGCCAGGAGAAACATACACCTATCAAAATTTGACCACCACACAAAACTCTGGCATTAAAAACATAGCAGGGACTTTTAACCTTATAATGAAGGCTGATTCAGAAAATATTATTGTTGAATCAAATGAAAATAATAACACTCTAACAAAAACACTTGTTGTTGGCGAGCAAGGGCAATTACCAGATTTATTACCAGATTTAATTGTTAAAAATATTAAATTTAATCAAAAATGGAGCATTTGGGATAATGTTCTTACTGCAGAAGTATGTAACCAAGGCTTGGCCACAGTTTCGGGAAAGCAACTCTCAACAGAATTTAAATTAATGGACATTGTTAGGAATCACGGAATGTCTCAGACACTTGATCCAGGAAGCTGTCATGAAGTTTTTATCGTCTTGTCTGGCTTTAATATATCAAATTTAAGTAAAGGGTATTATGACGTAACTGTTACTGCGGATACAGACAACATTACTTCAATATATGATAATCTTGTTGAAGAATCCAACGAAAATAATAACTCTACTAGCGCCAGACTATATTTTGATATTCCAGATATTCACAAACCCGATCTTAAAATTGAGAATTTTAAATTTACTGATTTGAGAATTAATAAATCAGGTTGGGACGTCCAAATTTCATTTGATTTAGTTAATGCTGGTTCAGTTGCACCAAGTAGCGATTTTAAAATTATAATTGAAAATTTAACCGCCAATAAAGTTCTTAAAAATGAAAATTATGCCCATGGATATTTCATACCAGGTCATCGACAAAAAGTATACACTGTTGGTAATGTGGGTGATGGCTTTACGGCCGGTAGCAATACCATCAGAATTAAAATTGATTTAAATAATACAGTTGATGAATCCAATGAATCAAATAATACTCTTTTAAAAACAATTAATCTTCCTGCCAGCTTCTATTATCTACAATATACCAGAGACGATGGTACCACTGCTCCATATCATGCTTATTGTGGCCAGCCTACCGATTGTGTCTCCTCAAGTAATGATTGCTACGACTCAGGTACCCGGCCCTTCGCTAATAAAAGATATATTTGCCAATCAGATACTTCAAATAGTGTTGGCAAGTGGTACAGATGTGCTGACTCAACTCATGCTGGTAAAACAGTCATTGGCTATACCTGCCAAAAGATGTCTAATGGAGCTTATGGTTGGGAGAAGGGCACTAATAAACCCGATTTAGTTGTTAGGGAAATTAATTATAACGATGGTTATGTGGGCGCCAAGGTATGTAATGATGGTACAGCCAAAACAGAAAGTTATAGTTCCGCAGGCCTCTTTCTTGGCAACAACTATTTTATGGGAGACTTACTTATTTCCCCGCTTGATCCAGGTAAATGTAGTGAGGAATCAGCCATGAGAGTTACTAATTATGGATATGATAATCAGACAGTGGAAGCCAAGGTGGTGGCAGATTATTATAATAAAGTTGATGAATCTAATGAAAACAATAATACTTTAACCAAAACAATTACTATTATAGACTCCACAAATAAACCAGACCTAGTAATTAATGATGTATATTTCACGCCCTTTGATCCCGCCGCAGGTGAAGTATTCGATGGCCAAGTGCTCATTGAGATTGAAAATCTCGGCAAAGTCGCAGCTAAAAATTTCCCTGTGGTTGTAGTCTTATCAAGTAATTGGATATTGCTTGATTGGCACGATAATCATCAACGTAAAACCGTTGATTATATCGGCAGTCATGCTACTAAGGTAATTGCTTTTGATGTTAAAGATAACTTTGTTTTTCAAAATAAACCACTTGAACTTCGTGCTTGGGTGGATAGTAACGGTGTTCTCTATTCAGGTAATGATTTAGAGAATTTAAAAAATGATGATTTATTTATTGATGAATCGAATGAGAATAATAACACTTTTCTTAAGAAGTTAACTCTGCCCAATGATCCGGGAAAGCAAATAACACTTAATAATTCAACATATACTCTTAACCCATCAAGCCTTACTCAAGGTATGACTGACGGGGCCGGGAATGTTGATTTTAAAGCAAATATTATTCAAAAAGGAGAGGCCAGAATGTATGGTTTCAGCGCTTTCGGTTATGGGGAAGGATTTCCAACTTATGCTACTCTTGGCACCGCAAGCGGCGGAGCGCAACCTGGCAATTATACAGTTAAGCGATATTTCAATGATGATGTATTATCGGCCGATGGTGAGCTCCCCAGATTATATTCTGGTTATTTACCCATCGCTATATTTCATGGAAATGGCAGGGGAGACGATCCGAAATTAAGATTTGATATGAATCTTACCGTTAATCCGCCATCTCTCTTCGAAGAACCAAAGCTCACAGTTTCTGCCACTAATCCTCTCTCTCAACAAGTTGTACCAGGCACTAGCGATGTTAATTTAGGAAACTTCGTCTTTGACGCAGTTAGCTCAAGTCAAGACATTCGAGTAACAAGAGTTGATTTTAATCAACTGGTCTCTCGAGCAGGTACCCTATATAATATATCCATGCTCAAATTATTCGATGGGGATACCGAGCTTAATTCAAGTAGCGACCCAGACCCAATGGGCAATGGTTATTGGGCTACCAGTACCTTTGCTTTTTCTTCACCACTGATTATCACAAAAGGTACCGTCAAAAATTTAACCCTTAGAGGCAATATATCTAGTACGGCTAAGGATGGAGACACCCATCAATTTATCATTAATACTAATAATAATATTACGGCCAATGATAATGATTCAGGTGATACAGTCAAAGCCAATGGAGCTTATCCTCTTAACGGAACCCAACTCATCGTTGGCGCAGGTAAATTATCCATCAGTAGAAGTGATACTCTAAAAGATTCTCTTCTCAACGGTAATACCACTGGAGTTACTATTGGTAAATTTAAAGCCCAAGCCTCAGTTACTGATATAAATATTGAGAAGTTGTATCTTGATTTTAGCCCATATCATGGTGGTGGCACAGATGAGTTAACCGGCGTTTATCTTTATGATGGTGCCACTCAAATCGCTGAAAGCACCATTACTTCCTCAAATGCTCAAACCCTGGTCTTCAATATGGGCCATTCCCCACTTACCGTTCCAGCTGATACTGCCAAAGAATTAACCATCAAGGTTGATACATCCATGATCGATAAAAGTGGTGTAGCCACAACTGGTACTCCGTTTGAAGGCTTCACGCCAAGCATTAAGGGTAGTTCAATTGTTGCCAAGGAGACTTCTGGCAGAGCTATTCAAGTAGAAAATAATACCATAACTTTCCCTAACTATATTTTAGTCAAGTCTCAACCAACTATTACTAAAAGTAGTGCTTATGATGACGGCATAACCAGTAATGGCACCTATGATCTGACCGACGTTACTGTGTCTGCCGATTCAAAAGGCCCCGTTGGTCTTTATAAAATGACTTTTGACATACATACCACCAATGTTTCATTAAGTGACTTTGGTATTTATGAGGGCAATCTCCTAGTGGCCAACGAGGCAGATGGCGCTACTGACGGTATTAATATAACAGTTGTTGATGCCAACCATAGTATAGTTGAAGTTTACTTCAACTCTGGCGATAGCCTGGATGGCAGAGCGAGGACAATACCTGCCGGCACATCTAAAGTTTATACCTTAAAAGCCAGTGTTCTGGGTTATCAATCCAATGTGGCAAATGGAACTGAAGCCCGTATATTAAGTGATGACAACTTTGCTACCACAACCCATTCATTAAATGCTTCAGAAGTTGACGCTAGCAGTTATGATAATTTTATCTGGTCAGACTTATCTTACGGCAACACATCAACTACTGCCACTACAACCAAACAATGGCTCAATAGTTATTTAGTTAGAGGTTTATCTAAGGCATCTAGTGGTGGTGGCGGTGGAGGAGGTACTCCAGTACCAATCCCAACACCGACGCCGGATATTCCACTTCCAACCCCAGACCCTACACCGCCAACCAGTATCGCCAAGCGTCTTGCTGGACGCCTCCTATTGGCCGTTGAAAACAAAGGACGCATTCACTATGTTTATCCAATCGACCTTAATCGATATGAAGTTACCTTTGGTAATGTTATGAAACTTTTTGAAGATTTATCTTTAGGTATTTCCAATGATAATCTTTACCAAATCCTTGTCAATCCAAGTTCAGAAAGCGCCGATAGCGATCGAGACGGCGATGGCTTCAGTGATAAGGAAGAAGCAACTAATGGTTATAACCCAGACGTTGCATCAGATCCAACCAATCGCGGTAATGACAAAATAAAGGCCAACACCGTATTATCAAATAGACTTATCGGCAGGCTGCTAATCCAAGTAGAAGGCCATGGTCGTATTTGGTATGTTGACCAGTCTGCCAAGCGCTGGGAAGTTACCTTTGGTAACGTTATGAATCTGTTTACTTCCTTAGCCCTTGGTATTACCAATGATGATCTTGATAAAATTCCAGCTGGTAACTAAACAGCAAAGTCATCATAAAAAACACCCACTTTTGTTGTGTGGGTGTTTTTTAATATAAAATAATATGATAGTGCAAGAACAATAAATTGATAGCTCATAAGCTCAAGTTTGTATTCTGGACTTATGGGTTTCTTTTTTTAGTAAAATAGTTGAACCAATTATTAGTACGCCTCCCAAGGCCATATTCCACGTCAGCAGTTCTCTGAAAAAAATCAGTGCAAAAATCAAAGCACTCACCACTTCTAAATATGCTAGAAGTGATGCGGTTGATGCTTTTATTTGTTGCATGCCTTTAAAAAATAGCCCAAAACCTGCTAGCCCGATTAGTGGTGCATATATAGCTACTGTTACTCCGACTTGGGTGATTGATGGCAGGGGATTCCAAAATAGAAATGGCAGGAATATAAAGGGTGCTACTAGGTTTTG
The DNA here is from genome assembly GCA_964573135.1 of uncultured Gammaproteobacteria bacterium. Taxonomy (GTDB): domain Bacteria; phylum Patescibacteriota; class Patescibacteriia; order UBA2196; family GWA2-42-15; genus CAZNIO01. The sequence continues at coordinate 9,641 of CAZNIO010000007.1, forward strand.
ATAAAAAACCGTTTCTTGCCATGAGTGGGTTTTAAGCCCCTTTTTAAACATAATCAGTGAAAGTGCAAACAAGATAGCCGACAAAAGCATTGAACTCATGCCTAAAAAATCCATATTGCTAAAGTTAAATTCCTGATTAATGTATATTAATATAATTCCTGAGAAAGCTATCAATAGCAAAAGTACATTTCTTTTTGATATTTTTTCTCCTATTATTAGCCATCCAAATACGGCAGCAAAAATTGGCCAAGTATAATCCATTATTACCGCATTGCCTATTGATGTATATGTAAATGCCACGAAATAGAAAAACATCCTTATGGCGTTCAGTGCTGAAGCTCCCAGCATCAACTTGGTATTTCCCTTAAATATTTTTATTTTTTTAATTAAGAAATAAATTAAAAGAATTAAAAAAGGCACCACCGTCCTAAAAAAGGTCATCGTCGTTGGTGCCAGACTCAAATATTTAATAAATACCCCCGCTGATCCCCAAATTATGGCTGCCAGAGCTACTTCTATGTATGGGTTAAACCTCATATATTATTTTACAAATTCTACTTTTAAATCATATCCAAAAACGCTGGCTATTTTGCGTAAAGTCCCAGTGGTAAAATTTTGACGGCCTGCTTCCATGCGAGCCACATTGCTTTGTTTTGTGCCAATTTTATGAGCTAATTCAGATTGCGACATTCTGTTTTCTTTTCTTAATTCTAATATTTTGTAAGCAATTTCAAGCTGTTTGCCATACTCGTCATAATATTTTTTTATTTTAGGATCCTTTAATTGTTCTTCAAGGTAATCTTGGAAATTGAGTATTTTTTTATCTGGTTGTTTTTTTCTAGCCATATATTTGTGCGTTGTTTAATGTGTCTATATAATTTTCAGTGGCTTTCTTTATTTCTGCAAGGGGAGTTTTATTAGTTTTCTTTAGAAAAGCATGCAGTAGAATAACATTTTTTCCTACAAGAGTAAAATAGAATATACTATGATGGTTGCGACTAAAATCAATTCTTAATTCCCTAATTTTACCCTTAATATGCTTAGCATAAGGTTCATCTAAATACCCTTTATGTATTTGCAAAAACTCGATATATTTTAATACTTTTGCTTTATTTTTACTATCAAGCTTCTCAATATATTCTAAAACAGGAATCTTCTTTGTAACGGAACTCTGATAAAATTTTACTTTATAATTTGAGCTCCCGTTATTATTATATATCATATATGATATTATGTCAAATAGTACATTTTATTTACATTCACCCCAATTTTTTCCAGTACCAATATCAGCCACAATGGGTACTTTGAACTTATGTACTGTTTCCATCTCGGTTTGTATTTCCCCGGATATTTTATTCACCAGGTCATCTCTTATTTCAAACACCAATTCATCATGTACTTGCATCACCATTCTCACTTCATCTTTTTTATATTTTTCCTCTATTAATTCATCTACAGTAATCATTGCCATTTTAATCAAGTCAGCTGAAGAACCCTGCATCGGGTGATTGATGGCCATTCTCTCAGCTTGGGCTCGCATACCTTGATGTTCCGCATTTATTTCCGGCAAAAATCTTTTCCTGCCAAATAAGGTTTCAACATATCCCATATCGTGTGCTAAGACGATAGTCTCTTCTAAATATTCTTTTAATTCATGATATACTTCAAAATATTTTTCAATAAAAGCCAAGGCCTCGTCATACGTAGACCCTGTTCTTTGAGCCAATCCTCTTGCTCCTAAGCCATACAGAATTCCAAAGTTTACTTCCTTGGCTTTTCTTCGCATTTGAGGAGTTACTTTATCCATTTTTACATCAAATACCTCAGCCGCAGTTCTTGTATGAAAATCCTCACCCCTATTAAATGATTCAGTCATTACCCTGTCTCCTGACATTACAGCTGCAATACGAAGTTCAATTTGCGAATAATCAATAGCAACCATTCTATATCCTTTTGGAGCAACAAAAGCTTGCCTTACTTTCCTGCCCAATTCTGTGCGAATTGGGATATTTTGTAAATTAGGTTCAGATGATGATAACCTGCCAGTGGCAGTTACTGTCTGATTGTATGATGTGTGTATTCTTTTGTCTTTTGGATTCACGATTTCAGGCAAGGCGTCAGTATATGTGCTTTTGAGTTTTGACAATTCCCTGTGATTTTCAATCAAATCAATGATTGGATGCATTCCTTTGAGTTTTTCAAGTTCTGAGGCCGCTGTTGATATACCTGTTTTAGTTCGTGCAAGTCCAGCAGTGGAAATATTCATTTTATCAAATAAAATTTCCTTTAACTGGAGGGGGGAGCGCATATTAAATTCTACTCCTGCCATTTTGTATACACTCTTCTCTATTTTTTCTATTTCATTGCCAAGCTCAACGCTCATTTTTTTAAGAAATTTTTCATCAATTAGTACTCCGTTTTTTTCAATATGAGCCAGTACAGAGATTAGCGGATTTTCTATCTTTTCCAAAAGTGGTCTTAACTTATTTTTTTCAAGCCTTGGACTTAAAGTTTTATACAACTGCCAGGTATAGTCAGCATCTTCTGCTCCATAGTCTGCCACTCTTTTTATATCCACACTTTTCAAAGTAGTCTGCGCCTTACCTTTGCCTATTAGTGCCTCAATGGGTACCATGTCATGTCTAAACTCTGTAAATACCAGGGTATCCAGTTTATGTCCCCTAGAGCCTGGATTTAGGAGATAAGAAGCGATCATTGTATCAAATTCAATTCCTTCAAGTCTAATATCTGCCTGCCAAAGGACTTCCAAATCAAATTTTATATTATGTCCAATTTTTTTAATATTTTTATCTGCCAATATTCTTATTAACCTGCTATCTATTTTCTTATTTACCGGTAGATAGTAGGCCTTCCCACTTTCCCACGCAAAGCTCATACCAATCAGAGTTGATTGCCATGGATCAAGTCCGTCAGTTTCAGTGTCCACTGCAAATTCTTTTTGTTTACTTAATTTTTCAATAAAATCATCCAGTTTTTTTTGTGAGTCTAATAGTATATACCCTTTTCTGATCTCGAAATCTTTTTCCACCTCATCTTTTTTATCAAACAACGAAAACTGACCCTTGGTGATTGTCTTTTCTGCTTGAGGGATGCGCGCAATTAAAGATTTAAAATTCCAATCTTGGAAAAGATCGATCAGCTTATCAGTATCAAAGGCTTTTATTTTACAATCCTCTAAATCAAAATCCATTTCTACATCTTTGACAATAGTCGCTAATTCTTGTGATAAATAGGCTTTGTCTTTGTTGTCTTTCAATTTTTCAAAAGCACCTTTTTTAATATTTTTTTCATCCAATATTTTTTTTAGCTCTTTTTCTTCTAGCTTTTTAGTACTTTCAACAAATTTATATACCTCATCCAAAGATTCAAATTCTTTTATCAAATGTGTGGCTGTTTTTTCACCCACTCCAGGTACTCCAGGGATATTATCAGACGGATCTCCGCGCAACGCCTTATAGTCCACTACTTGAGTAGCCTTAAACCCATATTTTTCTACCACACCTTTCTCATCATAAATTATAGTATCAGTTATGCCTTTTCTGAGTGTGTAAACTTTTGTGTTTTTATCAACCAGTTGCAGAGCATCCATATCTCCCGTCACTATCAAGCTATTAATATCTTTTACCCTGTGCACCAGTGTTCCAATCAGGTCATCAGCCTCATAGCCTTTTTTCTCAAATATTTTCATATTAAAGGCTCGGATTAATTCCCTTATAAATCCCATTTGATCATATAGCTCTTGTGGCCCCTTTTTTCTTTGGGCTTTGTATTCTTTATATATCTCATTACGAAAAGTCTTTCTGGCAACATCGAAACACACTGCAATATAGTCGGGTTTAATATCTTTTAATACTTTGAGTAAAATATTAGCAAAACCATAGACTGCATTAACAAGAACCCCATCTTTATTCTGAAGAGGTGGTAGAGCGTGAAATGCTCGATGGATAATAGCATTCGCGTCAATCACGGCGAATTTTTGTTTTTTCATATGTTTATTTTCTAAAAATATTTGATATGTCATCTTGTAAAATTGATATTTCTTGTATTGCCTCACTTGGATGGCATGATCTCATTAGAGCTGAATGGCACATGGGCGTAGGTGGTGCCATTCTTGGCGGTGCAAAATCCATATCAGCCCCTATAATACAGTTGGCCTGTGTTTTGGTGCACACCAAAGCAGGGCAAAAATCAAATTGATTACATTCTTTATTTTCCTTTTTACATTCCGCATCTCGTTTAAAAAATTCTTCACTTGGCACAGGATAATTGAGCGAATAACAATATTTCTCTAAATCAGGACGGCCAGTCACAAAGAAAAGTGACACAAGTATTATCAAAGCCAATAACATATATATGATTATATTCTTTTTCCGCATAAAGTTTTTGTTAAAAATAATATAACATTATTATACTCCCAACGATTAAACCCACGCCAGCGAATTTTTGCCACATTCTCTCTTTTTCTTTCAGAAAAATTATACCAATTAAAACACCAAAAACCAAGGATATTTGCACAGCCATAACGACTCTTGAAATTTCACCCGTTTTTAAAGCCAAAAACAAAAACATTTCGCATAGGCCGAAAAGCCCGCCAGCTACAAGTAACCCCCATTTATTTATTTTAATTTCTTTGATAATTTTCTTTGTATTGAATTTAGTTACAGCGTAGATTATGACACCGATCAACATTAACTCAAGCGACGCTAGGGTTATTTCGTTAAAGTAGTTAATCGCAGATTTTGCGAACATAAACGCCACAAATGCAAAAAAAGTACTTAGGATAGTTAAGTTAATTCCTTTCGACCAATACATTTTTTTTCGTTCATACATGGCTATAGTAACCCCAGAAATTATTAGTATAATGGCTAAAATTTTAATAAATAAAATAGGTTCACTAAAAAATAGCCAACCCCCAAAGAGAGTAAAAATATGCCTAACCTGCATCGCTATCTTATATATTGATACATCAATCAGCTTTAGTGCTCTAAAAGCATACCAGTCAGACAAAAGGGCAAATATAGTTACGCCCAAAAATAACAGCCAAGCCACGCCAATTTTTGGAAGGTGGAAATCAAAAATTATAAGAGGCAAAAGCACAGCTCCCGCGATAAAATCATGCACAGCCGTAAAAGCCAGCGCATCACCCTGTTTTTTTAGAAATATTCTAGCCACCACCCGAGAAAGGGCAAAAAATAGGCCGGCCAAAAGTGCAAAAAATAACCAATTCATATTTAGATTTTACCATTATTTATATAAAAAACAAATCACCTCGATAGATATCGAGGTGATTGTATATAGTTTTTATTACCCTTTTTATTTCTCCACTTCTTCCGTTTCAGCTTCTTCTTTCGCTTCTTCGGCTTTAACTTCTTTTTCTTGTGTCCCTTCCATCTTAGGCTCATCTTCTTTTGTGCCAAGACAGCATTTTTTGCATTTACAAACACCTGCCATTCCAGCAAAAACGAGGATTATCACAAAACCAAGCCACATTTGCCATTGGCCATAAAAACCGGCATAATCTCCTTTTATAAAAAGAGGCACAGTTATAGCCAACTCAAGTATCGTTGCCACCACCAGCATGCCCAAACCGACCAGTAGTCCTTTGCCAAAATTACGATCACCCTCAGCTGATTTGAAATACCATTTAGTCAAAAACAATGCCACAACAGCATTAGCAACTAGCCCAACTACCCACTCCCAGGTTTCACTTATGCCTGGTATGAATATAACGATAGACCACACTGCGAAAATAATAACCCAGAATAGTAGACCGAATAAAATAAGTTTTTTCCAGTTCATATTTTTTTCAAATTTAATTTTCTAAAAGACCTTTAACGTTAATAATTATAGCATTTTAAGTGATACTTGAAAACTATCTCATTTTAAGCTAGTATTTGAATATGTATGCTGGTCACGTAGCCAAGTGGTCTAAGGCGGCAGTTTGCAAAACTGTTATTCGCGGGTTCGACTCCCGCCGTGACCTTTTCAAAACCCCAGAATATCAAATTCTGGGGTTTTGAAATATTGACAAATTATTGATTTTTAGTAAGATATAAATGTAATTTAGAAATTTCAAAACAAAATAAATTCATTTTAATAAGGAGAATAGCAGTGAAAAAGACAATTTTAATTATTGATAGTGATTTACGGGTTCGTAACAACCTCAAGAGTTTATTAACCAGTCAGTATAAAATATTAACTGCCTGGGATGATAAGGTCGCCCTAGGCCTGCTTAGAGCAACTGGGCCTGATTTAGTAATAACGGAACGGACCATACCGGGGAGAAAACAAGGCGACATAGTAAGGAAAATACTCGTTACGCGACCTGTTCCCGTCATCGTCATTGATGCCCATGCTACCATTGAGCATGCTGTTGCCATGATGCAACTTGGCGCAAAAAACTACATTAAAAAGCCGTTTTTATCCAACGTCATAATGTTGGCAATAAAAAAAGCTCTCACAGAATAAGAAGGACGGTAAAGACTCAGCAAAAAGCCTTCCATTAACCATATGGCAGGCTTTTAAACTTCATTAACTTTTTTCAAAAATTCATGATCCCTTTCTCGTATAAAGATACTAAAATAATCAGTTGGCTTGTCTTTTTCAAAGAGCTTGAGAGCCTCTTCAAGTTTAACCCACTTATGTGAGAAATTCCAGTTGTTTTCCTCTTTATCAAATTTAGGTTTTTTAATTTCTCCTTTGACTTCTGCCAGCCAACAATATGAAATTTGTAGTTGCTTTATCTTATTCCTATATCCTCTAATCTCCCCAATCTCTTTCAAAATTTCTATTTTACAACCAGCTTCTTCCTCTACTTCTCGCATTAAAGCTTCTTTCAAACCTTCTCCATCTTCTACTCCTCCACCCGGCAATTTATGATGCTTATGCTTGCCATCATACACTAGTGCGATTTTTCTTTTATTGTCAAAAATTACAGCGCGAGCCGCTTCTCTTAACTCATAAAATTTTTTATCCTCTTTGCCTTGGTTACTAATTCCTAAATCTTTTTCAGTTATTTCTCTAATTAGTTCCATAAGTTTAGAAATATGATATAAATATTATTCCAATTAATATAAATCCAGCAGCCACATACTGCTGTATTCTTAATTTTTCTCCATACATGATCCTGCCTGCCATAATAGCCACCAAAGGACTGCAGGCAGTAATGGCTGTCACAATGCTCACCTTCGCCACGTTAATACCTAAATTAAAAAATAAAGTCCCGGTAGCTCCTCCGACAGCCACTGCCAGTAGGTAGTACCACATTTTCTTATCCGGTAATTTAAAATCTAATTTAGACATTTTCAAATGAATACCGCTCCATAATATATTCCCTACTTCAATTAGCAGAGCTGTTAAGAACGGTCCCAGTACATTTACCGGTATTTTAAATAGGAAAAATACCAATCCCCACAAAAAGCAGGCCAAGCACGCATAAGGTATACCGCTTGTTAATCTAAATAATTTTGAACTCTTGAAATCCTTTATATTAATTGAAATTAATACTACTCCTATCAGGATAAGTAACATTGATAATAGCTGTTCTTGGTTTAAGCTTTCCTTAAAAAAGATAGATGCAAAGAGCACGGTAAAAACAAGAGATGAATTAGCAATGGGGGCTACTGCTCCAACTTTGGCCAGTTTTAATGATTGGTAAAAAGCGAGCAGCGGCAAATAGCCAATACAAGAAATTGCCAAGGCTATCAATATGTATTTAAAAGAAAATTCAGTTTGGGGTATAAAAAAAAGTAGTACTATGGTAAGTATTACCCCAACAATTATTCCCCGCCAAAATATTACTTTCTCTGGACCGAGTTTCCTAATCGGTTTTTGTGATATAGCATTTGATAGCCCAAAACCAGCCATCGATATCAGGGCAAATATTATACCTAAAGTTGTATTCATATCTTATATCTTTAAGCCATTGAGCGCAAAGCCGTGATTCTTTCCTCGATTGGCGGATGTGTAGAGAAAAGTTTTTTCATACCCTTTTTAGCCTTAGCTCCAAAGGGGTTGGCAATAAAAAGATGGGCAGTTGCACTGGAAGCTTTTTTTAAGGGTACATCTTGCACTGAAATTTTTTCTAAAGCATTGGCCAATCCTGCTGGATATCTTGTTAATAGAGATCCTGACGCATCAGCTAAAAATTCGCGTTTGCGCGATATAGCTAATTTAATAATCTCCGAAATTAAAGGGGAGAGGATTAAAAGCACTACCCCTATAATCATTAACACTGTTCCCAACTGTCCGCCAGAGCTCTTGCTTGATCTTCTGCTGCCGCCAAATATTCTTATTCTTATAAACCAATTGGACAGAATGGCAATAATTCCCACCAGCACTACCACAATCATCATCAGACGAATATCATAATTTTTAATGTGCGATAGCTCATGAGCGATCACTCCTTCTAGCTCTTCATTTTCTAAATTATCAATTATACCCTGTGTCAAAGCAATTGAAGCATGTTTCGGATCTCTGCCAGTAGCAAAAGCATTCATTGAGCTATCTTGGATTATATATACCTTGGGCATTGGTATGCCAGCTGTAATACATAAATTCTCCACCATTCTATACACATATTTATTATCATTAGGCTTTAATGGGCCTTTGGCCCCAGTAGAAGCCAGTGCTACTTTGTCGCCTGAAAAATAGCTGACGCTGGCCATAAGAAGTGATATCACCACAGCAATTACAATAGGCAAATATCCATATTCAGGATACATCCGCATAAATACCCAGCCCAAAAAAATGATAAATATCATAAATATCATCACAAACAATACGGTCTTTCTTTTGTTAGAATCTATTTGGGAATACATAGTTTATTTTTCCTTTCTAAAATCTTTTTCCCTTAGTTGAGATTGGCGTAGAATGGATCTGAAAGTACCATGCCTTATGTCTTTTTCATGTATAGGCACAATCACATTCAAGGTTGGATTTCCTATTTTTCTGTATTTAGTATGTGAACCAGATTGAGAAACAAAAAAGAAACCCTTGCTTTGAAGAGTTTTTATAACCAACCGAAATGGAATAGGTCTAGGCATATTGAGGCATCTTTATTGACGCTATGGCTGGATTCTGAACTTCCATCTTTCTGGGCATTGGTACATCTTCAAAATATAGGCTTAAAGCTTCTTCTAAATTATCAAGTGCTTTTTTTTTGGTTTTTCCAAAACTAGAAACATCCACCTCTAAACATTGAGAAATGTAGTGGCTACCCTCTTTCCATACTACTGATTTTAAGTTAACTTTACGCATATATTTTAGAGCAATTTATAATTTTATTATACCCCAAAGGGGGAATAAGTCAACAAAATGTACTGCGATCATTATTCAAATATTACCCCAGAAAAATATTTTCCAATCAAAATCTTGTCAGTTATCTATTTTTCGAAAGCCACATGCAATTGCCGGCCAGTGGCTTCGGCAATACGGTATAATGTTTCTAAAGTAAGATTTTGACGACCACTTTCCGCCCTTGCCACAAACTCTCGTTTTACGTTCATCTTTTTCGCCAGCATGCCTTGAGTCAGTTCCATTGACTCACGCAGTTTTCGCAACTCCATTGCCGCTTTCATATATCTTGTTTTTGCCGAAATTTCTTCACGATCTTTGCAAGAATAATTTGACATGATATCTTTATGGCTAATAAGCTCTCCTTTTTCTAGAGCCTTTTTGATTTTAGCTGGTATTTTTTTAGACATAATAGTGTAATCTTTGTTTAGCAATTTTAATATTTTTTAGTGGAGTTTTCCGTGTCTTTTTTTGAAAACAATGTAAGATGACTATATAATCTCTTTTAATATAGGCATACAAACCACGATAAGCTCCACCGTGCTGAATTCTCATCTCAAGCAGATTATGAATTACCTTTTTTGCTTCTGGCTGAGATAGTTGCCCCTCTGTTTCTAGTATTTCAACTAAAGCTAAAAATTCTTTTTGGATATTTTTGTTGAATTTCCAAATCTCCTTTAAGGCATTTTTATCATAAAATACTTCTTTTTTCATAATCATTGTAACTTATATGTTACTATATGTCAAATTTTTTAAAACACCTGGTAAAAAGGGGTCAGGAGCCTTTTTCGAGTTTTAAAACAAACCATGACAAGATATTACTCTAAGCCTTTTGCCACATCACGACCTCTCAATAATAAACCCAGCAATCAAATCAATCATCTTCTCAAATTCTTCTGGTTTGGAATATTTATGTCCAGCACCTTTAATAATCTCTAGCTGACAATCCGGAATAATATTGGCAATTTTTTGGCTTTGTCCAATAGGTACATCTTCATTTTTGTCGCCATGTACTATTATAGTTGGAATTTTGATTTTCTTACCTGCCTCATACCCATCGTTATTATCACAATCTTCAAAATATGTATAATTCAGTTTTAATTTCCGACCATCACTTTTGATATAGTCTATGTAGCCAACCTTTTTCCATTTTTTTAGTTTTTCTGCCCCTCCAACAGGTAAACCACATTCTTTATAATTAGAAACTGGAGAGATAAGACCAAGCGTATACAGGTTATCTGTCTTTGAAGCTGTCATAATACTAGCCAGGCCTCCAAAGCTTGAGCCAATCAAGCCAATTTTTGAATATTTAAGACTTTTCAAGTATTCAATCGCACTCAAAACATCATCAACTGCTTTTGATATTGTCATATCCTCAAATTCACCACCGCTTTCCCCACGTCCAAAAAAATCAAATCTAAGGGTTGATATATTCTTTTCATTGAAAAGTTGTTCAAGTCGTACAAACTTTTTGCCATCCTTGCTCGTAGCAAATCCGTGACACAAAATAATCACAGGCCTGTTTGCATCACCCGTTGGATTTGATAGTATGCCACAAACCCGTACCCCACTTGAACTTTTAAAATATATTTTTTCTTGCATAATTTTGGTATTAACCATTTGATTGGCTTGACCCTGTTGGTAATTATATTATTTATCAGCCCCCATCATCGCTTTGCACGTCTTTGTATAAAGGTCACGGAAAATATTATCGGGATCGGTTTTACTTTTCACTTTGTCGTAATTTCCTTTATTCCAATTTTTCCAAAAATCAGATTCAGAGTAATAGTTATTTGAAATAAGTGTTTTGATTCCCCCGATCTCCATTAATTTATCTTCTATTATCTTATAATAATATCTCTTATCTTTTTTCCCTCGCATTCCATAAATTGCCAGATCCACAAAAAGTTTGTCTTTTGTTTTGTCCGATAGCTCAGTAGCTATCCACTCATATCTTCGTACCACCTTGTATGGTACGCACCACAAAGGAAAATGATTTACTTCTTTTTTATACCATTCCATAAAATTACTAACTTTTGAAAATGGTATAAAAACATCAAGCGTAATGGGGATTTTTTTATCAGGGATAAATCGGCGAAATTTTTCAACCAATTTTAAAGTTCTCGTAGAGTTTATGAATTTGCCCACAAAAAGTCTGGCTAGAAATGATTTGGGATTTACATTAGTTACGCCATTGTCATATCTAAAGAAGTAATCAGGCGTTTTCAGATAATCTTCTTTTCGTTTGGCCGTACTCATATAGTAAATTCTTGTCCAACTATAGTTATGTGTGTACGGTGCCTTATCAACAAAATCAGCTACGCTGAGTACGCACTCTGTTGGCGAGTGGATAATCCCATCCATAAAGTCAACGTCTTTACTCTCGTAGTGTCTCCATATAGCTGACTTATAGTCTTCAATATTACTATATTTTTCATACGTCACTTTGACAAATGACTTGGCTGGTATTAGTTTAAATTTTAGCTTTGAAATAATACCAAGTGTCCCGAAAGTACCATGAGCCATCTGAAAAACTAGACTATTTTCATTGTCAGGAGTGCAAACTAGTACCTCACCTTTTGCTGTGATTATTTCATACTCAAGACAAGTGTCATGAAAACCCCCATATTTGTATGACATTGATTCTATTGAGCATCCGGCCACAGCTCCGCCAATCGTGATGGTTTTTAATTCAGGTACAATTATTGGCACCAAGCCGTGTTCCATCGTCGCAGTTACCAAATCAACAAAAGTGATGCCGGGCTCTGCAGTACAAATTTGTTTTTCTTTATCAATATGGAGAACCTCGTTCAAATCGCTTAGGTCAATTTTCTCATCCAAATATGTCTTATTGCCAGGTTTTGGAACTTGGTGAGAAACGGATTTTTTCTTAAAGGATATTGGTGTTGTACTCTTTTTCTCTTTTAATTGTTTTATAATCCTATTTATCTTTTGTTGATGAGTCGGCATGTTTTTTTATATGTGTTGTAACGGATAAATCCTATATTCCAATAAATGTAGTTTTCTACCACTCATATTAGTTTGGTCATATTCCCTGGCTATTTTACCACCTAAAAATTCTGGAATTCTTCTACTTGCATGATTTTTTTCAACAACTGGATAAAGTATATATTGATAACCTATATTCTCATCTGCCCATTCTTTTAGTGCAATCATTGTCTCTTTGCCAAAACCATGGCCATGTGCAGATTTTTTTATCCAAATACCCAGCTCAGGAGTCTTTGTATTAATCTTGTGTAGACCACCGCATCCCAAAAACTCCTTATTCTTTTTATCAAGAACAACAATTTGTAGATTGTTGCCCTTTTTATTGCCTGCCATCGATGTTTTAATAAACTTTATGGTTTCTTCTATTTTTTTAGCCGGCTTAGGGAACATATAGGTGGTGATGTCAGCTGTGAACTCCTCAAAAATATCATCTTTCCAATTCATGGTGATGCCCTTTAAATAAAGATTTTTTGTTTCAATTGTTATATTTAATGTATTCACTTTGTCTAATGTTTCATTTTTTAAAATTCAACTTCTTTATTTTCAGTATTTAAAATATATGTTGAAATTTTTCCACTACAAAATTTTTCAACTAACTGCCCTAATTCCTCAACTATCGATTGTATCTCTTTTTCGGAAGCAGGTGAAAGACCTTCTACTACGAGTGCTATATTTTTAGTTTTCTCTGTCATTTTAGATTTATCGCATTCACGCCAGTTCCATCTACGACACAAAATTTCTTTATCATCGGCATACACGACTTCATTTTTTTTAGGGTGATCAACTTCATTCGTATTAAGATGAACAAAGGATTCATCTCCTTCGGCAAAACGTAAGACAATGTCTCCATCAATCTTGTCTATGTCATCACCACCCACAGGCATCATATGCTTTAATGAAATATAGTTATATAGATCAACCACTTTATTAATATGTCGCAGTTGAACACCTTCAAGAATCATGCGATACAAATTTTCAACAGAGCATGTATACTTTTTAGGCTTAGCACCAAATGCTCTATATGCTTCTCGCCATGCGTGAATTTTGGGCACTTCTTTAAGTGTCTCAAGACTATATCCATCCTTTATTATATTTGACTGTTCTGCCAACATAGCAAGAATATCAGAATTTTCGTCTGTATTATCTATTCCTTTTGCAATAATAACCCCAATATTGAGGGATGAATATTGTTCGAATATTTTATTGTCTATTTTGAATTTCATAAGTATCTGTATAAAATAAATTTACAATAAGGTAAAAAGGGGCCAGGAGCCTTTTAAATCCAAAAGCTACAAAGCTTTATAATTCTACGGCACTACGGCCTTACTGCTTTACATCTTGTTAAAATTTAACCTTAACATTCTCCTTCTCTTTTTCATCAGCTTCAAAAAATTCATATTTATTGAAGTTTAGTGGGACTTAAGGCAAATATAAATCCTTACTCATAAAACAAACCTTGGGTTGTTTTTTTTCAAAATCCCAGGAGTGGAAAGAATCACCCATGCACTCTTGCCAATATTCACACTTATCGCACTTATCATATTTAGTCTTATTTTCGTCTCTAAATATTCCAAATTTTTTATTCCACACTTCTGAAAAAGAATCCTTTTTAATATTTCCCTGAATTAGTTCTTTTTGTCTGGGAACGTTGGGACATACGAAAATATCTCCATTATGTAAAATACTACCGATATTTATCCCAGTGCCACAATAGAAAAAATGGCTTCTTACCTCATCTTCAAATTCATCTCCTAAAAAATGGGCACAACCATAAGTAACATTTATTTTTGCCTTCTTTTTTCTTTTTTCTTTGATAAATCTGAGTAATTTTGTTAGCTGTTCTTTACTTAGTAAAATATCCTGACTATCAATGGACCTGCCTATTGGCTCAACACTTAAAAGCCTCCAATCATTAATGCCAAGTTTCATAAAACTCTCATACATTTCATCAAGTGTATTGATATTTTTTTTGTGCACAGTTGTTGTAATTCGGAGTGGCCTTAAAAAATTTTCTTTAGTAAATAGTTCCACCGCATTTATAGCTCTCTTATAAGACCCTTGCATATTACGAAATTCATCATGAATCTCTTCCAATCCGTCAATACTTATATCAATTGTTGCCATACCTGCTTTTTTTGCTTTTTTAACAACTTCATCTGTAACTAGATAACCATTTGTCACCATACCCCAGCTAAAGCCAAGCGAAGAAACATATTCCATAACTTCAAAAAGGTCTTTTCGAAGTAAAGGCTCGCCCCCGGTTATAGCCACTGTTATTTTTTTAGCGTTAAAATTTTTTGCAACATCTCTAAAGGCATTTTTAATATCTTGCGTGCTAACGGCCTCTTCAAAAATATTCTCTCCAGCACGACTTCCGCAGTGTTTGCATTTAAAATTGCAATTTAAAGTACACTCCCAAAAAAGATATGTGAGTTCATGTTTCTCTCGAAGGTATTGTCGATGAGTCAGCCATAGCCTCTGCCGACCCAGTTTAAAAATCTTTTTGAGCATTTTTTTTCTTTTTACGTTTAACAACTAGCACAACGCCTATTATTATTGCAGTAACAGCCACACCCGCCATAAAGATTGGTGAAAGGACCACAGTCAATATTTTCTCCCATAAGGTTGGTTCTATATAAGGGCCACTTACGCCATACATTTCTATCCCATTAGGTGGTGCAACGCCATACATTACCTGCATCTGGGCAGAAGCACCAGTGCGCTTAAAAGCAAAAGTTAGAATTGCTCCTAGAAAATATATAATTTTTTTCTTTATTTCCTTCATATTTTTTCTAAATTTGATTATTATCTTTCTTCTTTTTCCTGTGCCTAATAACAAGCACTACGCCAAGTATTACTGCAACCACAGCCACGCTCACCATAAATACTGGTGAGAGAACCACTAATAATATTTTTACCCACAAAGGCTGTTCGATGGCAGGGCCTACGCCATACGCGGCTCTTGCCGGTGAGTCATTGCCATAATCAATTTGCATTTGAGCAAAAACGCCAGCGCTTTTAAGCGCAAATACCAAAAAGCCACCTAGGAGATATTTAATTTTTTTCTTTATTTTCCCCATATTTTTTTAAAAAGTTGACAATTAAAATTTAACCTCAACATTCTCCTTCTCTTTCTCATCAGCTTCAAAAAATTCATATTTCTTAAACTTCAACATACCTGCTGCCAGATTGGTTGGGAACACCTGAATTTTTGTATTAAAGTCTCTGACTTGTCCGTTATAGAATCTTCTTGATGCCTGTATCTTATTCTCCGTATCAGTTAATTCATCTTGTAATTTGGAGAAATTGTCTGACGCTTTTAGATCAGGATAGTTTTCAGCCACTGCAAATAGAGACTTTAAGGTATCTGACAGCATGTTTTCCGCCTTGCCTTTGGCTTCTGCCCCTTGGGCATTCATGGCTTCAGATCTTGCTTTGGTTACGTTTTCAAACAGCTCTTTTTCATGTTTAGCATAACCCTTGACCGTCTCCATCAGGTTGGGGATAAGGTCGTACCGTCTTTTCAATTGCACATCAATATCAGACCAGGCTTCATCTACTCTGTTCCTTGATTTGATCAGTCCATTATACACACCTATCATCCAGGCGATAGCAATCACTATTATACCCAGAATGATATATATAAATATATTCATATATTTCCTCTTTTTAGTTAATAAAAGCTATCTAAACTATATCTTTTTCTTGCCTCACCGTCAAAAAACCTGTGTTAATAACTATTACATCCATTCTAATGATTTGTGGTATAATAAATGTAATGAAAGATTTTGGGGTTTTCCCTTATCTTGTGATATAATATAATTATTAACACGAAATTCTAGCACTCTTTTGTGCAGTCTGTGCTATATAAATAAACTATGAGCCTATTACCCAGTAAAAAAAGTTATCTTGGTATTGATTTGGGGACTTCCGCTATTAAAATAGTGGAACTACAGAATAAAAATGGTCGGGCTGTACTACTTACCTATGGTTATGTTGAGCAACCAACAGACATTGTCCGCTCATCATCCTCTGAGATGGAAGAAAGAATTGTCGAGATCGTTAAAAGCATCTGCCAAAAAAGTCGTACCACCTCAAAAAAAGTAATTGCTGCCTTACCCAGCTTTTCGGTTTTTACGTCAATTATCAGCCTGCCTGCCATGAAAAAGAAAGACCTCCATCAGGCTATCAAATGGGAAGCCAAAAAATTTATACCCCTACCCATTGAAGATATGGTACTTGATTGGAAAATTGTACCGCCAGAGGGGAGTCAACATACGGCTCAAACTCCCAAAGCAGATCACAAATCCGAGAAAAAGGACGAGTCCAAAAAAGAGGGGTCAGACAAGGAAGAAGATTCATCCTCTAATCCACTTTCTAAACTTTTTAAAAAAGACCATTCAGATAAGGAAACCAAATTAAAAAAGGAAGATCAAAATCTTAAAATACTTTTAACCGCTGCTCCTAAAACCTTAGTTGAAAGATATCTGCGCATTTTTAAATCAGCTGGGTTGGAGATTGTGAGCTTGGAAACTGAGTCCTTTGCCCTTGAGCGCTCTTTGCAAGGCGGTGACCCCGCTCCAGTTATGATCATCGATATCGGTGCTGTCTCCTCAGATATTGTTGTTATCAATAACGGTATTCCCATTCTTAACAGAAGTATTGATGTCGGTGGTGTAACTATCACCAAAGCTATCATGTCTAGCTTAAATGTTGATATTACTCGAGCAGAGCAGTTTAAGCGTGACATTGGTTTTTCTGATTTAGGTGAAGATAATTTGCCAAATGTCATTAAAACATCCATCAGCCCAATTATTAATGAAATCAAATATTGCTTAGACATCTATTTATCTCAAGCTGGTACCAATAATATTGAAAAAATTATTCTAACCGGTGGTAGCTCATGGTTGCCCGATCTAGCTAAGCATTTAAGTAAAATTTTAGACGTTAAGGTTATTATAGGAGACCCATGGGATAGAGTAGTTTATCCCCTTGAATTAAAACCCGTTTTAAAAGAGCTAGGACCGCGCTTCTCTGTAGCCGTTGGTCTAGCTATGCGGGAAATGTAATATGTTCGATAATATAGACAAAAAAGCCAAAGATATTGAGGAAGAAAGTGGAATTAATCTTCTGCCCAGTGATATGCGACCCAAAAAGGAGAAGGTTAGACACGAGCACCTGCCCAGCAAAGATGCTGCTGATTTTCATATTCCTGAAAAAAAAATAAAGCCGCTCACACCACACATAAAACCTCAGCCCAAAAAAGAAAAAAAACCTAAAGTTAAAAAACCTGGTTTTTGGAGTAAGTTTTTAGCCAAGCGTAAGCGCAAGAAAGCCGAAAAGAAATTTAAAAAGATAATGGCCCAAAAGAAAATTCAAGCAATCAACAAGAAGAGAAAAAAGAAGAAACCAGCCGTTGTTCCAGGTAATATTGCCCCGCCCCAACCTAAGCCCCCTGCCGCTCCTCATTTTCAGCACAAGCTGTTAGATCCCCCAGTTAAGCAGGATTTTGAAAAACCCATTATTTCCAAACCAGCTGATGACTATAGTCAGATAAAATTAAGTCATGCCAAGCCTCTGCCTCAGGAAGATGATGAGCTGGATGTTAATCTACTGCCCCCAGAAAAACAGCTTCCTTCAGGCAAAAAAATGGCTACCCGCTACGCGCTAGCCGCTCTAATCGCTGTAGCTATAGTCGCCTTGCCATATATTTTTTTCCAGGCCAAAAAAGCAGGCCTTATTAAACAGGCCAATGATTTAAAAATTCAGATAGAATCTGTTGAAAAAGAAATGCTGAAAACGAGTGACCTCATTAAAAAATTTGGGCCATTAGTTGATCGCCTCGATACCCTCGGCGTTTTACTCGACAACCACATCTATTGGAGTCGTCTCTTCCCCATTTTAGAAAAACACACAGCTCAAGGAGTATACTTCACCGATCTTTCAATCAGTCCCCAAACACAAATTATTTTAACTGGCAAAGCGCGCAATATACGTTCATTGGCCGAAGAACTTGTTGTTCTCAAAAATGGTGATGCCTTTACCGACGTCACTTTGTCCTCTCTGCGCCTGCCAGAAATCGGAAAAGAGGAAGAGGGTAAAATTCCTACCGTAGATTTTACTATTTCTTTTACACTTGACAGCAAAATTATTAATTTGTTACAGCTAGAAGAGGAATAATATGGATCATCAGTCACACAACAAGAATAATAATGATAAGAAGATAGTTTGGTATATTAAGTATTTTAAACCCCTTATCATCATCATCCCCTTACTCATCTTGGTGGCTGGCTATTTTGTTTTTTTACAGGACGTTTACGGAGAGTATAATCAATCTAAAAGCTATATAGGAGAAAATCAAAATCAGCTCCAAGCTAAAAAGGCCCAGTTACTTAGTCTTAACAAAGTTCATCAAGGCTTTAAGGATATTAGCCTGGCTGACCGCGCTCGAGTAGCCGATATTCTACCGGAAACAATTGACGAGTCCAGCCTTTACGTCAATATTGAAAAACTTATAACCGACCCAGGCGTGACTGGTCAACTGGAAGATGTTTTCGTCAGCCCATATAAAGAAGAGAATACCAGAAAGAAAAAGGATAAATCAGCTCTTGATCTCTTGTCAGCCAAACTGAATAAAGCCAACGTTAGTTTGTCCGTTTCCAGTATAAACTATATTAATCTTAAAGTTCTTTTTGAACTTATTGAAAAGAATATTAGACTTTTTGATGTTAAGTCATTTTCATATACTGCCAAAGACGGCGAGTTAGAAATTATGATGATGGCCTATTTTTTAGAATAAAATCAAAACCCTTATGAAAGGCATGTCCAAAAAGAAAATAATAATTTATGTGTCACTGTTTGCTGTTATTATTGCAGCTAATATTTACTATTACATATCAACCACCAATTCAGGTGAAAAGCAAGATACTACTTCAAGCGTAGCCCTAGAACTTGCAGTATCTCAAATGTCTGATCAGGGGGAAGCACAAAAAAGGCAGTCTGTTTTAGAGCACGACCTTTTCCGCGAGCTTGAAAAGCTGGGTGAATGGCCGGTTGTTCCCAACCAGGTTGGTCGCGCTAATCCTTTTCTTCCCTTCTTTGAATAATATATTATATGAAAAAGCCTGAAGAAGCCAAAGAGCAACTTTTACACTATTTTGTAAAAGCAAATAAAGTTGACAATAAGCTTGCCAAAGAACTCGGCCAAGAGAAACAACTGGTCGATCTCGAGGCCAAGCTTATCACCCAAGCTAAGATATCAGAAGAAGAAATCGCCCGAGCCAAGGCGTCTCTTTTTAATTTGTCCTTTCTTGCTCTAAGCGACCAGAAAATTCCCATGGAGGTTTTAGACATTTTGCCAAGAGAGCTAGCTGAAAATTATGGCATGGTTGCCTTTGGTAAACAAGATAATATTATCAGTATTGGCTTAGTCGACCCCACCAACCTAAAAGCGCGTGAAGCCGCTGATTTCGTAGCTCGTGGTAAAAATTTAAAAACTGAATATCATCTTATTACTAAAACTGCCCTGCACCGCGCTTTGCAGCAATATGGCAGTTTGAAACTGGAAGTTGGTGAGGCCCTTGAAATGGCCAAAGACAAATTTGGAGAAGGCAGACAGGTTATTGATGAAAAAATGGAAAAGGTCATCAAGTCAGCCCCTATCTCAAAAATGGTTGCCGTCATTTTAAAACACGCCGTTGAATCACGTGCTTCAGATGTCCACATTGAGCCAACCACAGAAGAAACACATGTGCGCTATCGCGTTGACGGCAGACTTAAATTATCTTTAGTTTTACCCAAATACGTACACGCCGCTATTATTTCGCGTATCAAAGTCATGTCTAACCTGCGTATTGATGAAACCCGCATTCCCCAAGATGGCAGGATCAGGCTCAACATTGGTGGCAGTAACATTGATTTTCGTGTTTCCACTCTCCCTCTATATAGCCAAGAGAAAGTGGTTATGAGAATTTTAGATACTTCTGGTGGTGTCTCCACCTGGGAAGAGCTTGGTTTCGAAAGCCACAATTTAGAGATAATGAAAAAGAATATTAAAAAACCTCATGGCCTATTTCTAGTTACCGGCCCCACTGGTAGCGGTAAATCCACTACCCTGTATGCCGCCTTGCAAATCTTAAATAAAGAAGAGGTTAATATTGTCACCCTCGAAGACCCAGTCGAGTACTACTTAAAAGGGGTTAATCAGTCTCAGGTCAGACCAGCAGTCAAATTCACCTTTGCTTCAGGTTTACGCTCTATCCTGCGTCAAGATCCAGATATTATCATGGTCGGCGAGATCAGGGACGCTGAAACTGCTGAATTGGCCATTCATGCCGGTTTGACAGGTCATATTGTTCTCTCTACCTTGCATACCAATGATGCTTTTGGCGCCATTCCGCGTTTAATTGATATGAAGATTGAACCATTTTTAATCTCATCTACCTTAAATATTGTAGTTGCTCAAAGATTGGTCAGAAGTATTTGCCCTAAATGTAAGGAAGAATCAGAGCTACCGCCCACCACGCGCCAGGAAGTTGAAGAAATTTTTACAAGCATCCCGTCAAAAAATTTGCCACAAGGTATTACTAAGGAAAGCTTGAGCAAAGTATATCGCGGTAAAGGATGTCCTCATTGTAATCAGACCGGCTACAAGGGCCGATCAGCTATTGCCGAAGTTCTTGAAATTAATGATGAGATTAAGGATGTTGTTAATTCTGGTTTTAAGTTAAGTACTATCAAAGAAATGTTTATAAAACAAGGCATGCTTAGCTTAAAACAAAACGGCTTAGTCAAAGTGCTTGAGGGTAGAACTACTATTGAAGAAATCCTAACAGTTACCAAGGATTAGTATGGGAGGATTTAGTAATTAATATTTTTTAAATTATATGTCACAAGCCAGTCTAATATTCAATAGAATACTCAACTCCAGCATTACTCAAGGTGCATCATATATCCACCTCGAATCGGGTAACAAGCCGACCCTGCGCATTGCCGGTCGCCTCAAAGGCCTTGAAGATGAATCCGTTGTTGATGGAGACTTTATTACAGAAATTGTTAAAATTATTCTCTCGGCCGACCAGCAAGAAGAACTTGAAAAAAATAAATCAATTATTGTTGTCCACAATTTTGAAGGCGGTATGCGCTTCAAAATTAATATTTTCTACCAAAAAAGTAGCCTGGCTATGATATTTAAGTATCTTCCAGCTGAAATTAAAAAATTAGTTGATCTTGGTTTGACTGACCAGTTTATAAAACTTCTTAATAAAAAGAAGGGTCTCATTTTAGTTACCGGACAGCACGGTTCTGGCAAAGCCTCTACCTCCGCTTCAATGTTAAACCACATTAACACCAATGCTTCACGTTATATCATAACTATTGAAAATCCAATTCAATATATTATTCCTCCATCCAAAAGTATTATTGATCAAAGAGAGGTTGGTAAGGATACCCTTAGCTTTGAGAAAGCCATCAGTTTTGCCGAAGAAAGTGATGCTGACATTGTCTTTTTATCAGAAGTCAATAATGCTAAGTCTTTAGAAAAAGCCATTGATCTTATCGACAGTGGTCGTCTAGTAATCGCTGTTGTTGAAGCCCCTTCTGCCGCCGATTCCATTGAACATCTTATAAATTTAGTGGCTGATACTGAAAGATCTAAGCATCGTCAAATCATCTCGAATCTTCTACTTGGTACGCTTGTTCAAAGGCTTATCCCTAGAAGAGGCGGAGGACAAATCGTTGTCCTCGAACTTTTAATTGCCAATCCTGCCGTCAGCTCTTTAATTAAAGAAGGTAAGCACGCTCAATTAAGCAGTATTATTCAAACTTCGCGTGACGAGGGCATGCGCACCCTTGATCAGTCTCTTATTGAGCTGGTACACACCGGAGAAGTGGATGCCAAAGACGCTCTGCCAGTGGCCACTGATAAAATAGGGTTTCAGGCCGCCGTTCAAGAATAGTTTATGTTGTATAACTACAAAACAAAAAATAAACAGGGTCAGACAATTGAAGGTACAGTTGAAGCCCCCAGTAAAAACGAAGCCATTTCCCGCTTGGCTGAAGAGGGTTTTGTTATTATTTCTATCGAAAAAACTGGTGGTAAAAATTTGGCTGAAATTGACATTGCTTTTTTAAATAGAATTCAAACCAAGGACTTGGTTATGTTTTCTCGACAGCTGGCCGTCATGTCATCCGCCACCTTGCCCATCGTACAGTCTCTGCGTATCTTGTCGGAACAAACCGAAAACCCAAAACTTCAAAAGATCATTGATGAAATCGCCGATGACGTGGATGGTGGTGAAAAACTTTCAAACTCTCTTGAACGCCACCCTAAGGTTTTTAGTGATTTTTTTATCGCCATGGTTCGATCAGGCGAAACCTCGGGTAAGGTTGATAAAGTTCTTAATTATTTAGCTGATGAGCAGGAAAAAGACTATGCCCTGATGAGTAAAATTAAAGGAGCCATGATTTACCCTGCTTTTATCCTGACCGCTCTTGGCGGTGTTGGAATCATTATGATGGTTTTTGTAGTGCCTAAACTTACTTCAATACTACAAGAAACCGGTGGTGAATTGCCCATAGCCACTAAAATTCTGATTAGTTCAAGCAGTATTTTAACTAGCTGGTGGTGGGCCCTCCTCATCGTTCTTGGTCTTGCTTTTGTTGGTACCAAATGGATACTAAAAAAAGACAAACCAAAACAATATTTTGACTATTTTAAATTAAAAATTCCAGTTTTTGGTACTCTTTTCCAACGTATCCATTTGGTGCGATTTACTCGCAGTTTAGCCACCCTAGTTGAAGGCGGCGTACCTTTGCCCAAATCTCTTGAAATAGTAGCAGATGTTGTCGGCAATGAATTTTACAGACATCTGATTCAAAAGACCAGAAAAGATGTGGAAGACGGCAATCCTGTGGCCACTCTTTTTCTAAGAAGCAAGGAAGTGCCTAAAATGATTTCTCATATGTTGTCAGTCGGTGAAAAAACCGGTCGCATTGCCGAAGTTTTAAACAAGATGACTGATTTTTATGCTAAAGAAATTGAAAGCATGGTCTCCAATTTGGTTAGCCTTATTGAACCCATGATCATGATCCTCATGGGTGTTGCCGTTGGCATTATGGTCGCCGCAGTTATTATGCCCATGTACAATATGGCCTCAGGATTTTAGTTTATTAGTTATTTTATGCTATAATACAACTGTGGATAAAATTTATCTTAAAAATTAAATATTGCAAAGGTCGAAATATTGTAATAGATCTAGCTAGATTTATTAGTTAACTAGTATAAATTAAAAAGAAAATTCCTATGCGAAATAAAAAAGGTTTTACATTAATTGAGCTGTTGGTGGTTATTGCTATTATCGGACTTTTGGCAACCTTGTCAGTCGTAGCATTAAATAATGCACGTCAGAAATCAAGAGATGCCAAGAGAGTCTCTGATGTTAAGCAAGTTCAGACAGCCCTCGAGCTTTATTTTATTGATGCTAACCATTATCCAGTTAAAGCTACTGCAGTTACTCTAGGTGTCAGTCCAAATGATACTCTAAGTGCAACTGGTGGATTTGCTGATGCTGTAAATGGCACCACCTATATGGGCCAAGTTCCAGCTGATCCAGGCGTTGCCTCGGGTTATGTTTATTCATATGTCAGCGTTTCGGGAAGCGGAACTTATTCCTTTACCTTTGGTCTTGAAGGCGCTACCGGCGGGTTGACTTGTGCTGGCGGTTATGACGCTACTTGTTGCGTAGCCTCTCCAGATGGTATTATTTGTACCTAGTCTGGAAGATTTTCACTGTTAAGTTTGAACCCCCCGATATATCGGGGGGTTTTTGTTTTGCTTAAAATGGAAGAATAAAACTAATATTATGTTTTTTTTACTTTTTCATGATATAATATAGTTATGGATTGGTTTTTATACATTCTTGTTTTTATTCTAGGTTCCCTTATGGGTAGTTTTTTGAATTGTGTTATTTACCGCTTACATCAAGGCAAATCTTTTCTACGTGGTCGCTCTTTTTGCCCTAAGTGTAAAAAAATAATTAAGTGGTATGATAATATTCCGCTTGTTGGATTCCTTGCTCTCCGAGGCAAATGTCGCTTTTGTCTGAAGAAAATTTCTTGGCAATACCCAATAGTAGAGCTAACCACCGCCATTATCTTTCTTATTATCTTCCTTGTTAGATTCTCAAGTCTTGATTTTAATCTTTTATCATTCACACATATTGATATTCTCGTCATCCTGCGTGATTGGATATTTAGTTGTTTTCTTTTAATTATCTTTATCTATGATTTAAAGTATTATCTTATTCTTGATAAGGTCAGTATCCCCGCCATGATTATTGCCTTAGCTCTAAATTTAATTATCCAGCTTGCTTCTCATGGTTGGCATTCAATATTTTCTGCTCTCTTTTCATATCTTTTAGCAGCTTTAGTGTGTGGCGGGTTTTTTCTCCTGCAGTTTCTAATCTCGCGTGGCAAATGGATAGGTGGAGGAGATATACGACTTGGATTTCTTATGGGCCTCATGCTTGGTTGGCCGTATGCCTTGGTTGCCCTTTTTATGGCATACATCCTTGGCGCTTTGATAGGTACGGGCCTCCTAGCCACCGGTAAAAAGAAAATGCAATCTCAAATACCCTTTGGCACTTTTTTGAGCCTGGCTACCCTGGTCGCCCTGCTTTTTGGGAGTCAATTACTTAACCAATATTTATCCATTCTTTAATTAAAGACAATGAAAAAATTTAGCACAAATCAATCCGGCTTCACCATTATTGAGCTTCTCATATCTTCAATGATTATTATAATAATATCAACCCTAGTTATTGTTAATTTTCGCAATCAAACACAAAAAGTGGCCCTTGAAAAAGAAACAGAAAGATTGAGTGGTGCTATTCGTCAAGTTCACATCAACGCTTTAACCGGACTCTTGGTTGATGGCTCTCGCCCCACTGGCGGTTTCGGCATTCACTTAGAAGAATGTAGCACCGACTGCCACTATATTCTTTTTGCCGACCAAGATGGTGATTATATCTATGAGGAAGGTATAGATGATATATGGCAGACTTTGGGCGTTCTTGAAAACGAGGTCTACCTGGTTGATCTTTCACTTGATCCCGATGGCGCTCAAATTGAAGTTGATATTGTTTTTACTTCTCCTAAGGGAGATATTTACGTTAACGGTCTTGATGACCAAGACAGCGCTACTATTGTACTTGGCTTTCAAAATCATTCTCTAACTCAAACCATTACTTTTGATCCTATCAACGGCCGAATCAACATTGAATAACTCATTATGTTTAAAAGCAAACGCAACCAAAAAGGACTTACCCTTGTAGAAACAACCGTTGCCCTGGGTATTATTATGATGGGCGTCCTGGCCAGCCTTGTTTTAATGATGGCTACTTTTAATTTTGCCCAAAGAAACGAGCAGGAGATAGTTATCGTCAATCTGGCTCGTGAAGGCATAGAAATTGTTAGAGCCATGCGCAATACCGGTTCAATTGATCTTTTTGATGGAACATACGATGGGCAAAATTTTATCGTTGATTCAGATGCCAATTTCAATTTAGATACCAGCGTGGGAGAGAGTATTGATTATGACATTGATGATTGCTCATCGTGTAGCCTTTATATAAGCGATGGTCGCTATTTACATGAGGATACTGGTGATATCACTATCTTTAAAAGAATCGTTAGAATACGCAATGTTTCAGGTAATGAGAAAAAAATTACTTCCGAAATACGCTGGCAGCACAAAGGCCAAAACCATGATTTTCTATTAGAAACCAATTTTACTAATTGGGTTGATGAATTGCAAACCAAATTATTTAACCAAGAGTAACTCCTATGAGTTTATTTCGTATAAAAAAGAATAATGTTAAAGGTTTTACCTTACTTGAAATGATCCTTGCTCTTGGTATTTTTATAATCCTCTTTACTTTGACCCTGGGTATCTATTCTTATGCTTTGCGCGCCGAACAAAAAACCACTCAACTATCACGCTTGCAAAAAGAAGCCCAACTCATTATGGAAATTGTAGCTAAAAAGGTTAGAAATTCACGTATTGATTATGCTTGGTATTCGGGTGAGCTTTCTTCCCCTGAAAGCAGTCTAGCCCTTCTTGACAAGTCAGCTGAGCGCACTGTTTTTAAATTGAAAACTGATGTTCTGGGTGATAATTTTGCCATTTGTTCTTTGGGAGACTGCGTCTCAGACGATGATTTTTCTATTATCCCTGCTAGCAACATAGTTATTGCCAGTCTGAATTTCTATATCAGTCCCTTAGTTGATCCTTTCAGTCTCGACGAACTACCTAGTGAATACCCCAGAGTCACCATCGTTGTTGATCTCGAGCACACCCAGGGAGGTATTACGCGCAACATGTTAGTTCAACAAACCATCCCCCAGAGATTAGGAGGATTTTAATATAAATCAATGAAGCAAACACCCTGCCAATTAAATAATCAGCAAGGTATCGCCCTTATTCTAGCCGTACTCATCTTGGCTAATCTTTTTATTATCGCTTTTATTGTTAGTGATATTGTTATTCGTATTGGCAAAAGTAGCCACCAAATTGGTTACTCGGAAATTGCCTATTTAGCTGCAGAAACTGCAGTTGAAAAAACAATCTATTCCATTGAATCTGATCGTGATTTAACATCACTTGGCACCGAAGCCTCTCCTGTCACCGGTCAGCTTGAGTTTGTCGACGCCGAGTGGTTAAGCTATGTTACTCCTATTACTCAAACTGGTGTTATCTGCATTGATAACAATCAGAAATTTAGTTTTCCAGCTGTTGACCCAGATGATGGAGTCCATAGCTGTATTTATTCAGATGCTCCTAGCGCTGATATTGATAATACCAATCCTTTAAGGGTGCATCTCCAGGCTGGTAAAACTTTCTACCTAGAGCTTGATATTGATGGCATCGACTATCCAAATTTTCTTGATCTTAGCTGGCAGAACAAAAGGCCCGGCCAAGTCATTATCCTGAATCTTGATGAGACAGGAGAAGATATCCAGACAATTGTCGACACCAATGACGTTAAACAAGCCCAAGTGCCGCCCACAGGCAGTCTAAGCGCCAATCAGCGCTTTGATATTAGAAACGAGCACTCAAGTGACATTATCTATACCATTACCCCTTCCTTGGGCGATTATGCCCTGACTTTAAGTATTATGGTTTATAACCAGGGGCAATATAGCACCTCACAGGAAAGAATCATCGAAGTTGAGCGACGCAATTGGCAAATCTATTAAATTCTTTGAGATTTAAAAAACACCCTGGTTATTAAAACCAGGGTGTTTTGATATCCTTATCCTATTGTGTTTTTCTCATCTCAATTTGTTTAGCCAAAAAGGAACTCTCTCCTTTTATATTCTCATAGCTTATCGCTATAATCTCATCCCCAACCATTAAGTCTGCAAAGGCCATCTCCATTCTTTTAAAATTAAATTCCTCCCCTTCCTCTATTTGCATTGGTATAACTGTTTTTTGATACTCAGTCTCATCATCTACCCTGACTTCAATGTTAGCATCTTCTAATAAATAGTTCTTTGTCTTCTCCACCTTTATAACTACTCCATCTTCATTCTTTTCAACTATCGTGCCAATGTATGAAAAAAATTCATCTGGTAGCCCGTCCTCTACCTGACCTGCTTGTCCATTTTGTGTATCATTCACCACCACCTTATTATCTTCTTTAACTGTTTTTACGATAAAATAGGCGGCAATTAAGACAACCACCAAAAGGACCACTACTATTATTATGGTTTTTTTAGTTTTACTTGCCGGTGGCATTGCTTCATCCATATTATTTAATTTAATTGTTAACACATATATTATATCATCTTTTATTAAATATATTAAATACTAATTTCTATCTTATTGACCTTTCCTAATCCATGGTGTATACTAATATTCAAGTAAAAATTCTATTCACTCTTTGATTTTTCAACCAAAATTATGTCCAATAAAATTGTTATCAAAGGCGCTCGTGTCCATAATCTGCAAAATCTTGATCTTGAGATACCTAAGAACAAATTGGTGGTGATCACCGGCCTTTCGGGCTCTGGTAAATCAAGTCTTGCCTTTGATACAATCTATGCTGAAGGTCAGCGTCGTTACGTAGAAAGCCTATCTTCCTATGCCAGACAGTTTTTAGGGCCTAAAGGCAAGCCCGACGTTGAAAGTATCGAGGGGCTTTCGCCAGCCATTGCTCTTGACCAGCGACCAATCTCTAACAACCCGCGTTCTACTGTGGGCACCATAACTGATGTCTATGATTATTTGCGTGTGTTCTACGCGCGTCTTGGCGTAGCTCACTGTCCAGAGTGCAAAAAACCGCTTGGTCAGCAAACCAAAGAGCAGATACTAAAGAATATACACAAACTATTTGATGGTAAGGAATTTCTTGTCCTGTCACCACTGGTTAAAGAACGGACAGGCGAGCATTTAAAAATACTTCGTCAAATTAGCAAAACTAAATATACTCAAGTGCGTATTGATAATGAGATCTATCCTAACCGCAACTTGGATGATATCGGCTTAGACGCGAATAAGAAACACACTATTGAGGTAATCATCGCTGAAATCGATCTTGCAACTAATAGCAATGGAGATAAATTGCCAAAGCTTTCACAAATAGTCTCTACCGCCCTTGACCTCAGTAATGGTTCTCTGGTTATCTATTATCCAGAAGAAGATGTCAATCATTTTTTCACACAAAACCTGGCTTGTTTTGAATGTAATATTAATTTAGATTCAATTGAGCCCAGGCTTTTTTCTTTTAATTCTCCACGTGGAGCTTGCCCTGATTGTAAAGGTCTTGGTACCCGCCTAGATTTGGATGCTAATTTACTTGTACCCAGCCAAAAGCTTACTTTAGCCGAAGGCGCCATTCGTCCTTTTTCACGACTTAATGGCTCTGCTTCTTCATCTGGCATGAAAACTCTAGAAAATTTAGGAAAACAATATGATTTTTCAATTAATACACCTTGGAACAAACTGACTGAATCTCAAAAAGATATTATTCTTTGCGGAGAGGCCAACGGACAAAAACTCTCAAAAAAAGATCAACGAAAGTATGCTGGTGTTGTAAATATCTTACTTAAGAAATATGAGGGCAGTGACTCAGAATATGTACGTGGTGAAATTTCTAAATATATGCGGATAAGGCAGTGTGAAACTTGTCATGGTCAAAGGCTTAAGCCAGAAAGTTTAAATGTGACAGTGGGAGACAAAAACATTTCCGAAGTTGCTCAAATGACCATTGACAAGGCTAAGCAATTTTTAAATTCTCTCAAATTTTCTTCTCGGGATAAGAAAATAGGGCAACCGTTAATTAAACAAATTGTTTTTAGATTAAAGCTCTTGTCTGATGTTGGATTAAATTATTTAACCCTTGATCGTTCAGCTGAGACCCTCTCAGGCGGGGAGGCCCAGCGTTCACGTTTGGCCACTCAAATTGGTTCTGGACTATCTGGAGTTATATATATTCTTGATGAACCATCTATTGGTTTGCATCAAAAAGATAATGACAAACTCATTGGTACATTAAAAAAACTTAGAAGTTTAGATAATACCATTATTGTGGTTGAACATGATGAAGCCACTATTCTTGCCAGTGACTGGGTAATTGATATCGGTCCAGGGGCTGGCAAGCATGGCGGGCAATTAGTCGCTCAAGGCAAACCCGAGATTTTTATGAAAAATAAAAATTCCTTGACCGCTGACTATTTGTCAGGCCGCAAAAAAATTGAGCCCCCCAGTAAAAATCATCATGGAAATGGTAAAAAGATAGAGATTCTTGGGGCTTCTGAATTTAATTTACAAAATATTGATGCCCGTATACCTTTGGGTAAGTTGGTTTGTGTTACTGGTGTTTCAGGATCTGGTAAATCTACCCTAGTCACAGACATTCTTTCTCGTGCTTTAGCCCAGAAATTTTATCGGGCAAAGGAACTGCCAGGAAAACACAAAGCCATTAAGGGTATGGAATATATTAATAAGGTGGTAACAATTGATCAAAGCCCTATTGGTCGCACACCACGCTCCAACCCCGCCACCTATACAGGCGTTTTCACATATATCCGTGATTTATTCACTGGTATCCCAGAAAGTCGCATTAAGGGGCTGACTGCTGGTCACTTCTCCTTTAATGTCAAGGGGGGGCGTTGTGAGGCTTGTGAAGGGGACGGAGTTCTCAAAGTTGAAATGCATTTCTTGCCGGATGTATATGTTACTTGTGAAGAGTGCCAAGGACACCGTTATCGCCAAGAAGTTCTAGAAATATATTATAGAGGTAAAAATATCTCAGATATTTTAGAAATGACCGTTGAAGATGCTTTGGAATTCTTCAAGGATATAACTCCCATTGCCAGTAAACTTAAAATTCTTGATGATGTTGGTCTTGGCTATATTCACCTTGGTCAGCCAGCCACCACACTGTCTGGTGGTGAAGCCCAGCGAATTAAACTGGCCGCTGAGCTCTCAAGACGTGCTACTGGCCGCACTCTATATATATTGGACGAACCAACCACTGGTTTACATTTTGAAGACATAAAAAAATTGCTTAAAGTTTTGAATAAATTGGTCGACAAAGGTAATACAGTACTTGTTATTGAACATAATCTTGATGTTATAAAATGTGCTGACTGGATATTAGATATTGGACCCGGCGGAGGGGACAAAGGCGGACAAATTGTTACTCAAGGTACCCCTCAAACCGTCGCTCAATGCAAAAAAAGTTATACCGGACAATTTCTAAAAAATGTTTTAAAATAGCTGTATAAATTAAAAGGAAACTATATGTCTCATCATGATAAAAATAACTTTACAGAGGAGCAAGCCAGGGCAGTCGGGGAGCAATTGGGTATTGATTGGTCCAAATTCGATGTTGAACAATTCCGTCATGGTATGGATATTGAGCTTGAGCATGGCACACTTGATCCAAATACCAATGTTACAGGTGACGATGCCTTAGTTACTGGTAAAATAACTCTGGCTCACTTGAATGAGTTTTCAGACTATTATCATCGTTTAGATAAGATGGAAGAGGAAGCAGAAGAATACTGGCAGGATAAACAATGAAATCTTACACTGCACTTAAAAACAGCTTTTTATTCAGAGCTGTTTTTATCTATACTTTTTCCCATCTGGGCATCTGCATGCCACTAGATTTTTTTCTTGGTCAGCTTGGTTAATTCTTCTCTGATCTCTTTCCAGCTAACTTTTTCTACCATCCTCGGCAGTGGCTCTTTTTCTGCATCCTCAAAATATATCAAACTTTTAAGTATATGTGGTAGATTATAATCAAAGCCTCTATATTTTCTACTAAATGTTTTGACTAACAACTCAAACGATATTTGTTTTAAAATAAAGTACAAGTCAATAAAATCTTTTTTACTGCCCCTGCCAGATACTGCAGTGAGTTTCATGCAAGCGATATCTCGCCAATCAGCTAAATATGCATTCTCGTATTTCTTTTTTTTATACAATAATTTATATGGGTAATACAAAAAACTAACTGCTACACTATCCAAATCAACATGCAACGTGTCCTCATCTTGAGACTTAATTTTTACCTTGCCTATCTTTTGTAATTCACGCTTAATACTGTCCACCTTGAATTTCTTGTAACTAAAAAAATCAAGATCTATTGATTGCCTATGCCCAAACTGCAATGCTAAAGCAGTGCCACCAGCTAAATAGAAATTTTTGACGATCTTGGTATTATTAAATAATATTAAAACGCGCCGCGTCCCTGGCGCGAGAGTCTTTTCGAACATAAAAATTTGTTTTTAGGAATATTAAAAATTAAACTCCAAAAATTCCAACTCTTTTTATCTAAATTACTTATCTGTACAGCTATTTTTTTAATCTCTTTTATCCCGTAATGCTTTTTAGCTTCCTGCCAATCTTTCTTGTCGCCATACACCAAAATCCTTTGTATAACGTATTTTTTATGTTTGTCAAAATCAATATCTTTTATATTGACATCCCAGAAAAGCGTCTTATTTAACTTTGGTTTTTTCTTGATCATATCTTAATTTTACCATGTAAACCAGGCCAATGCAATCCAATTTTTTGCCTTTTATCAGCATTTCTCGTACAATGCTAGATCTGTAATTTTCTTAGCTTTCTTTGATAGTTGATGGCAAATCTATGTGCCTCATCTCTGGCTTGTATTAATAGCGTCTTATTTTTCTCTATCCATTCTTTTAAATATTTTTCTTGTATACTAGAAATTCCTATAAATTCATCCTTTTTACGGCTCTTTCCTTTGGCAATACCAATTATAGGAATTTTTGGTATTATTTTTTTTGCTACATTTACTTGAGGTCTACCGCCGTCAACCAATATCAAATCAGGCTTGGGCCAGTCTCCGGTTTTCCGTAAGAAACGTCGATAGAATATTTCTTTTAAGCAGGCCACATCACTTTGGCCTTCAACTGTTTTTATTTTAAATTTCCTATATTCCGATTTTACCGGTCCATTCTCATCAAAAACTACCATTGAGCCCACCTTGCCCGTCTCGCCCAGGTTAGAAATATCATATCCTTCTATTCTTATGCCTTTCAATCTATTTTTTAAGTCTTTCTCATAGAAATCTTTAGTTAAAAGAGACACATCTTGGATATGTTTTAATTTACCAATTTGGTTTCGCAATCTTCCCGCTTCTTCAAAGTTTTCTTTCCTTGACTCATTCTTCATTTTTTTTGCCAATTCTCCAATCAATCTTTTCTTGTTCCCCCTCAAGAATTGAATTAACGGTTTAATTACCTTGTCTTTATAATCCATTGAATTTATCTCGCCAGTGCACACTCCTAAACATTGATGCATTTGATAGTAAAAACATGGTTTTTTGGCGTTCGGCTGACAAGTTGAAATATTAAATATCTTTTGTAAGATTTTAAGCATCTCCTTGGTCTTAATTCCAGGAAATGGTCCAAATATATATCCTTTAATTTTCTTCTTTACCTCATGTTGTCTAATAACTTCTAATCTTGGATATTTATCTTTTGTAATTAAAAGATAATTCCAGCTTTTATCGTCTTTGCCATCCACATTGTATTTTGGCTGGTATTTTTTAATATAATTTGCTTCAAGGATTATAGCTTCTATTAGGGAGTCTGTCACAATCCATTTAATGTTTTTTATTTGGCTTACATTGTTTTCAATTGGGCGTGGAGTTTTAGTAGAGCCAAAGTAACTTGTTACTCTATTTTTTAATGACGTTGCCCGGCCAACATAAATCAACTCTTTTTTGGTATTATAAAAAAGGTAAATACCTGGTTTATTTGGGATTTTAGATAGTTTTTTCATAATGTTCTCTTCAAATACTTCCCCGTATGTGAGTAGGCGTATTGCGAAATAGCTTTTGGCGTGCCAGCGTAAACCACTTCTCCTCCCTCATCCCCGCCTTCAGGCCCCAAATCTATTATCCAATCCGCACATTTGATTAGATCTAAATTATGTTCAATAACCATGACAGTATTTCCATGATCTACCAGTCGCTGCAATACGTCTATTAGTTTTTTCACATCCTCATAATGTAAGCCCACTGTTGGCTCATCGAGTAGGTACAAAGTTCTTGTTGTACCTTTTTTTGATAATTCTTTCGATAATTTAGTTCTTTGTGCTTCTCCCCCAGACAATGTTTTTGAAGATTGTCCCAACTCCAAATAATCTAAACCCACTTCATTTAAAACTTTTAATTTGTCATAAATAAATGGAATATCTTTGAAGAATTTTTCTGCTTCTTCAATTGTCATTTCTAAAATATCTGCAATATTTTTTCTCTTATAATGAATATCCAATGTTTCTTTATTAAATCTTTTTCCTTTACACACATCGCATGTAATTTCAACACTTGGTAGAAAATGCATCTCAATTTCAAGCGTGCCCCTGCCGTGGCAATTTTCACATCGGCCTCCTGGCCGATTAAAACTAAATCTGCCCGGCCGATACCCCTTCATGCGCGCTTCAGGTGTAGCTGCAAAAAGTTCTCTTATATATCCCCAAGTATTAGTGTACGTGGCGGGATTTGATCTGGGGCTTCTGCCTATCGGACTTTGGCTAATCCTAACTATCCTATCAATATATTCAATATTGCTAATTTTTTTATGCTCCCCCACCTTATATTTGCTATGATTTAATTTATTTGAAATTGAATTATATATAATTTCATTCATTAGGGTTGATTTGCCAGAACCAGACACCCCGGTTAAACACACAAAACGTCTCAAGGGAATTTCTGTTGTTATATTTTTTAGATTATTCTCTTTTGCCCCAAATATTTTGAGCTTGGGTATTGTTTTATCTATTTTTCTTGGTTTTTCAGGTAAGCTGATTTTTTCTTCACCTCGCAGATATTTTCCCGTTAAAGATTTTTTTGCTTCCCCTTGTGTTTTAGCTATTGTTTCTTGCTTGGCTCTATTTGGTATAAGCATTTGATCAGTTGGTCCAGAATATATTATTTCACCTCCATGTACTCCGGCTTTTGGTCCGATATCAACCATCCAATCACTGGCTAAAATCGTATCTTCATCATGTTCTACTACAATTATGGTGTTTCCCGCGTCGCACAAGTCGCGCAAAGTTTTTATTAATTTCTCATTATCTCGCTGATGCAAGCCAATTGTCGGCTCATCAAGTACATACAGCGCTCCAACTAATCTCGTACCCACCTGCGAAGCTAGTCGGATCCTTTGAGCCTCACCCCCAGATAATGTGCCGGCCTTTCTATTTAAAGTCAGATAATGTAGGCCCACATCAAGCATAAATTTTAATCTATTTTTTATCTCATTTAATATTACCTGAGCGATTTCCTTCTGTTGCTTGTTGAGTTTTTTATCAAGCTCATCAAAAAAATTGGCAGTTTCTCCGATTGTCATGGCTGTTACTTCCCAAATATTTTTGTTATTAATCCTCACTGCCAAAGCATCATTATTTAATCTCTTGCCTTCACATTTTGGGCAGATCTCTTGGCTAAAAAGAGTTACCGTACCAAGACCCGTGCAATGTTCACAATATCCGTATGGGGAATTAAAAGAAAAAAGTCTTGGTTCAATTTCTGGAAAACTATATCCCTCATGCGGGCAAGCGTATTCCCCGCTAAATATTTGCTCTTTTTTATCTGGATAAATTACCTGGCACAACCCGTCTGATAGATCCACTGCCGTTTCAATGGCCTCATTTAACCTTTTGCCATATTCTTTCTTGGTTATGGGTTGTGACAGGTCAACTATCGGCAGTTTATCTATTACCACTTCAATCGTATGTTTAAAATTCTTTTTTAAAGCTATTTTATTACGCAACGACTTAAATTTACCGTCCACTCGCACCTCTAAAAATCCTGAGTTATATAAATCATAAAGCATTTGATAATATTCTCCTTTTCTGCCACGCACCACCGGTGAGAGTATTATAAGTTGTTGTTTTTCTTTATTCTTTTTAATTTTTTTAAAAATATTTTCCGTCATTTCATCCGTCGTCATCTTATCCAATCTTGTATTACATTTTGGACAATGCGGTTTGCCAATACGTGCGTATAATACCCTTAAATAATCATAAATTTCTGTGATTGTGGCTACCGTAGATCTTGGGTTAGCACTATGTGCTCTTTGATCAATTGATATAGCAGGGGAGAGGCCATCAATCTCATCTACATCCGGTTTTTGCATGCCGCCCAAAAATTGTCTGGCATATGCTGATAGGCTTTCAATATATCTTCGCTGTCCTTCAGCAAATATGGTATCAAAAGCCAGGCTGGATTTGCCTGACCCAGAAAGTCCTGTGAAAACTATCATTTTATTTCTTGGCAGCTCAAGACTAATATTTTTTAAATTATGCTCTCTTGCTCCTTTAATTACTATTTTTTCATGCATATACTATAAATGCCCCCGAGTTCTTTTACTAGGGGGTGTATTAAGGATATTAGCTTACTCTCATTATATTTTAATCTTTCTTAGTCGTCAAACTCTTGCGTAATTCTCTAATTTCATCTCTTAAAATTGCCGCTAATTCAAACTGTAACTCTTTGGCAGCTTTTTTCATCTGCTTTTCTTTTTCTTTGGTTATTTCCTCCATTTTTCTGTCATCGCCCAGCGTATCAAGATCTAAAATTGCCTTACTTCTGGCTTTGCCTTTAAGTTTTCTTACTCCCTTACTCTTGCCACGCATCGTTATACCAAATTCTTCTAGAATGTTTTTAATGTTTTTCTCAATTGTCCTTGGTGTAATTCCATGCTTCTCATTATATTCCATCTGGATTTTCCTTCTCCTATCAGTTTCTTTTAAAGCTTGCTTAATAGATCCAGTTATCTTGTCAGCATAAATCATTACTTGTCCATTCACGTTACGCGCTGCTCTGCCAATTGTTTGTATTAGAGAAGTTTCATTTCGAAGGAATCCCTCCTTATCAGCATCTAGAATGGCTACCAGAGATACTTCTGGTATATCTAAGCCCTCACGCAAGAGATTTACCCCTACAATTACATCAATTTTTCCCTGTCTCAATTGCATAATAATATCAATGCGCTCCAAAGTATTAATTTCTGAATGCAGATACCGTACCTTTATTTTTTTCTTTTCTAAATACTCAGTTAAATCTTCTGCCATGCGCTTAGTTAGAGTAGTTACAAGCACTTTTTCTTGCTTTTTAATCCTTTCCCCAATACGTATGATTAAATCTTCTATTTGAGACAAATTTTCTCTACCCGTAATCGGTTTAACTATTACTTGAGGATCAATTAGTCCTGTAGGTCTTACAATCTGCTCAACTATTTTATCGCTTTCTCTTATCTCAATTTCACTTGGTGTAGCCGACATATATATAACTTGCTTTACGCGCTTAGCAAACTCTTGATACTTTAATGGTCTATTATCAATTGCAGATGGTAATCTAAAGCCATGCTCAATTAAAGTTTCCTTTCTCGCCTTGTCTCCCAGATACATCCCTCTGATTTGTGGCAATGTTACATGTGACTCATCAATCACAGTCAAAAAGTCCGGGGAATTATGTTTAAAATAGTCAAGTAAAGAAAATGGCGGTTCTCCTGGTAGTCTTTTTTCAAAATGCCTGGAATAATTTTCAATACCTGAACAATAGCCAATATTTTGAATCATTTCTAAATCATATTTAGTCCTTCTTTTTAATCTATCATGTTCAAGCACTTTGCCATGTTTTTTAAAGTATTTTAATCTATCCTTCAATTCTTCGCGAATTGTCTTAAACGCATCATTTCTTTGATCTTGCGTTATAACATAATGTTTGGCTGGGAAAATCCAGACATCCTCTACCTTGTCTTTTACTTTGCGAGTTATGGCATCCACCCTTTCGATCCTTGTAATCTTTTCTCCAACCTCAAAACGATAAATCATCTCTTCGTTTTGTGGCATTACGTCTAACATTTGTCCGCGTAAACGAAAGGTTCCCCGTTTCAAATTACTGTTAGTCCTTTCAAATTGCATATCTATAAACTGCCTGGTTAATTCTTTCCTGTTTATTTCTTGCCCCTTTTGTAGATGTAATACAATTTGCTCGTATTCTTTAGGGGATCCCAAATTGTATATTGCCGATACCGATGCTACTATTATTACATCACGTCTTGTTAGAAGAGCTTGTGTACACGCATGTCTCAATCTATCAATCTCTTCATTAATTTGCGCCTCTTTTCCAATGTATGTATCGCTGTTTGGCATATATGCCTCTGGCTGATAGTAATCATAATATGACACAAAATATTCCACAGCATTTTGTGGAAAAAATTCACGAAACTCATTACACAACTGCGCCGCCAATGTCTTATTATGTGATATAACTAAAGTCGGCTGGCATATATTTCTAATTACATTTGCCACCGTATACGTTTTACCAGAGCCAGTTACACCAAGCAATGTCTGCTTGGCATATTTTTTCTCTATGCCGTGCGTCAATTTTTTAATCGCCTGGGGCTGGTCACCAGCTGGTTTAAATTTTGATTCTAGTTTAAATTCCATATTTTTTGCCTTTTGGCAGTATTTCTCGTACAATATTAGATATGAGCAACTTGCAAAAATCAATTTACCTCACTCTATCATATTTTAACCTTTTTGACTATCCCTTATCTAAAGATGAGCTTTTTTCTTGGCTTTTTAAGCCCGAATCGGTTGATGATTTTGACAAGCAAGTAGAAGAATTATTAAAGAAAGAAAAAATTGAACATCGAGATGGTTTTTACTTTCTACCCGGCAGACAGGGGACCGCCCATACCAGAAAAGAAAGACATTCAATTTCTTTAAGAAAAATTAGAAAAGCCCGTTTTATTGCTTGCCTATTGCGCCTTGTCCCCGGTCTACGCATGATAGCCATTTGTAGCAACCTGGGTTATTTCAATGCCGATCATAATGCCGACATTGATTTTTTTATTGTTGCTAAGCCCGGCAAAATCTGGACAGTCCGCTTTTGGTCAACTTTTTTAATGAAAATATTAGGCCAGCGCCCTTCTAAAAAAAGAATTAAGAATAAGATATGTCTTAGCTACTATGTTACCAGTGATAACCTTAATTTAGAAGACACCAAAGTAGGAAACCCTGACATCCATCTTACTTATCTTGTCTCACAATATCTGCCCATCTATGATCAAGATAATACTTGGCAGAAATTTTGCCAAGCCAATGTTTGGCTTAATAAATATTTACCTAATTTTGATTTTGATAGAATAACCAAAAAATATTGCCTTTCCCCATTCCTTTTGTTTGTTAAAAAAATAGTTGAATCCAGCGTGGCTTCTTTTGAGGAAGGGTTCTATAGGAAAATTCAAAAAAAGATTATGCCCAAAAGTTTAAGGACAGCTGCTCAAAGAGGGGATAATAAGGTTATAATTAACGATAAGATGTTAAAATTACATTTAAATGACAAGCGGGAGGAGTACAACCGCAAACTAAAGGATTTTTATGCTGGATGATTTAAAATATTGGGTAGCTATTTCGCATATTCCAGGTATTGGGCCCCAAAGGTTTAAAAAATTGTATTCATTTTTTTCTTCTATGGAAAACGCTTGGCAGGCCAGCCTCTTTAATCTCAAGCAAGCCGGGCTAGAGGACAAGATAGCTAAAAATTTTCTATCTGCTAAATTGCATATCAACCCTGATGAATGTATGAGCATAATGGATAAAGAAAAAATTAAAGCTATTACTATACACGATAACAAATACCCAAAACTTTTAAAAGAAATTTATTCACCTCCCGCTATCTTATATTACAGAGGTCAAATAGAGCATAAATATGACAATTTGTCAGTTGGCATTGTTGGCACCAGGCGTTTTACCTCTTATGGTAGGCAAGCGACAGAAAAAATAGTCAGTGATTTGGCACGCCAAGGTGTGGCAATCGTTTCTGGTTTGGCCCTAGGTATTGATACTTTGGCGCACCAAATTACTCTTACGCAAAAAGGCAGAACCGTTGCTGTTTTAGGGTGTGGCTTAGCAAACCAAGACATATATCCAGCCGCTAATCGTCATCTGGCAGATGAGATTATTTCAAATCAGGGTTTGCTTTTATCAGAGTTTCCAATTGGTACAGCTCCTTTAAGACAGCACTTTCCTCAAAGAAATAGAATTGTTTCAGGACTTTGCCGTGGTGTTGTTATTATTGAAAGCCCAGAGCGTTCAGGTTCTCTTATAACCACAAATTTAGCTGTAGAGCAAAATAGGGAAGTCTTTGCCGTTCCCGGCAATATATTCTATGAGAATTCTAAAGGTACTCATAATTTGATCAAAATGGGAGCCAAACTTATTACCTCAGCCGATGATGTATTAGAATCCTTATCCATGCTTGACACCCCTAATTCTTAAAGTATAATAAAAATATTATTCATTCATTAAATAATCATGAAAAAAGTATCACAAGCAGCCAAGGTTGATGTTCTCCTGGGTCTTTTTGTTGCTTCATTAATAGCTGCTAATTTCCTAGGTAGTAAAATTACTACCATTTTGGGAGTATCAGTTTCAGTTGGTATTTTTGCCTATCCTATCTCATTTCTAATTACCGACATGATTGAAGAAGTCATGGGTAAAGAAAAGACCAAACGCTTCGTCCTCTCTGGTTTTATCGCCTTAGTTGTAGTTTTAATTTTGACTTTAATTTCAGTTTACCTAAAACCTGCCTCAAGGTATCCATATAATGCAGAGTATTTAATAGTTTTTAAATCATCCCTAAGGATGATTGTTGCTAGCTTGGTTGCTTTTACTCTAAGCCAAACTCATGATATATGGGCCTTTAATTTTTGGAAACAAAAAACCAAAGGTAGATTCCTTTGGCTACGTAACAATCTCTCAACGATTGTCAGTCAGTTTATTGATTCCACTATTTTTATGTTCATAGCTTTCTATGCTATAACACCTAAATTCACCGTTGGTTTTATATTTTCTCTAATAATTCCTTATTGGTTATTTAAAATAGCCTTTGCTATTTTAGATACGCCGTTAGTTTACGCCGGAGTTAAGTGGTTGAGAGAGAAGGAGTAATAATTAGTTTTATATAAGATAAGACCCAGCTATTTTAGGTTATAGCGGGGTTTTTTAGTTGTTGAGAGAATGGGCCTTTACAAAAAAAATATTTTGTATATAATAATAAAAAGCCTTTTATTAAGTGGATCACAATAAAACACAACGATTGGTAGAGGAGGTGACGTTCTGAAACATAAATACAAATCAAAAAACAAAAGAAATAGGCGCAAAAGAAAAGGAAAACGAAAAAAATAACTTTAGCGCCTAAATTTCCTCTCGTCTAGGGACCAGCATCATGTATAACCACTGGTCCCTCTTATTTTACCTAAAAACCCTCATCAGTGATGAGGGTTTATATATATCTAATCATTTTCCTTATCTCTTCAACCTTTTCTCCACTTTGGCAATATTCAACGTTGTTGCAATTACCGTATCAGGATTCAATGATATTGAATCAATGCCTTGTTTCACCAGGAATTCTGCAAAGTCTGGAAAATCACTTGGTCCTTGACCACAAATACCAATTTTTTTCTTATGCTTTTTAGCTGCTTGAATTGCTACTGAAATTAATATTTTAACTGCCTCATTTTTTTCATTACCTATATATGCCAGAGAACCTGAATCACGATCCAATCCTAATGTTAATTGGGTTAGATCGTTTGACCCTATTGAGAAGCCATCAAAGTATTTAGCAAACTCATCCATCAAAATTACATTTGATGGAATTTCAACCATACAATATACTTGGAGTGGTTTTAGTGTTGTTGCATAGCTCTTTCTCGTTTTTGGATTAATTTTATTTACCTTAACCTTAACTCCTCGAGCCAAGCCGTGCGTTTTCATTACTTCAAGCGTTTTTTTAGCTTCCTCAACCGTTCGGCAAAAGGGCACCATTACAATTACATTATCTAAGCCAAATTTTTCACGTACTTTTTTCAACGCCAGACATTCCAATTTAAATGCCTCGCTAAATTCCTTACTATAATACCTCGAAGCTCCACGCCAGCCAATCATTGGGTTAGACTCTACTGGTTCAAATTCTCTACCGCCAATCAGCTCGGCATATTCATTCGTCTTAAAGTCAGACATTCTAACTATCACATCTCTGGGGTAGAAAGCTGCTGCAATTTGGCTCACTCCTTCTGCTAATTTATCTATAAAGAATTGTTTTTTATCCTTGTAACCCGCAGTCATTTTTTCAATTTCTTTCTTGGCTTTTTGATCCTTTAATTTCGGATAATTAATTAAGGCATTTGGATGGATTTTGATATATGAGTTAATCACAAACTCTTCTCTGGCTAATCCCACGCCTTCACTTGGAATTAGGCTTTCGGTAAAGGCATTTTCTGGTATGGCCAGATTCATCATTATTTTGGTTTTTGGCTTCTTGAAATTTTTTAAATTTGTCTTCTTTATTTCATGAGGTAAAATTCCCTGATAAGCATAACCAATTTGACCTTCAGCACATGATACTGTTATTTGCTGCCCAGTCTTAATTATCTTGCTGGCGTTACCAGTTCCCACTATACACGGGATGCCCAGCTCTCTTGATACAATCGCCGCATGACATGTTCGGCCACCTTTTTCAGTTACAATAGCTCCTGCTATTTTCATGATTGGTTCCCAATCAGGATCAGTTATATTAGTTACTAAAACTTCCCCTGGTTTAAAGGCTTTCATGCCTTTGGTATCCATGATTATTCTTGCTTTTCCAGAGCCAATGCGATTGCCTACGCTAGTGCCTTGAGTTACTATTTTTTTATTGGGATTCCCTTTTAATTTATATTCTTTCAAAACATTTACATCAGCCATTGAGTGCACAGTTTCTGGTCTGGCTTGTACGATGTAAATCTCATTAGTTATTCCATCTTTAGCCCACTCAATATCCATTGATCTTTTATAGTGTTTTTCAATAATTATTCCCCAGCGTGCCAGTTGTAGCACGTCTTCGTCCGACAGGCATAGTTTCCCCCTATCTTTTAGAGGTACAACCTCTCTTTTAGTTGGGTTGTCCAGTTTGCCACTATACACCAGCTTGGCTGCTTTAGGCCCTACTTTTTTGGAGATGATAGCAGGAAACCCTTGGTCAAAAGTAGTTTGAAAAACCCTGAATTCATCTGGTGTTACTTCCCCCTTAACAATGTATTCACCCAGTCCATAGCTGGCGTTGATTACTAGCAGGTCTTCAAAACCAGATTCAGTATCAGCTGTAAACAGCACGCCTGATACTGATTTATCAGAACGCACCATAATTTGGACTCCTACTGACAAGGCAATTTCAAAATGGTCAAAGTGTTTATCTTCCCTATATGAGATGGCG
Organism: uncultured Gammaproteobacteria bacterium; assembly: GCA_964573135.1. GTDB lineage: Bacteria > Patescibacteriota > Patescibacteriia > UBA2196 > GWA2-42-15 > CAZNIO01. Next base: position 52,774 of record CAZNIO010000007.1, read on the forward strand.
CGGTCCGTAAAAAGCGAGGCGATACAATTGTGGACAGCCAATAGCAGTTCCTTTTCTCCAGAAATATTCAAATAGGTTTCCTGTTGCCCGGCAAATGACGCATCTGGCAGGTCCTCGGCCGTAGCCGATGATCTAACTGCTACAGAAATATTTTTTTTACCTTTTATTAATTTCTTGTATGCCTTAAACACTTCTTTATTTATCTCGTCTGGTAATTCCGATGACATTATTAGGTCTCTTACTTTTTTACCACGAGCTCTTAAATTAGCTACGCTGTGAGTATTCAAATCCTTTAAAATATTTTTTATTTCCTTCCTAATACCTGCTTTTTGTAGAAAGTATCTATAGGCATAGGCTGTTAGGGCAAAACCATTTGGTACGCGCACTCCTTCTTTTTCTAGTTTAGAATACATTTCCCCCAAAGAGGCATTTTTGCCACCCACATATGGCACGTCTTTATTCGTTAATTCTTCAAAGAAAAGAATGAATTCTTTTGACTTAGATTTTGGCATAGTTTTTATTTAATTTATATTCTTATTCTACCATAAACGCCCCCCTCCAGTGAAGGGGAGCGAAGAGAGGGAGATTTTGATTTTGAGAGAATGCGGTATGAGGATATTCTTTCAAAGATAATTATACATTAATTTTTTCTGCGTGTTTGCCCACATATGGCATTTTCCATTTTTTACCCTGCAATGCGTTTATAATCCCAAGAATTGATAGAACTACCAGCAAAAGCCACCCCAATGGTAAGATTATCAGCCAACCAAGTACTGGAATCATCCCCAGTACCATTACAGCAAATGAACCAATGAATAATACCAGACCCTGCTTGGCGTGAAATTGGCAATATTCATCATTGCGTCTGGTTAATAGGGGCACCAGGCACAGAACCCAGATGTATGACATAGCAGCAATAATTCTATTTTCTTGCTCTTTGGTTACTTTTTGTTCAGCCATAAAAATATTTATCTTAATTTTTAAATTTTTTTGCGTTTAATAAATAAGCCGATGATAAGTCCCACTCCTCCAGCTACCAATCCCATAAATACCGGTTCTGTAATCAAGTTAAATATGGTCCAAAATTCTCGCACCCAAAATACTTTAAAGATGCTCATAATAAGGCCTAGGCCAAAGCCGGCAAAAAAACAGGTAATTGCTCCTTGCCACATGGTTTCTTTTTCTTTTCTCTTAACTCGCCACATTAAATATCCAAAAACAAAAAAATCAACAATTAGCAGTAGGGGATCAACCACTTCCATCATCAATAAGTTTATGCTTTTTATTAGGGCTAGGATATATACCAAAATTTCTAAAGCTGCTAAAAAAATTACCCATTTTTTGACCAACTCCACATACCAACCAATATCTTGAAAATTAGATTTTTTAGGTTTTTTGGCAATATCATCCGCGCTCTTAGCAAAAACTTTATCTTCTGCACTCTTTTTTTCTTCTACGTTATCTAATTTATCCAAAACTCTATCCAGCTGGCTCTGGACTGATTCAGTGCTATATACTTTTTTTGTATCTTTTTCCTCCATATATCTTGTATATATTATATCATAAATTAGAAAAAGTGTGTAAATAAAAACACACTGCCCAATAGAATTGGACAATGTGTGCAAAGATTCCCAGCTCTGGCTGAGCCAGGAAAAAAGAGATTAGCATCCATATTGCGCCACCCATTGCGCTCAGGATGGCGACAAACCCAAGTGATATGTATTTGCCCATGGCAAACCATCTGTAGAGCAGACAGTTCATTATTATGGGAGATAATATCATTGCTAGTTTATTTCCCGGGAGGGTTTCGCCAGCCAAATATCCCAGGTATATACTGAGCAACAAAAGTATTATTCCTACAAAAAACTTTTTAATGGTTTTCATCTTCTTTTTTCCTTATTTTGGTATCTTATTTTTTGGTTTTTTAGATTTTATCTATTCTAACATAATTTAAGGATTTGTCAACCAAAAAACCGCCCTGATTATTCAGGGCGGTTTATCTAAAAAATTCTGTTAATTCATTACATCATGCCTGGCATTCCTCCACCCATAGGTGGCATGGCTGGCATGTCTTTCTTTTCTTCTGGTATTTCAGCCACCACTGCTTCTGTGGTTAAAAGTAAGGAGGCAATTGAAGCTGCATTTTGCAATGCAGATCTGGTAACTTTAGTTGGATCAATAATACCAACTTCTACCAAATCCTCATACTTATTGCTCTTGGCGTTATATCCAAAATTGCCGTCATGCTTTTTAATTTCCTCAACTACTACTGCTCCGTCTTTGCCGGCGTTTAGTGCAATTTGTTTTGCTGGCTCTTCTAAAGCTTTTCTTAAGATTTTTAATCCTACTTGCTCTTCACCTTCAAGCTCTACTTCTTCCATCAATTGTAGGGCTCTCAGCAAGGCTACGCCTCCGCCAACTACTACACCTTCTTCTGTGGCAGCCCTTGTGGCAGCTAAAGCATCTTCAATTCTATGTTTCTTTTCTTTCATCTCAGTTTCTGTAGCAGCACCCACTTTAAGTACGGCAACGCCACCTGCCATTTTAGCTAGGCGTTCTTGTAGTTTTTCTTTATCAAATTCAGAATCTGCTTTTTCCAATTCTGCCTTAATGCGCTCGACTCTTTCTTTAATTTGGCTAGCATCACCCTTGCCCTCAACAATAGTTGTATCGTCCTTGGTGGACACTACTTTTCTTGCTGAACCCAAATCTTCAATTTCCGTATTTTCAAGTTTTAAACCAACTTCTTCAGAAATTACTTTAGCTCCGGTTAAAATAGCGATATCTTCCATCATTTCTTTCTTGCGATCACCAAAGCCTGGGGCTTTAACTGCTAATACATTTAAGATTCCTCTTAATTTGTTTACCACAAATGTTGCTAAAGCTTCACCTTCGATTTCGTCCGCAATAATCACCAATTCTTTTTTACCGCTTTGAGTTAGTTTTTCTAAAAGTGGTAAAATTTCTTGTACAGAAGCAATCTTTTTATCTGTTAGAAGAATTGAAGCATCTTGCCACACAGCTTCCATGCGTGTGGTATCTGTAATCATATATGGTGATACATAGCCTTTATCAAATTGCATGCCTTCCACCATCTCTTTCTTAATACCAAATTCTTGTGACTCTTCAACTGTGACTACACCATCTTTACCCACTTCGTTCATTACTTCTGCAATGATTTTTCCAATTTCAGGATCATTGGCAGAAATTGAAGCCACATGAGCAATATCTTCATTTGAAGCTACTGGTTTTGAAATTTTTTCTTTAAGTATTTTGACTATCTCGCGTGTACCTTTTTCAATGCCACGTCGTAGATCTGTAGCACTCGCTCCAGCTGTTACGTTCTTCAGGCCCTCAGCTACGATGCTCTGTGCTAAGAGAGTAGCTGTGGTTGTACCGTCTCCAGCCACATCATTGGTTTTGGTAGCAACTTCTTTAACCAGTTCTGCCCCAATGTTTTCGAACTTATCTTTAAGTTCAATTTCTTTAGCTACAGTTACTCCATCTTTGGTTATAGTGGGGGAGCCATAGCTCTCACCTATAACCACATTCCTGCCCTTAGGACCCAGAGTAACTTTAACTGCGTTGGCCAATTGGTCAACGCCTTTTTGCAAGCTCCTGCGAGCTTCTTCTTGAAATTTAATATCTTTTGCCATAAAATTTAAAAATTAATAATTATTCTACAATAGCGATTACCTCATTTTCAGATAAGACTAAATAATCTTCTCCTTCGACTTTTATCTCATCTGGTGAGTATTTTTTAAATAAGATTTTTTGTCCCACCTTAACTGCCATTTCTAAACGACTGCCATTATCAAGTGCGCGACCAGGGCCAACTGCTACTACCTCGCCTTGTTCTGGCTTTTCTTTATCGACTGTATCTGGTAAAACAATACCGGATTTTGTGGTTTTGTCTTCAGATACTGGCTTTACGATCATATGATCGCTCAAAGGTTTCAAATTCATATATTTACCTAATTTTAGTTAATAATTATTAGCACTCTCCTAATTCAAGTGCTAATTTCTTTATATTATATCATTATATCAATAAAAAAAAGCCTGTCAAGAGCAGGCTTCTTTTAAGTAAAATTAATTATTCTTGTATTTTCTCTTCAATCTTTTCAGGTGCTTGAGGCAAAACCTCTTTTTTGTGTATACCTATGTTTTTTATAAACAGCCCCATCACTAAAAACCATAGATATATGCCAAAAGCAGAAGTGAAGAAATAGTGGTCAAATAGCATTAAAATATATACGCATCCCATCGCTGACCCCATAATTAGCAGGGGTAAAGGATGGCCGGTAAATTGATCTTCTTTAGAAGCCACCAAGCGTGCCACAAAATACATTAGAAGCAGAAGCATTGCTCCAGCGCCAAATACTCCCAGCTCAGTTGCTATGAGCATATATACATTGTGTACTGGCTGATATTCATAAATTAATTTTTTACTTCTATCCAAACGTCTTAATTCGTGTGTATAGTTACCCAACCCTATACCTTGAGGCCAGCTATTACGCGCCATATAGTAGGAGTTTTGTAAACTCGATACGCGTTCGGTATTAGAAACTTGTTCTAGCCTGCTTTCGCCAACAACTCTGGTTTTAACTGGTTGCCAAAAGACTGCCGTTAGAACTATCAATAGAAGTAATACCCAGGCACCCAGTGCTTTTGACAAGCGCTTGGTCTCATAAGTTGATTTTGAGGTAAAGACAAAGAATAAAAAACATATTGCCAAAACAAAGACTAACCAAGCACTCCGTGAAAAAGTTAGAAATACCCCGGTGGTTAATAGGGTGAAGGCAGAGAAAAGAAACCATCGCTGATATGTTTTATCATTTTTAAGCACCAAATATATTAATAGGGCAAAAGCTACCACCAAAAACCCAGCCAAGATATTAGGATGGGGGAGGGATCCATAAGCTCGTAATAATCTCTCACTCCCGTATTCTATAACCGACTCACCGGTCAAGCTAGTACTTTTTTGTAAGGCCATACCTAACCACTTACTTTCAAAGACTCGATGCGTAATTACCTGCCAAATTCCCAAGACTGCCTGCAAGCAAGCCGCTGTAGTTAAAACAACAATCAATTTAATCTGCGAAAACTTTATCTTCCACACCAAGGAGAGGAGGATAAAGGCCAATATGAAACGTATTAATAGGTAATATGCCATTTCTTGATTGTATGCCCAAAAATGAGCCGAATAGGCCATCACGCCGATTAATAGCAGGATGATTATAATGCCAATCGCCTCAGCCTTAGACATGCCAGTCGTAAATTTTATTTTTAAGCTGCGCGCTAGGAGAAAGAGGACAAACATAAGTATAAGCAGGATATCGAAACCATACAGGCTCATACGGCCATATTCAAAAATATTTCCACCTATGCTTGAGTCTTTAAATATCCAGCGTGTCTGCCATGGAAGGAGGAAGACAAAAAGATATAGCATCCACTCAAGTAGCTTGTTGAAAAATTTATCTTTTTTAGATAATTCAATTTGTTCCATATATATATTATACCCATGGGCTAATGTGAAAGCAAATTTTTTATACTTTGGTAGAAAATTCCAGATTTCTTAATTGCTAGCTTTAGCTGAAATTATCTTATTTAGGGTATTAATTCCGATTTTTTACAGAAAACAATGATATAATGAACATAGATTAACAAAACTGTTAATGTTTATATCAAATTATTACCTGTATTATTTTTATCATCGGTCTCCGAGTCTTTGTTTGTGCAATATCCAGACAGTGAGGATAGCCAAAATATTATAGTTATATTGCTCAAAGGGGGCTTTTCGTCCAATAAAATACCGGGATTTATGACTTATTGACAGAATACCGGGATTCCCGGTATAATTCAAGTATAGAACCCCTGGATAAATATATGAAAATACACTTCCCCAATAGTGCATTTATTGGAAATATCGACCCTTATCTACGAGGTATTGATTTTACTAACCGTGAAAAACTGGAAATTACAGCCAATGACAAATGGATTTCAGTTCATCCCATTGTTCTGTCCATTACGGCAGCCCTTGGATTACCCATTAAACCGCAAGAAATAGATTGCAAGAGGCTTACGGCAACATCTACTCACTATCTTGAAAGAATGGGCTTATTTGATTTTTTGGGAATTGAGTCAGGTATGAAAATAGAGAAGCACGAATCAGCTGGACGCTTTATTCCGTTGACTAAGATAAATAATTCCAGCGAATTGACGGAGTTTATTAAAGATATGATTCCGCTTTTACATTTAGACCCTTTGCAGGCAGACTCCATAAAATACGTTGTAAGCGAATTGGTACGCAATGTCTTGGAGCACTCTCAATCAAAAATTGGAGCAATTATCTCCGCCCAATACTACAAGAAAAGCAATAAAATTAGAATAGGAATTGTGGATACAGGAGTTGGGATTAAGCAGACCATAGGAGAATCGCATTATGCAGAGTCTGACTTGCAGGCCATTCGTTTAGCTCTTATTCCAGGTATCACCGGTACCACAAAAAAAGAGGGTGGCACAGAACTCAACGCTGGAGCAGGCCTATTTTTCATTAAATCTATTGCCAAAGTAAATCATGATTTTTTTATGATTTATAGCGGTGAAGCCATGTATAAGTTGCTCATTAAACATAGCGGAAAATTGTTTGCTGACCCTCTTAAAGACAGGCATTCTATCAAAGAAGATTATCCATATTTCAATGGCACGGCTGTCGGAGTTGATATATCCCTAGATAGCAACAAAGAATTTTCCGAATTGCTTTCTCTTATCAGGGGTATTTATTCCAAAACTGTACGGGAAAGAAAAAAATCACGTTATAAAAAAAAGCCTAAATTTATATGAAAATAATAAAACTACTTCCGCTTGTTGGAGAATTTGCTGAGAACAAAGATATTGCCCGTGATATCAGAATTAAACAAATTATTCCCTTTCTCGGAAATAGAGAACAGGTTGCAGTTGATTTCTCGGGAATAAGTTCAGCCACGCAGTCATTTATTCACGCTCTCATAAGTGATTTAATAAGAAAATATGACACAGATCTTTTCGATTTACTGCTATTTAAAAACTGCTCTCCCAATGTTAAAGGAATTATTAATATAGTTGTAGACTATATGCTTGAGAGGGATTAATAAACCAACAACCATTATGACCTATAATCAAAAACGTAACTCCATTCTCGCTATTGTTATCTTTCTCGCCGGCCTACTTGCCGGTGGTCGTCTTTTGGTTAAAAAAATTGTTATTATGAATAGCGAAGGAGCATCATTACACCAGGTTGTTGAAGTAATTGACGGTGATACTATTAAAATAGAGGGGAATATTCGGGTTAGGCTCTTAGGTATTGATTCTCCAGAAGTCGGCGAATGCTATTATCAACCGGCAAAACGAGCGCTTGAAGATTTAATTGCCAAACAACGAATTGAGCTAGAAAAAGATATTACTGACAAAGATCATTATGGACGACTTCTGCGCTATGTGGCTTTGCCCGTTGAAAATGGAGATAGTATTCTTGTAAACGACTATTTAGTACGCAATGGTAATGCCCTGGCAATATCAAGTCCACCCAACAACAGGTATAGGGACCTATTTTCTTCAGCACAAGTTATTGCTAAAAGAAATAATTTTGGCTTATGGGGAGCTTGCGAGAATAATTACAGTAATGAAAGAAGAGAAGCCGATGCCGGTCCGCCCAATCCTGATTGTATTATAAAAGGAAATATATCAGAAAAAGGGTATGGTATGACTTATTTAATGCCAGGCTGTGATAATTATGAAACAGTAAAAATTGATACTCGCAAGGGTGAAAAATATTTTTGTACAGAAAAAGAGGCTATAGAGGCAGGTTTTCGCAAAGCCACCAACTGCCCATAGCAATTTCCATGATCTATTGCTTTTTATTTAAAATAATGATATAATGAATATAGATTAACAAAACTGTTAATGTTTATGTCAAATATCACTAAAAAAATACTAATTTTGGCTAATTCTGGCAAAACAGTTTTTTCTACGAACGACCTAGCTTTAATGTGGAAAATACAGGATAAAAATACTTTACGAGTAATAATACATCGTGCCAAGCAAAGAGAGTACTTGGAGCCAATAAAAAAAGGGATATATAAATTAAACCAAAAAAAGGTAGATATTTTTGAGTTAGCAGGAAAACTGAAGAAAAACTCATATCTTAGCTTTGAAAGCGTTTTGGCTCAAGCGGGCATTGTTCATCAATGGTATGATGAAATAATCCTAGCTAGCAGTAGAAACCTATTTATTAATAATAAATACGGAAAATTTGTATATAGGCAATTGCCAGAAGGGATATTAGCTAATCGGCTAGGGATTGTTAAAAAAGATAATTACTTTATCGCCTGCCCAGAGAGAGCATTGTGCGACAAGGTATATAAGGATGGTTTAATATATTTTGATGACTTAGCATCTATCGATCGAGAGTTAATTTTAGATATTAGTCGAATGTATAATAAGCGAGTAATGTTAGATATTAAAAAATTGTTAGATATTAAATAATTTCTCTATGCATATAGATAAAACTGAACACAAGAAAGTTATGCTGAATATTTTGGCTAGCATCTCTTCCCATCCTCTACTGTCTACCAGTCTAGGCTTTAAGGGCGGCACTTGTTGCTATTTTTTATATGAGCTAGATAGATTCTCTGTTGATTTAGACTTCGATTTATTACAAGAACAAAAACAAGATGAGATACTTAGCCAACTCGATAAGGTATTAAAAAAACACGGTGAAACGAAAAAAGAAGGCAATGTTTTTTCTCGCAAGGTTAAATACCATCCTGAGTCCAGCACGATTAAGATTGATATCTCTAATCGTTTTGATATTAATAAATTAAATACATATGAAGTTAAAGATATTGTCTCTGCTATCCCATTTAATATTCTAGATAAAAAAGATATCTTTGCTCATAAGTTAGTCGCCCTAGAAGAAAGGTACGCTGACAAAACCTCTTTCAAGACAATAGCCAATCGTGATTTGTATGATATCTATTTCTTTTTTGAAAAAAAATGGAATTTTAACCCTGAAATTATTAAGCTACGCACAGGAAAAACCGCCATAGAGTACTTAAGAAATTTAAAAATTTTTATTGAGAAAAAGGTTGACGAAAAAAAGATTTTAGAAGGACTGGGCTCTTTACTAGACGAGAAAAAGAGACATTGGGCAAAAAAGAACTTGAAAAAAGAAGTTATTAAAAAATTAGCTATACAAATAGAAGCCATGGGCGAGTGAGTGCAGTAAAAAAATATTTATGAAATTTAATAAATCACAAATGCCAAAGCATGTTGCTATAATGCTAGATGGCAATCGTCGCTGGGCTAGAAAGCATGGTCTAGCAATCATACGAGGCCACCAGCAGATGGTTCGTGAGAATATAGAAAGATTAATAGACCATAGTATTAAGAGGGGTATTAAATATCTCACCCTGTGGGTTTTTAGCACTGAGAATTGGGGGAGAAGTAAGTTAGAAATCAATGGACTCATAAAATTATTTCGTGAGATGTTCATGAAAAATGCAGAAAGAATACATAAGAGAGGTGTTAAGATTAATATTATTGGAGATATGAGTAGATTTCCAAAAGATATTCAGAAAAAGACAGTGGATTGGGTAGAAAAAACAAGTAAGAACAAAAAATTTACTCTAACTTTTGCTATGAATTATGGCGGTAGAGATGAAATTTTACGAACTGTTTCTAAATTAGTGGCCAGCTTTATTAATGATGAAAAAAAATTAAGCCAACTCAAGGAGAAAGCTCAGCGTGTGGATAATTCGACCAAGCTGTTTTCTGAAGAGTTATTTACTGGCTTGCTTGATACCCATGATTTGCCAGACCCAGATATTATCATCCGACCCGGAGGAGAAAAAAGGATGTCTGGATTTATGCCTTGGCAGGCTGTTTATAGCGAGTTTTATTTTACAGATGTTTTGGCTCCGGATTTTGATGAGGATGAATACGATAAGGCTTTGATGGAGTTTGCCAAAAGACACAGAAGAGTTGGGAAATAAAGAGTTCATTAAGTTAAAAATTGTTTGCCTTATCAACTGAAATTAATCTTATAAATCCTAAAAATAATAACTTAAAGCAAATAGCTTTTTGTGGCCTATGCTGCCCCCAATGCGCTAAAATGAAAATAGCCGATGCGGCTGAAGTATTATACGGTGAATTGCAATCAGCCAGGGAGAAGAATATTAATATACCAAATCAGGATCAACCGCTAGATCAGAGTTTAAAAAACCTGATCAATATGCGTTGTCAAAAGTTTTGCCGTGATGGCGGGGGTAGTCCAGACTGCGAGATAAGGAAGTGTTGCCAAAGGCAGGGGATAGACGGATGTTGGCAATGTCCCCAATTTAATCAATGTTCTAAATTGAATGCACAGTTTATTAGGAATATAGAGAAAATAAGGAAGGTCGGAATTGATGAATATCAAACTTGATCTTTTCTGCTGCTACATTCCTTAAAAGCAATTCGTTATGTTGAGAGTAACAATTATAAAATAACCGCCTACCATCTTTGCTCCTTTTGCTCCAACGATCAATCGAGCTGTGGATAACCCCGCTTGGTTTAATATGTTAAATAGTATATAATTAAACCAGATAATAATATAAATACCTTATTATATGGAACAAAAATATACAAATTTATCAAAAAAAGAGTTAAAATTAATTGAAAATCTTCTTTTAGAAAGAAGGAACATAATAGATTTTGAAACTATCTATAACAAATTAAAAAAACAAAAAAGCAGACAATCAGTTAGGAATTTTGTGGCAGAGATGGTTAAAAAGGGGTGGCTCATAAGAATCAAGAAAGGAATTTTTGAAATATCCGATATTGCCGGTAGGGGGTCAAGTAGTTTATCACAATTAGTTATTGCTCAAATTATAGATCCAAATTCTTACATATCATTTTTTGGTGCCTTGCAACACCATGGTATGTTTGATCAATATTTGCAGACGATTACCTCGATAACACCGAGGAAGAGCCATCAGAAAAAATTTCATAACTGGAATTTAAAATTCATTAAGTCAAAGAAGGGGCTATTTAACGGATATAGAAAAATCAAAATCAATAATTACTATGTTAAAATTGCAGATGCAGAGAAAGCCATTTTGGATGCATTGGCATATCGAGTAAATACTGCCAACATCGATTTGGTTTTAGAAAAAATCAGGGAATACCGAAGAAATTTAAATATTAAATATTTACTTCAAATTAGTAAAAATTATCCCATTAAAACTAAACGAATACTTGGTTTTTTATTAGATATCAATAACGTTAATACCCAAGAATTTTATCAGCAAACAAGAAGTCGGGTAGGCTTTAGCAGAATGAGCCAAGATAGTAAAATTTTTAATAGTAAATGGCGACTTTATTATCATCGGCATTTTAGTCAATATTTATGATTAATTATAGGGGAGACAATTTGCTTGGCAGGAGCGATCTTGAGATTATCAAACGCACAACTTTGAATTATCCTCTGGCCATTGCGGAAAAAGACTATTTTTTAGCTTTAGTTTTGCAAATTATATATTCATCACCTCTTAAGGATAAACTCATTTTTAAGGGTGGCACAGCGCTTTATCATACATATTTGCCCCAATTAAGATTCTCGGAAGATTTGGATTTTTCGGCAAACAAGGTCTTAATTGATATAGAGATGGTTAGAAAAATATTTGTTGACTTTGATTTTTTAGAAATTAAGAAGGATTATTTATCAGAAGCAACTATTAAAATAGAGAAATTACAGTATAGCGGGCCATTGGGACAGCCAAACTCATTAAAAGTAGATATAGATTTTTTGCAAAATGTAGTTTTGGAGCCACGAGAAATGGAT
>CAZNIO010000008.1:0-58633 GCA_964573135.1 uncultured Gammaproteobacteria bacterium
ATTTTGAGTGAGAAACACGGGGAGAGTTTAGGCTCATCTTGTATGAGACAAGACTAATATTTGCCAACTTATAAAAAAACCTTTAAAATTAAAACGCTATGAAAATCAACATTGCTACAAAAAACCCAATAAAAGTCAAAGCCGTTCAGGAAGTAATCAAAAACTACCCAATGCTCACGCGAGCAAAAGTAGTTAAATATAAGGCCAGCTCTCAAGTTCAAGAACAACCCAAATCACTCAGAGAAACGGTCAGGGGCGCTAAAAATCGTGCCAAAAATGCATTCCATAACTGTAACTACAGCATTGGACTTGAATCCGGGCTCATTAAAATACCAGACACCAAAAGTGGGTATATGGATACTACAGTTTGCGTTATCTATGATGGTATTCAATTTCACCTTGGCCTCTCTTCTTGTTTTGAATACCCGACCAAGGCAACACGTCTCGTCTTTGAAAAAGGAGTTGACATGAACAAGGCCTTACATCTTCTTAAACTAACCAAAAACAAAAAATTGGGTAGCGCCAAAGGAGCCATCGGTCTTTTAACCAAAAATCGACTTACACGAAAAGAATACACAAAACAAGCCATTGTCACCGCTTTAATCCATTTAGAAAACCCCAAACTTTATTAACCACTATGACCATAGAAAGAATTCTCGAACTCATCAAAACAAAACATCCAGAAACCGATTTAACTATGATCGAGCTGGCTTTTGAATTTGCCAAAGAGGCTCATAAAGACCAAAAAAGACAAAGTGGGGAAGAATATTTACAGCACCCTTTAGAAACTGCATATAAACTAGCACAGATGGATATCGACATACCCACCGTCATCGCCGGCCTCTTACATGATGTTCCCGAAGAAACAAGCTTCACCCTAGAAGACATCAAAAAAGATTTTGGCAAAGAAATAGCTGGATTAGTTGAAGGCATTACTAAAGTTGGTACAATTAAATACCGTGGTCTCGAACGATACGCCGAAAATTTACGTAAAATGTTTGTAGCCATGGCTGAAGATGTACGGGTCATCTTTATCAAATTTGCCGACCGCATTCACAACCTAAAAACCCTCTATTCCCTGCGACCAGTCAAACAACAACGTATTGCCAAGGAATCATTAGAAATTTATGCTCCTATTGCTAATCGCTTAGGAATGTCTGAGCTCCAAAATGAATTAGAAGATTTGGCTTTCCCCTATGTTTATCCAGAAGAATATAAGTGGTTAAGAAAAATATCAGAAAAAAAATATGAAGAGCGTAGACGTGAAGCAGAAAAAACTATCAAACAAGTAAAACGCAAATTGTTTGATATTGATATTAAACCTTTAAACCTTTATGGACGCGCAAAACGATATTACTCACTCTATAATAAACTTCTCCGCAAAGACATGGATATCGACAGAATATATGATCTAGTTGCTCTGCGTATTATAGTTCAAAATACAGATGAGTGCTATCGCGTACTTGGCGCCATTCATTCATTTTGGAAACCAGTTTCTGGCCGAGTCAAAGACTATATCGCCCAACCAAAACCAAATGGATATCAATCACTCCATACCACTGTCTACTGTGATGACAAAATAGTTGAATTTCAAATTAGAACCAAAAAAATGGACGAGGAAGCCGAGTGGGGTATTGCCGCACACTGGGTATTTAAATCACGCAGTGGCAACAAAATTACTAAGATCCCCATAGATTCCAAAAAACTAAAATGGATTAAAGAACTACTTGATAACAAAGAAGAAACTGGTGAAGCCGAGGAGTACTTAGAAAAACTTAAAATAGATTTTTTCAAACACCACATATTCGTCTTTACCCCAAAAGGAGACGTTCTTGATTTACCAGAAAATGCTACTCCAGTGGATTTTGCCTATCATATTCATACATATATCGGCGATCATGTCGTGGGTGCTAAAATTAATAATAAAATGTCAGGCCTCTCCACTCCCCTAAAAAATGGTGATATGGTTGAAATTCTTATTGATAAAAAAAGAGCCAAGCCCTCTAAAGAATGGCTAAATATCGTCCAAACCCACTTAGCTAAAGAAAAAATAAAACAAAGCTTCCGTAAAAAAGAAAGCTTCAATTTATTTAAGGTTTTCCGTTAAATCTAACTACAATATATTTTCTACAATATTTCGCAATTCTTCATCTGAGTAATATTCAATCTCCACTACTCCGCCCTGTTGCCCACGCTTGCGAATAAAAACCTTAGTACCCAGAATCCCTTGCATTCTATTCTCCCAGTCTAGAATCTGGGGATCTTTTTTAATTATACGTGTATGTGGCTTAATCTTTATCTGCTTAACCTCTCGCTCTACATCCTTAACCGTCAAATCACTCGTCTTCATTTTATTTAATACATTCTTTTGCTCTTCTGGAGAAATACCAAGCAACAGCTTGGCCTGGCCCTCTGAAATCTTACCAGATGCTATCTCCATTTGTACTTCACTTGGTAAATTTAAAAGACGTAAAGTATTATTTAGTGTGCTTCGAGCTACGCTAAGTCGCTTAGCCGCTTCCTCTTGAGTTAAATTAAAATTATCAAGCAATCTCTTGTACCCCCCTGCTTTTTCAATTGGATTTAAATCTTCTCTTTGCAAATTTTCAATTAAAGATAATTCTAATTTCTCTAAATCTCTAGCAGTTCGAACAATCACCGGAACTGATTTTAACGATAAATCCAAAGAAGCACGTAGTCTTCTCTCACCTGCAACCAATTCATACTTGCCACCCATGGTTTGCGTAACAACTAAGGGCTGCAAAATACCATGTTCTTTAATCGAATTCTTCAAGTTTTCAAGCTCTCTTTCGCGAAAAGTCTTTCTCGGCTGATAGGGATTGGCTTGAATCTGCCTTGGTGAGACATGTAAAATCTGGTTAGACACCCTAGTCTTTGATTTTGGAAAATAACTAGCGCTTGAAACAGGCCCCCTCGCCTGGCCAGCCTTTTGTTCTTTATTCGGAATAAGCGAACTCAATCCTCTTCCCAATGTTTTGCTATTCTGCTGGTTATATAATGGATGATTCATATATAAAAATTAATTTTCTAAGCTAACTATTTCTCGGGCCAATTTATTATACGCTCGCGCTCCTTTTGATTTACGATCATAATGTAAAATAGATCTACCATAAGATGGCGCTTCAGCTAAACGAATATTTCTTGGAATAACTGTACGAAAAATTCTATTAGGAAAATATCGATAAAGCTCATCAAATACTTCACCAGTTAATTTATGCTTATCATCATACATTGTCATCAATGCTCCAAGTATTTTTAAATTTGGTTTTATATTCTCCTTAATCAAATTAATTGTATTAATTAGCTGACCCAGTCCTTCCAGGGCATAATATTCACACTGTACTGGAATTAAAATCTCTTCTGCCGCCACCAGCCCGTTAATAGTCAAAAGCCCCAATGAAGGAGGTGAGTCTATTATAATATAGTCATACTCATTTTTGACTTCTCCCAAAATATTATGCAACTTAAATTCTCGGTCATCATGAGGCACTAATTCGATATTCGCCGCCGCTAAATTTTGATTAGCTGGTGCCAATTTTAACCCATCATGAACTGTTGGACATATTATATCCCGCAAAGTATGTGGTCCGGTCATCACTTCATACAATCCATGTAAAAGATTACCATGATCCACTCCAAGCCCAGAAGAGGCATTGGCTTGCGGGTCTAAATCCACTAGTAAAACCGACTTACCATGATGTGCTAAATAAGTCGCCAAATTAACGGCTGTCGTAGTTTTACCAACTCCACCCTTTTGATTAACAATAGAAATAATTCTTGCCATACATTCAAAATACCATAAACTCAATAAAAATTCAAAAGGCACCTCAATATGAGGTGCCCTATATTTAACCCAATAAATTACTAAAATTTCTTCGACTCCATGGCATTATGTGCTGCACTCATCTGCGCTTCCTGCTTAGATGTGCCTTCTCCTTGAGCTACCATTTCATCATCTAAATAAATACCCACTACAAATTTCCTATTATGATCAGGCCCACTTTCGTCTAGCACTCTATAATTGGGTGTAATCCCTACTTTCTCCTGAGCTAGTTCTTGAAAATTAGATTTGGGATCCACATACAACTTGTTTTCTATAATTTCAGATAACTTGATCAATAAAATTTTAGCAATAAATTTGGAAGATATTTCAAAACCTTGATCAAGATAAATTGCTCCAATCAATGCCTCTGTAGTATTGGCCAAAATATATCCACGAGCCTTAGGATTAGTATCTTTTGCTTCTCCACGAGATAAATATAAATAATCATACAATCCTAATTCTTCAGCTATAACTGACAACATCTTTGAATTGACAAGTGCCGCTCTCCAGTTAGTCAACTCACCTTCTGGATTCGGATAGTTTAAATACAGATAATCCGTAACTACAAGTTCTAAAACCGCATCTCCTAAAAATTCAAGCCTCTCATTGTGCCCTAATTCAAAACTCGAATGCTCATTAATATATGATCTATGCACCATGGCTTCTTTAAGCAGCTTTTCATCTTTAAAAGTAATATCAATTACTTTTTCGAGTTCCTTTAAATCTTTTGGCATAAAAAATCTCTCCTGAACATATCTCCCCTCATTATATTATCCTTGAGTCAATCTAAGTCCAAAACATAAACTAACTACAGAATAAATTATATTAAAATACATTCATTAATTTATATAATATTCTATTATTCTCCTTTAGCTTGCTCTTTGTATTTCTCTGGCGTAATCACGTCATTCTCATCTGCTTCAACATCACGAAATATAGCTCCCAAAACTCCATTTACAAATCTTCCCGAAGAATCGCCCCCAAAGGTTTTAGCAATTTCAATACTCTCATTAATGGCCACTTTCGGAGGAACTTCTTTTAGAAACAATAATTCATAAATGCCCAATCTCAAAATATTCCTATCAATCACCGTAATTTTCTCAATTGGCCATTCTGGAGCATATTTCACAATACTCTTATCAATTTCAGCCATCTGTTTAGCCACTCCACGCACTAAACTCTCAACAAATGCCACATCTTCAAGACCTGGTGCAAAATCATGCAAATTTCTCTCAATAACTTCTGTTAATTTTTGAGATCGATTATTAAAATCCCATTCAAAAAGAACCTGCATGGCAATTGTTCGAGCTAAATGACGATTAGACATAAAAATTTACTAATTATTTATTCTTCTTTTCTTCTCTTTTCTTTTGCTTTCTAAACTTCTTTGGAATCCTTACTTTAATAACTTGGTTACCCTTGTATGTTCCGCAAAATAAACAAGCACGATGTGATTGCACCGGTTTCTTGCACTTTGGACAAGGCTTTAACGTCGGCGTAGTTGCTTTAATGGCCGCTCGTCTTGTTCTTTGTCTTGCCTTAGTGTGTTTTTGTGTTGGTGTAGACATAATTTAAAATAATCTTTATTTAATAATTTTATCAATTATCCCGTATTTTTTAGCCTCATCTGCAGTCATAAAATAATCACGGTCAGTATCTTTCTCGATTTTAGCCAAATTCTGACCAGTATGTTTAGCTAATATCTTATTTAACTTCTCCTTAGTTTTCAAAATATGCTCTGCTCTTATCTTGACATCTGTTGCTTGGCCTTCAGCTCCACCCATGACTTGATGCAGCATAATTTCTGAATTGGGCAAAGCAAATCTTTTCCCCTTGGCCCCGGCCGCTAAAAGTATTGCCCCCATGCTACTCGCCATACCAATACAAATTGTCGTCACATCTGAACTAATATATTGCATTGTATCATACACCGCCATACCGGCCGTTACCGATCCCCCAGGGGAATTTATATATAATTTTATGTCCTTCTCTTTATTCTGTGATTCTAAAAATAGTAACTGAGCAATAATTGTATTTGCTAAATTATCATTAATCGGGTCGCCTAAAAATATAATTCTCTCTTTTAAAAGACGAGAATAAATATCATAGGCTCTTTCCCCATGATGACTCTTTTCAATTACTGTCGGTATTAAAAACATATAGAATAACTTCTAATTTTATAATAAAAATCCCAAAATATCTTCGATTTATTCACCAACTACCACTTGCGCCTTAAACACTTTATTTTTATACTCAAAGCCCCGCCCCTTGATCTGTCTCAAATTTTCCACCGTCTTTTACATCCTTCTCTTCCCCAAACACTCCATCAACAACACGTATAACAGGCTTCTTTAGTGAAACAACATGATTCTCATATTTCAACCCCTTACCACTATAAATAATCTTTCCTTGCTCATTTTTAAAACCTGGCACACGCTCAATCTCATATACCCCCTTATCTAATCCAGCTAAATCTTCAACTCCTCCCGTAAACTCAATAAACTCAAAATCATATTTTTTAGCCTCTTCAGGCTCTAATTCCATAATATTAATATGCTCTTTGCGGGATAATTTATTAAATTCTTCATCACCCCACATTTCATTCAAATATTGATTAGCGCTATCCACCGCCTCTTTCAGCTCATCCATCTCTAATTGAGAAACAAAACCTTTTTCTTTAAGTGCGTCACTTAACTTACTTTTCTTTCTATTACAAACGCTCACTCTATTACCCAAAAGCCCGTTGCTAAGAGAGTCCGCCCACTCTTTATTATATTCTGCCTTAAACTTCCTGCCAATATCACCAAAACCATCCATAATACTTTCAACAGACTGACTTATCTTTTCAATCTCTCGTTTGGCCTGTTCCAGATCCTCATCTCCTAATTTTGTTTCTTGTATTGTCGCTTCTCTTTCATTCTTTTTCTCTTCTGCTTTCTGTTTTGCTCTTATTTCGTTTTCATAAAGTTTATCTAATTTTGACAATTCTTCGGTTTGCACAGCTAAAGTAGGAGAAAAATCACTATTAAGCTTTGCCCCGACCGTTACCGATACTGGCCCCTCTTCAACAATTTTATGGTCCAAAAATTTGTATTTTGCGCGAATCTCTTTCTCTAAAAAATTATTTCCCAATAATTCCTTACTTTTATCATCCAAGACACCATTGAATTTATCCAGCTCAGTCTTATGTATGCTTCTCGTTTTATCACTTATCAACAACTTGTTAAGAAAATCCCTGCAATCTCGTATGGCCGCTCCAGCCGAATCATATTTATTCATACTTTCCAGCATCTCATCCATCTCCTTTCGGAAAAAAAGATTAAAATCCTTCTCTGCAAATATTTCTCTTAGTGATATAACTGCTTCTCTCCAAATCTCTCTCGTTTTACTTTCACCCTTATTGGCCTCAAGTTTATATTCAGTGTTCACCTCTGTATCAACAAAATTATCATCAACTTGCGTCGCCATCTCTTCACTCTTCCCACCACCTGCAATTTGTTCATTTAAATATAAAATTGCCTGCTCAAATTCCCGCTGGCTCATATTTGGAGCATTTGTTAACGCTTTATTGATCAAAGTTGAACCAACTTCATCGCTTATCTTTTCTTGACTCACATAACCTTCGTCTAACTCAATATTATGAATACTTGTTGCATCTATAATCTGTTGCCTAAGCGCTTCAAAGTTTTCTGCCTCTTTCTTTCTATTTAAATATGAAATTACATACTCAAAGCTTTCTTGATCTGATATTTGACTGGCCATTATTTTTTGAATTAGCAATATTGCCTTGTTGGCATCCAAGCCATCGTTTGTCATATGATTTTCATCAATCTCAAATCCAGTTACTTGCGCTTTCTTTAAGATCATTGCCTTGCTCATTGCTAAATTATCTACCTTTTCTTTGTCAGGATGCTTGTCTACTTGATCCTGTCCTGGTTTATTAAATTCAGACATATTATTTTAAGATCTATTTATACGACTTTCCAATATTCCCCTATTTTCTCTAATCTTCCTTTAACAAGAAAGCCAGCCGATTTAGTGTGACCCCCTCCCCCAAATAGCTGAGCCAGTTTTAGCACATTTGCCTCTTCTTCAATTCCCCGTAAACTCACCTTAACTTGATTTCCATCTTTTTCCTTAAGCACCATGGCCATTTTTACCCCATCCAAACTGTTAAAAAAATTAGAAATCCCATCAGTAGCATTCTCTTCACTCTTACCAATATCACTCTCAAGAACCACACTATAAGCTATATTCAGTTTATCATTTTTCTGTAATCTTGATAATACCTTGCTCCACACGCGCAAACTCTCTTCTGTCTTATCTTGATAAACTTTTTTTATAATATAATTATACTTGCCACTCTTACCAATTAAGTCAGCCGCAATTTCTAAAGATTCCGCATTTGTGGCTTGATTGGTAAAATTAGAAGTATCCGTTAAAATTCCAAGCAGCATCCCCGTAGCTACCTCACTTGTCATCCGAGCACCCGTTAATTTAAACAGTTTGTAAATCATGACACTTGTTGAGGAACTCTTTGGCTCAATCAAATTA
The DNA here is from genome assembly GCA_964573135.1 of uncultured Gammaproteobacteria bacterium. Taxonomy (GTDB): domain Bacteria; phylum Patescibacteriota; class Patescibacteriia; order UBA2196; family GWA2-42-15; genus CAZNIO01. The sequence goes on from CAZNIO010000008.1 coordinate 8,399, forward strand.
AATTCTCCATACTCTTCATTCCCCTCATGATGGTCAATCGTTACTAATTTAACTTTATCAATTTGTGTCAAAACTTTAATTGAAAAACCAGTATAACCAAGGCTTGAACAATCAATTACTATAACTAAATCAAAACTCTCTCGCAACAACTCATCTTCACTAGACACCATCCTGCAGGCATTTCGTAAAAATAAAAAATTATCAGGTACACCATCTCTTGAAAAAGCTGTGTATCTTTTATCCCGTGAGTTCAAAAACTCCATCAAAGCTGACAGAGATCCAATGGCGTCACCATCAGGAGATTGGTGAGTTGCGATTAATATATTTTGAGCTTGATCAATATATTCTTCAACTCGTTTATACTTATTCTTTTGGTCTATTGGTATTTGCATATCATACCAATCTAACATCGACATATCAATATGTCAACATATTCACTACGAACGACTCTCTTCTTCTTTATAAAACTCAATAACATCTCCTTTCTCTACCCTATTTTTCCCTTCAATTTTTACACCACACTGCTGACCCTCTGCCACCTCTTTAACTTTTTCTTTACCTGCCTCAAGCGCTGTTACCTGAGCTTCACCAAGTATCTCTTCTTTTCGCATCAATCGACACACAACATCGTTGATTGCCTGACCATGTATTACCTCGCCTCCAATAATTTGTGCATCCTTTTCTGTTCTAAAAACCTCAAGCACTTTGAGTTTACCAACTAATACTTGTATGGTTTTTCTACCAATTAACTTATCTCTCTCTTCTTTAACAAAATCAAGCAATTCATAAATAATACTATATAATTTAATCTCTACTCCTCGAGCCACGGCCAACTTACTTGCCTCAGAAGATACTTTCACATTAAAACCAATCAAAAACGAACCTTGGCTCTTGGCCTGCTCAACATCCTTTTCTGTAATATTACCCAAACCCTGCTTAACAATAGCTACATCCACATCACCTTCAGTTATTTTTTCCAGACTCTCTTCAATGGCTTCCACTGAACCGAGTACATCAGCTTTAAGTATAATACTCATTTTTGGTTTATCTTCCTTATCTTCATCATCTCCTTGCTCTAAATTGTACACCACTTTAGTTGCTCTACCTCCGTAATCTTTAACTCCCATGCGTACAGCTTGTTTAATTTTCTTTTTATCATCAAAAGCCTCCAGCATATCTCCAACTTGTGGTACGCTCTTTAAGCCAACCAATCGCACTGGAGTTGAAGGTAAAGCTTCACGAACAGCTTCTCCCTTCCAATCTTTCATCATGCGTACCTTACTAACCAATTTCCCAACTTGCACATAATCTCGAACTCGCAACGTTCCACTTTGTACAAGCACTGTAGCCACAGGACCTTCTCCCTTATCTACATGTGATTCAATAATGGTTCCAACTGCTCGTTCATCAGCTTTTGCCACAATATCTTCTTTATGCAAATCAGCCACTAAAAATAAAGTATCCAATAACTCTGGGATATTAGTCTTGTCTTTAGCAGATATCTCAACACATATTGTTTTACCTCCCCAATCTTCAGGATTCAAATCAATATTAGCCAACTCGGTTTTTATCTTATCAATATTAGCATCTGGCTTATCTATCTTATTTATCGCCACAATGAACGGCAAGCCGGCTTGCCTAATATGTGAAACTGCTTCAATAGTTTGTGGCTGTACACCATCATCTGCCGCTACTACTAATATAGCTATATCAGCGACTTGTGCACCACGTGACCTCATAGCAGAAAAAGCTTCATGCCCAGGAGTATCAATAAAAGTTAGTAATCTATCATCTTTCTTAGCTTGATAAGCACCAATATGCTGAGTAATACCACCCGCTTCCCCATCCACAATATTAGTTTCTCTAACTGCATCTAGTAATTTAGTTTTTCCATGATCCACATGACCCATAACTACTACAACCGGTGGACGCGCACTTCCTCCTTTTTTACTTTCTTCCAAAATTTTCTGAAGCTTATCATCTTTATCTTCCCCAACCTTCTCCTCTGACAATTCAACTTTAAAACCCATGTCTTCTGTAATAATTGAAGCTGTTTCAAAATCTATATCCTGATTTAAAGAAGCCATTACTCCATTACGCATCAACTCCATAACCAAATTAGTTACTGGAACTTCCATACGTCGAGCTAGTTCTTTAACAACAATCTTTTGAGGTATCTTAATTACTTTAAATTCCTTTTCTTCTTTTTGATCCTTATCAATAAATACTTTCTCATCTCGACTAGCTTTGGGTTTTTCATCCAAGTATTCCTCTCTAATCTTCGAGTTAGATAATTTCTCTAAAATATCACGTGCCATCTTAGAATCTACTTTTATGGCTCTTACACCAATATCAAAACCAAGTTGTGGCATAACTTCCCGCAACTTGTTTGGAGTAATTTTTAACTTTCTGGCCAACTCTGTTACATTCATATTGCTCTAATAATACTAGAAAATTAGTTATAAGTCAAATAAAAAAGGATATCCCTTAATTTCATCTTGACACCTTGTTCCCCTTAGTATATATTAAACTAATATTTATTTTTTATTCAAATAAACAAAAAGATGGCCTTAGACACAAATCAGCAAATCAACCAGCTCATAGCTAAGTCAAAACAAATTCTAATTGCTTCCCCTGCTAAAAATTCGGACGACAGCCTTTGCTCTTGTCTTGCTCTTTTTAAATTATTTGAAAAAATAAATAAACCAGCTGATTTAATCACTGAAAATCCCCAAAAAAATAGGCTAGCCTTTTTGCCCCAAAGCGATAGCATTAAATCAAATATTGACTCTCTACAAAAATTAACAATTTCTCTAGATATTAAGGATAATAAGATTAATGATTTTAGTTATGACATTACAGATGATAAGCTCAATATTTTCCTCACCCCTCAAAAAACAAATCTAACCAAGGATGACATTTCAATTCAGCAAAGTAGCTTTAAGTATGATTTAATTATTACCATTGGTTCACAAGACTTAGAGTCTCTTGGAGGTTTGTATCAAAAAAATACAGACTTTTTTTATTCCACTCCTATTATAAACATAGATACATCTCCAAGCAACGAACATTTTGGCCAAATCAATCTAATCGACTTGAGCGCCTCATCAACCACAGAAATTATCTTTGACCTTATCAATTCAATAAATCCAAAATTCATCGATGAAGATGTAGCTACTCATCTTCTGGCTGGTACCATTATTAAAACAAAAAGTTTTAAAGACCCACGCACCACTCCCCGGTCACTGTCCCTCGCCGCTGATCTTATACGACTCGGGGGCAAAAGAGATTTAATTGTCAATCATCTATATGGCAATAAAAAACTATCAACCCTAAATCTCTGGGGAAGAGTCCTGGCTCGTCTAAAACAAGATACTCTCTACAAAATGGCCTGGTCAATGATCAGTCAAACTGATTTTGAAAGAGCCGGTGCCACTCAAAATGACCTTCAAGGTATTACCGAAGAAATTCTTCTTAATTCTCCCCAAATCGAAACTATCCTTATACTCTATGAAACTAAATCAGGTCAAATAGCCGCTGAACTGCATACTTCAAAAAACTACGATGCCCTTGAACTTACTCGCGCTTTTGGACCTTTGGGTAATACATCTAGAGCTGATTTCTACCTTGAAACCGACAAGCTCTTTGAAGCTGAGGAAATGACTGTCAATCAAATAAGAAGTAGGATAAAAATCTAGATTGATCAAATCTAGATTGATTAGTAGTTGAGAATGGTATACAATATATTATATATTGACCATTTTAATTATATTGTCCTTACCAAATATATATGGTAAAATGAACTTAGGAGAAATAATAATATAATTACTATCTTAAAGTTCATTTATATGGCACGCGCAAAAGACCGAGAAAAGGCTCTGTCACTTAGAAAACAGGGCATGAGTTATAGCCAAATTAAAAAAATAATTGGGGTAGGCAAAGGCACTTTAAGCAACTGGCTTAGAGATCACCCCCTCTCAAAGGAAAGAATCAGGGAGCTCGTTTACTGTAACGAACAAAGAATAGAGCGCTGCAGGGAAACAAAAAGAAAGAAAAAAGAACAACGATTGCTCAACTATTACAATGAAGAGAAAAAAAATATATTTCCTCTTACAAAACGAGAATTCTATTTGGCTGGACTTGTTCTATACTGGGGAGAAGGGACTAAAAGACACTTAGCTACCCTGGCTGTTACAAATACAGATCCTGCTGTAATCAAATTCTTTATTATATGGACCATCAAAGCACTGAAATTCCCCAAAGAAAAAATTAAAATGCGCTTACATCTATATACCGACATGGATATCAAAAAAGAAACACTCTACTGGTCAAAAACACTGAATATACCCCCAAAACAATTCACCAAGCCATATATCAAGCAAAGTTCAAGTGAAAGAATAAATTATAAAGGCAGATTTGGTCATGGAACTTGTGTAGCCCAAATAGGGAATGCGAGGACAACTGAAAAAATTTTAATGGCCCTAAAAGCCATTGCAGACAAATATAACGAGGAGCGCCTGTAGCTCAGGGGTTAGAGCACCTGACTTATAATCAGGTTGTCGATGGTTCAAATCCATCCAGGCGCACCAGGGACGCATAGCTCAGTTGGTTAGAGTGCTTGCTCGACACGCAAGAGGGTTTAAAAGGTACAGTGTACCTTTTAAACGGTTCAAATCCATTTTTTTGATATAGGGCGGTTAGCTCAGTTGGTTAGAGCGCGTCGTTGACATCGACGAGGTCATTGGTTCAACTCCAATATCGCCCACCATCATCAAACTTAATTTATTTATTACTTAATTTATTTGTTTCTATGCCTAAACTACCAAAAATCCCATATAAACTATTAGAAAAAAACAACAAGGAAAAAAGTTATTGTATGAATTTATCAGATAAGCTCCGTATTCTTGCAAAAACCACTGTAAGTTTTCTAGTACGAGATAATGTGGACACCGCTGAAAAAAACTTTCCAGCCATGGAAAAATTATTCAAACAAATCCAGACAAAACTCCGCCAAAATCCATATCTTTACAGCGTAACACCAATTAATTATGGACTTGAAGAATATATTGAAGCTCTACTTGTCTGGAGTTATATGAATAATAAACCAATGCCAACCATTGCTAAGCTCAAAGTTACTCCAGAACTTTACCTTGGTGCTTTGTCTGATATGACAGGCGAACTTGTCCGCTTGGCACGTAAAAATGAACAACAAGCTAAAAGTATTCATGACTATGTAGCTCATATATATGCCCTAATTATCCCAGTCTCAATTACCAGAAACTCCAATCTCCGCCACAAACTAGAAACCATTGGTAATAATTTGAAAAAAATTGAAGGCATAATCTACGATTTGAAACTAAGGGACAAAATTTAATACTTACTGTGAATTACGAAACTCCCAAAAGAGCTCATAATGATGTAAAATTAAGGTAGTGTATTACTAACTAAAATTCTACACCACTATGAGAGCTTTTGTACCCATGTACAATTCAATCAAAGTTGTAGTCAATTTCTTTAGTAAACAATTACACTTTGATAAGTACAAATCCAAAACAGGTCGAAAGTTAGCTTTACCAATTGAAGATATCGTATCACTTGCTATCTTCAAGCAGAAAAACAACATTGCTACAAAACGTGCTCTTTACAACATATTGAAACCAAATTGCTCATACAAGACACTGGTAGTTAATCTGAATAGATGGTTTTTCCTGGCAGTAATTATCCTAGTCCTTTTGATGAAGTTAAATAGGAGGAATACTCATTTGGTAAAACACATTGATTCCACTGAACTGCCGGTTTGTTTATTCAAGAATGCCCATGCTCATAAGACCATGAGAGACTACGCTGAATACAGGAAGAAAGGAAATACCACATTTTATGGGCTCAAACTACACATTATTACTGATTTGAAACAAAGATTGTTATCAATTAACTTTACTGGAGCCAAGACGGATGATCGGGCAGTGGTCATTAAAATGGCTGACGATTTAACTGGCATATTCATGGCTGATGCAGGGTATATATCAGATAAGTTGTCACGAGAATTCTATCAGGAACATAAGCGTGTGTTACTCGCTAAGCCAAGAAGTAATATGAAAAAGATGATGACTCAATTTGAAGAAATGCTTTATCGTACAAGGATGTTAATTGAACTAAACTTTAGAGATTTAAAATTATTCCATGGGCTAGTAACTAGCCTGCCAAGATCAGTTGGAGGATATTTAGCTAACTATATCTACTCCATACTGGCTTATCAAATTGTTTAAATTGTGAAAAAGAACTTTACTACAATTCTACCTATTAACAGACAAACTTGAGTAATCAAGGATTATTTTGGTTATCCAAGTTTATTCGTTAAATGTGAGTTTCGTAATTCACAGTACTTATCTCAGCCACAAAACGACTGGTCATCCCAGTCGTTTTTAAATTTTAAAAAATAATTATTCCCCCAACCTCAAATTAGCATTTGTCTTTATTTTCTTCCAATCACTAAATTTCTTATTCTTAATCTTGTAATACCCAGCCGCTGCAATCATCGCTGCATTATCCCCTGTCATCTTCATATCAGGCACTAATAATTTAACTTTATCTAATTTGCTACCAACCTCTTTCTTCAATGAATCCCGTAAATTCTCATTAGCCGCCACTCCCCCTCCAAGAAGTATTGTCTTCACCTTAAACTCTTGAGCCGCTTTAATAGTTTTATTTACCAAAACCTCAACACATGCTTCTTGAAAAGAAGCACACATATCTTGATTTTTTATTCTTCCCTCTCTCATCTTGTAAAGTACCGCTGTCTTAATCCCAGAAAAACTAAAATTATAATCTCCCGAATTAATCATCGGTCTAGGCATTTCAACTTTACTTGCGTTTCCTTTCTTGGCTAGCTTAGAAATCACGGGCCCACCAGGATAGCCCAAATTCATCATCTTTGCCACCTTATCAAAAGCTTCACCCACTGCATCGTCTTGCGTTTCGCCAATTATCTTGTATTTCAAATAACTTTCCAGTAATACTAATTGTGTGTGCCCCCCAGAAACTATCAAAGCCAAAGCAGGAAATTTTAATTTACCTAACTTTCTAGAATTACTCATCTCAGCTGAGTAAATGTGGCCCTCCAAATGGTTAACTGCCACCATTGGCTTCTCCCACGCATAACTCAAAGTTTTACCTGCCTCTACCCCTACTCGCAAACTAGTAATTAATCCCGGTCCATTAGTTAGCGCGATATAGTCAATTTGTTTACCTTTTTTTCCTAATACTTTCTCCAAAACAGGTATCATATACTCCACCTGTTTACGGGCTGCAACTTCCGGCACAATTCCACCATATTTAGCTTGCAACTGAGATGACGATGAAATTACATCTTTAACCACCTTAAAAACACCGTTTTTAACCTCTAAAACAGCTACCGCAGTCTCATCACAGCTTGTCTCAATGCCAAGTATGCGCATAATACTTAAAAGATAACACAATTCCAATGCATTTGACAAATTCCCTATCTTTTGATAGACTCACACTTAGTACAATATTTCTAATTTACTGTAATTATGGCTCTCAATATAGCCCAAATTATTATCGCTATTTTACTTATTACTACTATTTTACTCCAAAACCGAGGTTCAGGCCTTGGTGCCGCTTTTGGTGGCGAAGGCAATGTATACATGGCTAAACGTGGGGCTGAAAAGACCATATTTATCTTAAGTATCGTTTTTGCCTTCATTTTCTTAGTTATTGGCGCTGTGCGTCTATTCATCTAAAAAAGGGTATTTAAAATACCCCAGGCCTTCTCTTCCACATTCTTGATATGTTTAAAATATCAACGCTTTTGCGTAAAGTCTCAAGCTTATTTAAAAAAACTGACCCATCTCTAAAAAAAGAAAACCCCTCCAAAGGTTTTCCATCTTTTAGGCAAATAAAATATTTACCTAAATTCCTTTCTATTAAAGAAAAAATAATCATTCTTTCTGCTTTGATTATTATCATCATCTGCCTTTTATCAATCACCTACATTTTCTGGAAAGAAAACTTCATCGACAAACCTGCCTTTGGCGGCACCTACTCTGAAGGTATTGTTGGCTCCCCTCAAAAAATCAATCCACTCTACGCTTCAGTTAATGAGGCTGATAGAGATTTAACTCATCTCATCTTTGCTGGCCTTATAAAACAAAACCAGGAACAAGAAATATTGCCCGATCTGGCCAAAGATTGGTATGTTGATGAAAGCCAAACCAAATATACCTTCACCTTGCGCAACGACATTAAATGGCCCGACGAAAAGCCCTTTAGTGCAGAAGACGTCATCTTCACTTTTAATGCCATTCAAAACAAAGACTATCAAAGTCCCTTGCAGTCCACTTGGGAAAACATAACCCTAGAAGCCGTAGATGAATATACCGTACAGTTCACCCTACCTAAACCATATAGCGCATTCTTGGAAAACCTGACCGTGGGTATTCTACCCTCTCATCTCTGGCAAGATATCAAAGGAGAAAATGCACCTCTGGCTCAGCTTAACATCGAACCCATTGGTCTTGGCGCATACAAATTTGAATCATATACCAAAGACAAGCAAGAGCTCCTTAAATCATATACTTTAATTAGAAATGAAGACTATCATCTTGATTTACCATACATTAAACAAATCACCTTAAAATTCTATCCCAATTTTGAACTAGCCGTTGAAGCTCTCAAGTCAAGGAGTATTGATGGTTTAAATTTTCTCCCACAAAACTTAAAAAGTTTTCTAGAAAACAGAAAAGACCTAAACTACTACTCTCTTTCTTTACCTCAATACACCGCTATCTTCTTCAATCAATCAAAAAATGAATTACTTAAAGATATAAATATAAGGAAAGCATTGAGCTTAAGTATTAATAAAGATAAAATCATAGCTACAGCTCTTGACGGACAAGGCTTAGCCATTGACGGGCCTCTACTACCTGGCTTTCCGGGGTATAATTTAAATCAAGATTCATTTATTCCAGACGTTGATAAAGCAAAGCAAATATTACAAAATCTGGGTTGGAAGAAAAAAGAAATCATCCCCCAAAAAAACGAAGAAAACAATGAAGCAACCTCAACTGACACTCATATATCTCCAGAAGTTGATGCCAATGGACTTTCTAAATTCCTCTATAAAAACGATAAAGAACTAACCATTGCTATTACACTCTCAGATCAACCGCAATCAGTAGCCGTAGCCGAGCTAATCCAAAAATACTGGCAAGCCATTGGTGTTCGCACACATCTCAAAATTTTCGATCCAAAACAAATTCAAAACGATATTATTACTCCAAGGGAATTTGAAGCTCTACTTTTTGGAGAAATACTAGGTAGCGATAAAGATCTTTACGCCTTCTGGCACTCCAGTCAAGCCGATGAACATGGGCTTAATCTAGCTAACTATAAATATTCAACGGCCGATCAACTGCTCGAAAAAGCCAAAATAGAAGAGGATTATGACAAGCAAGCAGAGCACTATAAACAATTTCAAGATATTCTCATACAGCAAATACCCGCCATCTTCCTATATAATCCAAACTACACTTACGTAGTCTCAGATAAAATTAAAGGTATCGATTTGGAGCGGATTATCACTCCTACCGATCGCCTAATACATATTGAGTCTTGGTATATTCGAACCAAAAAAGGACTCAAATAAGCTCCGCCCTTCAATCTCCTTACACTATTTTAAATTTCAAAAATTTAAAATACCTTATCATTCATTACTCTCATCTCGCCGATGTGGTGAAACTGGTATACACGCTAGCTTCAGAAGCTAGTGGGAGCAATCCCGTGTGGGTTCGAGTCCCACCATCGGCATTGACTCGCTTTCTCTTTTCATTAACTAAATTAATAACTAAATATATTAAATAAATTTTTATGTACAAAAAACCATTAAAAGGCCCTGCTCCTAGAAATCCTAGACGCAGAACGCCAACTACGCATTCCCCAAATACCAAACGGACAATTTCACGTCCGCAAGTTAGGGCTGCACAAACTAACACAAAAATAGCTCCATCACCCTATTCCCGCACTCGTCGCAATCCCATGCTCTCACTCGCAGACTCCAAAAGAAGCCTGCCCCAAAAACCGAAAGTCAAACCAGCCAGGACAAAACACGCTCCAGCCAGAAAAGTATCCTCTCGACCCAAACCTACTCACATCACACCCGTAAAAACCATGCGTTCTCCCAAGGGAATCCTACGCATTATCCCTCTTGGCGGCTGCGAAGAAGTTGGACGAAATATGACTCTCTTCGAATATTTCAAACACGGTCAAGAAAAAAACAAGGATATTATCATCCTTGATATGGGTTTACAATTCCCAGAAGAAGACATGCCCGGTATTGACTATATCATCCCCAATATTGAATATCTAAAAGGTCAAGAAAAAAATATTCGTGCCGTAATCTTTTCTCATGGCCATCTTGATCACATTGGCGCTGCCCCTATTTTACTTGAAAAACTGGGCAACCCTATGATTATCGGCCGTGATCTAACCATTGAGATGCTACGCCATCGCCAAGAAGACTACAAAAAGGGTACCAGCAAAAACCTAAAAATATCATATATTAAATCCCTCGATGATAAATTTACCTTTGGTGATATGACCTGTAAATTTTTTGCCGTCGAGCACTCCATTAAGGATGCTGTGGGACTAATTTTAGAGACTCCATCTGGAACAGTTATTCATCCCGGTGATTGGACCATGGAAGATGATCCACAAGGCAGACCCCTGGTCGACTATTCCCATTTAGCCAACGTTAAAACGCCGACCATACTCATGCTAGAAGCTCTGGCCGTACAACACAAAGAAGACACTAAAAAAATCACTGAGCGTGAAATGTTCGATAACCTAACGAAAATTATAGATGAGGCACCCGGCAGAATCATCATCGGTACCTTTGCCTCACAAGTCGAGCGTATCAAACAAATTATTGATATCGCCTCGACTCGTGGCAAAAAAATAGCCCTTGATGGTTTCAGCATGAAAATGCATATCGAAATTGCCGAAAAACTAGGTTATATCAAAATCAAAAAAGGTTCTGTCATCAAAATCAATGATATTTCTAAATATGATGAGAAAAAACTGGTTATTCTAGCCACTGGTTCTCAAGGCGAAAGCAATGCCGTACTTTCACGTATTGTTAATAGCAATCACAGATACATTACTCTTAAAAAAAGTGATACCATTGTTTTCTCCTCGTCTGTCATTCCAGGCAACGAACGAACGATTCAAAGACTAAAAGATAATCTATATCGATTATCCGATAATGTAATTCATTCAGACATTATGGACGTTCACATTTCTGGCCACGGCAACCAAGGAGATATCATTAAAATGTTGCGCCAAATTCAACCTACCTATTTTATCCCTGTTTACTCCAACCATTACATGCTTAAAGAGGCTGCTAAACTTGCCGAACGGCAAGGTTTTATAAAAAGCAACATCTTTGTTCCAGATAATGGATCAGTTCTAGAATTCCCAACTCAAGGCAAAGCCAAGGTACTCACTAAAAAAGTAAACACTGATTATGTCTTTGTTGATGGGCTTGGTATCGGAGACATTTCGCACCTCGTCCTGCGTGATCGCCGAGTAATGGCTGAAGACGGTATGATAGTTGTAATATGTACAATCGACAAAAAAACAGGCCAGCTGCTCCACTCCCCTGATCTTATATCTCGTGGTTTTATCTATATGAAAGAAAGTAAAAAACTGGTCTCAGACACGCGTTCGAAAGTAAAAACAATACTCAAAAAAACTGACCCAAAAGTTGAAGCCTTCCCTGATTTTATAAAAAATAAAATCCGCAATGATATTGGACAATTTCTTTTCCAAAAAACAGCAAGGCGACCCATGGTCTTGCCAGTAGTCATACAGGTATAGAAAAATTGACCAATTATCTTAAATAGCTTACCATTAAATTATATGGAGCAAGCACAACCTCAAAAAATATTCTCTGGTATCCAGCCAACCGGGGAACTACATATTGGTAACTATTTAGGAGCCATCAAGCAATTTGTCGAATTACAACATAAAATAGAGTCCATATTTTGTGTGGTCGATTATCATTCCTTAACAGAAAATTTCGACCCCAAAATAAAGCAAGAGCAAATCATCAATACAGCTATTGATTACCTGGCCTGTGGTATTGACCCAGATAAGGCCACTCTTTTTGTCCAATCCCATGTCAATGGACACACCGAACTTGCCTGGATACTAAACTGTATCACTCCAATGGCTGAGCTTGAAAGGATGACGCAATACAAAGATAAATCAAAAAACCAAAAAAGTAATATAAATGTGGGTTTATTTGATTATCCTGTACTTATGGCCGCTGATATCTTGCTCTACAAAGCAGACTTAGTTCCCGTTGGCGAAGATCAAACCCAACATGTTGAACTTACTAGAATTATTGCTAAAAAATTCAACAATAGGTTCGGTGATACTTTCCCAGAGACAAAAGTAAAACTTAATAAAACCGCCAGAGTTATGTCACTCCAAGACCCAGCCAAAAAGATGTCAAAATCCCACGGCCCGAAATCATATATTGCCTTGAGTGACTCCCCTGACGTTATAAAAGAAAAAATCAGTAAGGCCGTTACAGACTCCGGTAGCGCCAAAGACTCAAAAACCAATGGCGGTAAAAACCTACTAGATTTATTTACTATTTTTGTTGACGATGAAAGTATTACCAAACAATTTGAAAATGATTACCAAAACGGGGAACTGAAATATTCCAAACTAAAACCCATGCTGGCCAATGTCATTGTTCAAGCCCTAAAACCAATCCAGGAAAAACGTATTGAGCTCAATAAAAATCAAGACCATGTCCTTGAAATCCTAGAGCAAGGCAAAGACAAAGCAGACAAAATCGCCCAAGCTACAGTTAAGGAAGTTAAAGAAAAAATTGGTTTGATATAAATTTAATATAAAAATAATATGCCTACTAAAAATAATAAAATTCATTTCATAATCACCGGCGGAACCATCGATTCATATTATGACGGAACAAAAGACACAGCGTGCCCCAACGAACAATCAATTGTTCCAAATTATCTCAAACTTATCAAACTTTACGACGAAATCAGCCACACAATCGTCTGCCTAAAAGACAGCCGGGAAATCACCTCAAAAGACAGGCAAAAAATATTGAGAGTTATCCAAAACTGCAAGACAAAAAAAATAATAATCACCCATGGTACATACACTCTTCCAGACACTGCTAGATATCTCAATGCTCATCTCAAAAATAACAAGAAGACTATTATTTTTGTCTGCTCAATGATCCCGCTGGTTGGCTTCACTCCTACAGACGCGGGCTTTAATCTTGGTTATGCTTTTGCCAAAGCACAGGAACTGCCAGCCGGCATTTATGTATGTATGAATGGAAAAGTATTTACCCCCGAAGAAGTTATTAAAATTTTATCAGAGGCAAGATTTAGCTCTATATATACAAAATAGCAATCTACCTATACAACACTTTAAAACCCCAGTTCAATATGAACTGGGGTTTTAAAATACTCTAATATTTTAACTAATTATCTTCCCAGCTCACTAGTTAATCTTTTAAAATCCCTCCCTTTCTCTCTATAATCCTTATAATAATCATAACTTGATGCCGCAGGCGACAAAAGAACAGCGCTACCTTGAGAACTATATTTGTAACACGCTCGCACAGTCTCTTCCATGTTCTTAACATAAATTTTATTCACTCCACTATTTTTAATCCTCTTGCCAATTCTCTCTCCAACATGTGGCCATAAAATAACATTCTTAATTTTGGAACCCATAATCTTTCTAGCTAATTTCCTATAATCCAACCCCCTATCCATACCACCTACAATTATTGTCTCCAAATTCTTATCTTTTAAAGCACTAATTGCCTCGATGGTCGATTCTGGAGTAGTAGATAATACATCATTATAAAACTCAATTCCCTTATATTTACCAACATATTCCAATCTGTGTTCTAAACCCTTAAAACTCTTAATTGCCTCTTCAGTTTTCTTTTCATTAATTCCAAATAATTTTGCCATCTCAATTACCCCCGAAATATTCTCCAAGTTGTGTTTGCCAATTAATTTTGTTTCACCTTCGTACTCTCCTCTATATCCCACGCTCTTAACTTTATTGTCCTTAATAAACTTCTCTACCTTCTTATATTTTCTATTACAAACCGCTACTCCCTTATCTTTTAAATTCAAAACAATATTCATTTTAGCTTTAAAATATTCATTCAAGCTCCCATGATAATCTAAGTGTTCTGGAAAAAATGAAGTAATTAAAGATACATCAATTTTCTTTTCTTTCAGAACACTTAGTTGATAGGATGACATTTCGATTACAAAAATTGTGTCTTTATTATCACCCTTCAAATAATCCAAAACTGGACTTCCAATGTTGCCGGCCAAAACTACTTTTTTGCCGGCTTTTCTTAAAATATGATAAATCAAACTAGCGCTAGTGCTCTTCCCCTTGCTACCAGTCACACCAACTATCTTGCCTTGTACTTCACGTAAAAAAATATCTAAATTACTGGTAATATTTAAATCTTGCCTTTTTAATTTTATCCCTGGTGATTTAACCACTACTCTAAATTTGTCTAAAGACTTTAAATAATTTTTACCTAGATATAATTCTAATTTCTTATCATTCCTCAAAACTTTACCATATTCTCCTTTAAAATCCTTCAAATTATTCTTATCAGCCACGCCAATTATCATTTCAGGGTATTTCTTTCTCAAATATTTGTACGTCGACAATCCCTCTCTACCAAATCCTAAAATTAAATACTTACTCTTATTGGCCATCTCAATGGCTCTCTTAACTTCCTCAGGTGTTCCCACACACTCAAATGGTTTATGATTCTTAGTACCTAAAAGTTCCTCCAAATACAATTTATATTTCTTATTCTTGGTTATATCTTTACCAAAAATATTAATCAACTCTTCTTTTAATAAATAGGCTCCTAGCATTGTCCAAATAAATACACATTTTGGACACTCCCCACACCATTTCTGCTTACTCTCCCCACTTAACTTAAAATTTGCCAAATTACAACTTGAAAAAACTGGAAAATACTTTTTATATTTTACAAATTCCTCAACGATTTGCAGCTCATTGAATTTTCTAAGCAAACTATAATACCTAACACTTGGGGTGATAAACTTTTTCAAATAAGCACTAAACATTTTCTCAAATTCATATGATTTACTCCATTGATGATTAACCATTTGACCCAAATATTTTACATTGCCATAATTGGAACTCTTCTCATTTGATAAAATTATTAATCTATACCCATATAAGATACTATTTACCGCACTCAAAAAAGCTATATAAGCCGAAAAAGGTATATGCCCATTATATACTCCTCGTAATTTAAATAAATTTGACGATAACTCTCTTTTGATTACTCGTAAATCTTTGCCAGCCACCTTAGCCACTTCTCGCGAAATAGCTAAATCACGCAAAGAATAAACATCAAATTGGTTACTCTGTTTTTTTAACATCTCCATTGCCACGATAGAATCTTTCCCTCCGCCCAAGGGAACTAAACTCCTATTACCCATCTTAACTTTAACTGGCTTAACTATATAATCTTTATCATAAGAAAATTTTATCAAACCCCTATAATCAATCTTATTTACATAAAAAAATTCACCCAAACCCTTGGTATATACCTTATTCCAAAAACTAGCTTGTTCTTTAGTTAATTTATACTCTCCCAAATCAATTACCTTAGGACAATATGTCTTATAATACGAAATACCTGCAATTAAAAATAAATTGAACAACGCCTTATCAAATGCCACCTTATTTATTTTACTAAAATTAACCCCTCTCATGGGAAAAACCAACTTTTCCTTAAATTTCAATTTATCCAAAGAATACTCAAAAACAGTAACCCCTGTTTTTTGGTTAAAACTATATTTTTCAAATTTAAAAACTTTTTCTATCATAAATTAATCTAAACTTTCAACATTCACCCCAAAACTCCAATCAACCTCGTTATAACTATGTAACAACTTATTGATGTACCCCTTCAGCTTATCATATTCGTCCTGGGTCTTAGATTCAAACTTTATTGTTAAATATGGCCCATTTTGTGAATATCGTATAACAAACATTGCGGTTTCCATATCAAGACGTACTCCATCTCCTGCCCTCTCGTCGTCAATCACTTCTGCGTCCTTCCAATCTCCTTTTAATTTTTTTGCAATTTTACTCATCAGCGCCACCTTCTTATCATCAGGACAACCCACCTTAATTTCAGGACTTGAAATATATTTTGGCAAGTCGGCCACTGCTTCACTCAAAGTCTGATTAATTCGTGAGAGATAGTCAAGTAAACGTAATGTGGCATAACAACCGTCATCATGGTTATAAAAATCAGCAGAAAAGAAAAAGTGACCTGATAATTCACCAATAAAAGGTGCACCCACCTCTTGATTTTTCTTTTTCAAGAAACCATGACCCGTTCTCCATATAAATGGCTCTCCACCATACTTCTCTACTGTTTCTTCAACTACTTTGGAACAAAGGGTGTTATACATAATGTTCTCGCCAGGATGACCGTTTAATACATCGATAGCAAACAAGGCCAACAAAACGTCATTCCAAATAATATTTCCTTTTTCATCAACCACACCAATTCGATCACCATCGCTATCATAAGACAACCCAATATCAGCTTTAGCCTCTAAAACCTCCCTTGATAATCGCTCAGCTAAAACCAACTCTGTCGGATCTGGTATACCCAACGGAAAGTTGCCATCCAAATCACAATTTTTTTCAACAACTTCGCAGCCAACACGGCGCAACAAATCAGGTATAATCACCCCAGGGGTTGACTTGGCTGGATCGATTACCACCTTTAACCCCTTTTTGATATTAAATCTTTTAATCAAATCATCAAAATAAATATCATTAACGTCCTCCTCTTCACTCTTGCCGGGCTTATCAGCTACAACATAATCTTGCTCTTCAACCATATCTACTAATTTTTCCAACTGATCACCGATCATTGCCTCTGAATAATCTTCTGATATCTTAAATCCGTTATATTCTGATGGATTATGTGAAGCCGTAATCATAACTGTTCCTACTGTCTTAAAATGATACTGACACCAATAAATATGACCCACTAAACTAAGACCCAAATCTATTACGTCAAGACCAGTAGATAAAATGCCCTTAACAAAACAGTTTTTAAATTCTTCGCTGGTTAATCTTGCGTCTCGACCAACTATAATCTTATCCATGCCTTTGCGAGACATATATGTCCCATAGGCTTTACCAAAGTGCTCCATAATCTCAGGCGTTAAATCCTCGCCAGCTACACCCCGAATATCATAACCACGTATTATATGACGATTAATTTTCATAACTCATTTACTTAATTTATAAAAAATATCTTTGCCTTGTTTTATCATTTTTTTAACAATTTTTTTATTATTACCATTGGCTATTATCCGAAAAAGTCCTGGTTCGGTTTGTGATTCCCTAAAAAACAACCAATTGTATCTATCAAAAAGTATTTTAAACCCGCCTGTCTTACCGGGCACTCTTCTTACATTATACCCCGTATTCTGAAAATATTTCAATATTTTACCGCCAACCTTATCTCCGCCCTTCTCTTCTATTCTCTCCTCAAAATATTGAGGATAATTATCTAAAATCTCAGATATAGATGTCCCTCTTCTTGCAAGTAACGCTAAAATAGCCACAACTGATAATAATCCATCTCTACATTTACTCGGAAGCATTATCAATCCTCCGCAACTCCCCTCTCCGCCAACCACGCTACCCATTTTTTCCATTTTTACTACAACATTTGTCTCCCCAACATCAACTTCAAAAACTCGAGCTCCATAATACTTAGCAATTTTATGTACCAAATGTGAAGTCGGTAAATTAACAACTACTTTTTGTCCCCTCTTTTTTGATGACAAAACACTATCGACTCCAAGTGCCAACATCTCATTGCCAGACATAACAGCACCGCGCGGTAAAATAATCTCAACTCGATCAGCATCTCCATCAAGCCCAAAACCAAAATCAGCTTTCTTTGCATCTACTAGCTTACTTAAATATTTCAAAGTTTTACTATTTGGAATAACCTTTCGACCATAGACCCCTTCTTTCATATTCACCCCAATTATATCTACATTTAATTTCTTAAATAATTTTTGAAGCAGGCCAATAACCGGCCCGCCATTTGGATCAGCTATTAATTTAAATTTTTTATCTCTTATTTGTTTAACAGATTTTTTACCAATAATTTTTAAAACCTCATTTATATATCTCTTTTCCAAATCTTTCTCTTTTCTAATTAATTTTCCTTTTTTACCCAAAAATCCACTATCAAGTGGCTTGCTAACCTTTCTTATAATATTCTCGCTGTCTTTTACATATAAAATAGCTCCATTTTCCCTCAATAGCTTCCACCCATTGTATTCCGGCTCATTATGTGATGCGGTTATAACCACCCCTCCTTGCGCCTTATACTCACGAACTCCTAACTCAACCACCGGCGTACTGGCCACTCCCACATCAATCACCTCAAAACCAAAATCCAAAAAAACTTCAATAAAAACTTTTTGTAAACTCTTAGTTGACTTGCGAGTATCTCCACCAACTACTACTCTAATTTTTTTAAATTTATCAATTAAAAACAAAGAATACACCCGCGCATACTTTTCCGCCAAACCCTCATCAATCCCGCGACCATAAACTCCACGAATACCAGAAAATGATTCAATTAAATTATTTTTATTCATATAATATCCTTACTATTTAATATCTGTAATATTTTTTCTGTCATCTCCTTCTTATTCTTCTGATAAATCTTCTCAGCTAACTCACTTGCCTCGCCATACGACACCCATTTATAATCATCAAATTCACTCTCGCCAATATCCAAATCTGTATTCTCAACTTTAGACATCATAAAAAAATATTTTTTACCCCTCATATAGAATTCCTCTCCTTCATCTGTCTTTAGTTCTCTTGAATTCTGTTTTTTAGAAGAAAAAATTATCTCATCCTCTCCAATAATCTCTAAATCCTTAGCTCCTTCCATAAAACTACTTCCTAACTCCTCTCTCATCTCTCGCTTAAACGCTTCTTCTAAAGTCTCGCCATTATCCACTCCCCCTTGCGGCATTTGCCACAAATCATGCTTTCTCTTGTAAACCATCAAAACTTTATTACCCCTCACAAAAACACCTACAACTTGTGGTCGCAAACCATTTTTTCGTATTTCATCAATTTGCTTTAAGCTTAACTTCATATTTTTTTAACCACTGACAATATATTTCTCCCATTCCACCAATGACATTTTTTCTCCCCACATGAATAATAGTTTTCAACTATCTCAAATCCTGCCTGTTTAAATAATTTTTTCAACTCTCCACAAGTAAACACCCTATAATACAACTCTCCCTTCCTCTGCTTATCTCCCGACTGCCACACAGTCATTAAGTCTCGAAAACTCTCTCTCGTAATCTCCCTATTCCATACGCTCTTTTTCTGCCCCTTTTGCCATAAATTCCAGTTTGTCATTATTAAATGCCCACCAGGTTTTAATACTTTAAAAATATTTACTAATGCTTTCAATCTCAACTCATGACTTGGAATATGATTAAATACAGCGAACATAAATACTTTATCAAATTTATCCATTTCCAATTTATCAAGCCCCAGCATATCACCCACTAAAAAATTAGCTTTTTTATTATTCTTCTTGGCTTGATCAATCAAGCTTTGCGAATTATCTAATCCGAAATAATAAACTCTAGGTAAAATCTCCAAAAATCTTCCATTGCCACACCCCACATCAAGTACTCTATCATTCTCCTTTACATATTGCTTGACTAGGGTCCTCATTTCTGGCCATATCCTATTTCGTGTATCAGAAAAATCCTCTGCAATTAAATCATAAGTTTTCCTATTTATCTCCAATATCTTTTGTGCCCGTGTTGCATCCATATATCTTTAAGATTAGCAGGAGCTTTGAAAAATTACAAATTTGGGATATAATAAGGAAACTATGGATATTGCACAAAAAATCATCAAATATCTCTTAAAAAATCCTCCCCAAACAGAGGCCGATATTCTACGTGCTAAAAGAAAATTCTGCAAAGAATCTAAAACCAAAAATGTACCCCCTAATTCAGATCTACTCAAAATCTATCACACAAAAAAAACAAAAAGTATTAAATTAGAAAACCTCTTGCGCAAGCGCGGTATACGCACTCTTTCTGGTATTGCACCCATTGCCGTTTTAACTAAACCCTATCCTTGCCCCGGCAACTGCGCCTATTGCCCCAAAGAAAAGGACATGCCCACCAGCTATCTTTCTAACGAGCCAGCCGTTATGCGCGCTATTCTCTGTAAATTCAATCCATACAAACAAGTCCAGATGCGCTTAAAAGCCCTGCAAAGCAATGGTCATAATATAGATAAACTTGAACTCATTGTCATGGGTGGCACGTGGTCATATTTAAAAGAAAAATATCAAACCTGGTATATCAAAGAATGCTTTCGTGCAGCCAATGACTTTCCTAAAATCATTAAATCTTCTAAAACAAATTTAGCCTACGAGCAAAAAAGAAACGAGAAAACAAAAAATAGGATAGTTGGACTAACCCTAGAAACCCGACCTGACTACATAAATGAAGAAGAATTAGAAAAAATGAGAAACTTTGGCTGCACTAGAATTGAAATTGGTATCCAGCATATTGATGATAAGATATTAAAACTAAACAAGCGTGGACATACAGTAGAGCAGACAATAAAAGCCACCAGCCTTATGCGTAACTACGGTTTTAAAATAACTTATCACATTATGCCTAATCTTCCAGGATCTACTCCATCTAAAGACTTGGCAATGTGCAAAAAAATATTCACAAACCCCAATTTTCAACCAGATCAAATCAAGCTCTATCCTTGCGTAGTCGCTAAGGGCTCGCTCCTCTATCGCTGGTGGAAACAAGGCAAATGGAAAAGCTATTCCACTAAAACCCTGATTAATTTACTTATTAATATAAAATCAATAACACCTCCTTGGGTAAGAATTATCAGGGTCATCAGAGACATCCCAGAAGAATCAATTATTGACGGAAATAAAATAACTAATTTAAGACAAACCGTTCAATCTATAATGAGAGAAAGAGAAATTGTCTGCCAATGTATTAGATGCCGTGAAGCCGGCCATCAAAACCATGCGGAAAAATACAAACCATATCCACAATCCCGTACATACAAAACCATCGACGGAACTGAAATATTCTTAAGCTTTGAATCAAAAAATAAAGAGGTACTTTTTGCTTTTTGTCGTCTTTGTTTACCGAAAAATAGCAACACAGCCCTCATCCGCGAACTACACACATACGGCCAAATGACCGCCTTGGGTCAAAAAGGAACTGTTCAACACAGAGGCATGGGCAAAAAACTTCTGCAAACCGCCGAAAAAATAACTAAACAAAAAAAATACACCGCTCTATCAATTATCTCAGGTATTGGCGTACGTGATTACTATCGCAAACTTGGCTACCAGCTACAAAATACGTATATGCTTAAAAAGTTGAAATAACCACTTAATTTTGGTAATATAACCATATAATTAATCAATATAAAATATATGCAAAAGCCCAATTATAAAAAAATTACTAACCTAATTTTTGAACTTAACCAACTCAAGCGCCAACGCCACACTGGCTTTAATTTCGTGGGTGTCAAAAATCCACATTCAATCGCCGAACATGCCTTGCGTGCCGCTCAAATCGGATATATCCTGGCAGTACTTGAAGAAGCCAATCCTGAAAAAACAGCCAGCATGCTCATCATCCACGATAATGGCGAAGTCAGAGTTGGTGATCAAAATAAAATAGCAGCACGCTATTTTTCAACCAAAAAAGCAGAAAAAAAAGCCTTTGAAGACCAAATAAAAAATTTGGGACAAGAAATAGAAAAAAAGTGGCAGAAATACTTTGATGAATTTGAGCAAAGAAATACCAAGGAAGGTCTCATCGCTAAAGACGCCGACTGGCTAGAGACAGCTTTTCAGGCCAAAGAATACCAGGATTTAGGCTATCCGGCAGTTGGGGATTGGATAGATAATGTAGAAAAAGCTCTTGAAACCGAAAGTGCTAAAAAAATCATAAAAGAAATGAAAAAAACCGGGTTTACCGACTGGTGGCAAGGACTCAAAAAAATGACTTATAAAAAACTATATAACTAATATGCTATAATCTAAAAAATTAAATCTACTTCTTATACATTTAATTTTTTTAAATACATGAATACTCAAAAAAACCTAGAAAACCTAAAAGACAATGATCCGGAAATTTTTAATGCTATCCAAGGCGAAGAAAAAAGAGAACAACTTGGCATTGAACTCATTCCTTCTGAAAACTACACCTATCCTGAGGTCTTCGCCGCCAATGGCTCTATTTTAACCAATAAATATTCTGAAGGGTATCCAGGCAAAAGATACTATGGCGGTCAAGAATTCACAAATATTGTAGAATCCCTAGCTATCGAACGAGCCAAAAAAGTCTTCAAATGTGATCATGCCAACGTTCAACCACTTTCCGGCTCACCGATGAACCAGGCAGTCTATTTAGCCCTCTGTAAACCAGGCGATACTATTCTTGGCATGGACCTCTCACACGGAGGTCATCTAACTCATGGCGCTCCAGTTTCCCATATGGGTAAACTTTTTAATTTTGTCAGGTATAAAACAGACCCAGATAATAAAGGAAAAATAGATTTTGATCAACTTCTAAAACTTGCTAAAAAATATAAGCCCAAAATCGTCCTCTGCGGCTATACCTCATACCCTAGGGATTATGACTATACTGACTTCAAAAAAGTAGCTGATGAAGTCGGAGCATATACTATGGCCGATATCGCCCATATTGGTGGCCTAGTCGCTGCTGGTGCAATGAGAAATCCCTTTGACTACGGTTTTGATATAGTCACTACAACTACTCATAAAACACTGCGCGGACCACGCGCAGGCTTAGTACTTTCCAACGGTAAGGTTGGTAATCCCTTCAAGGAAGTTGAATTAACCAAAGAAAATTTACCCACCATTCTTGACAGATCAGTCTTCCCTGGACTTCAAGGAGGGCCACACATGCATACTATTGCTGCCATTGCTATAACTCTTAAAAAAGCTATGCAACCCGATTTCAAAGAATACGCTAATCAAGTGCTTAAAAACGCCAAAGTTCTGGCTAAAACCCTCATGGATAAAGGGGCTAAGCTTGTCACAGATGGCACCGATAACCACATGCTAGTTTTAAATACACTTGCCAGCTTTAATATAAATGGCAAAGTAGCTGAAGAAATTCTTGAAACAACTGGTGTTACAGTTAATAAACAAATCATACCAGACGATCCCAATCCACCATACAAGCCATCAGGCATTCGTTTGGGCACACCAGCCGCCACTACTCGTGGCATGCAAGAAGATGATATGCAAAAAATAGGTAGCTGGATAATCCAAGCACTCAAAAACCATCAAGACAAATCAAAACTAACAGAATTAAAAACAGAAGTCGAAAACTTCTGTAAACAATTCCCAGTCCCTGGAATATAGCCAAAATCCAATTTTAAAACCCCAGACTATCAGTCTGGGGTTCTTTTAATTCTACAAAAACTAGATCAATCCAAACAATTTACCCAGAAACAACACATAAAATAAGAGATATAAAAGGCCTTCCCAAATATGAATCTTTTTTGACAAAGAGGTCACAATAAAAAGAAAAGTAGCTATTACCATTGCCGGTACAGCCAGAGTAATGGTTGCCTCATCAATTACCAAAGTTTTAATCAACCCCGGCACGCCAATAACTAGCAATAAGTTAAAAACGTTAGATCCAAATATATTGCCAATAGCAATTTCAGCCTTGCCCTGCCTAGCTGCCTTTACTGACACCAAAAGTTCCGGCAAAGACGTACCAATGGCCACCGCTGATATAGCTATTATTCCAGCTGAAATATCTAAAATTTGTGATATTTCAATAACTGATTCTATCAAATATTTTGACCCAAGAAACAGGCCAATCATTCCCGCCAAAAGAACCATCAAATCTACTCCTGATATTTTAGGTCTTTTAACTTTTACTCTACCCTTAACTTTCTTAGCCACATGCTCCTTAATCTTCTTATCATCCACGCCCGATAAAATATCTGGCAAGTCCCCAATATGATGAATATCTGCATCCTCTTCCTCTTTGTGCTGCATGGTATAGAAAAGATATATTACATAAGCGACTAGAAGCACTATAGCTTCTGCAAAAGTGACTTGTCTATCAATTAAAATACTCAAAGCCAAACAGGTTGATATGGCCAAAAGAGGCAAATCAAGATCTATCAAATTCTTAGCAACAACTAACTTTCTTCCCACCACCGCAGCCACTCCCACCACTAAAAAAATATTAGCCACATTCGAACCAACAGCATTAGCAACCACGATCTCAGTAGCCCCCTCCCAAACTGCCATCAAACCTGATATTAACTCAGGAAAAGAAGTTCCCATGCCAACAATGGTCACTCCTACAATAAAAGGAGAAATTCCTAATGCTAAACCAATCTTCTCAGCTTTTTCCAATAACCAATCAGACGATTTAACCATTAACGCCAAAGAAACGATAAAAACTATAACCCAAAATATCATCATAAAAATTAATTATTTAATCAATTTAATTTTAACATTTCTAAAAAAATAAATAAACTAATCAATTGGCAAATCCGCAGGCTCCTCTGTGGCCTCTCTTTGACTCAATGATTCATTAATTGAATTTAACCTGTCATCATTGCGTGGGGTAACTATAACTTGACTCTCCTCTCTCTTATCCTCTTCACCGCCACGTTCACGCGCTTCTAAACCATGGGGAACAACCCGCACAGATTTAAAATTAGTTTTTTCAACTATTTTCTTTTCTTTTCCCTTGTCTTTATCTTTCTTTAATATAGAATAACGCTCTCGCATACCGCTCCCAGAATCGTCTTTTTTATCCCCCTTAATTAACCCACCCAGCATTCTATCATCCTTCAAATAATCACTCGCTTTTTTGGGTCTAGTTTTAATCTTAGCTTCTTTTGTCTTTTTCGATTGCTTAATAACAGGGGCTTCTTTCTTTGCGCTACTTGTCATCGCCTTTATAATACGCTTAAATTCACTTTTGTCAGTTGATGTTATCTCCCCCTTATTAACCATTGCCTTAAACTTAACAAATGCTTTTGCTTGTCCTCTATTAGATACCTTGTCCGCCCCAGACGACATTGCCCGCAATATGGGATCCATCACCTCTTGAAACTTAGCTAAATCCTTTTTAGAAAGATATGATTTGCCTTTTCTCCTATGAGCATAAAGTGCCGACTTCAAACCTTTCTTTCCTGGCCGAAACCGCCCACCAGTTCCAATTTTATTCAAATCAAAACGCTTTTTTACAGGATCAATTTTAACAGCAGGACTCTTGGGCGCCACGCTCTTACTACTCGGTTTTGTCGAAAATAAACCCATGTTAAAATATAATCAATTAATATAGTAATATTAACATTTCCCTTCTCATGCGTCTATTAAATTGCCAGATTTACTAAAAAAAGCTACTATATACACATATATGCAACAGATCAACGGCAAAAAAATTGCCGACCAAATTTTAAAATCAATCAGCCACAAAGAGTCAAAAACAAAATTGGCTGTCATTTTAATTGGTAAAAATCCAGCCTCTCGCCTCTACGTTAAAATCAAAGAAGAAAAAGCTAAAAAAATAGGTATCAATTTTGAAAAACATTTACTGTCAACTGACAGTAAACAAAAATGCATTATTGAATTAATACAGAAGTTAAATACGGACAAGTCAGTCTCAGCCATATTAGTCCAACTCCCACTACCAAAACACCTTAACACACATAAAATAATTAAAACCATTCATCCAAATAAAGACGCTGACGGTATTCACCCAAAACATTTAAAATTACTCAAGCAAGGCAAATTGCCACCAATCTTACCAGCCACAACCGGCGCTATCCTAGAAGCTATCAAATCAACTAAAATAAATCTAAAAAATAAATCCGTTGCCATTATCGGCAAAAGCACCATTGTCGGCTTACCCACCTACTATTACCTGAAAAATAAAGTTAAAAAAATTAATATTTATGACTCAAGCACCAAAAATTTAAAAAATAAAACCAGCCAAGCCGATATCCTTATTGTTGCTATTGGCCAACCTAAATATATAACCGAAGAATACATAAAACAAAACGCTATTGTCATTGATGTCGGCATTAATAAGGTGGGTAATAAGACCATAGGTGATGTTGACCAAAATAGCGTAGCTAAAAAAGCCAGTTATCTAACTCCAGTACCAGGAGGAATTGGACCGCTTACTGTCAGTATTCTCCTACAAAATACAATAAAATTAAACTCCTCACCTATTTTATGATATAATTAACTCAAATACTTGCACTTAAATCAAAAAAGTGTTAAACTATTCTAGATAGTTTTTTTATTTTCAATCAAATACAAAAACGAGACAATATTGTGTTAAAAAACATGGAAGAACAAGCAATGCAAATTAATAAAAAATTCTGGAAAAAACTCTGGAATATTCTCAAGCCTTTTCATAAAAGAATAATCTGGCTGGCTTTTGTTATCGGTTTTTTAGAAATTACCAGACTAATTAGTCCATATCTTATAAAATTAGTAATAGATCGTATCGCAAATTTTGACCAAGAAAAACTAAAAGAATTACTCGGACTTGTAGCTCTTATGTTTGTCACCGACGGATTTGTCAGTATTGTCCACTATTTTAAAGATAAAAAAATATTTGCTTTTCTACTCAACATGGAATACCATCTGCCAATGGTTTTACAAAAAAAGCTAGTCTCCTTATCTTTGGGCTATCATGAAAAAGAAAATACTGGCAACAAAATTATAAAAGTACAACGCGGTGTTGATAAATTAGTTGATTTAATGGTTAACGCCTGCTGGGAATTCTGGCCTACCGTAACTCAAATCATCTTTACTTTTACACTAATGCTCTACTTTAATGTCAAAGTGGCTTTAATCTTTGCGTTTTTTGTACCACTTTTTATATTCATTACTTACAAAATGAATAAAAACACAAACCCAATGCGTGTTAAAAGGCATGAAAAATACGAAGAGTCATCCGGTATGCTTGGCCAATCCATTATAAATATATACACTGTTCAATCTTTCGTTCAAGAGCTTCAAGAAACCCGTAAATTCGAAAAAACAAGAAGAGATATTAAAAAGATTGAAAATAGAGAATGGAAAATCGTTCTAAACTATAACCTATTGCGCAGCTTTGTCATTGATTTCGGCAGGATATGCGTCGTCCTCTATAGTGCTTATCTCGCATGGCAAGGCAATATTTCTCTTGGTAGTCTAGTTTTCTTTATAGCACTTTCAGAAACCGCATACCATGCACTATTCCGGGTGTCTCGTACCTATGATCGACTCATTGAAAGCTCAACCGGAGTACAAAGAATTACCAGCTTACTTGGGGAAGAAACTTCTATACCGAACAATCCAACTATAAAATTAAAAGATAGATTAAAAGGCAAAATTGAATTTAAAAATGTTTCCTTTTCATACCACCCGAAAAGTAAAACCAAGGCTCTAAAAAATGTTAATATTTGCATTAATCCAGGTGAACGAATTGCATTAATCGGACCCTCTGGCGGTGGCAAATCAACCATAGTAAAAGTTCTTTACCGTCATTATGATACTACAAAAGGAGAAATATTAATTGACGGACAAAGCGTTCGCAACTATGATCTATATGAATATAGATCCAATTTAGCGATTGTTCCACAAGAAGTTGAGGTATTTAATACAAGTATTCGCGAAAATATAGCCTACGGTAAAGAAAAAGCAAGTCTGTCTGAAATTAAAAAAGCAGCCAAAACAGCCAATGTTGATTTTATAGATAACATGGAAGATGGCTATGACACTCTTGTTGGCGAACGCGGGGTGAAACTTTCCGGCGGACAAAAACAAAGAGTTGGTATTGCAAGAGCCGTTCTATCAAATCCTAGCATATTAATTTTCGATGAGGCTACAAGCAATCTTGATACTCATTCAGAAAAACTCATTCAGTCCTCAATTGAAAATATCTCCAAAAATCAAACCATGATTATCATTGCTCATAGATTATCAACCGTGATTAATGCTGATAAAATTTTTGTCATTGATAAAGGGCAGGTCGTAGAGGCGGGTACACATCAAGAACTATTACAAAACAAAGATGGTATTTATTCACACTTACTAAAACTTCAAGCAGTTGGTGAATTAAGATAGTCATAATAAAATCGCTCCGATAATATATCGGAGCGATTTTTAATTTATATTATTTACTCATTATCCCTTTCATCCAGCTCTGCCATTCTTCACTACCCGAAGAATCATCTTTGTCTTTGTATTCTGCCCAAAAATCCTCCGGAGTTAATATCTTTATCCCCTTATACTCCCCTATCTCCCATAAATGACTATCGTTTGAAATAACATAATCTGCGCCTGCCTCCTCAGCACATTCCAAAAATTTATTATCATCTTTGTCGTATTTAACAATATCTACTCTCTTAGTTACCACGATAACATCAATATAGCCAAAAAAATTATTGACCAAATCATAATGTTCGTCATCGTTGACTAATCGGTCTAAAATTAATTTATTTTCTCGTATAATTTTATCAGATGCCACAGCTCGAATATTGCCATTCATCACCTCATCCATAATACGACGAGGATAACTAAAATCATCGCGCCAAGCATCTATTAAAATATTTGTATCTATCACTATAGTTAACATAACTTGATTTTAACTGAAAATCTGATATTATTCAAATAATATGAAAATCGGTATTGTCGGCCTACCAAATGTAGGCAAATCAACCCTATTTAAAGCTTTAACTAAAAAAAACGTTGAAGCTTCCAACTATCCATTCTGCACCATCGATCCCAACGTTGGTATTGTTGAGGTGCCAGATGATAGACTAGAAAAATTAACTAAGATATATAACTCAGAAAAAACTATCGGAGCCATCATCGAATTTGTCGATATTGCGGGACTAGTTAAAAACGCTTCTAAAGGGGAAGGGCTAGGTAACAAATTTCTACATCACATACGAGAAGTTGATGCTATTGCTCATGTTATAAGAAATTTTCATGATGATAACATCACTCACGTTGAAGGAAAAATTGACCCCAAGGATGATCTGTCGACCATTGAAACTGAACTTGCCATGGCTGATCTAACCACCATAGAAAAAACCCTAAATAAAGTTAAAGATAAAATCAAAGCCAATGATAAACAAGCTCAAAAAATTCAACCAATTCTGGAAAACATTAAAAAATCGCTTGATCAAGGGATAAAACCAGATATTTCAAACCTGAGTAAAGATGAATTAAAACTAATTAAGTCACTCAATTTACTGACCTTAAAACCAGAAATCTATATTGAAAACATTGATGAAAAAAACTTAAACAACACCAAATCATCTATCCCTAACTCAATCCCTATTTGCGCCAAGCTAGAAGCAGATCTCGCAGACCTATCAACAGAAGAAATAAAAGAATATTTAACTGAGCTTAATATTAAAAAAACTGGCCTCAGCCAATTAATTCTTCAGAGCTACAAATTACTAAACCTTATTACGTATTTTACTTCAGGGCCGAAGGAAACACATGCGTGGACAATCACTGGTGGTACTAAGGCCCCGGGAGCTGCCGGTAAAATTCACACTGATTTTGAAACCGGTTTTATCCGTGCCGAAATTATAAACTGGCAAAACCTTTTAAATTCAGGCGGTGAAGTCAAAGCCAAAGAAAAAGGACTTATGCAGCTTGAGGGTAAAGACTATATTATGAAAGACGGCGACGTCGCATTATTCCACTTTAATAAATAACATGAAAATACAACGCTCTACCAAAAAACACCAGGAATTATTTAAGGAGTGGCGGGAAAAAAGCAGAATGGAAGAAACAACTTGTCGCGAAATACGAAACGGTAAACATTTTACAGATCCCAGTATTCTCTCTTACACATTTTTTGCAAAAGGAATAAAGGAGCCAGCTGGTAAATTCAATTATTCCAACATCAACAAGCGCAATAAATCCTGTGAATGTGGCTATGCTATTAATCCTAAATATAAAGGAAGAGGAATCGGGACAAAAATGATTAAATATTGCATTAATTATTTATTTAAAAACTACAATTTTAACAAGATTTACTGCCAAACTGGTTCTTTTAACAAGCCATCAATAAAAATATTAAAAAATACAGGGTTCCATCGTGATGGCGTACTAAGAGAACACCATGAGCTCGACGGAAAACTATGGAATGACTATGTCTATAGCATTCTCCGTTCTGAGTGGAAAAAATAAAAAAATGGAATTTATTCTTTTTCTCCATTTTAATAAATAATTTTATTTTTTATTAAACTTCTATCTCTCCCTGTCTTAATATTTGGACCTTTCCGCTCTCAACCCTAACAATTGTTGAGGGCTTCTTCATTTTCAACTCCCCAGTATTCAAAATCATGCCAACTTTATCATCTAAATTATCTATCTGTTTTTTAATATCTATAACTGAATAACACACACCTTCTCCAGCTAAATTAGCGCTACTTGCAGTCAGCGGTCTACCCAATTTTTTAGCTAAATTACTTATCAAATTATTAGTTGAAACTCTAACAGCACAATTATCTTGACCCTCAACCAAATACACATCTTTCTTTTGTGCCCCGAATCTCGGTTTAAGAACAATTGATAATCCGGGATATTTTTCAGCTAATTCCAATTCACTATCATTTAACTCAAAAAAATTCTGCAACTGGATTAAACTAGCCACCACTAAGGGCAAAAATTTATCTTTTTGTCTGCCTTTAAGTTCATAAACCTTATCAATGGCTCGCGAATTTGTAGCGTCACAAATAAAGCCATAAGCAGTTTCAGTTGGTGCAACTAAAACTCCGCCATTCTCTAAAATAGTGACAGCTTGTTTCAATATTTTTCTATCTGTTTCCACCATCATAAATTATTCAACAACTTCTACTTTAGTCCCCACTTCCGCCCAATTATATGTAAATTCAGCCGGCCCTACTCCTAAACGAATACAGCCATGTGATACTGGTACACCTAAATGATCTACACCTTCCTTATACCCATTAGGCCATTCTGGCAACTCATGTATCCCAATACCGACTGAGGGGATAATCACCATCCAATATGGCATCCACAACCCAGCCATACGCGACCATGCTCGATCACTCTTCCCATGCACCATAAATTCACCAATTGGCGTCTCCATACCTCTCTTGCCAGTTGATACTAAAAACTCAGCTATAACATCAGGTCCTTCATATAGATACATTTTTTGATCAGATAAATCAATCTGAATTTTTCTAAATTCAAACTTAACCTCATTCTCCGGTAAACTGTCTCCCAATGCTACCAGTTTATTATCAGGCAAAGTATCAATTACCTGTATATATGATTCAGGCGAATACTGCTTCTCATTCACTCGACCAGCTAAAATAGGCAAAGTTGCAACAAAAACCGCTATTATAATTAGCGGTATTCCAAAAACCTTAAAAAATACTCGTCTTAGCATAAACTCTATTTATTCCTTTTCTCATTACTCCTATAACCTGTGTCCGTTGTCCAAAACAAAAATAGCTTTTCTTTAAACCCTCCCTTTTTATTAAAAGCTCTCTTTCTAGTCGCCTTCAATTCAGCGGCCTTAATCTTTTTTACTTTTTTAATCTCATCAATCACGTCAAGAACATCTCCTAATTCCTCAATCAATTCTCTCCTCGTTTTAGCCTTCTGCAGAGCCCCTGCTTCCTCCTCAACTTTCTTTATTAATTCCTTCTCAAACTGTCTGGGGGGCAATTTTCTAGTTGCCGATTTCCCTCCCCAGTCTATAACATTCTGTGGCACTCTATCCCTAATTAATTTATTATAATAAATCTTCTTCATAAAAATCTATTTCTCCCTATAAAATTCAGCTGCATTCTCTGGGCTAACTGTATTTATAATAATCCTCGAACCCATCTCAACTCCTGCCCAAGTAGAACGCCTAGGACAAATTCTAATATAAAAATGTTCATCCTTATCAGTAATTGACTGGTGTAAATACATATTATACTGAATTTTTTCAGAATTCAACTTACTCACAATATGCTTAAGCATTTTAGCCATGGATGTCACTTCTTCTCTGTTTAGTACTGTAATATTATCCAAATGTTTTTTGGGCATTACCCAAGCTTCATACTGGTAGTTAGAAGCATATGGTGTAAAGGCCACCACATGTTCATCTGACATTATATACCTCTCTCCTTTCTCTTCCTTTTTAGCCAAATCACAGTAATAGCAATTACCATGCTCTATCCTATATTCTTGAGCCCTGGTCAGTTTATCAACAATATGAGGCGGTGTAAAACCAGCCGCAAAAATCTGTGAATGAGCATGACGCAATGATGCGCCCGCCTTGCCCCCTTTATTTTTAAATATAAGGATATATTTAATCTTTTCGTCCTTAGATAACTCTTGAGTACGGTTAATATATGTTTCCATAATGGCTATCCAATGATCCAAAGGCAAATCTCCTGTTTCCACATGATGATCCGGGGTTTCTATAACCACCTCCTGATAACCATAGGCCTTTTCATTCTCTGGCGTAACTGCTGGAAAAATATTTTTTATTACCTTTACCTGCCAATCGTCTTTGTCTCCAGCAAAATATAATCCAGGAGTGTCTTTTTGATTATCTGGGCAAAAAGCACACGATTGTTTCTCTTTTTCAATTTGCTCTTTACTCATCTCTGGTTTTGCCTTGGTATCTTTTGGTCTTTTAGCTCGGCCTGGTGCTACAATCACAAAACGATCATGAATCTTATCCTCTCTGACTTCCGCTTTTTTTAATTTTTCTTGTGCCATATATTTTAACTTAATTTTTTATACAATTTTAGATATTCCTTAGCTGAACTCTCCCAAGAAAAATCCTGCTGCATACAACCAGTCACTATACTCTGCCATTTTTTTTGATTACCATACACCCCTAAAGTATCCTTAATAGCCTCAACCATCTCTTGCACATCATAATTCTTGAAATTAAACCCCGTTTTTCCTTTTTTAACTGTGTCCTTCAAACCCCCCGTCTCACGTACCAATGGTACGCTCCCATATTTCATAGCAATTAACTGTCCCAAACCACACGGTTCATACTTTGAGGGCATTAAAAATATATCACTTGAAGCATAAATCTGGCTGGCCAAAGGAGCGCTAAATGTTAAATGTGCTTTAAATTTACCTCGATACTTCTTATTCATCTTACCAAAAAACTCCTCATATTTTTTCTCTCCAGTACCAAGTATAACTAATTGCAAATCCTCACTCATTAATTCATCAAAAACCTTTTCAAGTAATTCAAAACCCTTCTGCCCCACCAATCTTGATATCATACTTATTAAAGGAATATTCTCATTTATCTCTAAACCGCTCATCTCTTGTAAATATTTTTTATTATCTACCTTCCCACTCAAACTCTTCAAATCATATTTTTTAAAAATATTTTTATCTTTTTTGGGGTTGAATGTATTATAATCAATACCATTCACAATTCCATACAAGTCTTTTTTTCTTATATTGATCTCCTTCTCCATGCCTGCCCCATATTCTTTAGTCAAAATTTCTTTAGCATAAGTTGGACTAACCGTATTCACAATATTACTTTGTAAAATTGCCTCTTTCATTACATTCACTTTTCTCTCTTTACCCAATCCTGAAAAATCATCTTCTGCTAAACCAAATTTCTCCAAAGTTCCAATCTGTGCACTTCCCTTATATGCCAAATTATGAATTGTATACAGACTCTTAATATTTCCTTTGCTAAAAATATTAGTCATACCCGTATGCCAGTCATTGGCATGTATTACATTTGGATTCCATTCAAGTATGCTTGGTAGCTGCGCCACTAGATATGAGAATAAGACAAACCTTTCCCTGTTATTTTTATCAAAAATATCTTTAACTCCAAACCATTCCTTATTATCAATAAAATATATGGGAACTTTTGACCCTGGTAAATATGATCTTAAAATATTTATCTTAATCTTGCTACCGCCATATTCAACAACCTCATTTTTCTTAACCAATTCAACATCTTTTCTTTTCTTAATTTCCCTATAATACGGCAAAACCACCCGGATATCCGCCCCCAGTTTCATTAATGCTTTAGGCAAACTACCCGCCACATCCCCTAATCCCCCCATCTTAAAAAATGGGGCACATTCATATGCGGTAAAGAGTACTTTAATTTTTTTCATAAAAAATATTATGATTTTCTAATACCATATTTAACTATCTTTTTAACAATATTTGCTCCCGCTATTTCTTCAATCGCCAATGAAGGATTACAATTCACTTCAACTATATATAGCTTTCCTTTCTCATCTTTCATAATATCAACACCGGCATAATCTAACCCCAACATTTTAGAGGCTTTTATGGCCATATCAGTCATTTTTTTCGTTGGATTAATTTTAGAGCCTTCACCGCCTTTGGAAATATTTGAGCGAAACTCAATACCCCGAGCTTGACGCTTCATGGCTACAATTACCTTATTATCGATAACAATTAAACGATAATCCGATGATTTAGAATTTATAAATGGTTGAATTAGAATATTAGAAGGGTCAATTAGTCCACCAGTAAATTCCATAAAAGAAATAAAAGAAATATGTGAGTCTAACACACTAACATTATAGCCAAGCGATCCCAAATTCCCTTTAACTACTATTCTATTGCTCTTGTTTCTTTTTAATTGTTCGTCAAGAAAAAACTGACTATAATTAATACCTGTCGGAATAACAGACAAACCCCCAAGGGCAAGCTTAATCAAACTGTCACGCTTGTTTTTTGCCAAAAAAGCTGATTCCGGTGAATTTATAATTTTTATTCCAGCCTGTTTTAAAAAACGGGCAATAGAAAAACGATCATAAGAATCGCCATTGCACAAACTATAGCGTGGAATAATTAGCTTATAATTTTTTAAGTCGAGTGGTTTTGTATTATAATATATTTCCAATTTATTTTTTTTAAAAAATACAGAAAATAAATCACTAAAAAGAATCTCGGGAGTATATTTTATTTTTTTAATCTCTTCAGCAAAACGCAGGGCTCTTTGGTATTCATCAGAATCTTCATGGCTAAATAAAAGAATTCCTATTTTAGTTTTTTGTTTGTCCATACTTATAGTTAATAATTAAATAATTTTTTTTAAATAATTAATCAGATACTCCATCTGAATTTTTCTAATATTAATTCCTTCTTTTACTGGGGCCTCTACTCCAAAATTACAGCTCCACTCAATCAACTGTATCTTACCTTTTGGAGTTACGAATAGGTCATAACTCATCCAATGAAATTTTTGCTTCTTTGAAATTTTCAAACAAAAATTTAATGCTTCTTTGGGAACATCCTGAAAATTAGCCGTTGCTCCAGCTGTAATATTATGTTTCCAGCCATTCCCTTCTCTCCAGTACGCTGCTGCAATTTTATTCCCCACTGTCACCACTCTTAAATCTCTATCTCTGTTAGGAATAAATTTTTGTACATATAAATATTTTTTAGGATTTTCTTCATGAGGCCGAGAAAAAATACTCTTAATTATTTTATTTAACTCTTTTTTAGACTCAATTTTGAAAACCTCATCTCCTACTGCCCCAAACGAATCTTTTACTATACATGGGTACCCAATTTTATCTGCCAACTTTTTTGCCTTCTCTTCTTCAACTGTGATATATGTTGGGATTATAGGCAACTTTAAATATTTAAAAATTTCATATTGCTTGACCTTATCGTTGTATGAATAATACATATTCATATCAGGCAATACCGGTTTTTTAATAAACTTCTCTATAAAATATATTCTATCATGTATTTTCCTATAATCCTCATACCATGTATCAGCATGCCAAACATATGCGTCCACTTGATTCTTAACTTTGTTAATTCTTGCCGCCCAATCTGGCTTATATAAATCCAAAACAATAACCTTCACACCAAACTCTTTCAGATATTTGACATACCCTTTCCATGCTGGGAACCAAGCTTGCCCAACCGCAACTGTTAGTCTTTTATTCTTTTGATTTTTGATAAATTTCTTCATACTCTTTCAACATTCTATCAATTATAAAATTTTTCTCAACAAACTTTCGACAATATTTTTTATCAATTTCCTCTATTCGATCGTATGCTCTTTTAATTTCTTTCAAACTCCCCTCTTTTACAATAAACCCCGTCTTGCCATTGACTACCAGCTCTTTTAGAGCCCCATTATTGAACGATATTACCGGTGTCCCACTAGCCAGAGATTCAATTACAACTCTTCCAAATGCTTCTTTGTACCGAGAGGGCATAATCATGCATTTTGCTTCTCTCAAAAATTTACTCTTTTGTTTTTCATTTACTGCACCAATATATTTAATAAGCTTATTATCAATATTTTTCTTTACAAAATGTTTATAAAAATATGGGTCATTAATATTCCCAGCGATAACTAACGGTATTTTATAAGTTTGACTAAATTTAATTGCGATATCAACCCCTTTATTATACTCTATTCTAGCAACCAGAAGAGCAACATAATCTTTCTTTTTCAGTTCTAATTTATATGGTGCAATATCAATTGAATTATATATCAAACTTGAATCAACATATTTATCGTACTCTCTTTTAATAAATTTAGAAACAGAAACGAACTTGCAATTCATTTTTGGTTTTTCGTTTTTTAGATATTTAAGCCATCTTAAAAAATCAGGGCCAAGCATTCCATAATGTCCATGAAAACTTACTACCGTCGGCACAGGTGAAAACAAAGCCGGATAAAGAGCCAGGGTATCATGAGTAACAACATGAATTACATCATATTTTCCTGTATACGCCTTGCTAAAAGCTTGCAAATAATTTTCTATCTTATAATCAAATCTTTTAGACAGCTCTCCAAAAGACATGTTCACCGCTTCTCTCAAACTTCCTGCCTTTTTTTCTATTTCTTTATAAAAACGATCGTGGGCATGATATATATTTAAGTCATCTTCTGAATTCTTTTCTTTAACGGTCCTGACCCCCTTTTGAAGTTCAGAATTTTTACTACAGAAAACTGTAACTTGATGACCCCTCTCCGCTAGACCCTTAGACAAAAAATAAACAAAATTACTCATTCCACCTAAATTTGGCACCTTTATCTGCCAATATGGCTTAAACACAATGGCTATTTTTAATTTTTTCCTCATAACTAACTAATTAGTAGCTAACTTTAAATAATCCTTTGACCTCTTTAATAGATGCTCTGCAAATCTCCTGTTTATATCATCCTCAAAAATCATAAAATATACCGTACTTTTTAAAGCCGTCCAAGCTTTATATAAATTGATCTTACTCTGCATTTTTTTCTCAATAACTACTTCTCCAAAATATGATGACAGAAAAGCTTTCTCCATACTGGCATACTGGTTCTCCGTTAAATAACTTCTAGTCATAAAATGAAGTTGTTGCAAAAAAGATGCGATATCAAAATATATTGGCGCTAAGCATCCTTCAGAAAAATCAATTAGAGCCACTTGCTTGCTGTTAAATCTATTAACAATTACATTTTCTGGATGAAAATCCCCATGAGATAACAAAAACTCATCATCCACGATACTCTTATACACCTTCCTTAAAATCTGATAC
Source organism: uncultured Gammaproteobacteria bacterium (assembly GCA_964573135.1). Taxonomy (GTDB): domain Bacteria; phylum Patescibacteriota; class Patescibacteriia; order UBA2196; family GWA2-42-15; genus CAZNIO01. The sequence goes on from CAZNIO010000008.1 coordinate 46,191, forward strand.
TGTTTTTTGATTTCTTTAACCATCTTAGTTTGTACGTTATATTCTCTCTTAAGCACATCGGTTGGATCAAGATATTCCCATGCCAAGCTATGTTTTTTCAATTTGATTTCTTGGCCAGGTTTCATCTGATGAAAATTATATAACCCCTGAGCAATCTTTTGTACAATATTCTTATCAATATTATTATTCTTAATATGCTCTAAAAAATTGTCTCCCGGAATACCTATATAAAAAGCTGACATCAAATCCTCGACATACCACAAGGGCTTAGGTATAACTATCCTGCCCTTGTCAAAACCATTCTTAAAAGCCAAAACCAAAATCTGATACATCTTTCTTCTACCATGATTCGAAAAGCTCACCGTAAATATCTGGTATCTACGATGTAATCCTTTTTTAGTCTGGAGTGTCACATTATTCTGTACCACAAAATGAAAAAACACGTCACTCACATGTCTTTTTATGATATATGATTTAACATCCAGAATTTTAACTGCCTGGCTATCAATATCTTTTAACCCTTTCTCAAATATCTTCCTAATATATTCCGAGCTGGTAATTAAATCGGGTATTTGTTTCTCTTTTTTGGTCATTTTTCTTAAAATGGTGAAATTTTCTTTAAAAATTTTAGATGGGTATCCTTATATTTTGTCCAATGCCTTGTCCATATTAATCCATGAATTTCCAAAAAACTCTTCTCCGCCTTTATTTTCATCTTATAATCAACACCCATCAAAGCTCGCACACTACGCAAAAGCTCAAGTGCCCCCTTCTCCACTTCTTCCGGGCTCCAGGCGGGATCATCAAACATTTTAAAGTCTTTACCCGACGCCCACCAAAAAGTACAACTGGCTAAGCCCTTCTCCATATGCAGACGTGAAGCAAAGTGGTTTGGGTCTTTTAAATTATCATAATTTAATTTTATAGCTAAGTTAGCCAATTGCCAAAGCTTTTCATGCATCTTGTTTTTTGGATGCTTCCATAAACTATATGCAATTTTATTCTGCAACTCCCCTGGGGTTGATTCCCAAGAACAATCTACTAAATCAACCTTTTCTTCTTTTCTCTTCTCTTTAAAAAACTCCGAGATAGTGGCCGTCTTCAATTCCTTATTCTTCAAAACTTGGTTAAAAATTTCTTCTCTATCCAAGTACTTATGCCCATACAACTCTCCGTCAGTCGCCGTAACCACCACTTCTGGTCGCTTTCCTTGTTTCAATATCCTTCTAATTTCTTTAGGCACAAAAGTCTTTGATATTTTTCTATTTCGAAAAATTACATTCAGCCCAATATTTTTTATACTATATTTCTTAGTGTAATTTAGATGATGATTATTAATTTTACCGCCCAAAGCTATTTCATCTAATATAATCCATTCAAAACCCGCTCTTTTAATAGCCCGTGCCACATCCTGTGAATAGGCCATCTCTGGCAGATAAAAACCCTTTGGTTTGTAAGCTGATCCAAAATAGTGGCGGTTAATATCATTGTTAACCGCAATTTGCCTCTCCACTTCTTTAGTTGGCAATAACGGCAACAGCGGGTGAAAGGCCGCTGTGCCCACTAATTCCACTTGACCCGCCTTAACCAAAGAGGAAATGTCCTTGATTAATTTTGTAAAACCAACTTGATTTAAATACTCAGTTAAGCATCCAGTAATATTTAAAGTAATCTTATGCTTCTTGTTTTGCTTTAAAACTCGAACAATATTTGAATAAGATCCTTTGGTGATTTTAACCAGAAGCTCTTTATCAAGGGTTGGTGGTTGATATATGTGCAAAAAATTTATCCAAAGCATATCTTCGGTTTGTTTATTATTTAATTTATTTACCATTGCCGTTCTTCCTTTCCTTCCTGAACCTGACTGCTTTTTTAAACAATTTTACATAAAGCTTCGCTGGCAAATTCCACGAAAAAGAAATCTGCATTACACGACCGACTAGTTTGTTCCAAGTCTTTTTATCCTTATAATATTCAAGTGCTCGCACAATAGCTCCATAAAGTGACATTGAGCTATATGTTCTAAACGTAAAACCATTCCCTTGCTTATTATTAAAATCAAAATTCTCCACAGTATCTTTTAAACCTCCAATCGACCGCACAATGGGAATACAGCCATAGCGTAAAGCCTTCATCTGATTAATACCACACGGCTCTGTCGTTGACGGCAGTAAAAACAGGTCTCCCCCAGCATACAAGCTTGTCTCATATTTGCTATTAAATTTAGTCCACACCAATTTCTTGGGATACTTCTTGGATAGCTTCTTCAACTGTGAAATATATTCTTTGTCGCCATCTCCCATAATAATCAGCTGTACATCAAAGCGTAATAAAATTTCTAAAGTCTTCAAAATTAAATCAAATCCCTTCTGGTGTGTTATACGTGAAGCCATCACAATTAAGGGCACATCATGATTCTGCGTTAAGCCATACTTACGCTGAATAAATAACTTATTAGCCTCTCTATGCCTAGTCTGCTTATATGTATAATTCTTTTTGAGTCCTGGGTCTGTTTGTGGATTATATTCCTTATGATCGATACCATTCACAATACCAAACAATCTATCTGCTCTATTTTTAAGCAAAATATTTAAACCTTGCCCCTTGCCTTTCTTCAAAATTTCTTCAGCATAGGTTTCAGAAACTGTGTTAACTGCGTCTGCGTCAATAATCGCCCGCTTAACAAAATTGACTCGCTCAATCCTAGAACTATCGAGTAAGGGCAATTTGGACTTCCCGCCATCTCTTTTTTCAGCAGGTATCTCCCACCACGAATGGCCCAACTGAAAAATTAAATTATGAATTGTAAAAACACACGCTGCTCTTTTTAACACAGAGGAATCTTTAAAATCACGCCGCAAAAAATATGGTATAAGACCAGCCTGCCAATCATGGCACTGGATTACGTCTGCCTTGAATCTTAAAATAGTTAAAAGTTTTAATGCCGCCAAATCAAACAATATAAACCTAGCATTCTCGTGACTTGAACCGTAAAGATCTTTTCTCCTTGAAAAATATTTATCACTTTCCACAAAGTATACAGACACCCCCTTAGTCAGCTCTCCTTTCCAATAATTAACCATCGTACTATTTTCTTTATCAATCCCAATCTTAACCTTTTCTTTGACCAACTTTAAATTATACTTCTTCTTGTCAATCAATTTGCCATACAAGGGAGTAATACATATTACTTTATGCCCCAATCTATTTAAAGCGCGGGGCAAACTACGCGCCACATCAGCCAAACCACCCGTTTTAGAAAACGGGTCAATTTCTGATGAAACTGATACTATATTTAAATATTTACTAGCCATAAAATTAATATTTACAATTTTCGGTCTGTGCACAGGTTATCGCCACGGCCACAGCATCCGCCGCATCATCTTGTTTTATAATCTCCTTCAAACCCAAAATAACTTTGACCATCTCCTGAACTTGCTTCTTGTCAGCCCTGCCATATGAAGTAACGGCTTGTTTCACCTGCAAGGGCGTAAATTCTCTTATAGGCAACTTATACTGCATACCCGTTGCTAAAATCACCCCCCGAGCTTCTCCCACCTTAAGAGCGGTTTTCACATTTTTACAAAAAAACAATTCTTCAACAGAAAGAATATCTGGCTTGTGCTTTTCTATTATCTTGCTCAACTCATCACCAATCTTTGCCAATCTCTCTGCATGTAGCACACCCACCTTGGTTGTGATACAACCATAATCTACTAGCTGTAACTTTCTCTGCTTATTTTCAATGACACCATAGCCGACAATTGCCACACCAGGGTCTATCCCTAATATTTTCATAAATTTCGAATACTATTTTAAATTAGTATAATAATCAGATACATCATCCAGCTCATCTAATACTCCCAAAACCTTAGCTACCTTATCCATAATTTCATCATCTACTTCTTTAGTTTCCTTAGCAACCATCTCTAAATCTGCCGATTCAATCACTAATCCATTTTCTTCTAAAATTTCCTTAACTGCCTGCAATCCCTCTGGTTTAGTATAGATTACTATCTCCTGATCATCTGACAAATTATAATCATCTGCTCCAGATTCAATAATGGTCATTTCAAGTTCTTCTTCTGTTTTCCCATTACCACTTTGTTTTTTGGCTCGTACTACCCCCCTATTCTGAAATTGCCACAAAACAGAATTCAAATCAGTCATCTGTCCACCATTTTTTTGTAAAGCCGTCTTAACTTCAGTTACTGCCCTATTCTTATTATCCGTTAAACACTTAATAACAACAGCAACATTACCAGGCAAAAGCGCTCCATATAATAGCTCTTCAATAACATCCCCTTTCAGATCTCCCGTCCCTCGCTTGATGGCTCTTTCAATATTATCCTTTGGCATATTGCCAGCCTTTGCCTTTTCTACTGCCAAACGCAATTTAAAATTAGCCTCCATGTCTCTACCACCCTCTTTAGCAGCTACCGTAATATTATTACCTAATTTAGTAAATAAATTACCTCTTTTGGCATCTGTTACCGCTTTTGCTCGTTTAATTGTAGCCCACTTAGAATGTCCAGACATATGTTAAAATTAAAACTTAAATAATGTTAATTAATTACTTTCAGTCTATCATTTAACCCCTAAAAAATCAAGGTAAAAAGCACTAATATGTCCAACTCATACTTATACATAAATTCCTTGACAAATTATATGAATTAAGATAGACTGATACATAATTAACCATTCTTATTATAACAATATGCCACAAGAAAAAACTAACGACAAGGACAAGGACGATCCTAAAAAGGATCATCCCAAAAAAGAAAAAGAAGAAGACACGCTACTCGGATTAAAATCAGGTATGACAGTTAAGGTACACGAAAAAATAAAAGACATTGATGCCAAAGGGAAAGAAAGAACCAGAGTTCAAATTTTTGAAGGAATTATTTTGGCGGTTAAAAAAGCCAAAACTCCATCCGGCACTATTCTCGTACGCAAAACGTCACACGCCGGAGTTGGTGTAGAAAAAATATTTCCTATACACTCACCTTTAATTGATAAAATCGAAGTCATTAAATCAATCAGGTCCCGTCGTGCCAAGCTTTACTTCTTGCGTGACTACAAGAAGCGCCCGAAAACGACACGAGTCAAAAATTCATAATAACTTCAAAACCCCAGTTCACAATGAACTGGGGTTTTTAATTTTCTAATATTTTGGTTTAGCTAGACAATATATTCTAACTCTTCCAAATGTTTCTTTTTCTCCTTTCTATACTCTTTCTTATTTGATCCATAATTTTGGATCAAGTCGCGAATATACCGTCGTCCCAAATACGGGGGCATGACTACATAGCTTGCTCCAGCCTCATACAATTTTTTGGCCTCTTCGTATTGGTTAGCCACAAAAATCATCGCTCCATTAAAATTCATGCCATCAAAATATCTAATTAAATACTTATTAACCTTAAAATCAGGTATAGTCGAAATAACTACTTTTGCCTTTGAATAATCTAAGGTATCTAAAAAAGCAGGATTAGATATATCTCCAAAGATAACATTCATACCTCGAGCAGATAATTTTTTCACTAATACAGGATCATAATCAATTGCCAAATATTTATTTCTCTTGCTCTCAAGCACTGACAGTATACCGCCACCCAAACGATGGCAACCAAACACCAAGGCAGAAACCGCTTCTACTTTCTTGTCCTCCTCTTTCGTCCTTGCTGTTTTTTTCTCAAAAAATACCAATATATTCTCCAGCTTCTTATATATTTTATCGGTATGATAGATAAAATAAGTTGACCCGATTATAGTTATCAGGGCCACTACTGTGGCAAAACCTAAAATCTCAGGGGATAAGTGCCCCACACTAATTCCCATAATTAAAAGGATTAGAGAAAACTCCGAAATCTGTGCTACCGCCACCCCCGTATAGAACGAGGTCTTTTTTGTATAACCCTTAATGCCCATTAAAATCATCACAATTAGAGGATTACCAATTAAGACGAACAAAGAAAAAACAATCGCTTCAAAAAGATAACTATTAATCATATTAATCTCTAACCGAGATCCCATAACTATGAAAAAAACAATCAAAAAGAAATCCCTCAACGGCCTCACCCGAGAAGAAATCTCTGTCTCGTAAGGTGATACCGACAGCATAATACCAGCCAATAGCGCCCCTAGTTCCATAGAAAATCCCAAATAGTTAAAAAGAGCTGCCATAATAAAAGCCAAAGCCAAAGAGCCTAAAAATAATATCTCTCTATTATGCGCCAATTTAGAATCAATACGTGGCACCAAAAATTTCATACATAAATAAATCGCTGCTCCTACTATTATAAGTTTAGCTGAAAGCTCAACGCCAATTACCAATATGTTTTCAGACGCTGCATTGCTCACTGAAGCCAAAACTGCCAATACAATCATCGCCACAAAATCTTGTATCAATAAAAAACCAACCAATACTCGACCATACAACTTATCTTGATCACCTTTCTCGTGTAATAAACGCAAAATGACAACAGTGGAGCTAAACGTCATCGCCAAAGCCAAATAAATAGAAGTAACTTGGGCAAAACCAATCGCTCGTGCCACCGCATACCCTATAATTGATGTAAACACAATCTGCCCCAGACCAGCCCAAAAGGCAACTTTACCAACTTCTTTTAGTGTTTTCGGATTTAAACTCAAGCCCACAATAAATAAAAGTAAAGTAATACCAATTTGAGAAAAAGATTCTAAACTATCATGTGTAACCCAAGCCAAAAAAGCCTGACCGGCTATTACACCAGTGATAATATACCCTATTATAAGGGGTTGTTTAAGCCACTTAACAATTAAGGAAACCCCAAGTGCTAAGCCTAATACTAATGATAATTCTAAATAGATATCAGTCATAAATTCTAAAATTTAAGTGGGTTAAAATTAGTTTTCTCATCATAATAGTCTTCTCCCTCTTTTTTCTTCAAAAATCTCACCACCCGATACGTCACCGGCGTTAGAACAATCTCTACCCCACATTTAAAAATATAATTTGAAACTATAATAACTAAAAGTAAACTCCCTGGTAATATTCCCCAAAAGGCAATAACTACAAATAAAAGAGTATCCAAAAATTGTCCTACCAAAGTTGAGCTAATCGTCCTTGCCCATAAATGCTTACCTTTAGTTTTGACTTTCATCTTCGCCAGAATGACAGAATTAGAAAATTCCCCTGCCAAATAAGCAATTAAACTGGCTAAAACTATTCTTGGAGCCAAGCCAAGTATCTTATCGTACGCATCCTGGAACAGCCAATCAGATGCTGCTGGCAGCTTGCCCACTATAATAATCATAACTGACATTAAAAAGGCTGAAACAAAACCCAGCCAAATAGCCCTTCTGGCCCGCCTATATCCATATACCTCCGTCAAGATATCCCCAAAAATATATGCCAAAGGGAAAAGCAGAGTTCCTCCATCAAAAGTAAATCCAAAAAAATTAACGATTTTAGTTGAAGTAATATTAGATATGAGCAGTACTGCCACGAACAAAGCCGTAATCACATCTAAATATTTGAATATCTTATCTTTCATAAATACATTATACCAAAAAACTACTCAAACGAGTAGCTTTAAGATTACTGTGGTGCCCAGGGCGGGACTCGAACCCGCACTCCCGAAGGAACATGATTTTAAGTCATGCGTGTAAACCAATTCCACCACCTGGGCATACTATATAACTGATTACATTATTCTAATGTTAATCCATTTTTTAAATATTGTCTAATCCTATCCTTATCCTCTCTTACTTTACCACCCTTAAAATATATCTCTATAAACTCAACTATACTTTCATCCGAAGAATAAGCAAAAATTATTCTTAATGTTTGACCTCGAAGACACCGACAAAAAAATCTAGCTTTTATTATTTTCACTTTATTATCACTGTAAAGAATAACAAAATTTTTATTAGACGACAAGTCTACCTCGGGAAACCTATTTTGAAAATTAATCAAATCCTGCTCAAGCGTCTTATATTTCCTAAACATTTTTTTAAATTCCTTAGAAAACTCCTTTGTTTTTTTATAATTCATCCTTATGCTCTCTTACGGAATATTTATCATCGCGATAAAACACACTTTCATAATCAATTTTTTCCCCATTATCATGTGTTTTCCAAGGAATATCGTTATGGGAATATTCACTTAATTCTTTCGCGCTCTTATTAGATAAACGATCTAATACCCCGTCAATATGCGTAATCTCTTGGGCTGACAACTTACTTAAATCCGGCTCACGACGGGGCAAATACTTTTTTTGTTCATACTGAAAATATTTGTTGTTGACCTTGGTTACTTCCTTGTCACTTTGCATCTGATCAATTATTTTTTTAAATTCAATCGGTGTTGGACCATAACGATTTTTAATATAGGTAGCACCAATCAATTGTTCCTCATATTTTTCATAATAATCAAAATCTATAAAATATAATATCTTATACAGCGCTGTTTCACCAATATTTGGCTTAGCGCCAATTTTTTCTAATATATATAATAAAATCTCTTTAAATTTCTTTAAATTCTTTTGGGGTACACTAACCCTTATTTCTGGCTTTACTGTCTTTTTTACTTCTTTTTCTTTCTCAAAATCAACCTTAATTACCAAATTTCTGTCTTGCAATAAATCTTCTAATGTTATACTAAAAATTGAAGCTATTTTTTTAGCTTCTGAAACAGTCAGTTCTCGCTCACCTTTTTCAATTTGTATATAAGTAGGGCGTGAAATTCCAAGCTCCTGCGCTAAATATTCCTGTGAAAACCCATTCTTCAAACGCAATTTTTTAATTGTTTGTGCTAATTTATTAATCATAAAATGTCCACAATCTTAATTTATATTTATATTATATAAGTGTAAAGAAATATTGTCAAATATATATGTAAAGATATCTAACAATAAATAACTGCCAATAAAAAAATCCCAAATATTTAATAAAATCCGGAATTTTTCAATGATGCCCCATCTCTAATCCTCATAAAGCTCATGTATCTTTCTATCTTCTAATTTTTTCTAGATATATCCACAGAATTAATTTATGAATTATTTTTGATATTTTTAAAAACTTAAAAAATTAGAATTTTTGAAAGCCAATACAATGAGCAAATATAAGCTAATTAACGTGACTATATATAAGCACACGAAAATCAACCAATACATTTTTACAAATGTTTTATACTCATCAAATTTCTCTTTGAATACCAATTTATTAAATACTAAGTAAAGCAAGAAGCTTAATGGTAAAATCAAAACAAAATATTTCAAATAATAGCTAAAATCTCCCAGAAATGTTGTAAATAACAACAATAGGAAAGGTGCTACTATAAAAATAATAACGTATAAAATAAAATAAAAAATGGATTTACTTTTAAATAACATGTATTTCTTAATTAGTTTTTAAATATTCAATATCACTTTTAATAATACCATAAACCTCATCGTCTATCCAATTCCTTCTATCATAATGCTTAAGTTGTTTTAAGATAAGACTATATTGTATCTGGATAAATCTTTGACGAATTTGTTTTAATCTTTCGGTCTTTCTATTAAAGACTTTCTCCACTCTTCTGTCACAATAGGCTTGATCTTTTTTCTTCAAACATTTCTCCATTTTCAACTCCAATTGCTTTTCTCTTTTCGCTAACTTCTTTTCATGCAAATTAATTTGTTTTTGTATTCTTTGTAACTGCCTTATTAAACTGTTTTTAACGTGTTTTTTAGTGATTTTACCATCAATATAAAATTGCCTTATCTTCCCTATTAAATCATCTATAGCAATTGGTCTACTAATCACGAACTCTAATTGTTTCACCTCCTCAACATTCCCTGCTCTGTCAGTTGTCATATAGTAAAAAACATAATTACCATCCTCATCTAAAATAATTGGCTCTAAATATTCATGCCATATCTGATTATCAAAACTATACTCCGTTATCAAGACACCTGAACCACCCTGATCGTCCTCGGCAATTAACTCTATTTCAACATCTGTAATATATTTATCATCTTCATTTTTGTCTCCTGAAATATCGATGGTTGTTTCGGGTCTAATTGTATCAGCTGACTCTTCTTGATCAAGAATAGAATCCGGCTCCAATTGGTCTTCGAAAACCTGATCACCATCTTGATCAATTCGCATAATGTAACTATCTAGCTCTATTCCAATATTAGTACTCTCGGTTTCAATCGGTATTTGATTGTAATAGACAGTTTGAGTATATTCTCCCTCTTCTATGTCTTGGATTCTTGCATTAAACTGACCCTGACTTTCCGCCTCGCCCTTAACAGTATAATTTAAGCCATCTGGTAAAAAAACAAATGTATTACCGTCAATAACATCATATTCAGCGCCTGGAATACCATATTCTATATCTCCGTTTTCATCTGGCCCTAAATGATTGCCACTTTCATCATAAACATGTAGGGTCATGGGGCTATGTAAACTTACTTGTGTACCGTTAAATGAACAAATACCATTATCTTGGTTTAAGTCTGAATAGCCGGAAAAATTAAAATTCTCTTGTTCATTTTGCAAAATAGATATAATTAACTCTTTGACACCATCTGCGCTCGGCATTTCAGCGTGAGCAATATTTTTGAGATAAGCTTTCTGACTAGAAAACATCGCCTCGGCACTGCCCAAAGGCACGGTGGAATCACCGTTAATATATTTAAGTCCATATTCATATTCTCCAGTTTTTTCCTTATTCAACACATAAATTTTACCCAATGTCGCCTGGCCACAACCAATTATATTATATGTATCAATACCATCAAATTGTGGGGTATAACTATCAATAGTATTATGTAGATTATCATTAAAGCCAAGTAACAAATCATTCCTGCCGGTGTTCCTCATGAATTCAATTGACTGATCAAAATTCAAATTGCCCTTTAATTGATTATTATCCAAATCATAAACATCTGCTATATATGAGCCAAGATCCGAATCTCCTTGAGTAAAATATTGTCTGCTGGGGAGAAGTTGGTATATAGAAGGAAAGTTTTGAGAAATTTGATTAATTCTATCTGAATTTAAAAGAGATATTTTGCCAACATGCAAACCCATATCATCCCCATACTCCAAAATCTTAAATGCCTTTGGTGCGCCTATATGTGGCGTAGCAATATCGATGAATTTATTCACAGACTGTGAGCCATATTTGACCATATACCTTTTAGCCACCAACCCTCCCATACTATGCGCGATAATATTTACTTTTTGCGCTCCGGTTTGTGCTAAAATTAATCCAATTTCATTTTCCAAATTAGCGACTTCCGGCACCGGCGGATCACCGGCTATCCAGTCAATATCAAGACGCCAATCATAAGGAAAAACAAATAAGCTAACATCTTCGATATACCCCTCAGATTCCAATTCTTCTATTAATCCTTGCCAATATTCCTTAAATAATATTTTTCTAATTATATCTGAAGCAAAAATCTCTGCATCTGGATATCCATCCTCTTTTAGCTTTAATACATCTAAATAATCATCACTTTTAGATATAAGCATTTTATCTAAATTCAACCAAATTTCATCCTTATCTTGATCATCCCGATTTAAATAACTAGCAATTATACCTGGAATAAGAATAACCGGTTCTAATTCGGACTCATCTGTTCCATTAATCCATCTTGTCTCTGACCAGCCAGTATAATTACCATTCACGTTAGCTCTTGTTTGCCAATAAAAAACTTGGGTTAAAATATCTGTAATATTGTATTTAGCTTGTGAGAGAATAATGGGCTCAAGCCAAATATCATTATCTGATGACAAGCGAAGCTGATAATCAGTAGCTCCTGCCACTTCATCCCAAATTAAATAAGTCTGATAATTATTCCATGTTCCGTTATTGGTAATATTACCGGCCACGTTGAGAAAAAAACCATAATAGTTACTTTGGATAGTACCGTTATTAACAATCTCTCCATCAATAGTTAAGGTATAGAAATAGGCACCATAGGGATTCCTATAATTCTGAACTATAGTACCTTGCTCAATATTTACAGAGCCGTTAAGCGTAGTATTAATAAAATTCTTCTGGCCTGGGCCTTTGAATATAATTTGGTCAGCGGTGATAGTTGCACCGATTTTTTGGTTACCTGGAGCAAAAATAACTGTGGGAGCAATCACATCACCGGCCACAGAACTATTATCAGCAAAAACCAAGCTACCTTGCCCAACAATTGTACCAGGAAGTTTTATAGTTTCTAAAATAGTAATGGCTTGCTCCGATGAATTTAAAGTAATTGTTTGGTCATTAAAATCTAAATCATAAAATGAAGGGCTACCTATTATCTCAAAACTTTGATCAAATACTACCTCGCTTTCAATAGGGTTAGCAGTAATAATTTGCCTCGATTGATTAGTAATTAAATAAGTCCGGTAATTATTCCATGTTCCGTTATTGGTAATATTACCGGCCACGTTGAGAAAAAAAC
>CAZNIO010000009.1:0-52975 GCA_964573135.1 uncultured Gammaproteobacteria bacterium
TTATTGTATCATAATTCACCAAATACAGTTGTCTAGAGGATGGGTACATTATATACCTTAGATAAAAACAGCAGTTCTATTCCCATCTCTGTCTGGCATGAGTTTATTTTTAAAAATATTAACCAAACTTGACTTATGGTATAATAGAAATATATGAAAAATTTTAAACTAATCATTTTAGTATCAATTATTTTGGTGATTATTATCTCCATAGTCAGTTTTTGGGTGGATGAATTTGAGTGGGCATTTATTAGCTACTTAGTTTTGGCTGGGTGTTTTTTAGTTTGGGTACAAAAAGAGAGTCGAGCTTATAAATTTTTAAGTAAATTAATTGTTGGCTCGGCTATTTTTGGCTCATTGTTAATGATCCTAAACTTTTTGCGCATGTATGCACTTACACATTTAATTTATGATTCACCAATCCCTTTTTCTGAACTGTGGAACAAAGACAGACTGATGATTGGACTTGTGTTTATTTTCGTTACTTTTTTAGGTGGACTTTTGGGCATCGTCTTAAAGGGCTTTTACACTTTATACAAAAACAGATTAAACAAGATAATTGTTTTTATTGGGCCATTATTAGTTTTATTTTTTTCGTTATCGATTTTTAGAATAAAAATCGGCGGTACAATCATGAGCAGTTTATACGGCTGGCCTTATCCATTTTTAATCCATCAAATCAAAGATGCGCTGGATGGTTTTACAATTGATAAATGGATTTTTAACCCGGGTAGTTTATGGCACTATACTATTTTCAATTATTTATTATATTTAGTGATATTTGCCTTAGTTTATATTGCTATCAATTTTATCAATCAAAAATTAAAGGCTAAAAAAATAAATACCACTTTATTCTTGTTTGGATCATTGATTTTGTTAATATTGATTTTTACTTCTTTCCTGCCGGTCAAAAAATCACATATCTCATATCAGATTAGTCGGGCAGGGGAATGTAATCAGGATTTTGATTGTGAGATTGTCGCCAATCGCGCACCATTCGGCTGCGCGATCGTTGTGAATAAAGAAAATACAAACAGAATTATGAGTTTGATAAATTCATTTCCTTCGACTGGAAAATTGAGCGATTCTTGTGGTAATACCAAGGCGGCCTGTCTGAATCATAAATGTTGGGTTACTTTTACACAAACAACTAGTCCGGATTCGTTGAGCGACGTCAAAGAGCAATTGATGGATTGTTTACCCAAAAGTGATACTGCCAGTTGGGACATTTGCCAGCAATTATTAAAAAGAATTCAAAGTTTCGATGATTGCGTAGAGGCTGGTCTTTCTATTATGAAATCAAGTCCACCGCAATGCGCATTGCCTGACGGACGCGTGTTTATTGAAACAGTAAATAATAATTGAAAAATGATAGTACAGGCAGTTCAAAATTGTCAGGTTGTTTCAATTATGCAGACGCATAATTTGGAAGTAACGGCAGTATTAAAGACCGGAGAAATTATCAAGGCTATCGAGCCAGAAATTGATGATATTTTTGAAATTGTGAAACAGGCGGAAAATAAATGTGGCGCGATAAGGATGGCTACAGAATAATTTATTTCCAATAATATTAGCTAAATAATAACAAGTTAGAGTCGCAGTGCCGGAGCCAATTTGTATGTTCAGCTGATACAGCTGGATTTTTTGTTTGCTTTATTGCGTAATGGTATATATAATAAAAGTAAGATAGTTTTAATTATATGTACGATGATAAATGGAAAATTATAGTGTTTGCTTTTCTTTATTTGGTGATAACTTTAGTAATCGCTGTCATAATTTTAGTTACCCATGGAGTGGTTTTTGATTCGATAAAATAGAGAGCAAATTATGAACAAAGCTAGAATTTTAGAAATGCCAATTGAGAGGTCAAATTCGTCTGACGGTGTTAGTTTAGATAAGCAGCATTTAAAAGATATGCTACTGTTTTTAGCGAGACTTGCTGATACAGACGCTTCTTCTTTTAAGCCAGGAAACATAAAGTTAAGGCAGGAAAATATTTTGAAAGCTGAGGACGATGAATTATTTAAGTGGGTGAATGAAGGCGCTGAACAAGAATGGAATCTTCACCCGTCTTTTTATCATGCTATTGTGGCTGAACTAAAAAATAGGAAGGCAATATAATATGTCTTGGATATTTATAGCAATTTTAGCTCATTTTTTTTGGGCATGGGTGAATGTGGGGGATAAGTATGTGGTGGAGAATAAGGTGAAGAATCCTTATGTGTATATGACATGGCTAGCCTTTTTAGGTGTAATAGCCATTTTTTTAATTCCTTTTATAAACCTAGCCATACCTAGTTGGTCTATTTTTCTTTGGCTTGTTTTATTGGCTTTGATTAATTTTTATTCTGCCTTACCATATATTAAAGCGGTTACCATGGAAGAGATATCCCGAATCAATATTTGGTGGCAGTTAATTCCTGTATTTAGTTTGTTTATTGGTTGGTTTGCCATAGGGGATAGACTGAATTTAAATCAAATAATTGCTCTTGGAATTTTAATTTCAGGGGGAGCTTTGGCTTCGTTGCATTTTAAAGGAAAGGGGATTGCTTTTTCAAAAGCATTACCATATATGATTGTGGCAACACTGGGTTATGCGGTGTATGGAGTGTTATTTAGATATATTACTAAATTCATGCCTTTCTCCTCGGCTTTTGTTTGGTTTTCTCTTTTGGGAGTACTCGCCCCTTTACCCATGTTTATTTCAAAGAAATTTGCAGGAGAATTTAAGAATGAAATTAAAAATTTGAAAAAGGGGACAGCTGGTACAATATGTGGTATTGCTATTTTTGATAATTTGGGAATTCTTTTAAATGTTTGGGCGTTATCTTTGGGGGCTACAGCGCTGGTGTTTGCCATGGAAGGCTGGCAGATTTTATTTGTATTTATTATAGCTTCAGCGATTTCTGTATTTTATCCAAAATTACTTAAAGAGGAAATGGATGCAAGGAATTTGGTGTTGAAATTGGCGGCGTTAGCTTTGATGATAATTGGAGTAGTTATGGTTAATTTGACATAAAATGGGGTACTTGTTATACTACAAATAAGTTAATAAAGTATTTCCGCAGATAGTGGGCATTTTGGCTAGAATTAGCTAGAAGATAAGACCTGCCGAGGAATATATACTAATTTTTGTATATAGTCTGCGGTAAAACGCAGTTTTTTTGTTAATAATTCTATAAAAATATGCCTAAAACAAGACAACAAAAGGAAGAAGTTTTAGAAAAACTAGTTAAAGATCTTAAGGAGGCCAAATCAGTTGCTTTGACTGCTTTTACTCAGTTAAAGGTAAATGAAGATCAAAAATTACGTCAAGAGCTATATGAAGAGAATATTGAGTATGGAGTGATTAAAAAGACCTTGCTTAGAAAGTCATTTGAGAAAATGGGGTTTGATGAGGCTAATGTGGGTGATATGTCAGGTAATGTTTCTATTGCAATTTCGAAAGATGACGAGGTGGCGCCAGCTAGAATTTTAGCTAAGTTTACTAAAGATAATGAGGGTATGCAGATTGCTGGTGGAATGTTGGAAAGTAAATGGATTGATAAGGCACGAGTTGAGGCTTTGGCAAAATTGCCTTCCAAGGAAGAATTAATTGCTAAAACCATTGGCACTATAAAAGCACCATTGAATGGACTAGTAAATGTAATGGTTGGTAATTTACGAGGTTTAGTTAATGTTTTAAATGGCATTAAAGAATCTAAAGAATAAGATTTAAATATTATAAATAATCGCTCAACAATGAGTTGAGTTGAAAGGAAAAATATATGGCAGATGAACAAAAACCAGTAGAGGAGAAAAAAGACGTAGCTCCTCAAGCTGAAGAAAAAAAAGAAGAAAAGAGCGTTGAGGTTCCTGAGAAATTTAAAGGAATTGTTGCAGAGATTGAAAAAATGTCTGTGCTAGATTTATCAGAACTTGTTTCTATCCTAGAAGATAAGTTTGGCGTGTCAGCTGCTGCTCCGATGGCCATGGCTGCTATGCCTGGTGGAGCTGGTGAGGCTGCTGCTGAAGAAAAAAGCGAGTTTGATGTAGAACTTGCTGCATTTGGAGATAATAAGATTGGTGTTATTAAGGTTGTGCGTGAAGTAACAGAAAAAGGCTTGAAAGAAGCCAAGGATATAACTGAAAGTGCACCAGTGGTTGTTAAGGCAGGAGTTAAAAAAGAAGAAGCTGAAGAAATCAAGAAAAAATTGGAAGACGCTGGAGCAGCTGTTAATTTGAAATAAAATTTATTTCTCAATCTAAAAACTCGCTATTAATAGCGAGTTTTTTGGTGTATAAAAATGTTGGCTTATATGTCTATAGCGTAAATATCTTTTTGTGTGAGTAAGTAAAGTGTTTTTTCGTCAGATGATGGGGAAATTGACATGAGTGGATCAAGACTTGGGATAAGAATATTTTTACCAACCGAACCTTGTTTGTTCGAGATTATAATGCGGTTGTTTTGGCTAATAAGCATGTAGAGATTAGACAGGCTTTCGTTGGTATATAATTCGGTATTGTTTGAAATTGGTTGGTGAGCTCCTGTTATTTTAAAATTTTCTGATTTACCCTTAAAGAGTTTTACTACTTGCCCGTCGTTTTTGGCTATCCATATATTGCCATCAACGTTAAGATTTTTTGCATTTTCTAACTCAACTTCTTCTACGAGCCATTGAGTAGGGTTTGAAAATCCATCAGTATTATATGTATATTTATACACCTGATCTTCATTATTGACAGCTAGATAGAGTTTTTTAGCATAGGAGTCGAGACCAGAGATTTGAGAGTCTTCCTTTGGAAGACTAAATGATAAACGTCGGTTCGTATTATTTGTAATGTCAAACAAGAATATTTTGTTGTGGTTGCTGTAAAGTAGGAGATGGTTTTTGTCAAAATCTATAATATGATGAATTTGCTCTGCAATATCAGCTACTTTAGTAGAGGTTTTGTTTTCTGGGTCAACCTTGTAGACAGCTTTGCCTGAGGCAAAGTAGAGATTTGTATTTTTTAAGAATAAGTTGGAAGAAATTCCCATGAGTTCTTGCAGGGAAACTAGGTGCTGTGGGCTGTCGATTTGAGTGATGTGATAGATTTGGTTGATGCGTTCTTGAATACTTTTTTCGAGTTGCTGGTACTCATACTGCTCTTGGTGTGTCCCTTGTGGCAGAGAAAAAAGAAGACTTTGAGCTTCTGAGAGTAGCTTTTGAGCTTTAGATTCATCTTTGTAGATAAGCGCAGCCTCAGAGGCGTTAATTTTATCATTAATTTGATTAACGGTTTTTTCAATATTCGCAATTTCGGTTTGTTTTTCCTTTTTTTGGTTTACCAAAAAAAGACTTGATACAAAGAGGATTGCTATAACTAGGATTGCAATTTTAAGTCGGTGTTTAGATAGGTTGAATTTTTTTGGTTCTTCTGCGGGTTTATCCTTTGTCTGTAGTTGAGGTGTTGTGTTTTCTTTTTTTTCTTTAATAATTCCAATTGGTGGTTTTTTTGATTTGAATTTATTAACCGTAGTTGACATTTTTGAGGTGGTCGCTTGAGTAACTTTTTTGGCGTGAGTTAGCGCAGCTTTAAGGACAGATTTTTTTTGAGTAAATTCCATGGTTTGTTTTTCTTTGTCTTGAGATAAGACATCTACTACAGGTGCGCTGGCCGCTTGGATTTCTTTTTTGCTGGCTGAGAATTTTACAACAACAGTATTAAAGTCAATGGGCACTTTGTAATCAAGTACGGTGTTTTTAAAGAAGGCACAGGCTTGAGTGGGGGCTAGGGAAGTTATGGTTTGTCTTATTTTGTCATCAGCAAAATAATCAAATATGGTTTTACTGGTCATCATTAGAGAATCATTGTTTTCTAGTTGGCCAGAGACTAGATGTGACAGCATTTTTTTACTGGCGGTCTTTTTTTTATCCGCACTATCCAAAGTTATATCATGCATTTTGCCTTTGCGGAAAAGCCATACCTTTATATTACCCTGGCTGGCAAGAGTTAGACTGTTGTTTTGAATGGTAGCTACCAGTATATGGAATTTGTCTTTTACCCAGCTTGTTTTTTTACCGGTTATATCTCCTATATTTTCATTGAAATACTGACAGGTGGTTTCAAGAGCTGCTTCGGCGTTTTTAGTGGGTGAATGATAATAGTACTCGCTCATTTCCTTGATAGTCTGGTCAAGCATTTGAGGCACCTTTTTTTCTTTGGAATTGATTTCAGCTACTATAAAAAGTTGGCCAAGATTTGAATCTCCAGCCAAATCCTCAGGGGCTATGTAAATAGCTGATTTAGATGTAGTTTTTAAGTTTTGGGCAGTCAGCTTGTCAGCTCTTAATTTATATATCATAAATATATAGGATAAATGATCAATTTTTCCTATTTTTATTATATCAGCTAATCGATTTTACAACAAATGAGCTTTGTACTATACTGGAAGTCAGAAAGAGAGAAAATTAATTAAGGCTTTTAAATTAATTCTTAAACTATGCTAGAAAATCTATTTGGCTCTAAAACTAGAGTAAAATTACTAAATTTGTTTTTTAATAAGGTAAATGAGTGTTTTTATACTCGTGGTATTGTTCGTGATTTAAAGGAGAATATAAATTCAATAAGGAGAGAAATAATCAACTTGGAGAAAATTGGTATTATAACCCAAGTACCATGGGAAAAGATAGATTTATCAGAAGAGGGGATTGCTAAAGACAAAAAGGAGAAGAGGAAATATTATCAGGCTAATAAGAATTTTACATTGTTCCAAGAGCTTAAGGATTTGATGCTTAAATCAAGATTACTAGTTGATGAGAAAACGATTGATAAACTAAAGAATGTGGGAGGCCTTAAGTTATTAGTTTTAACTGGTATTTTTGTAGGTGATAACCACGTGCGTACAGATATTTTGGCAGTAGGTAATGTTTCTAAGTTGAAAATGCAGCGAGTGGTAAATAGCATGGAGAGGATATTTGAAAAACCTTTGCGCTTTACAATCTTTTCTCAAAAAGAATTTAATTTTAGAAATGCTTTGACTGACAAATTTTTATTTGAAATTATGGAAGGTAAAAAGATTGTGGTGCTTGATAAATTAGACTCATAATATATGGATATAGATAAAATATTTAAATTTTTACATTCGGCTGAAAAATTAAAGAAAGAGATGAGGCATAGCTGGTTATCTAATGGGCGGCATGAGAGTGTGGCTGAGCATGTATGGCGAGTGAGTCTTATGGCTATTATGTTTGCACCATATTTAGAGAATAAAGTAAATTTAGAGAAATCATTAAAGATGGCCGTAGTGCATGATATAAACGAGATTGAGATTGGGGATGTGCCTGCATTTTTGCGTCCGCAAAAAGAAGATCAACCAAGGAAGGAGAGAAAAAATATGAAAGATTGGAAAGAGGAGTATAAGTCTGAGACAATGGATAATTTTTTAGTTTTATGGGAGGAGTTTGAATCACGTGAGACGCTTGAGGCTAAGTTTATACGGGCATTGGATCGGCTGGAAGTTAGATTGCAACATATTGAGGCTGATATTTCGACGTGGAATGATATTGAATATCCAAGAAGCCAATATGTTGAAGACCAGTATTGCGAACATGACAGTTTTTTAAAAAAGTTTAATGAAGCACTTAAGCTGCGGTCTAAGAAGAAAATAGAGGAAGAGTCAGACAAAGATTTTAACGACGTAGTTAAGGAAGCGGAAATTTTGCGGGGAAAACAGTAAATTTTGAATTATGCAAGAGAAATTTGAGGTAAAAAATAAGAAGGGGCAGAAAATAGCGGGAATAGTTGATGGAATAGAAGCAGGTAAGAAAAAGCCTGCTGTAATTTTGTTACATGGCTTTAAGGGCTTTAGCAAAATGGGGTATATTGAGTATTGGGCCAAAAGATTCAGTGAAGAGGGTTTGATTGCTGTTCGTTTTGATGCCACAAATGGTTTAGGAGAAAGCGGTGGTGATATTTACAAATGTACACCAAGTGGTCATCTAAATGATTTAAAAAGTGTAATTAATTATGTAATAGGGTTGGACGGAGTAGATAAGGACAGGCTTTGTCTACTTGGTACTAGTATGGGCGGTATGGTGGCTTTTTTGGAAGCAAGTACTAACGAAAGTATTAAGTTGCTCATTTTGCACGAGCCAACATATAATTGGGCTAAGGAGAATATGAATCGGGATTTAGAAAGCTGGGAAAGAGAAGGCAGTAAAGTAATTCATAGTGGACATAAGGATATTGATTTCAAGATTAGTTACAATTTTTATAAAGATGGTTTGAAGTATAATAATGAGGAAGCGGTGAGGCGTTTAAAGTGTCCAGTGTTGGTAATTACTGGCAAGGACGGCGGGGATAATACAGCCATGGAATCTACACAAGAAATGTATGACAATATAAGTTCTGAGAAAGAAATGATAGTTATATCTGGAGTGCCACATTCGCCTAAAGAAGAGAACCATTTAAAAGAGATTAGTGAGAAAGTTTTGGGATGGATTGGAAAATATTTGTAAGATTGTTTTTTTGTGTTAAGTGTGATATACATAGTATATAATTAATTAGCAGTAATATGGCTAAGCATAAGAAAAAATATAGTTTCCCAGTAATTATTGAGAGAGATAAAAGTGGATATTACGTTGGTCGTGTTCCAGATCTTCGAAGTTGTTATACGCAGGCTAAAACTCTTCCAGAGTTGTATAAGAATTTGGAAGAGGTGGTTGATCTTTGTCTTGAGGTTGAAGAAAAGCTTTTTAAACATAAAGTGTCTCAAAATCAGTTTATAGGTGTTCAAAGTTTGGAATTCGCTAAATAATATGCCAAAATTTAATATAATTTCAGCTAAAAAGATGATTAAGATTTTGGGCTTTTTGGGCTTTGTCTCGATTCGTAGCAAGGGGAGTCATCAGTTTTTCTTTAATGAGACGAGTGGTAAGAGTGCCACGGTTCCAGTACATGGCAATAGAGATTTGGGGGTTGGTATTATTCGAGAAATATTGCGCGATATTGATTTGAGTGTTGTGGAGTATGAAAAACTGAGAAGAAAAGTTTAATTGTAAGCGCTAGATGATAAGCGCCTTTTATTATGCAAAATAAAGTTTATTTACAAAAAGCTATAGCCGAGTCAGGCAGATGCTCAAGAAGAGGGGCCGAGGATTTAATTAAACAAGGCAAGGTTAAAGTGAATGGCAAATTAGGAGAATTAGGCCAAAAAGTTGATACAAAGAAGGACAAGGTTGAGATTGGTGATAAAATACTTCAAGCAGAAGAAAAGGTTTGCTATATCCTAAATAAGCCTAAGGGATATGTGTGCACTTTGGCTGACAGACATGCCCCGGAGAAGGTAGTTGATCTTTTGCCCAAAAGCCCAAGAGTTTTTCCAGTGGGACGCCTTGACAAGGATTCAAGGGGTCTTTTAATTTTGACCAATGATGGTCAAAGGGCCAACGAGATGATGCATCCTAGCTTTTGGCATGAGAAAGAGTATGAGGTGGAGGTTGGCAAGAATATTAATGATGATTTTTTGAAAAAAATGAGACAAGGCGTTAGATTGAAGGAAGGGTTCGCTAAGGCGGATAAAATTGAAAAGATCGATGATAAAAAGTTTTCTATTATTCTTCATCAAGGCTGGAAGAGACAGGTTAAGAGAATGGCAGAAAAATGCTGGTATGAGGTGATTGATTTAAAGCGTGTCAGGGTCGGGAATATTAAATTGGGTAGATTAGGAGAAGGGGAGTATAAAAGAATAAAAATATGATTCTATACATAAATACAGCTAATAATAAAAAGATTGTATTGGCCTTAATTAATAAGCAGGGCAAGTTTTTAATTAAAAGAAGTATAGCAGCAGAGTATAAACAGTCAGAAAAATTGTTGGTTGGTATTGAAAATATTTTAAGAAGTAAAAAAAAGAAGAAAGATGATATAGAAGGGGTTGTAGTAACCAAGGGTCCGGGAAGTTTTACGGCAATTAGGATCGGTGTAACAACGGCTAATACACTGGCCTTTGCCTTGGGAGTGCCAGTGGTTGGCATAATGGATGGGGAGACAATAGAAAAAGGATTGTTAAAATTAAAAAAGTGTAATAAGTTTGTGAGTGTAATACCCGAGTATGGACAAGAGCCGAATATCAGTAAACCCAAGAAAAGATAATTTATATTTTATATATGTTGTTTTAGGCGGACATATTACTTGCCCAGAAAATATATTTATAATTTTATAATAGAGGTTTTTATTTTTTTAATCACATGTTAGGATTAAATAAAGGTCAATCCTATTAAAAATAACAAAATTTTTATTAGCTAACTACAACCATATGTGTGAAGGATCTCCAAATCCAGAAGCAGGAAAAGAAGCGGCTATCGAGGCCAAGGTGGCAGCGATCAAAAACAATCCAGGCGAGAACCGTTCTGACGGCGAAATTAGAAAACAAGCCGAGCAAGAAGTTGCTGAGGGCGTTGAAGTAAATTAGAGTAAAACAAAAATCGACCCCTTTTTCGGAAAGACCTTTTTTCAAAGTTCTGCCCAAAAAATGAGGGGGTCGATTTAGTTTAGTTTATTGTGTTTTTGTGGAACATTCCTGTTTGCTATTTAGAAACAGGAGGAGTAGAAAGAGTTGAATGTGAAGAATGGGGAGAGAGAAATAATGGGGGTTAATGCAGGACGTGGGGAGCGTAGGGAGTGTGGAGAGTGGTAGGATTTTGTATTGATTTTATTATCTTTATAATACCACTAAATAAAAATTTTGTCAATAGCAAATTTAAACGCTAATACTAGCTAAAAAAATAAAAATTCCTATTTTTTACATTATTGAAAAATTATAAACATATTTTTTGGGCCTGCGTCATGCGTCGTTTAATACTGTGTATAAGGTAAAAAAACTTTTCATTTTATAAAATAATATTGAGTAAAAAATTTTTTAACCCAAATTTTTATTCCTTCTTTATTTATTTAAAATTTATCATTTATGGCTAACGGGTCTAGCGGTACAAAAATCAATGCTTTGTTTGTTATTAATCCTCTGTAAAACTAAGTAGTTAATCAACCTTGTGAAACCAACCAATAAATATATGATTGCAAAATTTTCAATAATATTCAGTTGTATAATCAATTTCAAAAATCCGCTAGTTATAGATGACAAAGACAATAAGGAGAAGGGATAAAAACTTCTCATACACAGAAACGTTTAAGCGCAGGAAGCCTGCGCTTTTTTAATTCTTTTTTATCCACAACCCTAAGTGTTGTAGGTTGGGTCAATGTGGTATATAATATAAGTAGAGTGGGGAAAAGTGGTATGAAGTGGAAAAATAGGCTATGGATTCCATCCTATTTTTTAATTTACCTAATTATTTCCCCAAATATTAGCTAATGTGTTAAAGACCAATGTTTTTGGGCGAATATTTACATACTGTGGATAACAAAAATAGGCTGGCAATACCTGCTAAGTTTAGGCTTGATTTAAAGCAAGGAGCAGTCATTACTCGAGGACTTGATAACTGTTTATTCCTTTTTACTAAAAAAGACTGGCAAACGTTAGTAAAAAAGATTTCTGCTCTTCCCTTGAGCCAATCAGCTGCGCGTAGTTTTTCTCGAATGATGCTAATGGGGGCTATGGAAGTAAAGTTGGATAAGCTAGGCAGAGTTCTTGTGCCAGAGTATTTAAAGAAATTTGCAGGACTGAAAAAGAAAGTGGTTGTAGGGGGAGTATTGGATCGTATTGAAATTTGGGATGAAGAGAAATGGGGAGTGTATAAGAATAAGTCTGAGCAGAATGTGGAGAAAGTTGCAGAAGGTATGGGGGAATTGGGAATATAGTATTATGAACCAAACAATACACAAGCCAGTACTTTTAAATGAGGTTCTAGAATATTTAGAGCCTAAGTCTGGCCAGCATTATATAGATTGCACCTATGGCGGTGGCGGACATGCCGGAGCAATCCTTGAGAGAACCAGCCCCGATGGCCAATTATTAGGGATTGATGAGAATCCTAACGCTGATATTAATGATACTCAATCAAGAACAACTTTAATAAATGATAATTTTAAGAATTTAAAGAAAATTTATGAACAGTTTTTTCCTTGTGCAGTTAGTGGTATTTTATGCGACCTGGGTCTCTCGTCAATTGAATTAGATTCTGAGGCGCGTGGATTCAGTTTTTTACGGGATGAGTCGTTGGATATGAGGTTTAATCCCAATAGCCAGCAATTGACAGCGGCTGAAATATTAAATAGGTATCAAGAGAAAACATTAATTAAGATATTTGAAGACTTTGGAGAAGTTCCCCATGCTCGTTGCCTGCGGGTGGCTCGTGCCATAGTCCAAGCAAGAAGAAAGAAGAAATTTGAGACAACAAGAGATTTAGTGGATGTAATTAATCAGTTTGGATCAGGAAACAGAAGAATACATCCAGCTACTTTATTTTTTCAAGCATTGCGCATTGAAGTTAATAGCGAACTGGATAATTTAATTGCTTTATTGCCCCAGGCAGTAGATATTTTGGCTACTGGTGGCAGACTGGCTATAATATCATTCCATTCTTTAGAAGACAGAATCGTTAAACGATATTTTCGTGAGATTTCTAGGGGTGAAGAAGTCCAAGTTAAATTGTTGACCAAAAAACCAATTGCACCAAGCACGGAGGAAATAAGGGGAAACCCTCGTTGCCGAAGTGCGAAGATGAGAGTGGTTGAAAAAATTAATTAAATACAATGAATAAAAGAAAATATATTACTAAAAAAATTAAGAATAAGATAATGTGTCGCGGTGAGAAAGCCGGCATGTCTTGTAATATACTAATGGTTGCTTTGGTTTTTTTAGTGGTATGTTCTGTTGGATATTATTTATCTATTATTAACATAGGTGCTACTGGGGGTTTTGTTATAAATGATCTGGATAATAAGTTAGTTGATTTAAAAAATAGTAATCAGCGGCTTGAGGTAATGAATATTGAATTGCGGGCTATTACGCGAGTTGAGGAGGCAGCTGGAGAGATGAAAATGGTACGTAGTCAAGAGGTTGATTATTTGAATACTGTAAGTGGTGAATTGGCAGCGCGTTAGATAAGTTGTTTTTCTAATTTAAGAGCATAAAACATGCGTGGATTTGCGAAAAAATTTTTGAATGATCGGATGAGACTACTTTTGGTAGTTTTTTTTGTTGCTGGTGCATTGTTTATCGTTAGGTTGTTTTATATACAAATTATTAATGGTGACTATTACCAGGCTGTTGCTTCTGGGCAATATAAGCTTGATAAAGAGATTTTGCAAAGCAGGGGCGAGATATATATTCACCAAGACGCCAGTAAAGAACTGGCGCCTTTGGCTATTAACCGTAAATTAAATTTAGTGTATGCTGTGCCAAGCGAGATTAGCAATCCGCGAGGGACTGCGCGGGCGTTAGCATCAGTCTTTGAAATCGACGATGAGCTGAGGTCAGTACTTGAAGATGAAATATTTAATAAAGTTAAAAAAGAGAATGATCCCTATGAGCCTATTTGGCATCGGGCAAATGATGACCAGGTTGCACAGGTGAAGGCTAACAATTTGGTGGGAGTCTACTTTACTCCTGAATGGGAGCGCTATTATCCGCTTAAGGAAGCAGCCTCCCATGTATCTGGCTTTTATGGCCACAGTACCTATAAGAGAAAGGGACAGTATGGCGTTGAAGGATATTTTCAAGATGAATTAGCAGGGGAGAAAGGAAAGCTTTTGGGATCTAAGGATGTTTCAGGCAGGGTAATCGCTGTTGGTGATAGTCAGGTTAAGCAAGCTGAAGATGGAGCTGATATTATATTGACATTAGATAAGATAGTTCAAACCAGGGCTTATGAGGTGATTAAAGAGGCAGTAGAGGGTTATGGAGCGGAAGATGGTAGTATCATCGTAATGAACCCCCAGAATGGTGAAATTAAAGCTTTGGCTAATTATCCCAGTTTTGACCCTAATGAATATGGAGAGGCAGAAAGTATTGAGGTTTTTCGTAACTTGGCTGTAAGCCATGTGTATGAACCGGGTTCTATTTTCAAAATAATAACCATGGGCATTGGATTAGATACGAGTGCGGTTGAAGTGGATGATACGTACGTTGATGAAGGATTTATAAAATTTGGTAGGCATAAAATTCGCAATGCAGACAATGAAAAATTCGGAGAGGTAAATATGACCCAGATTCTTGAAAATTCGATTAATACAGGGGCGGTGCATGTGGCTTTGAGTTGTGAGAAAGCGAAGTATTATGAGTATGTCAAGAATTTTGGGTTTGGTGATATTTTTGGTAAGCAGTTTTTTGGAGAAGCTGGCGGGGATATATCCTCCTTAAAAAAAAGAGGGGAAATTTATTTAGCCACTGCTTCTTATGGTCAGGGCATCACAGTTACGCCGTTGCAGATGACAGCGGCTATGGCGACGGTAGTTAATGGAGGTAAATTTGTTTATCCCAGATTGGTTGACTATATTCAAGAAAGTGATGGTGAGACAAGTATAATTACTGATGATAGAGCAGGCAAACAAGTGATTAATGCGAAAACCTCTAATATATTGAAAGCAATGCTGGTGTCAGTGGTTAAGAACGGTCATGGTAACCAAGCGCAAGTTCCCGGTTACTATATCGGTGGTAAAACCGGTACCGCAGAGATTGTTTCTCCTTTGGGAGGGGGATATTCAAATGAAAATAATCATTCATTTGTGGGTTTTGGGCCTTTGGATGATACACGCTTTGTTATTATGGTAAAATTAACAAAACCCAAGTGGGGCAGGTTCTCTGCGGTAACTGCAGCACCAACCTTTGCCAAGATGGCTGGTTTTTTGCTACAGTATTATCAGGTTCCACCTGAGTATTAATTATATGAAAAAAACAGTTGTATTTATATTAAAAATATTATCCAAGCTTATTCTTTTTAGATATAAGCCGGAAGTTGTTGGAGTAACTGGTAGCGTGGGGAAAACTTCAACTAAAATGGCGATTGCTGAAGTATTAAGAGGAAAATTTAGCGTCAGAGCCAGTACGGGTAATTACAACACAGAAACGGGCGTACCCTTGACTATTATTGGTAGTCAGGACCCAGGGCGTTCAGTTTTGGCGTGGATTTTGGTTGTATTTAAAGCCTTAGGGTTAATTGTCTGGAAAAGTGATAAATATCCACAAGCCTTAGTGCTTGAAATGGCAGCTGATCGTCGGGGAGATATACAATATTTAGCAAAATTAGCTAAACCCAGAGTAGGCGTGATTACGGCAGTGAGTGCAGTCCATTTAGAGTTTTTTGATGATGAACACCAAGTTTTAAAAGAAAAGGGGAGTATGTTGGATTATTTAAAAGAAAATGGATGTGCTGTTTTAAATATTGATGATGATAAGGTGGCTAGCCTGATGACTAAAGCGAAAGTTAAAACAGTGAGTTATGGTATGAGCGACAAGGCACAGTTAAGAGCAGAAAATATTTATGTGGATAAAGAGCACGGTGGGTTGAATTTTAAATTAAGCCAGGATGGTTCGCATGTACCAGTAATTTTATCCCGCGTTTTAGGTAAGCCGGGGGTATATGCCGCCTTAGCAGCTAGTGCGGTTGGTATATTTTATGATATGAATTTACTGCAAATCGCCACTCGTTTAAAAGAGGTTAGGCCAATACCTGGCAGATTACAACTTTTAGCTGGTATTAAAAATACAAAAATTATTGATGACACGTATAACTCATCGCCTTTAGCAGTCAAGGCGGCATTGGAAGTGCTGATGCATTTACGGTGCACGGGTGATAAATTTGCAGTACTGGGAGATATGCTTGAGCTTGGAAAGAAGACTGAAGAGTTACACAAAGAAGTTGGTGAGATCGTAGCAAGTATGGGTGTGGACTATTTAATAACAGTTGGAGAGAGATCAACTGATACAGTTATGGCAGCTAAAGAATATGGCATGAATGAGGATCGGATATATAGTTTTGATAATGTGGAAGAAGCTGGCAAGTTTTTACAAGACAAGATGCAAGAAGGTGATTTGATCTTAATTAAGGGGTCTCAAGGTTCGAGAATGGAGAAAATTGTAAAAGAAGTAATGGCAGAGCCGGAAAAGGCAGATGAACTGCTGGTGAGGCAATATGGAGATTGGTTGAAGACTTAATTATTGCGCCGCTATCGTCTAGTGGTTAGGACACCAGGTTCTCATCCTGGAAACCGGGGTTCGATTCCCCGTAGCGGTATTAAGACTAAATTTATTAACATGGCGCCAGAAATAATGAGAGTGGATACTCATTTTCACTCTATAAACAACCACGAAGAGCCAACGCCAGAACATATTGACCTTAACCAATCCGTTGAAAAAGCAAAAGAGGTTGGACTGGGGTGTCTTTGTGTTTCAAACCATGTTGACTTTAAAAAATATTCACATGAGAATTTAGATAGTTATGAAAAAACTTCCGAGGCCGCAGGCAAGGTTGAAGATTTTCCTGTATTTGTTGGAATGGAACTTAGCTTGATGGGGCATGAGTATGTGGTATATGGTGAGAAAGCATGTTCATATATAGCGGGTCATTCTGAGGAGATTCTAAAAATTATACAAGATAGCAAGACCGATGTTGACTTTTTGCAAAAAGTGTTAAGAAAAGTTAAAATTATGGATGGTATAATTATTAAACCCCATCCGTTTGGTGACAATGATTTAATTGATGAAATAGGGCCGATGTTGGATGGCATTGAGACAACTCGTGGTGGGCAAACAATTTCGAAAGAGGATGGCGGACAGATTCGTGAATATGCGAAGAAATATAATTTAAAAAAGATCCATTCATCTGATGCGCACGATATTGGAGGGCTTGGATCTAATGTGACAATTATGCCCGGTGATATTAGTGACGAAAAGGGATTTCGTGATTTTTTTAGAAAGGAAAGCGTTGTTGACACCGAAGGATTGGAAACGAGTATTTCCATTGAGGATTGTCAAAGTAAGATAGAATCTTTGTTGCGAGAACCCGATGACATGCAAGAGACGATGAAGTATATTGAAACATATAGAAAGACAGTCATGGCTAAAAATTTTGATGAAAGATATGGGCTTAAGTGCGATGAATTTGTTATCAAGCAGCTACCGACTGCAACTAAAATTGAAAACCCAATCATATATGATTCACTTGAAAAATTATTAGTTGAAATCCAAGAAGATATTGATCATGGTTACCATGGATTGCCGTCTCATTTTTTAAAAGATAATTATCCCGAAGTGATGGTTGACGTGAGAAAGAATCCAAATTCTCAGCAGTTACTTGATTTGAAAATGAATACGGACCCTAATAAATGGGGGGACAAGAAGAGGGTTTCAGTGACTGCGTTTCCAAGTGAAGCGGCCGACTATGGTGATCTCGTCTTTAGGTTTAAAAGATCTGATCTTGAGGTCGTGGATAGTATGGGGAGCGATTGGTCGGATGATGAAAGCATAGGATATGAAGCCTATCTTAATTTTTTAAATCTTAATAAATGTTGCGAGATATATTGCTTAACCCCTGAATCAAAAGTTAAGTTATTAGAAGTTGCTCCAGGCTTGGAGGACAAGATCTCTGATAGATTTTGGGCAAGCATTGATGAGCCCAGAATGGGTGATTGGTCGGCACTTGCTGGATTAAGTATAGATGTGGATAAATATGAAAATTTTGGACAATTTATAGGGCAAATGAAATCAGAAGGGATAAGTATGTTGCAAAATGAGAATGGCGTAGTATTTTTGTATTATGATAAAAGAGATGATTGGCAGTATTTGGATGAATTGTCCCAGGCGATTGGGAGAAAATTTCAAATTATTATGGCATGCCAAGATAGCATGATGTATGAGATACACAAAAAAATGGGTTATAAAGAAAATATTAATATTTAATTAATCAACTATATGCTTGAGTCAGGGAAAAATTTGGAAATACAAAAACAAATAGAAAAAGGCAATAAATCAAAAGTAATAAGAGATTCTCAAAATAAGGACAGCGAACAAGAGAAACTACTAGGAAAAGTCAAAGAGGCTTTTGACTTGGATAATGTTGTTTGGGATGAGAAGAATAATGCTTTTGTTTTTCAGCTCGAGAATCTTGATTATCTAAGAAAAGAGCTTGACCAGGTAGAAGATGATGAGAAAAATATTTCGCAAGAGAAACAAAAGGAACATAATGAGAAATTTAATAATGCATTAAAGACGAATAAAGAGGTAATATCAACTATTGCTGTAATATTTCCCGATCTTGGTTCTGTCGCGCAGAAATTTAATCCTTATGGAGATAGGTGGGGTGATTCGACTACTGAATATGTTTCTTCAATTATAATAAAAGAATCAGATTTGGAAGAGTATAATAATATTATCCCTTCGTCGAATTTTTATGGGACTGTGAGCATGGGACAGTCTGATCATGGAGAAGAATATATTGTCATATATCAAGATCCGGAAGCGGGGTTTTTGGTGAGTAACAAATTAAAACAGGACAGAGATATTAGCGTGGCAACATCAGGAACTGAACATCTATTTGAAGATACAGATGACGAGGTAGATGAATCTACTGGGCGGCGGAAATCCGTTGCTAATATAGGAGATCAGTTGAAAGAGTCAGATATAAAAGAAGACGATTTATTGGGGTTTATGGAAGTAAAGTATGAATATAGCGATTTTGATAATACTGAGGATTATCAGATTGAAATAGTTACTGACGACATGGATCGCTTCCTCAGGGCTGTCAAAAAAGAGAAAGACGAAATGAGTAAGAATATACAGGCTGCAATAGATAATAAATTAAATGATAACGAAGAAGAGACATAGTATGTATTATAAATCAATTTTAATGGCAGGATAAATATAAGCAATTGTTTGGCCAATATAGCAATAAACGCATGGCGCTTTTAGTGGATTGCCATATTTAATTTGTTAGTGGCTAAATTAAATAATACGCGGGTATAGTATAGTGGTAGTACGCTAGCTTCCCAAGCTAGAAGTGGCGGTTCGATTCCGCTTACCCGCTCCATTGAGGAAATTTAATTAAATAATTAATTTATGCCTATTAACCAAAAACCACATATTCATGAGAATGTTGTTTGCGCAAATATTTTTGTAAGAAAAGATGGAAAGTATCTTTTACTTAAACGATCAAAAAAGAAGAAGTATGCCGCTGGGGTTTTGCACCCGATTGGTGGCAAGGTGGATAAAAATGAGAATCCATTTGTGGCAGCACAAAGAGAAGTTTTAGAAGAGGCAAATATTACTGTGAAAAATATGCGGCTTGAAGCAGTAATTCTTGAAATTAATCCGCCTGATGATAAGGAATCTGGTTGCAATTGGTTGGTTTTCCATTTTTCAGCTGATTATGACTCAGGAGAAGTTGGAACAACAGAAGAGGGAGAATTGGTTTTATTCGAAACTGATAAGATAAAGAAGCAGGAATTATTTGCTTCTGTGCGGGAAGTTATTGACCATATTTTAGACCCCAATGATGGAACGGTGTTTATGACAACAGTATTTGATGATGATGGTAATGTTATATATAAAGAAAGTAAAATTAACCAATGTGTTATATGAAGAATAAAAAAATTATACAATATAGTTTAATACATGCTGTATTAGCTGTTATATATGTATTCTTGGTAGCTTTATTTATGCAGAATGGTGATAAGATTTTTGGTAAAATTGGAGATTTTGTGGGCGTAGCTGCATTTTTGTTATTGTTTGTTATATCAGCTACGGTAGCCGGTACTCTTGTTTTGGGCAAGCCAGTCATGCTATACATTGATGGAGACAAGAAAGAAGCGGTGAAAATGTTAGGTTATACGGTTTTATGGCTATTATTTTTATTGATAGCTATATTTGCAATTATGATATTGATTTAGGCGCCGAAGTAGCTCAGCTGGCTAGAGCAACCGCTTCGTAAGTGGTAGGTCGAGAGTTCGAATCTCTCCTTCGGCTTTTGTTGAATTATTTTTTAACACATGTTATATTGAGGATGAGTTAATTATATAATTATGAATTCAAAAGAGTTAAAACAACTTAATAAATCTGTAAATGATAATTTGGATAAAAGATTTGATAGATTTGGCAAAGATATCAACAAGGGATTAGACCAAAGATTCAACAAGTTTAGTCAAGATATTGATAAGAAATTAGATAAAAGATTTGATCAGTTTGAGAAAAAGTTTGATGGAAAATTGGATGACCTTGCTTCAATAGTTAAGAGGGGTTTTGATAGTGTTGATAAGAGATTTGAAGCTGTTGATAAGAGGTTCAACGGTATTGACAAGAGGTTTGATGGTATTGAGGCGTTAATAGACGATAAATTGGATCCAATTAAGAGCGAGATAAAGTCTATTAAAAAAAAGTTAGATGAGGTAGAGGATAGGCTTAATCAGCTAGTAAAAGTGGAAACTGAAGATGTTAGATCATCGTATATGGATATTGAGCAGTTGAAAATTAAGATAAGGAAATTAGAGTTCAAAATTAGTCAATTACAGACGAATTAAGCATGAATTTTTAATTAATGGTTTTCCCTGGGTTAATCCCCAGGGATTTATTTTTGAAATTATGATATAATAAAATTACTGGAATGATATCTCTAGTAATTTTATTTTATGCCCAATAAATTTGTTATACTCTCAATTTTACTTGTATGCACTGTGGCAGTTACAGCTCAAGCTGTAACTGTGGAAGAGCCTGAAATATATACTTTACGCTTAGATGAAGCTACGGTGGTTAAAGGTTATACGTTTGTGTCACCTGACGGAGATTTTAAGGTAGGAGTTAGAGACAGGGCAGTTGAAGAGCCAGTCACGGTTAGATTTAAAAAAATACCAGATTCGCATATGTTAACACCCCTGGAGAAGGCGTTGGGAGAAAAGGCGAGTGACATTTGGGAATTTGATATTTTAGCAGATGACGGTAGCGTGGGGAAATTAGTACGGCCGATTTATATAGCAATTGGCATAACTAATGAGAAGATGAATCGTAAGGTGATGTATTACTTTGACAAGGGTCAGGATATGTGGAGAGCATTGCCTTCTTCGATTGATCTTGAGAGTAATATAATACGTGCAGTAATCTATTTGCCGTATGCTCGTTTGGCTCTATTTGATGAGCCGGATGCTACAACATATGAGGCATATGCTTCATGGTATCCGACTGAATTAACTAAGAGGAATAGAATGGGTTGTGCTTCAAATGTTTATCCAATGGATACTGCTGTGTGGGTGTGTCGGTTAGATGATTTATCTAAATGCACTATAAGCAGAGTAATATCTGTAGGACCCTTTGTTGATGGTCGAGTAGTTGATCTAACCAAGATGGCCTTTGAAGAAATTGGTAATCCTCGAGGGGGAATACTTGGGGTACGTATGTTTTTGCGTGATGAATAAAAATTATGATAGAGCTTAGAAACGTTTCAAAAAAATATTCAACTGGCACAGAAGCTGTACGAGATGTAACCTTACATATAAAACCAGGGGAGTTTGTATCTTTGGTTGGGCAATCTGGAGTTGGTAAATCCACAATAGTTAAGATGCTGGTGGCTGAAGAAAAGCCGACTAAAGGCAAGATAGTTTTAGGTGGCTGGGATATTACTCGAATTAGAACACATGATATACCGTTGCTTAGGCGTCAAATTGGTGTGGTTTTTCAGGATTTTAAATTATTGGAACAGAAGACGGTTTATGAGAATGTGGCTTTTGCACTGGAAGTGGCAGGATATCCCAAAAAACATATTGAAGAGATTGTGCCTCAGATTTTAACTTTGGTTGGATTGTCAGATAAAAAGGAGAGTTTTCCCGAACAGCTGTCCGGAGGACAGCAGCAAAGAGTATCGATTGCCAGGGCTTTGGCGCATCGACCAAAGATCCTAATAGCTGATGAGCCAACGGGTAATTTGGATTCTATAAACACAAGAGAAATTATTGATTTACTTTTAAAAATTAATAAATATAAGACAACAGTCATGCTGGTGACGCATAATAGGGATGTGGTTAACTCTTTGCGCAAAAGAGTAATTGCCATGGAGGATGGCCGGGTGTTATCTGATAAGGAGCGTGGACGTTATGCACTTTAATATAATATGTTTTTAATATCATTTAAAAGAATAGTGAAATTTGCTTGTCAGCATTTTGTACGAAATGTTTGGTTGTCGATTGCTACCATGACAATTATTGTGTTGACCTTGTTTTCTTTGACAACACTGGTGCTGGTGAATGTGGTGGCCGATTACGCGACAAATTCAATTAAAGATACGGTGGATGTGGCGTTGTATTTTGATAATGAAACAACTGAAGAGGCAGTTGGTATATTAGAAGAGGAATTGAATAAGATTGAAGAAATTAAAGAAGTGCAACACATTACGGCCGAAGAAGCACTTGAGAAATTTAAGAAAGAACATGAAGGAGATGAGGCCATTGAAGCGACGTTGCTTGAGCTTGAGAAGAATCCTTTTGGAGCAACACTCGTCATTGAGGCACATGATGTAGAGCAATATCCTTTAATTATGGGTAAGATTGAAGAGATGAAATTAGGGGATGTGGCTGAAGAGATAGACTATGAGGATCATCAACTATTAATTAAACGGATTAATCAGTTTACTGATAAGTTGAAGAGCTTTGGTTTGATTATTAGCGCTATCTTTATATTGGTAGCAGTTTTAACGGTGTTTAATACAGTACGTATGGGTATCTATATTCATCGTAGAGAAATTGGCATTATGCGTTTGGTTGGAGCTAATAATTGGTTTATTAGATTACCTTTTATATTAGAAGGATTATTTTATGCATTATTGAGTTGTATTGCATTTTGGATTATAATGTTTGTTTTATTGCATTTTTTCGGGCCAAAAATCAATACATTTTTTACAGAAATCAATTTTAATATAGGGGAATACATGCGGGCCAACTTCCTTAATATTTTTGGTTTTGAGTTTATTATAATAGCAGTGGTAAATATGATATCAGCATTAGTAGCTATGGGTAGGTATTTGAGGATATAGGGGTTGACTTGGGGGGAACTTTGGTGTAATGTAGGTGTAAATATTGCAGTGTTTATTGTATTAATATTCGAACAGTGGTATAATTTAAATATAAGTTATTAACCCTGTTCGGATGATAACAAAGATAAAAGAGAAAAAAAGAGCAATAGCGCTGCGAAAGCAGGGGTTTTCTTATTCTGAAATTTTAGAACATGTGCCTGTGACTAAGTCTACTTTGTCTGAGTGGCTAAGGCATATAGTATTAACTGAGAAACAGAAAGAGCGCTTGGCTGACAAAATGTCGGTATCTAGTAAGTTGGGGGCACAAGCTAAGAGAGAAAAGCGTATAAGAATTACGGAAGAAATAAAGAGAAAAGCTAGGCGAGAGATTAAGAAGATATCTAAAAGAGAGTTATGGCTAATGGGCATAATGTTATATTGGGCTGAAGGAGCAAAAGAGAAAGAATGGCGTCCTGGAAGCCAAACAGAGTTTGGCAATTCAGATCCCAGGATGATTAAATTGTATTTGAAATGGTTAATTGATGTGTTGGCAATAAGTCGAGAACGACTAGTATTTAAAATATATATTCATGAAAATCATAAGCACAGATTGACAGAGGTTAAAAAGTTTTGGTCTGAAGTTACTGGATTTGATATTAGTAAGTTACAACAAGTTCATTTCAAAAAGCACAAAATTAAAACAAACCGGAAAAACATTACTAATAAATATCATGGTTTATTAGTGATTAGGGTTCGTGCTAGCTCTAGTTTAACAAGGGAAATAGCCGGATGGGTTGAGGGGGTTGATCAATGTTCGGGGATCGTCTAATGGCAGGACACCACCTTTTGGAGGTGGCTATCGGGGTTCGAATCCCTGTCCCCGAGCCAACAAAAGATACTCAATATATTTGGGTGTTTTTTGTTTTGCTTGACTGATTTATATTTTTGTGTTAGTTTGAGGGAAAATAAAAACCTAATTAATTAAACTAGTATGAATTAAGGAGAAAATAAGAATGGATCAAAACAATTACCCACAGAATGCACTCGTACAAGCTTCAAAAGCGCTGGAAGGGTGGAAAAAAGCGCAAAAAGAGTTGAATGTTCCCAATATGTCAATGGATGATTTTGAAAATAAAATGTCATTGGCAACTGGAAAAGTTGATTTAGCTAAAAGGTTAAAGATTGAAAGAAGTGAAGCTGTTGAAGCAAGAAACAACTCATTGCAAGTGCTTTGGGAGGCGACAAAAAAAGTTCGCAACCAGGCGAAAGCGACTTTTGGAGATGTAAGTGACAAGATGGCGAACTTTGGGGTAGGGAGAAGAAGTAAGAAAAAATAATTGATTTAAGTTGATGTAAAAGGAAAGAGGGCAGTTACTTTAAAAGTGACTGCCCCTTTATTTTTTCCTAAAAATGATATAGTATTAATATATAATAATAAAGTATAGGGATTTGTAATATTTTGACATTTAGTCAAAATACGCAAACCCCGTTTTAGCTAACGTTGAAACTATGGCTGATAATGAATATAAAGATGAATATCAAACCAGGTTAGCCAAGCTGGAAGAAATAAGGAAGGCGGGGATAAATCCATATCCAGCTAAATTTGATAAAAAGAATGGAGTATCTGATATTCAAGAAAAAGATGATGGAGCTAGCTTACAAACAGCTGGACGTATTGTAGGCATGCGAGAAATGGGCAAGTTGGTTTTTTGTCATCTTCAAGATGAATTTGGCAAAGCACAAATTGCTTTAAAGCAAGATGACATAGGTAAAGATAAATTTAAATTTTTTACTAAGTATTTTGATATGGGAGATTTTGTGGGAGTAACTGGTGAGGTGTTTACGACTAATAAGGGAGAGAGAACACTTTTAGTAAAAAATTATGAATTGTTATCTAAAGCTCTATTACCTTTACCTGAGAAGTGGCATGGGTTAAAAGATGAAGAGGCAAGATACCGCCAGAGATATTTGGATTTGATTTCAAATGCAGAAACCATGGAAAGGTTTAAATTCCGTAGTCGGTTTATAAAATTACTAAGGGAATTTTACGGGAAATATAGGTTTGAAGAGGTAGATACACCCATATTGGCTAATGAGGCCTCTGGGGCTTTAGCCAAGCCCTTTAGAACTCATCATAATGCCTTAGACACCGAAGTCTATCTACGCATTGCCCCAGAGATCTATTTAAAGGAATGCGTGGTAGGAGGCTATGAAAGAGTCTTTGAGGTAGCTCGATGTTTTCGCAATGAAGGCATGGACCCATCTCATTTACAGGATTTTACTATGGTTGAGCATTATGCTGCTTATTGGGACTTTGAGAACAATATGCGTTTTACAGAAAAGATGTTTGAATATATCTTGGATAATTTATTGGAAGGAAAAAAGAAAATAGAAATACCGGATAGAGATGGGGAATTAAAAGAAATTGATTTTTCTTTGCCATGGAAAAGAGTAAGTTTTCGAGAACTATTAATTGAAGATGCAGATATAGATATTGATAAATATGCTACAGCAGATGAGTTGCGTGAGGCTATTAAAGAAAAGAAGGTTGATATTGAGGATATAGATAAGTTGGGTAGAGGGAATTTAATTGATGCTTTGTATAAGGTTGTTTCTCGATCTAAATTAATTGATCCTACTTTTTTGACTAATCATCCTTTGGATTTGTCTCCTTTGGCCAGGAAGAATGATGATAATCCTAAAATTGTGGATAGATTCCAATTGGTAATTAATACTTGGGAAATAATTAATGCATATTCTGAAATTGTTGATCCTGTGGATCAGGAGCAGAGGTTTAGTGACCAGGCAAGTGCTAAAGAGGCGGGGGACGAGGAAGCACATGGCAAAGATGATGAGTATGTGGAAGCTATGAAACACGGTATGCCGCCAATGTCTGGCTGGGGTATGGGAGTTGAGAGAATTGTGGCTTTACTTACGGGTCAAACTAATTTACGTGATGTGGTATTATTTCCTTTAATGAAACCTAAAAATTTAAGTAATAGTTCATTGGACATTAAACAAGAAGTGAGTAGCGAGGAGATGGATTTAGGCATTGATATGAAAAAAGCTAAAGAATTGCTTGGGCAATATCTAAAAGAAAAAGTGAATATATTACACTCGATTGAATCAATGACTGTTATGAGAGCTTTGGCAAAACATTTTAAGGAAGATGAGGAGAAATGGGGGATTATAGGGTTATTACATGATATTGATTGGGAATTAACCAAAGATGATACAAGTCAGCATAGCGTCAAGGCAGTGGGTATTTTAAAAGATGCTGGTGCAACTGATTTTTTGATTAATACTATACAATCGCATTGTTATGATGCTATGGGACCAGAAGAATTGAAGGATAAGAAAAGGACAACACGCGTTGAACATGCATTGGCTTCTGCTGAAACTTTAACGGGTTTGATTATTGCGTCAGCTCTAATGCAGCCAGATAAAAAATTGGCCAGTGTTAAATTGAGTTCCCTAAAGAAGAAATTTAAAACTAAGAAATTTGCGGCTAACTGTAATCGTGATATTATGATGGAATGTGAGAAAATTGGGTTGAGCATTGATGAATTTTTGGAAATTGGTTTAAAGGCGTTGCAGGGAATTTCTGATGAATTAGGATTATAACTTATGGAATATATTAAAAAGGGTAGAAAATGGGGACATATTATAGCGATGCCTATAATATCATCTTTGATAGTACCTATTGTGCTAATGGATATTTGGGCTGAGTTTTATCAACGAACTTGTTTTCCGTTGTGCGGAATTTCACTGGTAAAAAGATCAGAGTATATAAAGATTGACAGACATAAACTTAAATATTTAAGTTTATTACAGAAAATGTATTGTGTTTTTTGTGGATATGCGAATGGCATAGTTGCCTACTGGCGCGAGATCGGCAGTCGGACTGAGAAGTATTGGTGTGGCATAGCTCACAGGAAAGAGGGTGACTTTGTGGAACAGGAACACCAACATGATTTTGTTAAATATGGAGACGAGAAGGAATTTACACGCAAGTATAAAGATTAGGGTATGTCTGAGTATAGTTATCTAACATTAAATATATTGGCTTTAGGGAAGGTGATTTTATTCACCTTTTTTGTATTGTTTTTATTGATTCTGCATAAGAGGAATAAGCCTTGGTACCACCTAGTTTTGTTTTCTTCTGCTATTTTTATTTTTTATTTAATTTTTAGTTTTCCGTTACAAAAAATGTTTTGGGGTAATAATGGGGATGAAGCATTTGTTTTTTCATTTTTAACCAAAGTAATTCATTCAGGTTTGGGAGCTGATTTTTTTTATGCTTGGCTACCTAATTTTTATCCCCCTCTATATTTTTGGGTAACGGGCTTGATAAGCAAGCTATTTACCACAAGCGGTATAGTGGCAGCCAAGATTGGAGTGCTGGGTACTATTTTAGTTTGGTTTTTGGGCAGTTACTTATGGCAGAAGCTATATTACTCAAAGATTAGCAAAAGAGACGACGATATTTTGTCCAGCAGATGGTTTTGGTATTTAATGCCGGTGGTTTTCTTTTTAATACTTGATTTTGATGCATTTATTTTAAAACCTTATGAAGCGGTGTCGGCCTTGTTTGGTGTTTTGTTGATTGGATTTATTGGCAGAGATATAAGGATTAAAGAGTGGGGGATTGGCCGCTACTTATTTTTTGGTATAAGTGGAGGCCTTGTATTCTTGTGTTTTTATTTCTGGTGGTTTGCTTTAATCCCGGTACTTATTTATTTAATTTTAGTTTCTTCTGACAAAAAGAAAGGTTTGGCGAGAGTTATATTTTTGGGTTTGATAATGCTTATAATATCCCTACCATATTTATTACCATTAATTTTATCATATATTAAATATGGGTTAGAGAATTGGCAAGCAATATTTTTTGCACCAAAATATTTAGAAACATTTATGCCCTGGAGCTTACTCTCATGCAAGGGTTTAATATTTATTCTGGGTGTAATCGGTTTGCTATTTGGGACAATTAAAGAAAAGAATAAATTTGTTAAAACTAATTTGGCAATTTTAATTGCCTGTTATCTTTACCAGTTTATAGGTATAGTTGTTTTCGCATTAGGCGGTAAGCCGTGGCAGCCAGGCAAACATCTATTGTTTTTAGGGGGTGCTAGTTTGGCGGTGGGCGCCTCATATATTTTAATTTATTGGTATAGGAAATATTTGGTTAAATTAAAGCGGAGCACACGCAGAGTTGGAGTGATAGTTCTAGTTATCTTAGTTATACCCTTAATGCCATTTGGTAAATTTATTGAGGAACCAGTGGTGCTATATCATATTGAAGAAGATTTAAAAGTTCCAGAAATTAAAGTTTTAGCTGATTTTATTAAAAATGAGGTTGAGGATTATGGGGATCGGACTTGGCTATCAAGCGGTGCGCCTGAGATTGGCGCATATATCCCTTTATCATACTATATCGCCTACAACCCGCATTTTAGCCATGGAGCAGTGCTTTATTCGAAGAGAATGGCCGAAATGGAGGTTTTGGTTTCCGCTAAAAACCCTAAAGAATTTAATGATATTTTATTTGGTGGTTATCCGAAGAAAATTGATAGTTTGGTGTTGTATAACGATAGGAGTTTAAAGTATTATCCAATATTCTTTTGGGAAGATAATTATCCGAATGGTGGTAAAGAAAAGATGTTAAAATTGGATAAAGATTTAATAGTTGAGAAATATTGGGATTTGGTATATGATAAGGGTGAATGGAGGATTTATTTAAAAAAGTAATATTTATTAATTAAAACAAAGTTTTATGGCATCATTTTTTTCTGTTTTTATACCCATAGTTTTTGTTGTTATTTTGGTATCAATTAAGCAAGTTAATCAATACCAGCGCGGGGTAATGTTTACCTTGGGTAAATATACGGGGACTAAGAGTCCTGGTTGGAGATTGGTTATACCGATTTTTCAAGCTATGCGCAAGGTTGATATGCGCGTTAAGGCGGTAGATGTGCCTGACCAAGAGGCGATTACCAAAGATAATATTTCGGTCAAGGTGAATGCAGTCATTTATTACAAGGTACGCGATGCAGCCAAGGCCGTAATTGAAGTTGAGAATTTTCGCTATGCAACTTCACAGTTAGCACAAACCACGATGAGGAATGCGGTGGGTGAGGTTGATTTAGATGAATTGTTAAGTAATCGTGACGAAGTATCTAATAGAATCAGGGAGATTGTAGACAAGGCCACAGATCCATGGGGAATTAGTGTTGATTCGGTTGATTTGAAAGACGTGGTGTTGCCTGAAGATATGAAGAGAACTATTGGTAAACAAGCAGAAGCGGAAAGAGAAAAAAGAGCAGTGATTATTAAGGCTGAAGGCGAGGTATTATCTGCAGAGAATATGGCTAAGGCCGCGGATGTATTAGCTGGTTCAAAAGGGGCGCTGCATCTTAGAACATTACAATCAATTAATGATTTGTCATCTGATCAATCAAACACAGTGATTCTTGCTTTACCTTTGGAGGTATTGCGGGCTTTTGAAGGGATGGCAAAGAATAATGATAGCTAAAATTTTTGAAGGTTTATAATATGAAGGGAGTTAAACTAAGCGATTAAGTAAATAAAACCCTCGATTCAGGATTTTGCTAGGGTTTTATGTTGTTCACCTTGGTTTTTTTTGCTACTATATAATAGTGAGCACTTTAAAATTTTAAAAATATGCATTCAACTTCTCATGGTAGCATTGGTAGCGTAGTGGTGTTTATTATATTCAAATTATTTGGCTTGCCATTTACATGGCTGCATTTTGTTGTTGCCTGGATTTTGAGTATTGCGCCAGACTTATCTGGTACTAGCGATTATATCAAGCGACTTTATTATTATTTTATTCTTAAGAAAGATTATAACAGAGATCCTTATGAGCACCGCAGAGACCTTGTACATAAACCACTGCTATGGCTATTTTTAATTTTAGTGTTGTCAGTTGTAAATTATTTTTTTAATTTTTTAGAATGGGGATATTTGCTTTTGGGGGTTATAGCCATAGTACTTCATTTTTTGATGGATGGATTTGGCGAGACAGAGGGAGTGGAATGGTTGTGGCCGTTTGATGATAAAAAGTATCTTTTATTTGTTAAAGCGGATATTGATCCGCGTGAATGGTTTGTATATTATTTTAGTAATTCTTTTTTTATAACCTTTGAGATAGTGGGGTTGATCGCGAGTGCGGCGGTGTTGTATATAAGTTTAGCCTAAGAGGACTTTATGATTGGCGTAGAATAAGGTCTTTTTTTATTTGCTTTAATAAGCAAAATTGGATACAATATATATACAATTGAATTTTAAATTAAAACTATGTTAGATATTAAATTTATCCGTGAAAATGCGGATGTTGTGAAAAAAGGCGCTAAAGATAAGGGGATTGAGGTTAACATTGATCGCTTGCTTGAGGTTGATAAAATGCGTCGGGAGTTTATTGGGGAATTGGAAGGGCTTAAGGCAGCGCAGAATAAGTTATCTAAGAGTAAACCGGACGAGAAAACCATTAAGGAGCTTAAAGAAGCAAAAGTTAAAGTTAAGGGATTGGAAGAGAATTTGAAGGATATTGAGAAGGAATATATGGAATTGATGCTAAGTGTACCGAATATGCCAGCTGACAGGATGCCTAAAGGTAAAGGAGAGGAAGACAATATCGTGTTTAAGGCTTGGCGGCCTGATACAGGATATATAGATGAAAAAAAATTAAAATATCCTAAAGATAGCATCAAATTAATGCCAGACAAGTTGTTGCACGCAGAGGATGATTTTAAACCAAAACATCATGTAGATTTGGGTAAAGAATTAGATATTATAGATAACGAGCAAAGCGCCAAGGTGAGTGGATCTCGTTTTTGCTACTTAAAAAACGAAGCAGTCTTAATGCAATATGGACTACTTGATTTAATGATTAAAAAATTAGTTCGTGAAGGATTTACGCCAATGATTGTACCCTTGCTTGTGAAAGACAAAGCGCTGTATGGCACCAGCCATTTTCCTGGAGATCAAGATCAGGTGTATAAGATAAATAA
Organism: uncultured Gammaproteobacteria bacterium; assembly: GCA_964573135.1. Taxonomy (GTDB): domain Bacteria; phylum Patescibacteriota; class Patescibacteriia; order UBA2196; family GWA2-42-15; genus CAZNIO01. The sequence goes on from CAZNIO010000009.1 coordinate 30,941, forward strand.
GGAGAATGTGGAAGAGAATCAAGAATTGTATTTAATTGGATCTTCAGAACCATCTTTATTCGCTTACTATATGGATAAGACCCTAAAAGAAGAAGAGTTGCCTAAGAAAATGTTTGCCTATTCTTCATGCTTCAGGTCAGAAGTTGGATCATGGGGAAGAGATGTGCGAGGTATTAAAAGAGTACATCAATTCGATAAATTAGAGATGGATGTGGTGTGTACTCCTGAGCAGTCAGATCAAATATATGAAGAATTATTGGCTGTTAACGAATGGTTGTTGCAAGAATTAAAATTATCGTATCATCTAGTCAATAAATGTACGGGTGATGCTGGCTATTATGCTACCCATTATCAGTGTGATCCCGAGGTATGGCTAACGGGCCAAAAAGAATTTATGGAAGTAATGACCGATACGAATACTTCGGATTATCAGGCGAGAAGATTAAATTTGAAGTATATAGATAAAGAGGGGAAGAAAGGATACTGCCATACAGTAAATGATACAGGGGTAGCTATGGGTAGGATGCTGATTGCTATTATTGATAACTATCAACAAAAAGATGGAAGTATAAAGGTGCCTGATGTTTTACAGGATTATGTTGGCAAGGAAGTGATTGGAAGAAAAGAAAAGTCTTAATTTTTTTAATTAAGACTTTTATAGGAGGTATCCAATTTCCTTAAGGATTATATTGATTAGCTCGTACTTGCTAATGTTTAATCCCTTAATAATTTTGTTGGTTATATCGGTGGTGCCTGGCACCACAAAGGCAACCAGTCGTTGAATTTTGTTATTTTCTCTAAAGTAGATAACATATTTATCTGGAGCGCCTCCATTTTCACTTTTCCCTATAAATATTGCCATGTTTTTTCCTCTTTTTGAATGAATTTTTAGTTTAAATAAAATTTATCATCAATGGTTTAAAATTACAACTTTATGCCTAAAAAAATAAATATAGCAGTTATATTCGGTGGTCGGTCTGGAGAACATGAGGTTTCTCTTGTTTCGGCTAATTTTATAATAAAAACATTGGATAAGAAGAAATATAATGTGATTCCAGTCGGTATTACAAAGGATGGCCAATGGATTGCTGGCAAGAATTCTTTATCTTTATTAAAATCAGGTGATATACCCAAGGCCTTGAGAGCATGTTTGACGCCAGATAGCTCGACTAAATCATTAATACCCACAGAAAAGAAGAGCCTGCAAACTGCTGCTTATAAATTGCCTGGCAAGATTGATGTAGTATTTCCAATTTTACACGGAACTTATGGTGAAGATGGCACAATTCAAGGATTATTTGAGTTAGCTGATTTGCCTTATGTCGGTTCAGGGGTGTTGGGCTCAGCTACAGCTATGGATAAGATAACACAGAGAAAATTATGCCAATCAGCGAACATGCCAATGGCAGATTGGATTTGGTTATCTAAAAAAGAATGGCAGTGGCTGAAGAAGAATAAGAATGTATTTAAAAAATGGTTGGGTGGTACAGAAAAGAGACTGAAATATCCTATGTTTATTAAGCCTTCAAATTTAGGATCATCAGTGGGTATATCAAAAGTGAAGAATAGACAAGAACTCGTAGATGCTATTAATTTAGCAGTTAAATTTGACAGAAGAGTGGTTGTTGAAAAAGGTATTAAAAATGCAATGGAAATTGAGGTGGCAGTGCTTGGCAATGAGAAGCCAGAGGCTTCAGTGTGTGGACAAATTATTTCTTCAAATGAATTTTATGATTATAAGGCGAAATATGTGGAAGGAAAATCAGAAGAATTAATCCCTGCGCCATTACCTAAGAATGTTAGTCGCAAAATTCAAGATATGGCTTGCGAGGCATTTAAATTACTGGATTGTGCTGGCATGTCCAGAATTGATTTTTTTGTTACGAAAAATCCATGGAGGATATATTTAAGTGAGTTAAATACGATTCCTGGATTTACTTCAATTTCTATGTATCCTAAATTATGGCAAGCGAGCGGAGTATCGCCTAAGAGATTGTTTGATATTTTGATAAGATTAGCCCAGGAGAGATATAGAGAGAAAAGGCAGTTGCAGACTGGGTATAAGACGGTGAGTTGGTATAAATAATATGAGTATTGGTGATATAAAAATAAAGGATAACGGTGAAGAGTTGGTAGATATAAGTAAATATGGGATTTTGTTTGAGCCCGTTTATTTTAAAATGAAATTATCTGGCAGTCAGAAGGGTTTATTACGCAAGGGCGTGATTGATAAAATTCTTTTAGCAAGAGAGGAGTTGCCCAAGGATTATAATTTTAAAGTCTGGGATGGCTATCGTCCACGCACTGTGCAAAAAAAGCTTTGGGATAAATATGAGAAAGATTTTCGGAAGGAAAATCTTGATTGGTCTGATGAAAAAATTTTTAAAATAGTGTCGCAGTTTGTTGCGGATCCAGAGGATATTAAAAGAATACCCAATCACGCTACTGGAGGAGCTGTTGATTTGACGATTATTAATAATTTCGGTAAGGAACTTGATATGGGTACTGGTTTTGATGAACTAATTCCTCGGGCGGCGAGTGATTATTATAAGCAAAAGAAAAAATGCTCTTTACGTGAAAAAAAGATTGCTGAGAATAGAGAACTACTAAAAGTGCTGGCCAATGTTGGATTTGTCCAATATAAGTATGAGTGGTGGCATTTTGATTATGGTAATCAAAGTTGGGCAGATGCTAAGAAAAAAAAGTTTGCTATCTATGGTGAAATATGAGAAGGAAATTTTTAAAAAAGAAGAAATATAATAATCCATTTATGAGAAAACCGCCTAAAGACGGTTTTTTTAAGCGTAATAAAAAGAGATGTTGGTTATTTTTTTTATTTTTAATGTTAATTGGTTTAGTTTACTTTTTTATTTATTCACCTGTATTTAAAATAAAAAAAGTGGTGGTAGGGGGAACTAGTAAAATGGAATTGATTGGTCGATTGCAAATAATTGCCAAAGATGAGCTGAGTGAAAGGAAATGGTTGATATTGCCAAATAATAATTATTTTATTCTAAATGAGAAGAGTTTGTTTTTAGAAATGAATGATAGATTGGTATTGGATGAATTAGCGGTCAACAAGAAATTATTACATACTTTAAAGATTCATGCTAAAGAAAAAATTCCAGTTTTACTTTTAGAAGAAGGTGGGGAAAATTATTATATAGATAAAGAGGGGCTGGTACTGCGAGCTATTAAATTAGAAGAAATTGAATATATTTTACCACGTGCTACATATAGCACGAGTACCCAGGTGATTGTGGGTAGGAACGTGATTTCAGGGGATAATATTGAGTTTATTGATAAGGTATTTGAGAGTTTAGATAGCGAATTTAATAGTTGGAAATTAGATAGAGTAGTTTTTACAGAATTTAAAAACAGCCAACTAGCTTTTTATACTAATGAAGGCTGGTATTTTATATTAAATACAGAGTTGACAGTAGACAGGCAAGTGGATAATTTAGAGGCGTTACTTGATCAAAAAATTGAGGACAGGGGAGAATTGGAGTATATTGATTTACGTATCGAGGATAGAGTGTTTTATAAATAGTTTTTATCTTTTAATTCGTCAGGTAAATATTGTTGGTTTTCTTGGTAATTGTGATCTGGGCTATATTTATAGTTTTTGCCATAGTCTAAATCTTCCATCAACTTGGTAGGGGCGTTTCTCAAATGCAAGGGCACGCCAAGGTTGCCATGTTCCTTGATGTCTTTTTGGACTTTTTGGTAGGCAGTATATAATTCATTGGATTTTTTACATTTAGCCATATAGACTACAGCTTGGGCTAAAATGACATTACATTCTGGCATACCAATAAAATGACAGGCTTGGTAGGCTGCGACTGCTTGGGTTAGCGCTTGAGAATTAGCTAAACCGATATCTTCTGAGGCAAAGCGAACAACACGTCTGGCAATGTATAATGGATCTTCACCAGCTTCAAGCATTCTGGCTAACCAATAGAGAGACGCATTGGCATCTGAGCCTCTCATGGATTTATGCAATGCTGATATTATATTATAATGTTCTTCGCCATCTTTATCATACATAAGATGGCTTTTTTGAAAAGCTTCTTTAACATTTTTTAATGTTATATTTTTACTTAAAGAAGAGGCATATTCTAAGACATTTAAAGCGGTTCTGGCGTCACCATTACTCATGCCAGCCAGGTTTTCAATGCTTTTCTTGTCTATTTTTAAATTTAAATTAGCCAATCCTTTGTTTTTATCTTTTAGGGTAGTTTGGATAATTTTTATTAAATGTTTTTTATCTAATTTATGTAAGACAAAGACGCGACAACGGGATAGTAGGGCGCTTCTGACTTCAAAGCTGGGGTTTTCAGTGGTAGCACCAATTAGAGTAATTGTGCCTTTTTCAACATGAGGCAAGAGGGCATCTTGCTGGGATTTATTCCAACGGTGGATTTCATCTATAAAAAGGATGGTTTTTTGGGCGAGTCGCTTACTTTGTTCGGCGCGTTCTATAATAGCACGAAGATCTTTTATACCGCTTGTTACAGCACTAATTTGAATGAAATCTGCTTTTGTTGTTTTGGCTATAATAAAGGCAAGGGTTGTTTTGCCTGAACCCGGTGGACCCCAAAAGATCATAGAAGGTACTCTATCTTGATTAATAGCCTGATAAAGCAACTTATTTTCACCAACAATTTCTTCTTGGCCTAAAAATTCAGCCAAGGTGCTTGGTCGCATGCGATCGGCTAAAGGGGTTGTGTCGAATGTTTTTGCCATATATTATTAAGTTAGCAGAAAATATTCTTTTTGCCAATTTGATTTTTCCGTATTTTATTATATACTTCAAATATATGAATAATTTAAAAATATCCAAACGCATAGATAGTTTAGACGCTTCACCAATACGGAAGTTTTTACCGTTGGTTATTAAAGCTGAAAAACAAGGCGTGGAAGTATTAAAGATAAATGTTGGAGACCCTGATACGGCTATACCAGCAGAGATGTCAAAAGGCATTTCTCAGTTTAAAGATAAGAATATTCATTATGCCCCGTCACCTGGTATTAAAGAGCATGTGGAGGCCTGGATCCGGTATTACAGAGGTTTTGGCGTAAAGCTCAGGCCAGAAGAGATTATTCCTACAGTCGGAGTATCTGAGGGTATTCTGATGGCTTTTTTGACTGTTTGTAATCCAGGGGATGAGTTGATTGTTTTTGAGCCGTTATATGCAAGTTACAAGGAATACGCAAAGATGTGTGGAGTAAATCTTCGAGCAATAAAATTAAATATTGAGGATGGGTTCGCATTGCCAAGCGCTGGGCAAATACAGACCAAAATTACAAAAAGAACAAAAGCTATCGTTGTAATTAATCCAGATAATCCAACAGGTAAGGTTTGGACAAAAAAAGAGTTTGAGATAGTAAAGAAGGTTGCTTTGAAAAATGGTTTGTATATATTATCAGACGAGACTTATCGCGAAATTGTTTTTAATGGTAAGCCCTCGAGTATGTTTTTTCTAAAAGGAATTGAGAATAATTTGATTGTGATGGACAGTATTTCAAAGCGGTTTTCAGCACCTGGTATAAGACTTGGGGTGATATGTAGTAAAAATAAAGAATTTATGGCAAGCATTTTAAAAATTGCCATGTCTCGATTATCAGCACCAACTGTTGGACAATTGGCAACAATTAAGATTTTGAAAAACTCAAAAAGTTATACTAAGAAATTAGTAGAAGAATTCAAGAAAAGAAGAGATGTTGTAAATAAGGTGCTTGCTACAATGAGTGAGGTAAAAACTCATATACCAAACGGCGCTTTTTATCAGGTGGTAAAATTGCCAGTAAAAAATAGTGAGGATTTTATTCGTTTTATGCTTGAAAAATTTAGGTATAAACAAAAGACAATTTTAATTTCACCAATGGAAGGCTTTTATGTGACCAAGGGAGAGGGGAGAGATGAGATAAGAATTGCCTATGTGTTGAACACAAAAGATTTAAAAATGGCTATGGAAATTTTTAAGATGGGACTAGAGAAATATTTGAAATATGATCAGGAGATATAACAAAAAAATAGTTATTTTTTCTTTTTTGGTTGTTTTACTTGTTTCTTTGATGGTACTTCTTTTTTTTGTAAGCCCTGAAGAGATAGTAGATAAAGTTGGTGTTCACAATGGATATATTTTTGCATTTATAATTTCATTTTTTGGTGGATTTTCTGCTGGAGGATCTGTTACTTTTATTAGTTTTTTGATAGTCCTTGTTCAAGGTGGCCTGAATCCAATTTATTTAGGATTACTTGCTGGAGTGAGTTTGGCAATAGGGGATATGATTATGTTTTATATTGGCTCAAGAGGACGAGAATTGGTTGGTGGCAAGTGGGATGAGAAAATAAACAAAGTGTCAAAGGTACTTAAAAAAAAGAAATGGCTAGAAAAACTTGTTCCCATTGTTTCTTATTTATATATTGGTTTTTTGCCATTACCAAATGATATATTGATCCTTTTTTTAGCTGGAATTGAGTACCCTATTAAAAAAATGAAATGGATTATATTTTTGGGAGATATTACTTTTGCGTTAATAGTAACCATGCTTGTCTCTGTTTCAGGATAATTTTAATAAGTGGTTGACTTTTTTCTAGTATTTGATATGCTTTTAACAATATGAGATATATAATATTAGTAGATAATAATGATAACAATAACCGACTGATGGCCGGGTAGATTTTCGTACTTACTTATTTACTACACCGGCCTAAAAGGGTCGGTTTTTCATTTATATACCTTGTTCTGGGATAGTTCAGTGGTAGAACGCTACGCTGTTAACGTAGATGTCGCAGGTTCGAATCCTGCTCCCAGAGCCAATGAACTTTGTGAAAGCGACCGACACACGTCGGTCGTTTTTGAGTCTTAGATTAGCCGAAAATGACAGAAGAGGAGCAGGAAAATCGTTTCCGTCCCGTTCCCGTCAAAAATGCTATTTTGAGAAATTTTCCTAATCTTACATAAAAACAGTGGTTCGAGTCCCATTGCTATTTTTTGGGCTTTGGAATATATTCCAGCTTTACTTTTTGGCTAAAAAGTGGGAAAATAAAGATAATATGAGCAAAGAAGCAAAAGCACGAATAAAAATAAACAAACTCCTTGAAGAATCGGGGTGGCGTTTTGATGATGATGGAAAAGACAAAGCCAACATTCAACTTGAGGCAGGTGTGACATTTAGCGAATTAGACGAAGATTTAGAAAACGCCGTAACGAGCGATGGTCGCCGTGGTGCAATTGATTTTCTTCTTCTTGATAAAGACGGACGCGCTCTCGTTGTAGTAGAAGCAAAAAAAGAAGCAATTGATCCGCTATCTGCCAAAGAGCAAGCGCGAAACTATGCTCGCAATACCAATGCTCGCTTTGTGATTCTTTCAAACGGCAATATTCATTATTTTTGGGACACTAAACACGGCAATCCGGAAGTGATTTCAAGATTCCCCACTCAAGATTCAATTACTCAATTTGAAAAATGGGTACCAAATTCCAAAGAACTTGCGGAAACAAAAGTAGATGAAAATTATATTATTGAATCGCAAATGCCAGGATTTATCAATGATCCGGCTTTTCAAAATGATGACACTAGAGCAGAGTTTTTAAAAAACAACAACCTAAAACAATTGCGCCCATATCAGGTAAGCGCAATAAAAAATCTTCAAACTTCCGCACAATCAGGACAAAACCGATTTTTGTTTGAAATGGCAACCGGTACAGGTAAAACACTTATTTCCGCTGCGGTTATTAAATTATTCCTCAAATCTGGCAATGCACGCAGGATTTTATTTTTAGTTGACCGCCTTGAGCTTGAAGATCAGGCGTTTAAGGCATTTAGAAATCATCTTAGTAAAGATTATTCAACTGTAATCTATAAAGATGCTCGTGATTCATGGCAAAATGCGCAAATTGTAGTTTCAACAATTCAAACATTTCTTGCCGGAGACAGATATAAAAAAGAATTTTCACCAACAGATTTTGAATTTGTAATTTCTGATGAGGCACATCGCTCTATTGGTGGAAACAGCCGAGCGGTTTTTGAATATTTTGTTGGATACAAACTCGGACTTACTGCAACTCCAAAAGACTATCTTAGAAATTTTGATGGAGAAAACGCCGATACCCAAAGAGAATTTGAAAGACGGCAACTTTTAGACACTTACAAAACATTCGGCTGTGAATCAGGCGAACCGACTTTTCGCTATGACCTTGTCGCTGGTGTCAATGACGGATTTTTAATTAATCCAATTGTCATTGATGCGAGAACAGAGATTACAACCGATTTACTTTCAGATGAAGGATTAGCAGTCCACAAGACTAATGAAGACGGAGAATCTGTAGATGATATTTTCAATGAACGACACTATGAACGCAAATTTTTCAATGAAGAAACAAATATCGCCATGTGCAAGGCATTTATGGATAATGCTTTTTATGATCCAGTCGTAAAAAAGTTAGGAGTAGAGTTATTTGGTAAATCAATCGTTTTTTGTGTTTCGCAAAGACACGCCGCGAAAATTACTAACATTCTCAACAAACTGGCTTTTGAAAAATGGCCAGACCAATATAGTGAATCTGATTTTGCCATACAAGTTACTTCGGTCGTACAAAATGCCCAGCAAATGACCATTAATTTTGCTAATAATATGCTTTCCGGCAAAGTGAAAAAGCCGGAGGGTTACGATTCAAGCAAAACTCGTGTGGCGGTAACTGTCGGAATGATGACCACCGGTTATGATTGCCAAGATATTTTGAACCTTGCTTTAATGCGCCCTGTTTTTTCTCCAGCAGATTTCGTGCAGATCAAAGGACGAGGCACCAGAAAATATTTGTTTGAATATGAAAATTACGAATTAAATGAAATAATTGCCGAACCAAAAAAACATTTTAAATTTTTTGATTTCTTTGCCACCTGCGAATATTTTGAAAATGAATTTGATTATAACGAAACAATTACTCTGCCGACTATCAAGCAGATAAAAACACCAGAAGAAGCAATAGCAAGTCAAGCGGAGCAAGGAGAATTTGTTGACGAAAATGGAAATAAAATTTTTAAAGGCCCAATTGATTTGGCGGAGAGTGACGAAGTAGTGTCAATTATAGAGACACCAGTCGGGTCAGAAGGCATGCGAATAGATAGAGAAGGGTTTAAACAGGCAGTCGAAGAGGACATTCTTGGCAATGGCACTCTTAAAAACCTTTGGGAAAATGGTGATATTGAAGAAGCCGAAAATTTTACCAAAAAACATGTATTGGATAAACCCAAATATTTTCTTAATTTGGATAAAATTCGTAGGATATTCAATGTTGATCGCCGAATCAATGTCAAAGAATTTTTGCAAGTTGCCTTTGGTGACAAAGACGCATTTGAAATGAAAGACGATCTTTTAGAATCAGAATGGGACAAATTTCAAGAAGTGAATTTTGATGATCAAGAAATAGACCCGGAAAAACATCAGGCAATCAAAATGTTTTTCAAAGCCTATATTACAGACGAAGAAGTGCGCGACATTATAAAGCGCAATCAACCGGCAGATTTTTATAATTGCCCTGCGTTTGATTTTTCCGAATATCAACGGCTTAATGGCTACAAAGAAATTGTGCCAAGATACATCAAAGATTATGTATCACTTAATACTTTTATGAATTAAAACTATGCTTACATCAGAAACAAAACGACATATAGATGCGGCTAGGCAAGTCCTTGTGGGCGTAGTGCCGAATCCAAGCTCGCAAATAGACCAAATAACCAACGCGTTGATTTATAAATTTATGGATGATATGGATCAATCGGCTATCAAAGCTGGTGGTTCGCCATCTTTTTTTACTGGTGATCTGGAAAAATACGCATGGACTCGTTTGATGGATAGTCGTCTTGGCAATCAAGAGAGAATGAATCTGTATTCAGAAGCCTTGATCAAATTCTCTGAAGCCAAACAATTGCCGGAACTTTTTAGAAATATTTTTAAATCCGCTTTTTTACCGTATCGTAGCCCTGAAGTTTTAGGATTATTTTTGAAAGAAATTAACTATTTTGATTATTCTCACCCTGAAGATTTGGGAGACGGCTATGAATATCTGCTTTCTATCATGTCATCACAAGGTGATGCCGGACAATTTCGTACTCCTCGCCATATCATTGATTTTATCGTGGATGCGGTGAATCCAAGCAAAGACGACAAAGTCCTTGATCCGGCTTGCGGAACAGGTGGATTTTTAGTCAGCTCTTACAAGCATATTTTACAGCAACACGACGGCAAAGACGAAACAGGCAAAGCAAACAAGGAAAAACCACTCACACCTGACGACAGAAAAAAACTTTTTCAAAATTTTGAGGGTTATGATATCGATCCTGGCATGCAAAGAATCGCACAAGTCAATATGTATTTGCACCAATTTAAAAATCCAAAGATTTTTCAATATGATACTTTGGGAATGGATGAACGCTGGAATGATAAGTTTGATGTAATTCTTGCCAATCCGCCGTTCATGTCGCCAAAAGGTGGAGTGAAACCGCTCACAAAATTTAGTGTCCAATCAACTCGATCAGAAGTTTTGTTTGTGGATTACATTATGAATCATCTGAAACCAAAAGGTAGAGCTGGTGTGATTGTGCCGGAGGGAATTATTTTTCAATCAGGAAGCGCGCACAAGCAACTGCGAAAAAACTTAGTAAATGACGGACTCTATGCGGTTGTCAGCTTGCCAAGCGGAGTGTTTCAGCCATATAGCGGAGTAAAAACAAGTATTCTGCTTTTTGATAATGAGATTGCTAAACGAAGTAAAGAAATACTATTTATAAAAATTGAAGAAGATGGTTTTGAACTAGGTGCGACACGAAGGCTCAGTCAATTTAATGATTTGCCCCACGCGATAGATACTATTACAGAATACAAAAAATATGTGTTAGAGGGAAACCAGAAAGAAATTGAAAGAGTTGTGTTTGAAAACGGCTCTTTGGCAAGTACGGCAGATAAATCAAAAATCGTTGAAAACGGTGATTATAATCTTTCAGGTGACCGCTATCAAATAGCAACAGATTATAGTGGCGCAAAATGGCCAATGATTGAATTAGGCGAGGTTGTAGAAATTCTTGATAATAAAAGAAAGCCAATTACAAAATCAGATAGAATAGAGGGGCAATTTCCATATTATGGGGCTACAGGAATTTTAGATTATGTTCATGATTATATTTTTGATGAGAGATTGGTGTTGATCGGCGAGGATGGTGCTAAATGGGGCATTGGTGATAAAACGGCATTTATTGCAGAGGGTAAATATTGGGTAAATAATCACGCTCATGTTGTTCGTCCTTTTATGGATAAATTGATTGATACTTTTCTGGTTTCTTATTTGAATAGTATTGATTTATCGCCATTTGTAACAGGTGTTACTGTACCAAAGTTGAACCAGGAGAAATTAAGGTCAATCAAAATTCCTCTCCCGCCCTTAAAAGTCCAAGAGCAAATTGTGGTGGAGCTTGACGGCTACGCAGGCGTTATTGCCGGCGCCAAACAAATCGCCCAAAACTGGAAACCCAAAATTGAGATTGATTCAGAGTGGGAGAAGGTTAAGTTGGGGGAGGTATGTGAAACAACGTCAGGCGGAACTCCATTAAAATCAAAACCCGAATATTATGAAGGTGGTACTATTCCATGGTTAAGAAGCGGTGAGGTTGCACAAGGTTTTGTGAGAGAGTCCGAATTATTTATTACAGAAAAAGGATTAAAAAATTCATCAGCAAAGTTATTGCCGATAAATACGGTGCTTGTTGCTATGTATGGAGCAACAGCCGGACAGGTCGGTATTCTAAAATTTGAAAGTACTACAAATCAGGCAGTTTGTGGAATTTTACCAAATGATAAATTTATACCCGAATTTTTATTCCAAGCACTAAAAGATCAGAAAGAAATCATGGTCGGTTTTGCTGGTGGTGGAGCTCAACCTAATATTTCGCAGGGAGTTATTAGAAATCTTCAAATTCCTCTCCCGCTTCTCACCATCCAAAAACAAATCGTGGAAAAAATCGAGGCCGAGCGCACACTGGTGGAATCTTCCAAAAAACTGATTGAAATCTACGAGCAAAAGACCAAAGACGCGATTGCGAAACTTTGGGAAGAATAAAATATGGGACAAATTGAAATTATCGAAAAACTTGATAAGGAATTAAAAAAAGAGGTTCATGGCGAATGTTATGTTGTTTATATTTTGTCGCGTATAAGAAAAATTTTAGAAATAAAAAACCAGAAGGGAAAATATAGATTTTTGAATTTTTATTGCAATTGGGTTTTACACAGCAAATTAGATTATAAAAGTACAACAATATTGCTTGCTGATTTATTTGAGTCGGATGTTAATTGCGGTAAAAGTGGCAAAGATAATGCTAAAAAAATAAAATATAATCATAGCGAATTTTTCAAATTATCCACGCTTAAACAAGAATTGGACATTTTTTTAAAAGATAATAGTTTACCTGTTGATTTGGTAAATAAAAACTGGGCGCCATTTAGAAAATTTCTTTTAGCTATTATTAAAGAGTGCCCAATTATTTTTGATTCAAAAAAATTACGACAAATGGAATTAATCAAGGATGGGGCTGGAAATTATTGTTATAAGTTTGATATTATTGGCAATCGGCAGAAACCAATGATAAAACTAAAATTCAAATAAAAATTTTATGGATGCTTCTTTGATAAATTCACCGCTTTTTTCATATCTTTCACTTCAATATAGGAGTGAAGTTGAAAAAGAGTATATAGCCGGTTTAATTTCCCAGTTTGAAATGGCGAGAGATGTTGGATCATATCATTTAGCACTTTTTGCCTATCATTTATTATTTATCTGTTTTTTCTATCAGACCTTTTATAAACTTAAAATCTGGCTACCAGAAAAATATCATCTTGCTTTAGTGTCATTCAGCGCTGAACGTAGAAAAAAGTTTAGGGAAGCAATGAATCCAACCGACTATACACACAGTGAAAATAAGGAGAGGTCCTTTTTCGAATTTTTGAATGTTTTTTGCGATTGCGAAAATGTTGTCAAAAAATGTAAAGCGTTGGTGGATTATAGAAATCATAGACTTGGACATGTGAATTATTTATTGGTTTCAGAAGAATCTTATGAAGAAAGAGTTGGAGAATATGACAAGGTAGTGGCAGAAATTCAGAGATTAACACATACAGAGCTTGACAGAATATTTAACGAATATATTACAGGCATTGACCCTGCGCTTGAAATAACAAAAGATGAGATTGAGACAAATTTGATCGTCCCAAACGGGTTAAGTGATAAGGACCTTGAATGTTTGGCTACTGAATGCCTTATAAAATCTGGATTAGTTTATGATCAAATAAAGTCAATTTTGGAAGATGATTTTGGTATATATGTTAGACTAGCGAACTAAATGATATCAAATAAAACAGCATTATTTAACGAAATATATGGAATTGAAATCTAAAAATTTATTACTTTTAACTGGCGCTGGATTTACCAAAAATTTTGATGGTTTTCTTGGGAATGAGTTGTGGGCAAAAGTTTTTAATAATCCCTTAATACAAAAAAACGATAAACTTAGAGGTTTATTGCAGGAAGATGCCGACTTTGAGTCAGTTTATGTTACGGTAGATGGAAAAGATTCTGGGTTTAGCGTGGATGAAAAAAGAGACTTTCAAGATGCCATAGAGGACGCTTACAAGTCGTTAGATGACGCGGTTAGATCTTGGACATTTAACAGAGACAACCCTACCGCTTTGGATGTATATAAATTATTTGGTGGTAATGGGTTATTAGGTTTGTTTAATGCTGCTGGGCAAGAGCAAGGATTTATTTTTACTTTAAATCAAGATCTACTGTTAGAGAGAAGATTAAAAATGCATGCGGTTGGAGCGCCATTATTTCCGCAAGAATTCTATCAATTTGATGGGAAGCAGGAGTTTATAAATAGATACTTTGTGGAGTTACCAAAAGAAAATGTGGAAGCTGCCATGGAAAATTCTATTAAAGATCACGCGGGTGTACATTACGTTAAATTACACGGATCATACGGGTGGAAATCATCAGACGGTTCAAGCCAGATGGCTTTAGGAAAAAATAAATGGGAAATTTTAAAGAACGAACCTTTGCTATTTGCTTGTTTTAATTTATTTACTAAAATTATTAAAGATGGTAACAAAAAGTTATTAATAATTGGATATGGGTTTAAGGACAGTCATATAAATGATATTTTGCTTGATGGGGTTTTAAACCACGGTTTGAAAATTTATGTGATCACAACAATGTCTATTGAAGAATTTGACGAGAGTTTAAAAAATTCCGATGGGATGGTGACAAGAATAAAGGATGGGCTGAGTGGTTATTTCCCCCATCGTTTAAATGAAATATTTCCACCAAATCAAAATGGCTCTGTCCATTTAAATGAGATAAAAAGGGCACTTAAGTCTTAGTAGATTAATATCGTTTATTCACCTTTAATAAAGTTAGATAAAATATTAATTGATTAGCTTTATTGTTTTTTATCCAGAGATACCAACTTACTTTGTAAATATTCAAACAATTGACTAATAATAATTTATGGAAAATATCGAAAAATCAATTTTCAACAAACGTCTGATTGTAAAACTAATTTGCAGCCTAGGCATGGCTATTTTTTGGGTGATTTTTATCTGGAATTTTTGGCAAAAAGGAATTTACGCTTTGGGGATCAATGCGACAGTCTTTTTATTGCTTTTGTTGGGATTATTTATTTGGACATTATACAAAAAAGGTCACTACACTACCCATGATCTATTTTGGATTATCCCGATAATCCTAATTTCACTTAGTTACTCCATTTATGATAACCCATTTCTAAAAGTAACCAGTTTGTTGGTTTTACCAGTAATGTTTACGATTTTTTATAATCAAGCATTTTTACCAGATAAGAAAAATAAATTTTGGAATATTGAATTTATTTTAAAAATAATCAACAGGTTTTTTTCTTTTTTAACTCAAATTATTCCAACTACAAAACTTTACCTAAACTTTGCCATACCAGCAGGAAAAACAAAAAAGCGTGTTGTGGTAAGAATAATTGCCGGTGTGATTCTGTTTCTGGTAATCGCCTTGGTTGTCTTTATTCCGCTTTTATCATCAGCTGATGCGGTATTTTCTGATAAGGTACAATATATCTATGATTGGTTCCTCAATGTCCTTTCACTGCCTTTTATCTATAAATTATTGTTTACCATAGCTTTAACAATTTTATGCTTCTCAATTCTCGCATCCTGGAGCAAAAGATTTGATTATCAAGAAAAAGGGGAATCTGATAAAAAGATTGATCCGATTATTTCTGGCATTGTGCTGGGAGGTATTTTGTGTTTGTATCTACTGTTTTTATGGGTGCAGTTAAATCATCTCTGGGTTGGCAAGTTGCCCTTTGATTTCAAGGCAACGGAGAATTTGGTCAAGAGCGGTTTTTGGCAGTTGTTGTTTTTATCAATCATTAATATTCTGATCTATTTTTCTACTTATAGAAAAACTGCTCTATTTGTCCAACGCATATTATCTGTATTTACTATTGCGTCATTGTTATTGCTCATCTCAGCCGGCTATCGTATGGGACTTTATGTTACTTACTATGGGTTGAGCTATGAAAAGTTTTTCGCTTCCTATACTGTTATTTATTGTGCTATTTTATTTGTTTGGTTGATTTCCAGATTATTTATCAAACAACGGGCTAATATATTAAAATTCCTCATCTTTTTATTTTTATGGATGTACGCGGTGGTTACAATTTTGCCGGTTGAACAATTTATTTTACGCACCAATATGGCACTATCTAATCTTAAAGAATCTCAGATCAGGTTATTTGAACTAACTATGTTGTCACCGGATGTATTACCATTAATTAAAAAATATCAACAACAAGGTTTACTTGAAGAAAATAATAACTATTTAGTTCGTGAGGATTCACCTAAGTCAGAAGAACAATTTGATTGGACCCCATGGATTAATCGTCAGGAAAAAAAGATATCCGACAAAATGTGGTATGAAAGAAATTTGATGAATACTCTATATTTAAATAGTTCTAAATAATTACTTCATATATGAAAATTGAATCATGAAAAATTTTAAACTAATCATTTTAGTATCAATTATTTTAGCGATTATTATTTCAATAGTCAGTTTTTGGGTGGATGAATTTGAGTGGGCATTTATCAGTTATTTAGCTTTGGCGGGCTGTTTTTTGGTTTGGGTGCAAAAGGAAAATCAGGCTCATAAATTTTTGAGTAAATTAATTGCTGGCTCGGCTATTTTTGGTTCATTGTTAATGATCCTAAATTTTTTGCGCATGTATGCACTTACGCATTTAATTTATGATTCACCAATCCCTTTTTCTGAACTGTGGGACAAAGACAGACTGATGATTGGACTTGTGTTTATTTTCGTTACTTTTTTGGGTGGACTTTTGGGCATTGTCTTAAAGGGCTTTTACACTTTATATAAAAATAAATTAAACAAAGCAATTATTTTTATTGGTCCACTACTAGTTTTATTTTCTTCATTATCGATTTATAAAATAAAAATTGGTGGAACGATTATGAGCAGTTTGCATGGCTGGCCTTATCCATTTTTAATTCATCAAATTAAAGATGTGCTGGATGGTTTTATAATTGATAAATGGATTTTTAACCCGGGTAGTTTATGGCACTACATTATTTGTGATTATCTATTGTACTTGTTAATATTTGCCTTGGCTTATTTGGCTATCAATTTTATCAATCAAAAACTAAAGGCTAAAAAAATAAATACCACTTTGTTCTTGTTCGGATTACTAATTTTGTTAATATTGATTTTTACTTCTTTCCTGCCAGCCAAAAAATCACATATCTCATATCAGATTAGTCGGGCAGGGGAATGTAATCAGGATTTTGATTGTGAGATTGTCGCCAATCGCGCACCATTCGGCTGCGCGATCGTTGTGAATAAAGAAAATACAAACAGAATTATGAGTTTGATAAATTCATTTCCTTCGACTGGAAAATTGAGCGATTCTTGTGGTAATACCAAGGCGGCCTGTCTGAATCATAAATGTTGGGTTACTTTTACACAAACAACTAGTCCGGATTCGTTGAGCGACGTCAAAAAGCAATTGATGGATTGTTTACCTAAAAGTGATACTGCCAGTTGGGACATTTGCCAACAATTATTAAAAAGAATTCAAAGTTTTGATGATTGCGTAGAGGCTGGTCTTTTTATTATGAAATCAAACCCACCGCAATGCGCATTGCCTGACGGACGCACATTTGCCGAAGTAGTAAATAACGACTGGAATATGATAGTAGAGGCAATTGAAAATTGTCAGGTTACTTCAGTTATGCAGACGCATAATTTGGAAGTAACGGCAGTATTAAAGACTGGAGAAATCATCAAGACTATCGAGCCAAAGATTGATGATGTTTTTGAAACTGTCGGACAGTTTAAAGAAAAATGTGGTGAGATTAGAATGGCGACTGAATAGTTGTTAACCTACTAATTTCACCGTTTTATCCACCAGCGTCAGTTTACTTTTCAAACATTCCAGCAAATCCCTTTTCTCCTGCTTAGTTCCTTCAAGTAAAATATATTTAGTATAATTTTTAATATTCACATCAGATAATTTTTTAGGCATTTCATTACCGTCATTGCCCAACATAATATAGTTAAATTTTTGAAATCTTTGGATTTCTTTTTTTATTTTCTCAACAGTTTTTAGCTTATCAATATCAATTTCATCCATTAGTACCACCATCTGTTTAATTAGCTCCTCCTCACGAATGGCTGGCTGTTTGCAATCTCGGTCTTTACCGCAGGTGCAGTGATAATATACATATCGGTGAATATTTCCGTTAAGTTGGTGTTTGAACTTTTCCTCTGCTGTAATCCCTGAACCACAGACTCCACAGTATAATAATTTGGTAAAAGCAAAGTCAACAGTGCCCGGGTGTCTTTTAGGAGCTACTGTTAGTTTATCTCTGACTTTTAAGAAAAGTTCTCGGGTAATAATCGGATCATGCTTGCCTTTGTAAAATTTACCTGAACCAATCGGATATTCAAACTCGCCATAATAAAATGATTCAGCTAGTATTTGATAAATTGTACTTAAATAAACATTTTTATTATTCCTCGTCTTAAAATCAGTTTCATTTCGAATCCAGCGTAATAGGTCGCGCCCACTTAGTCGCTCATGAGCGACTTGTTCAAACATCTTTTTGATATAAGGAGCTCTTTTCGGATCAACAAAGACTTTTTTATCACCCTTGTCGGCATATTTGTCGTGAATGTAGCCAAGCGGTGGTCGGCCAGGCCGCCATCCTTGTTCACATTTTGCCCTTAAACCTCTTTTGACATTTTCACCTTTGTGGTCATTTTCCAATTTGGCCTGTGATCCTAAGATCATCAACAAGAACTTCTCGTTGGGGTTGTTAGTAAAGCGTTGCCCATGGGTTCGAATTTCGGTTAGCTTACCTTGATCCATGAGATCAACAACAGATCCCAAATCGCCCGCATTACGGCTCAATCTATCAGGTGCCCAGCAAAGTATCCCGTTGAACATTCCTGTTCGTATATCAGCTAGTAATTGATTGTATACAGGTCTTTGTCCCGAATCCTTAGCCGAGTGAGATTCTTTCCGAATCTCTCTAATCTCCATGTTTTCCGCCTTGGCCATCTCAAGCATCTCTTTTATCTGTGAATCTATTGAAAGGGCTTGTAGCTCGTCAGATTCGGTTGATTTTCGTGCATAAAGACAATATTGAATAGGTGTTGTTGGTGTTGATTGGTTTTCCATACAACTACATTAATGACACGACCCATTCAGGTAGTCCAGTAGGTAAACTGTAGGTAACTTTTTCTTTACTTTTGGGTGTTTTTGAGTTAATATTAAAATAACAATTGAATTGACCTAACCCCCGATTTTCGGGATATGGTCTAAAAACTCATCCTACATAGAGACGGTTTTCCGACCAGTACTTGTAGGATGAGTCTACTCTCGAAAGGGGGTAGTGATATCTCCGAAAGGATTTATCAGCTGGTTCGGGGGACCTTTTGTGTTTTCTATACTAGTCTTATTGTTAATTAAATCTCATCCTACAATCATATGCCTACTTTTTTTTCATTGTTATTCCTATTATCTCTAATCTGTTTAATTATTGGATTAATTAAACCTAACTCCTTTAACAAAATTTTTAAAAGAACACTTGGTAGAAAAAATATTTTAAAAATATTTGGTAGTGCCACTGTCGTCTTTTTTATCATATTTGTAATAGTAGTTCCTCCCACCGAGTACGAATCAGTTTCAAGTAATAATGAAAATCAGAATCAAGTTGTTAATAGCGATGCCCAACAAAAATCAGAAGAATTTGCTATTGCAGATGAAAATGGAAATGTTGAAGGTGATATTAATGTCATTGAAGAAGAATTAAATCAGGATCAACAGGCTAACATAGAAGATAAACAGGATGTTAATAATAATCCTCAAACGACAGATCAACCCCAAGAGCAAGAAAGTAACAACTATGTTTTTTATGCAGTTACAAAAGTAACAGATGGTGACACCTTTAAAGTAAATATGAATGGGACAATAGAAACTATCCGCTTAGTTGGGATTGATACCCCAGAATCAGTCGATCCAAGAAAGCCGGTTGAATGTTTTGGAATTGAAGCATCAAATAGAGCTAAAGAACTATTAGTCGGGAAGAAAGTTAGACTTGAATCTGACTCAGCGTCGGGCGATAGAGGAATATATGGCAGATTGCTCAGATATGTTTGGTTAGAAGATGGAACCTTTTTTAATAAGAAAATGATCAGTGATGGTTATGCTTCGGAGTATACATATAAAGTGCCATATAAATATCAAGTTGAATTTAAACAAGCCCAAACCGAAGCTCGCAATGCTAAGCGTGGTTTGTGGGCGGACGATGCTTGTGCAAATTCCAATGAAACTGTTTCAGAAGAAACTCCAGCTCAAATCCCATCCATAAATCAATCAAGTGGCAAATATTATACTTCGTCATATTATTCAGCTAAGTATTATTATCCGGAGCCGTGTGATGGCTGGCAGGGTTTAAGTGAGAAGTATCTTAAGTCTTATGATTCTCTGGAGGCATTACTTCAGGTTTATCCAACAAAGACTTTGAGTCCGCAGTGTCAGTAGAAATTTTTGTTTTAATTTGTTCTTTTTTCTTATACCATTCCTCTATATACTTTTCGTAAAGTCCTAATTCTTCAAGTTCAATTTGAGAGCCGTCAGTTTTTGCCGGTATTCCTCCCATTTTCTCAAATTTTTCTTTTATTTTATTTAGTTCTATGTATGTTTGTTCCTCATCATCGATTATAAGATCCTCTAATGTTTTTTGTGGTTCAGGAATAGGGAAGTCTTTTTTATGAAAGATAACAACATTGCTTTTTTTCTCGTCTTTGTATCTCTTGGAATTATGTGCGAGCGCGTATTTAATAGCTTCCATCTTTTTTTCTTTTAAATTTTGCAAAAGTGCATGTTCGGCCACATCACATATATTTTCTCGTCCTTCTTTAATAGCTTCTTTTGCTAATTTATTAAATTTTCTATCCTTTTTTATCCAACGATAAAAAGTTGATTTATCAATGCCGACCTTTAAACAAGACAAATAGACATTACCAAATTTTCGTAATTCTTTTAGTAGTTTTTCTTTTGTCTTGTCATCATGCATATTATTTTATTTTAACTGGCTTTTGTCCGGTTTCTTTTTCCCAGCGTTTTAATATTACTTCGACATAAACCGGACTTTTTTCCATCAAGTAACAACGGCGGTTCATTCTGGTAGTCGCTATTAATGTTGATCCACTTCCACCAAATGGCTCGACAATTAAATTACCTCGTTTGGTTAAGACTTTTATATATGGAATTAAAATTTCAATCGGTTTGGTGCCAAAAATAATCCCTTGTCCAGATGATTTTTCATCCGCCGCTTTAAACTCAATAAAATCAGTCGGGCAAATTTTTTTGCCTTTCTTGTATGATTCCCAATGTGGTTTATTAGAGATTGCATAGAGAGCTGTTTCATATTCGTTTTCAAGTAAATCATCCTCATCAATATTAATGAGTTTTTTGTTTTCACTTGAACCAACCATGGCAATATCATGTTTGTTAAAAAATTTGTGCTTGGCTGAAAAGCCTTGAACTCTATTAGGCAAATGCCAAACAATCATATTTTTAACTTTCCAATATTTTTCCATCTCCCCCCAAATAATTCTTAGGTTCTTCCAATTCTCATAGACAATAATGGCAAAGTTTTCTTTGGCAATTTTACTAATATTGCCCATCCATAATTCTGTAAAGTTATCTGGTAAAATATCAGTTTCCAGATAACGTCTATTTTTCTTTGCACCAAAGCCAGTAGTCACCCCGTCTTTTTGTTTGGTTTTGCCTTTTAAATAATCAAGAATGTATGGAGGATCAGTAAAACACATGTCAGCTTTTTGCTCATTCATTAGTTTTAGCATTTCAACTTCGACAGTAGAATCACCACACATTAAGCGCGAACCATTTAATTTATAGATATCTCCTTTTTGCACGGTGATTTTTTTGATATCTAATTTTTTTAATTCTGTTTCTAAATCAAATTGTTCCGGGTTGTCTTCAGTAGGGAAGATGTCATCTAAATCTTCACTGTCAAATCCAATATCGGCTAAAAATGATTCATCAAGCTCAGCGAGTAGGTCTAGGTCAAATTCACCCGTATTTTTATTGAGACGAAGATTTAACTCTTTTTCTTTTTCTAGATCAGGTATATTTACATACACCACCGGAACAGTTGTCATGCCCAGCTCTTTGGCGACTTTGGATCTAAAGTGGCCGCCGATAATTACTTTTTTTCTATCAGGAGCGATGTTGCAAATAACTGGATCTACCATGCCGAACTTTTTAATAGATTTTTTGAGCTGTTCGGTTTGCTCTTTAGAATGTTTGCGTGGATTATACTCCGAGGCACGAAGCTCTTTGATCGGAACTTCAACGATTTGTATTTTTTCTTTTTGCATA
>CAZNIO010000010.1:0-48076 GCA_964573135.1 uncultured Gammaproteobacteria bacterium
TCATAACCCACCTTTTTAAACAGGTTTACCTGTCTAGACAAGGGGTACAGTTTAGATTATCATTATTGGATTATATAAATTTGGAGTATAGATTATTAATTTTCCATCTTTTTTTAATACTCTTTGAAATTCTTCAAATACCACGCTGGGGCGTTTTAGGTGCTCTAGAACAAATTGGATCACAACAATATCTAATGACTCATTATCTATTGGAATTTTTGATAAATCAGAAAGTATTTTTTTGTCTACTGTTTTATTCGCTGTTAAGAGTTCGGGATTTATATCAGCGCCAATTATTTCTTTTGGTATATCTTTAAATTCACTTATTATGCCACCACTGCCACAACCCGCGTCTAGCATTATGGATTCTGTATTTATGGATTGTTTTAAAAAATCTCTATAATAGTCTCCGCCTGTTTTAAAGTTATTAAAAATCTTATTTATTCTCTTAAACAGATATGACCGCTGATCATTAATATCTTGAAAAAATATATTCATAAGATTTATTTTTCACTATGGCACCTCTTTAGTTTATTGCTTTTAGGCTCCACAACCCTTTTTATATTTATTGCCGGTGCCACAGGGGATTCACCCTGATTTACATATTTATTATACCATTTTTTAAGGGCTTATTCAATAATAATTTGACATTTTTTACCCAAAAGGTAATATGACGAAACAGTAAAAATGTGCTAAAATAGATATGTGGATAAATAATTTAAATGAGATTAAGAATATATATTGTATGCTTCAATTATTTAATAAAAAAAATAAAATAGTTTCGAGACAAGTTGCGTTTAGGTATGGAATTCCACAAAGTATAAATTTTGAAGAAAAAAATCAAGACGGCTGGACAATAGTAACGTCTCCTGATCTACCTGGTTTTATTACACAATACAAAAATCCTAAAAATGCCGCTAAAATTATATCCGAAGCTGTACTATGTTATTTCGATGTGCCGAATGAAATGGGAACATTGTTACATGGCGTCTTTAATATTAAAGGTCGCCAGTTTAACTTTACCCCCGAAAAACAATTGGCCTAAACGGTATGGGTAAAAATAACTTTTCAAAAAGAGAATGTACTGGCGCTCTTCTGGCTATAGGTTTTATCCACGACAAACAAATAAGGCGCAGCCCCCATGATAAATATTCAGTACCAGAACGGCACAAGAAAGACAATCAAAGGCCTTTTATCATGATACCTCATGGAAGAAAATTAAGATGTCAACAAGCTGTTTTGAAAGAATTGAAAAAACTAGGGGGTGATGAATTGCTCCGGATTTTTTTAGATTCTATTAAATAATATAATTGGCAAACAAAAACCTCTGTTAATATAACAAATCAGGGGTTTTTGTTTTGTGCTATTTACCACAACACTTTTTATATTTCTTTTTTGATCCACAAGGGCAGGGGTCATTCCTGCCAACTTTCTTCTTGCCACCTTCAACTGGTGCGGCTTGAGCTGCACTGGAAGAAACTGCGCCAATTTTTTTAGGAGCAGTGGTGGTGGTATTTTGACCCTCAGGTTGAGCCAACGAACTAATGGATCCTTTGAGCGAGCTTGATTTGTCTGCGCCTTTGAGTTGCATGCTTGGCTGGTCGGCTTGTTCTTGCGGGGCAGGCACTTGGCCAACTTTGAAAATTGAGTAAACAACTTGTTTTTGGATGTTGTTTTGCAGGATGATGAACATCTGATAAGCTTCGCGCTTGTATTCAATTAACGGGTCTCGTTGACCGTAACCGCGCAGCCCAATACCTTGCCTTAAATGATCCATAGCATCGATATGCTCTACCCAAAGCATATCAATAGAACGTAACAGGATCATTTTTTCAATTTCGCGCATGGGTTCAACCTTGGAAGTGCTTTCTTCTTTACCAAGAGCGTTTATTTTTTCTTCAAGATCATCATAAGCTTTGCGAGAAAGATCAATTAAATAATTTATTAATTTGCTTCTAGCTTTGATGTCAGCCACTTTATCACCGGCGGTTTTCTGGATATCATCCATTTTTAAACGAACCGCTAAAGGAACGGGGAAAATAGTGTCAGCAACTTCATAGATTTCATCAATATTCCAATCTCCTTCGTCATCTGATGAAGTATGAAACATAGCCACTTGATCAATCTCTGTATCCAGCATCTCAAGGATTATATCCTTAAGGCTTCCCTTCTTGGATTGTTTTCCCTTTTGAAGTAAATCATAAATTTTTAAGATTCTATTGCGTCTTTTGTAGACGACTTCTCTGTGCTTGTTAATAATATCATCATATTCGACTAGATGTTTACGAACATCAAAGTTATGGCCTTCTACTTTCTTTTGGGCTGATTCAAGAGATTTTGAAATCATGGGGTGTTCAATGGCTTGGTCTTCTGATAAGCCAAGCTTGCCCATAATACCACCAACCTTATCTGATCCAAAAACACGCATTAAATCGTCTTGCAAGGAGACATAGAATCTAGTCTCACCTGGATCACCCTGGCGACCTGAACGACCACGTAACTGATTGTCAATACGCCGTGATTCATGGCGCTCTGTACCAATGACGTACAGGCCACCGAGCTCCTTGATTTCTTTTTTGTCTTCTTGGCTACCACTTTCTCCACCAAGTACAATATCAACTCCCCTGCCGGCCATATTGGTGGCAAGCGTTACAGCGCCTTTGGCGCCAGCACTGGCAATGATATCAGCTTCTGTTTGGTGATTTTTAGCATTTAAAATATTATGTTCTACACCCTCTTGAGAGAGTGAATGAGAGAAAAGCTCATTTTTTTCAATAGAAATTGTACCAACTAAAACTGGCTGACCTTGTTGACTTCGTTCTTTAATGTCAACAATAACTGCTCGAAATTTAGCTTCTTCATTTTTATAAATTAAGTCGCCTCTATCTATTCTTAAAACAGGCTTATTTGTAGGAATAACAACAACCTCAAGTCCATAAATTTTTGAGAATTCTTCGGCTTCTGTAGCGGCTGTACCTGTCATGCCTGATAGCTTCTTGTACATGCGAAAATAGTTCTGGAAGGTAATGGTAGCCATGGTAACTGACTCTTGTTTGATGGCTACCCCTTCTTTAGCCTCAATGGCTTGATGCAAGCCTTCTGAATACCTTCTGCCATACATTAAACGACCGGTGAATTCATCTACTATTATAATCTCACCTTCTTTAATCACATAGTCTTTGTCACGAGTAAATAGGGTGTGAGCCTTTAGGGCTTGTTCAATGTGGTGGACTTCACTAATACCACCTTCGGTATAGATATTATCTACTTCTAAAAATCCTTCCATTTTGCGGATACCGTCCTCAGTTAAAGTAGCAGCTTTCATTTTCTCATCTATGTTATAGTCTTCGCCTTCTTTAAGCTGAGGAATAAGTCCTGAAAATTTCTGGTATTTACTGGTGGCTTGTCCACCAGGAGCTGATATTATAAGAGGAGTGCGGGCTTCATCAATAAGAATAGAGTCAATTTCATCAATTATGGCATAAGTGTGTCCACGCTGGACTTTCTTGTCTTTATCTTGAACCATGTTATCGCGAAGATAATCAAAGCCAAACTCATTGTTGGTACCATAGGTTATATCGCACTCATAGGCCTCTTTGCGAGAAATTGGTTTCAGATGCTTTGTTTTACCCTCGATTTCTTCTTCATTATTGTATTTAGGATCATAAGTATATGCCTTGTCATGAACTACAGTCCCTACGGTTAAACCAAGGGCATGATAAACTCCGCCAATCCAGCCGGTGTCTCTTTTAGACAGATAATCATTTACAGTAATGATATGGACTCCTTTACCAGAAACTGCATTTAGAGTAGCGGCTGGTGAAACAGCATACGAAGTTTTTCCTTCACCTGTCTTCATCTCAGCAATTTTACCCTGATGCAAAACGCTAGCGCCGATCATTTGCACGTCAAAGTGGCCTGAACCCATGGTGCGTTGAGCAGCTTCTCTGGTGGCGGCAAAAACCTGGGGTAACAGGTCATCAAGAATTTTATCTTTATCTAATTCTTTGCGCCATAAAATTGTCAGATTTTTTAAATCAGCATCTGACATTTTTTCATATTTAGATTTAAGTTGCTGAATCTCTTCCACAAGAGGATCTAGGCTCTTGATATATTTTTGATTGGGATCACCGAAAATTTTTGTGAATAGTGACATAAGTGTTTTAAATAAGTAATTTTGATGTTATATTAGCACTTTAGCTATAAAAAATCAAACAGACGAGGATATCTGCTCGTCTGTTGTTGTCTGATAAATATTGACTAATTTAAAGTAATTTTCTTGGTAAAAATACAACAAAAGTGCCTACACAAAAAGCGATAGCCGCCATGGTGATAAAAATTGGGTCAAAGCCATGGGTTTTGACCATCCAGCCGCCGAGCGCTGCGCCAATGGCTGGTATGATATATGCTAAACCATCGTAAAAGCTCCATTGCCAGGCTGCCTTGGGGCCATCTGTATGTTTGGCATATATTGAATGAAAAGCAGGCCAAAAAATGGCACTGGCTATACCTAAAATTACCATGGCTAGATAAAGAATGCTGGTAGTTTTGGTAAAGTAATACAAAAGATATCCAGCTGAGGTAATATACATAGCCCATGCGAGAGCCAGCTCTGATTCTTTCATCTTGTTTTCGAACTTACCAGCAACAAAAGTTAATAATCCAGCTGTTAGCCAAAACAGGGCATACGAATTAGAAGCAGTAGTGATATCACCACCAATACTTTCAACAAAAATAGCGTAAAGAGGTAAAAGCATAGCATTAGCAAACATAAAAAGTCCGCTAATTAAAAGCATTGCCTTTAGGGGGCCACTAACGAGTGGCTGATGGTGCCAGAAAATTAGTTTCATAGTTTTTTATTTAAAGCTTGTAAAAAATTTTATATAATGGTAGAATCATGTATATGCAAAAATAAAAAGAAAGAAAAATAATAGCAGAGGGGTAAGTAATAATGAAAAAAGTACGAGATATATTTGACAGGGCTGTTATCTTTATAGGTACTGTTGAAATTAACAGAACTGTCCTAATTATCATTACGCTGATACTGGCCTGGTCTCTTCTCTGGCTGATATTCTGTCCAGGAGATGCTGATCAGCTCTATTATAGAGCCGGTATTATTGAGTATCTGGACTGAGCTCTCCCGCCTTATACGAATCTCCCGCCCCCATGGTGAGCAAAATATCACCATGGTGTAAATTATTCTTTAAAAAAATTCTTGCCTCATCAAGCCTGCCGACATATTTTGCAGGCTCTTTTCTTTTATGCTTTTTGTTTATAAGATCAACTAAATCTTTACTCGAAATGTTCCATTCATTTTTTTCACGAGCTGCATAGATATCTGTGATTATAAGATGAGGGGCAAGGTTGAGACTATCGGCAAATTCCTCGAGGAAATCTTTAGTGCGCGAATAGAGATGAGGCTGAAAAACTACCCAAAAATCTTTATTTTTAAATTTTTCCTGAGCTGCTTTGAGGGTGACTGCAATTTCTGTTGGGTGATGAGCGTAGTCGTCATAAATTTGGATGCCGTTCTTTTCTCCGATAAATTCAAATCTGCGCCAAATACCAGTAAAGCTTTCTATGGTATTTTTAACATCTG
The DNA here is from genome assembly GCA_964573135.1 of uncultured Gammaproteobacteria bacterium. Classification (GTDB taxonomy): domain Bacteria; phylum Patescibacteriota; class Patescibacteriia; order UBA2196; family GWA2-42-15; genus CAZNIO01. The sequence goes on from CAZNIO010000010.1 coordinate 5,600, forward strand.
CTGGCGAAATGCTCAAGGCAGATGAAGCAGCAATAGCTGCCAAGGCATTATATACATTAAAAATTCCTGGAATTTTTAATGTAATTTTCAAATTATTAAAATCATCTTTTGATTTTATATTAATCTCTTGCCCGTTTATTTGGGCAGAAAAATCTGCTTGGTTTTTTAATCCATAAGTTATTTTTTTTCCTTTAAAGTTTTTGGATAGCTCTACAACCAAGGCATCATCAGTGTTTATAACTAAAGCTCCATTTTTCTTAATATTTAAAATTAATTGAGTAAAACTTTTTTTAATATTTTCTATATTTTTAAAATAGTCTAAGTGTTCTTTCTCAATGTTGTTTATAACTAAAATATTAGGAGAGAGAGAAAGAAAATTATCTTTGTATTCGCAACCTTCGGTAATTAAATATTTAGAATTACCTGCTCGGAAATTACTTTTCCACTCTTTAATTTTGGTACCCACAAAAACAGTGGGGTCAATATCTGCTTTTTCAGCAATAAGTCCTAATATGGAGGTAATAGTGCTTTTTCCATGCATGCCAGAAATAGCTGTGGTATACTTTTCTCTTGACAATTGTCCGAGTAGCTGGTAAACAGTATGGATTGGTATTTTAAGCTCTTTGGCACGCAAAAACTCGGGATTATCGTCAGTAATAGCTACGGTATAGATGACCATATCAATATCTTGGTTGACATTTTCTTTTTTGTGGCCATATAATATATGGACACCCTGGTTTTCTAAATCAGAGGCAATGTCGCTTTCTTCACGATCAGAGCCAATAACAGTTTTTCCTTGGGATAGGAAATATTTAGCCAAAGCAGACATCATAATACCGCCAATACCAATAAAATGAATTTTATTTATTTTTTGAAAATCTAAATTAGTCATATGGTCTTTTTATCCGACTTGAGGTGAAAAAGTAAATTTTTCAACTCAAGTCGTGTAAAAAATATAAATAATATAAATAATATAAATTGGAATGATTAAGGAGTCATTATGAAAAGAGACACACTGGTGCTGGCTGGCGCAATAGTTGTTGGCATATCAGAGGCCGCAACAATACATTTCGTGGGGTGGAATATATTGTCATGGTTAATTCTACCATCCTGTCTGATTGCGGTACTGGCTGCGACTGATAAGCGGTCTCATCCGCTACTTATGGTGGCTATACTAGTCGTAGCAATAGTGGCCTTTATAGTATCATTAATATGGTGGTTTGCTGTCTGTTACCCAAACCCAGCCCCTATTAACTTCAATTAACAAAAAAGTCCTCAAAAAAAATCTCACCAAATGGCCTATCCCCTTAGGTCTTTTCTTTTAAGCAAAAATTTACCATACAATGCCGATTATTCGATTATCAAATCCCCAATCTTAACTTCAGCTCCCCATTGAATAACCTGATGGATATTACTGGCCAGGTTTTTTTGTTTTTGCTTATCTTTTAAAATACTCTCTATTTTCTGAATTAAATCTTCTGGCTCTAGATCATTTTGGCTTAAGGTCTCAACTGCGTTTCTATTTTTAAAATAATGAGCATTGTCTTCTTGATGAGAATTTGGCAGAGGGATAATAACAGCGGGTTTTCCCAGATATGCTAACTCAGTTAAAATACTCATACCAGCTCTAGATACTATTAAATCAGCTAACTGTAAAACTTCGGTATTATCTACCATAAATTCATATTCATGGTAATTATCATAAACTTTGCCTGATTTTATAAAATGAGTTGAGCGATTACGGCCTGTAATATGAATTACCTGGCAAATTTTAGTTAATTCTTTTAAAGAGTCCAAAACAATATTATTAACCACTAAAGATCCTCGACCGCCTGTAGTAATGAGAACTATGGGCAAATGTTTATTCAAATTATACTTCCCATACAAATCATGTGTATCTCGCTCTTGCCTAAGAGAGCTTCTAACTGGATTGCCGACGACCACTGTCTTTTTTTTATTAAAACACTTGGCGGTTTCTGCAAAGCAAACGGTAATTGTTTTAGCACACCGGGCAGATAGCTTATTGGCCAGTCCAGGACGCACGTCTTGCTGATGAATGATACTTGGAATACCTAAAAGCCAGCCAGCGAATATAACAGGGACGGCAACAAAGCCTCCGGCTGAGACTATTTTATGAGGTTTGAATTTTTTTAATATAAAAAGGCTTTGGAAAAAGCCGAGTTTAATACGAAAAATATCAATAAAATTATGCAAGCTAAAATATCTTCGAAGTTTACCTGAAGAAATATTTTTAAAATCAATATTGTGGCTTTGGACTACTTTTTTTTCTGGCCCACTTTTTGTGCCAATCCAAAGATAGTCAATATTTGGATTTTTTTCTTTTAGATGATCAGAGATGGCTAAAAGCGGGATAACTGAACCCATGGTGCCACCACCGGTGAATAATATTTTCATAATTTTAAAAAATTTTACTTTATCTCTCCCATTGGCGATATTTATCATGAGATCCAATATCTAATAAGTCAATAGTATTTTCTGATGAAAATTCAAAAAGAACCCTGTGTCCGTCACGCAAACCAAAAGCCAAACAATCTTGTAGCTTACCTTTTAGTTTGTGTATTTTTAATCTGGGATCTCGCGGGTTCTCAACAAATACAGGTATTTTGTTGTCAAAATCATTTCGAATATCAGTTGGTAGTTTTTTGTATGATCGCTTGAATTTAGATGATAGATTGATATCCATGCTCGTTGAAAAAATTATGAGTGTAGCTCAGCTATCAAGTCTTTCGCATTTGAAAATTTCTTATAATTCCCTAACGCATAATCGAGCCTAGCACTATTAATAATTTCGTCTAAGGTTTGCGCATCGTTTAATTTCTCTATTTCTTGAGTATCAATTTCACAAATCATTTTTTTTTCTTTGGGATAACGCAAAATACACCGCAAGGAAGCTAAGGGAATTTTAACTATGGCTACATCATTAATTGTACGGGTAGTAACTCGAGTATTCATAATTTAATGCTAACATAATGGGATAAATAAAGCAAAATCTAATTTAATATTAAAAAATCAATTCTTTCGCGTTCCCAATTTTGGTTATCGTCTCTTGAATCTAACTTTGCTAGAGATGCGCCCTGGCCTGGTAAATTTAGAAATATTAACCACAATACCAAGAGCTGCCAGAGAAGTCATCATGGCTGTACCGCCATAACTAACTAAGGGTAGAGGCAAGCCGGTTAAAGGTAAAACCCCGAGCATTGCCCCAACATTAACGAAAAATTGGCCTGTTAGCCAGGCGGCTACTCCCACGGCTATCAACTGGCCGAATGAATCTGGGGAGTTTCTGGCTACTTTAATAATTTGCCAAAATAGTAGCAGAAAAATGATAATAAAGCCAGTGATAACTAAAAAACCTAATTCTTCTGCCATAATGGCAAAAATGGAATCTCCCGGAACCTCTGGCAAATATTGAAACTTTTGCTTTGAGTGGCCAAGACCTAAACCAAACCAGCCGCCAGAGCCAACGGCGAGTAGGGCTTGATTGATATGATAGCCAATACCTTGGGGATCAAGACTGGGATCAAGAAAAGCGGTGAAACGAGCCATACGATATGGCGCTATCTTTATAAGGGCAATGAAACCAGCCAAGCATCCAAAAAGGATAAGAGCGAGATGTTTGAGCTTGGCACCAGCCACAAAAAATACGGCTAAACTCATAAAAAGAATGATAGACATGGTACCCATGTCTGGTTGCATGATAACTAGACCAAGAACTGCACCAAGGAATATAATGAAGGGTAAAAAACCATAAGCCCAACTATCAACCCGTTCTCTGGTTTTTGCAAGCCATGCGGCTAGATAAAGGAGAAATGTTAGCTTGACTATTTCTGCGGGCTGTAAGGAAAAACCAGCAATATTTATCCATGATCTGGCTTTACCGTATGAAGCGCCCAGGGCTGGAATAAAAACAAGAACAAGTAGTCCAATGGATAAAAAAAGAAGAAGTGGGGAGAATTTTTTCCAAGTACGGAAGTCAATACGAGCCAGGAGAAGAAAAAGAATAAGACCAGGTAAAAGCCCATTTAAAAGTTGGTGTTTCAAATACCAAAAAGAATCTCCGAATTTTTCATATCCCAGGATGCCTGAAGCTGATGAAAGCATAATCAAACCGAAAAGAGTAATAACAAAAATTAGAGTAATTAAAGTATAGTCTGGCGGGTGGCCAATACGCTTCATAAAAGTTTATGTTATAAAAGAAGCATCAAAGCTATTTTGAATAAATTCATTAATTTGTTTTTTGTTGAAAATTTTGTTACTAACCAAGCTATCTAGCTCTCTTCGCAAATTGGTGTTATAGAATTCAGGGCCGTCGGTATTAATAGTGAGTTTAACGCCTGCTTCATACAAGGTGTTGTATATCTTTTTCATTTCTTTGTAATTTTTAATACGACCAATAAATAGATTGCTGGTAGGACAAATTTCTAAATATATATTATTATCTACCAAATCTTGCATTAATTTTTTATCTTTCCAGGCTAGAATACCATGACCGATTCGATGAGGCTTTACTTTATCAACAAATATCTTCATTTCCTTTAAGTCCCCCTCTTCACCAGTATGAGGAGTGATACCAAAGCCTTTTTGCTTAGCGTCTATAAAAACATCAAGAACTTGATTGACTTTAAAGTTTTTCATGAGTGGCCCTGTTAAATCAATACCAATAATTCCCCTATCTTGGTATTTAAGGGCTTTTTCATAAACAATATGATTAAGCTTTGAATCAAACTCTCTATCAAGCTCAATAATAATGCCAGCTTTAATTTGGGGAAATTCCAGTAAGGCGGTCTCCATACCACGAATGGCGGCGAGAATTGTATAGTCAAGATCACGCTCGCCTCCCCTATTCCTTTTGGTTGGACAGAACCTTAGCTCATGAACTGTAATATTACTGTTTCTATAAGCGCCGGTAATGGTACCGTGGACTACGGGCTCTATAGCTATGGGGGAAGATTGAATTAGTTCCGCTAATTTATATAGATCTTTATTAAGACTAAAAAAATCGGTGTATCTCCCCTTTTCTTTAACGGTTAAAAAATCTTCAAACTCCCAATAGTCTTTAGTGGGCAGTTTAATCCCCTGCTGATGGGCTATGGACCACATGATATGTGGTTGAACAGATGCGCCAAGATGGGCATGTAATTCAGCTAACTCTGGTTTTTGTTCGTTCATAATGTTGTTTATTTTAATAGTTAGGTGCTTTTTTGTTTATAATAACAGTATGAGGATGAGATTCTTTGAGGCCGGCGCCAGAAATTTGGATAAATTCGGCTTGCTTGGGAATACTCCCAATATCCTTAGCTCCAATATACCCCATACCTGATTTAAGCCCGCCTACCATTTGATAAATAGAATCTTCCAACTCTCCTTTATAGGGAACAACGCCCTCAATACCTTCTGGCACGAATTTCTTGCTACCAGCTTGGAAATATCTGTCTGAAGACTTGTTTTTATTCATAACAGCTTCAGACCCCATACCGCGATAACTTTTGTATTTTTTCTTATTCAAAATAATAACCTGACCGGGAGATTCTTTAAGACCGGCAAGCATGGAGCCCATCATAACGGCAGTTGCTCCAGCGGCTAGCGCTTTAACTATATCACCTGAATATTTAAGTCCGCCATCAGCGACTACTGGTATTTTTTTTGATTTCAAGGCTTTGACTACGTCAAAGACGGCAGTTAGTTGAGGCACGCCAATACCGGCCACGACTCTGGTAGTACAAATTGCTCCAGGGCCAACGCCGACTTTAACCACATCAGCTACTTTAGAGAGGGCTAAAGCGGCTTTTGGAGTAGCAATATTGCCAACCATGAGTAAGGCTTTTGTGGATTTTCTAATTTTAACTGCATCGCTGATGACATTTGTTTTATGGGCATGAGCGCAATCAATGACAATCACGTCTACTCCAGCCTTATTAAGCGCCTTGGCTCTATCTAAATCATGTGGGCCGGTAGCTGCACCAACTAGAACTTTATGCTTTTTAGCTTGTTTAGCCAGTTTAACTTGCTCGTCAATGGTATTTGATCTGTGGATAATACCTAGGCCTCCCAGCTTACCAAGAGCTATGGCCATATCACTTTCTGTGACTGTATCCATGGGAGCGGATATAACAGGGATGGCTAATTTTATGTTTTTACCGAGAGTAATGCTGGTATCAACACTACTGGGGCTGACATTTGATAATTGGGGCACTAAAAGAACGTCATCATAAGTTAAGCCTTGGCGGATGTTTTGCATATTTTTTTTAAATATTAAAAATTAAATACCTACTGTTGGGTATTACTTAAATTATATCTAAAATTAGTGATTGGGTCAAAAAAAGATGCGACAACCGATAATACCGGTTATCGCATAACAAATATAAGAATCATTTTGAGCTTTAACTTTGAGGATAAACGCGTTCCTCAAAGTATTTTTCAATACTCCCGTTATATTGTACCGCCTTAGGCCAATTATCCTCAATTTCAATATTAAACGGCGCGGCTGTTAAAATTATACAACCCGAACCACGTTTGTCGGCTATTCCGGCAAAGACAATATTACTCCTTATTTTTAAAGCCACTGGCCTGGCAGGGAGTCTATGGCAGAAAGCAATTTCAACTTCAAGCCCCCAGTCGGAGGCATCCCTTAGTTTAGCCAGCCATGTTTCCTTGCAAGCCAACCAATTTAGGTTAAGATTCCCATTCATATCGAAGTGGCAAGAACCAACTTCAAAGTGGACAAAAAAAGCTTTATCTGTGCTAAGGGAATCGGCTACTAAATTTGTAACTTTTCCTTTTATAAAGCGGGTTTCTTTTTTTGTGAGATAATGGGTTTCTTTACACCCATAAAACTGAGAAATAAAAATTGAAGCTACGAGATAAAAAATTGTATTCTTCTTCAAGGCGCTCCTCCTTATGAAAAAATTAATAGATATTTTTTGTGATTTAATTTTTGAGTTTTTAAAAAATCCCTTAATCACTTAGGGAATCATTTAAAAACTAAAGATTATCCTAATTTTAATTCTGATATAATATCCTCTGGAATAGGCACTTTTCCACCAACGGGGCTGGTGCCTGGATAGCGCCATGCAGATATTATAAAGATAGTATCATGTTTTGACTGAAACATCAACCATACCTCGTAAGGGTGCTTAGGAGAGCCTGCTTTTTGCATGCAGGCTATGGTGTTTTCTGCCACACCCTCTTCTTTTCTGCTTGGGTGCCTAAAAACTCTTTTTAACCTGGATTCAGATAGGTTATAGTATCTCATCTTTTCCTTAGCGTGATCTGTCCAGTGATATTTAGTGGTTAGTGCGTTGATTTGAGGCATGCGTTTTAGTATGAAATCCGTGGGTGTAATCACCAAATTCTATACCATAAAATTTACCCCATAGATCTATATTAATTATTTTTCCCTCCCTCATTCTTATTTCAAGATACTGATGAATTGAAATATACCAGAAAATAGTAAGTTTTAATTTTATATCATCTTCATTGAACCACCCACTCTTGATGAGTAATATGTGTAAAAGATAGTTGAGGGTGGTACAGTAGATATATCCATCTTGGCTCCAAATTCTATCTAATTCTTTATCAAATAGTTTGGGGAAGTTGAGGAATGCAAGGAATCGACGACCGCGATATTTTTTAACTAGAATGTTATAGGCCTGGCGCAGGCAGTCTTCTTTGTTTTTAGATTTTTTAAGATTTTCAACAATGACCTGCATCTTGTCTGGCAATTTATCTGGAATATCTAATTTTGAAAATAAATTGGGAATCATATAAAAAACAAAAATTAATAAATCATCATATTGATTTATATAACTTATATATTTAGAATTGTTATGGCACTCTATTCACCACAACCGCAATTACCCCCACTACAGGTACATTCACTGCTAACACAGCCACAATCGTCACATTTTTTTTCCAGGGGCTGGTCACAACCATCACATTTGCCAACACTGGGGCTTTCGGTGCCACAAGATGGACATTTGTACATAAGACTATATCAATTTTTAAGACTCATGTGTTGTGTATTATATGATATTTAGAGAATGTGGGCAAGCAAAAATCCTACGAAAATAAATCATAGGATTCTTTTAATCTATAGCCCTTTGTTTTTATTGAAAAATAGGGCTATAAAAAAGTGCCCCGGCTAAGGATAGTACGGCTATGATTGTTAATATAACCTTAACTACCAACGTGCCAGAGCCGTACTTGATCGCTGGCTTAACAATTAAAAAATAAAAAGCCAGTAACAACACAGCCAGAACGGGATAAATCAACTCTGTGTTCATGGTTCTCATGTTTTTTCCTTATTTTGTTTTTATTTTATTTTTTAGGGTTTTCCAAAAAACTTAGCATAAATTATACCGGGTGTCAATATTCTGTAAATAAAAAAAGTCTCTGCCCACGATTAGACAGAAACCAATATTATTAAAAAAATATCTACTTCCCAATGACTATCACATATTCCCCCTTAATAGGATCATTTTTAGTTTTTTCCAATACTTCATCAATATTCCCCCTGTAAGTAACCTCAAACTTCTTAGTTAATTCATGGCCCACTATCATTTGCCTGCCTGGCGCCCCTATTTCCTTAATCTGCTCTAAGCATTTAATAATACGATGGCAAGACTCATAAAAGATAACAGTATACTTACTTTCTAGAGCTTGTTTTATAAACTTATTCCTACCTTTTTTATGGGGTATAAAACCAAGGAAAGTGAACTTGTCAGTGGGAAAACCTGAAATAGAAAGAGCGGCAGTTAAGGCAGAGGCCCCTGGAATAGGTATAATTTCTAAATTCTTATCAAATTTTTCAATTAACTCATGAATTAACTTATTACCAGGATCACTGATACCAGGGGTACCGGCATCAGTTACTAAAGCCAAGGTTTTACCCTGTTTAATTAAATCGGCAATTTGATCTATTTTCTTTTGAGTTGAATGATGATGGTAACTTAGCATTTTGGTAGATATATCATAACGGTCGAGTAAACGTTTGCTGATACGAGTGTCTTCAGCCAAAATTAAATCAACCTCGCCTAAAATACGCAGGGCTCTGTGAGTAATATCTTCTAAATTGCCAATGGGAGTAGCGACAATGTATAACATATGTTTTTAAAGCACAAAACTCAAAATATCTTTGAGTTTTGTTACTTTTTCAAATTTTTAAATTAAAGGGAAATTCCTTCTTTTTCTTTTAACACATCTGAGACATAAACGCCAATAGCGGCAGCCACGGGTACACCCAGTAAGGCGCCAACGACCCCGGCGAGCTTGGCTCCTATAAGGATAGCCATAATAACAACAATGGGGTTTAAGCCGACTACTCTTTGCATGAGTTTGGGAACTATAATATTATTCTCGGCTTGCTGGATAACTATATATAGAGCGGCAACAAGCAGGAATTTATAGAATGAGTCAGAAGAAGCAATCAGCAGGGCGGGTATGGCCGCCAACATTGGGCCCAGATATGGAACAATTTCTAAAAGGGCGGCCACCAAAGCTAAGACCAATGCATATTTAACTCCAAGGAACATCAGACCAACATAGACAAGCACGCCCACAAAAAGACACAGGAGTAATTGACCGCGTAGCCAGAGACCAATTTTTAATTGCATGCGGTTAATCAACCCTAAGGTATATGAGCGATATCTACTGGGTGTGATGAATTTTATAAATCTTTTTAAGGCGTCTTCTTCAACGACAATGTAAAAAGTAATAACCAGCACAATCAACAAAGAAAAGAAGCCACCAAAAATACTGGTGATGGTCACAAAGATACTTTTAGTGGTTTGAGCCAAGGTAGTACTTAAGGATTCAAGCGTGCCCACGATGGAATCATTACCAACGGCGGCGTCACCCTCTAGGCTTCTGTCTTGCAAGCTATGAATACCAACGGAAATCTTTTCATAATAGGCGGGAATGTTACCGGCAATTTGTCCGACTTCTTCCGTAATGGGAGGGATCATTAAAACAACAATCAAACTGAAAATGGCCAAAAGTACAAGATAGATCATAAAAACAGAAACCCCGCGAGGAAATTTGTATTTTTTTAACCAATCGACCCAAGGGTCGATGGCGGCAGCAAAGATAATCGCTATAAATAAAAGAGCAATAGCGTCTTTTATAAGATAAAGGAAAAAAGCAGCTAAAAGAACTAAGACTACTTTCATAATCGACGCATATGAAATATCGGGTAGTGTTTTGGCACGGGGCATATATTTATATATTATTTAAGTAATTTTAAAAATTTACTTTCATCCTTTTTGCTAAAAGGGCCAATCAAGGCCAAGTTCAGCTTATCCTTTAAGAAAAGCTTTTTGGCTAGTTTTATTATATCATTTTCATTAACTTGTAACAATTTCTTTATTTTCTCTTGCGGAGTTTGAATGCGATCCCAGAATAATCCCTGAAGGCCATACCATGTGGCCATATAATCTGTATTATCCATTTGTAAGGTGAGGTTGCCACGTAAAAATTCTTTTGCATTTTTAATTTCTTCTTTTGATACTTTTTCTTGTGTAAACATTTTAAGCTCTTTTATAATACCTATAATGGCTTTTTCAATTTTACCTATGTTTAATCCAGCAGATATACCCAAAAGTCCTGTATCTTCGAATTTTTCTTGAAATGAATGGATGGAATAGCAAAGACCTTGCTTTTCACGGATATTGAGAAATAATCTTGAACTCATGCCAACACCAAGAATTGTATTTAAAAGCGAGAGCGTTGGCTCGTCTTTGTGATTGTACGGTAAAGAGGGCAACCCAAGAGCCAAGTGGACTTGATCTGTTTTTTTTGGGTGAATATGAATGCGTGATTTCTTTTGTACGCCTTCAACTTTTTTAAATTTAAGTAATTTTCCGTTTTGAGCTTTGTCGAAATGTTGTTTTACTTGTTTAACTATCTTTTGGTGATTAATTTTGCCAGCCGCACTTAAAACCATATTGTGTGGCTGGTAGACTGATTTCATGTAGTCGAGTGAATCCTGTCTGGTTAAATTCTTTACACTTGATCTAGTACCGATAATATCTCTACCAAGACTAGAGTTTGGCCAAACAAGACCCATTAAAATTTCATAGACATAACGGCTTGGGGTATCGAGATACATATTGAGCTCTTCAAGTATGACACCTTTCTCACGCGCAATGGCTTGGCTGTCAAATAAAGAATTATTTATCATATCTATCAAGACATCGATTGCGATAGAAGAGTGTTTGGACGGCACTTGGTTGTAAAAAAAAGTGTAATCTTGAGAAGTTGCGGCATTTGCATTCCCACCGATACTTTCTATACTTTTTGAAATATCAGCTGGGGTGGGTCTTTTGCTCGTGCCTTTAAAAAACATGTGTTCAAGGAAATGAGATACTCCGGCTAATTTGTCGCTCTCATAGCGAGAACCAGCGCCAACAAAGATGCCGGTTGTTACACCATGCAAGCTCGGCATGTAATGAGTAATAATTCTTAACTTATTTTTAAGTGTTGTAATTTTGTACATGCATTTTTGCAAAAAAGATGCTTGGTTAATAAAAAATCTGCTTTAATTATAGCAGATATATGGTGTAATCCCCAATAAATTATTTAGATTGCCTTTTGACTAACTCGCGAAATAGCACCATTTCTTTGAAAAGCTTACCTGAATATTCAAGAGCAATTTGAGAGGCAACATCTGCTGGCATTACTTCCTTAAAGTCTTTGTGCCCCAGCTTTTTTGATAAGGCAATAATATCATCTGCAACTGTCTTTTTCTCTGATATCATTTTTTCTAAAGGCTCAAAAATTATATCATCTTTTTTTGTACCTAGCTTTTTAGCTAGCCAAAGAAGTCTTTTGCAATATTTTAAAATGTCTTCATCTTCAAACCCCTTAAAAAAAGATTTCTTCTGGAGTTCTGTTTTAACATAGGTGGAAGGAGGAATGAAAATTTTCTTCTTCTCATACTTAAATGGCTCGTTAATAGCAGAATCTGATATTTCGACAGTTACAAATTTTTCCTGAATAGCCCTTAATATATTTTCAATTATTTTGGAAATCGCAAGTATAACCAGTGGAGTATTGATGTCAGCACCTCTTGCCTCAAGTGTTCCGTGACGACTAACCCGCAATGGAGTCCAGTTGGTCATAAGGATTGATTTGTATAAAGGAATATCTTTTTCTTTTATCTTGTTGTTTTTTAAAATGTCAATCCAGTCTGCGTGCATTTTTTGCGTAAAATTTATAAGATCAGTGCCGGTTTGTTTATATCTGGGTAATTCACCGAACTGAGGAAAAATATCAAACAGACTGGGACTAAATTTAATATCACTATCACCACGCCAAATAAGGGCTCGGGCGTCCTTGCCTATATATTTACCCTGATAAAAAGGTGATGATTGAGCAAAACAAGATAGTGCTGAATCGGCTGATAAAAGAAAATTATATGAGTTAACTAAGCTTTCCTTATGTTTTGAGTTGATTCTCTTTTTTAGTTGTAATTTTTTGAAATCAAAAACTCCCCAAGGTAATGCATAATGCACGTGCAGACCGCAAGTGTGAGAAGCTAGCTTATATCTTTTTTTACCAATTATTTTTTCTTGCACTTTGTAATAATTGTCTGTCCTGATAAGCGAGCTGTGATTGCCTGGGTATGTTCCAAGCGGGCAGATGACTAATTCTTTTTCTTCAGCAGCGTAAAGAAGCTTTTCAAGATTGTCTGCCAGGGATTGCATGGTATTAAATCCCTCAAGGTCTGGGTAGCAACCCACTTCAATCATATTTTTACCGGTTTCTTTAACAATATCAACTCCGCTTTTTTCTTCTTTTAGCTTCTTTAAAATTGTATCTGCTTCATTAACAATACGTCCCTTTTTATCACAAATAAAAAACTCAACCTCGGCGCCGATAGTTGATCTTTTTTGGACGCTAGGCGTCCTTGGCTGGGGTTTTTTTATTGTTCTGCTTATAACCGTGCTAGTCTTTCTGACAACGCGTTTAACTGCCTTAATAGGAACTGTGGATAACTTATTTATCTGTTTTACTGCTTTTTTTGTAGGTTGATGTGGCATAAAGTATGCTTGGGATTATTATATCATAGGAGTAAAATTTTGGGAATAAAAGATGCGTAGTCAACGTTTTAAGTTGAGCTACGCATATATATTTCTGTCTCAGTCCAGTTTCAGCGCTGTGGCCTTTTCCAGCCACAAATACAAATGACTATCCCTAAGTAGGTGACCCCTCCCATGCATCCCCATTTGCCACACGTGGTATCAAAAAAACTGATACTACGGCAAGTGGCTTCTCCTGCGCCTATCAATATAACAAAGACTAGGAGAACCAAGATAATAAAGGCCAAGACTTTCATAAATTTTCTCCATTTAAAAAGCTTCTGTAATTTCATATATTACCCACTTTAAAAACCAAAGAAAATAGAAGATTAAAATGGGTAGTACAACTCTGGCGAAAAAAGCCAGCCAGGAATTATCTATAAGGTCCTCCGATGAGAATGCCCACAAGTTAAAGGCAAGCTCGGTTGAGCCAAGTTCTAACGCTTCCGCGCGAGGCCCAACGAAAATAAATAAATACAAAAGGACCATCACGACCAGTGTTAACGCAATGGTCGCTCCCCATTCCCCCATAAAGGCGGGAAATAGGAATTTGGTGAAATGCCCCTTCGGAGCTTTTCTTCTTGCGGGGGTGGCTTCCTCTTTCCCAAATAGAGAAAAAATTCCCATAATCAATATAATCCCTGCTATAAGCAAGGAAGGGAAATAATTTCTCTTCAATGCCATTAAAATAACCTGGCCATTCGTTGTTCCTCGCACGAGGAGCAAATCATAAGCTACCCAGCCAAGGATGGCAGAAGCGATTGCAGTAAAAATTATAAATTTTTTCATTTTTTCCTCTTTCAAAGTTTTACTTTTTTCAATGTGATACCCCATGAAAAAAAACATTCCGCCAGTGTTACCATTTTTGAAATGTCTCCATCTTGAAGTTCGTAATTAAAATTAAATGACCCTTCAGAATCTAGCGGCCATTTTTCAATCTCTTCCCACCACTTACCCCTTAAAACGACGTATCCATTATCTCCGTCGTAATGACCAGAGATGCGGATTTGACTTCCTGTCTGAGTGGCTATAATTTCATTTTTTCCTCGTCCACCAGACAAAAAGCTACTTACTAAAAGGGCTAATATAAAAATAATGCCCCCTACTGTTAAAAGTTTATATTTTCTTCGCACTATTCCTCCTTTATTGGTTTATTTTTTATGAGTTCAATTAAGTAATACAACAAAAATTGCTAAAACAAATGGAAAAAGCTTAATCGGGTTATCAAGTTTCTGATAAATTTTACGATTAAGCTTTTATTTCAAAAAAATCTTATTTCGTTTGGGTTTTTAAAAATGCCCTCAAAGATAGGGCAAACCCCAAAACGCAGCCACCAAATCCCAACCATTCGTTTACAGTAACGGCGCAAATAAGTAAGGCAATAGCCCCAGCACCGAAAACAACAGTTAAAGTACCTTTAAAAAATACCATCCTGTTTTCCTCCTATTCCTTTAGAATACTGGTTATTACGCCTGAGCCGATGAGACCAAACGTGGCATAATGGAAATTGAATCCCATTTCCAAAAGGGCTTGGCTGTATTTGGCGCTAAAAATATGTGCAATCACAATTACAGCGAAGCCGACAAATAACATAAGAAAAAAATTCCCTATTGTTTTCATCTTTTCTCCTATTCAGATTTAATTTTTTTTGCGTTTGCGCCAATTTTTCCACCTAATAATCCTCCAATAATACCAATGGAGAACAGAAAGCCTAGCCTAATTATTTTTTCTGCGATAGGACTGTCAACAAGCCCTAAATACAGTGAATAGCACCATTTGGGGCCTTTCGCTGGCACGACAGTCACCGTCCCCAACAACGGTAAATCGGGGATCTCAAACGACATTTCATCGCTATCGTAATCGCTTGAGCCAAACTCGACCATTATGCCACCTATTAAGGTGAGCACAACGAAAATCGTTAAAATTGAAACTATTAATTTTGGCAAAATATTCTCCTTTCCCTTATTTTATTATTTGAACTTGTTATTTTGGTTTCAAATTACCTTACAAAAAATAAATGATTTTGTCAAGCCCATATGTGTTAACAGCTTTGATGTTGACAAAATCATGAAAAAATACTAAGATAATTGGAAAATTCAAAATAAATAGAAAATTCACTTTTATAAGGAGAAATTAAAGTGCTAAATAGAAAAATGCAAGTTATATTGGGGGTTATGTTCCTCTTATCCTCAATATTAATCGCAGTATCTATTATGTCGTCCGCTGACACGGACGAGGGGGAAGACTTTGTTATTTTAAGTGTCGAAGGCGTAGCAGTTAGTGCTGCATTCGTACTGTTTTTTTCCGGTGTGATCTCCCAATTCATTATGCTTTGTGGCGGGAGGCCAAAAATATTAACAGGGATAACCATCTTTTTTGGGGTTATCTTTATTATCTTTTTGTTTATCCTGGCTGGATCTGACCCAGATTTTGCAGGGATGAGCCACAATGGAAGGGTGCAATACGCCAGGGATAACTATGGAACTACCAGCTGGTGGGTCAATATAAATATAATACTTAATATTGGTCTGTGGTGGCTGGTATCATGGGCTAATGCCTATACGAAAAAGGAGGGCTAGAATGGAAAAATATATAATAGACCTCCTCGATGGCCCATGGGTAAAAAAAATATTCATGGAACAACATGCTATTCTTGCTTCAGCGGGGGCGATAGGCTATCTGTATTTTAGTGTTGCCACACTGATGAAGATAGGGGGTGTCCCTAAGCATGCCTGGAAAACGATAGGGCTAATGTTAGGGATTGGGATAGTTTCTTTCCTAATTATTGGGATGGGAGTTGTGGCAGAAAATAAAATCTGCCTGGGTATCGTTAGCAACTATAACGATCCAGAGATGGGGCTGTGGATGCTCCTAGTTTTCGTACTGTCGTTGACGGGATTTTTTAATTGCATCTTAAAAAAAATCCCTCTGCTGATATGTATACCAATGTCATGGATTTTCCTATCAATATGCTTTCTTGCAGGAAACCCTTGTTCCCCCTATTGCGTCCCTCCAGGCGGAATAGACGGAATACTTAACCACAATTACGACGGCAGTTGTAGTATATTCACAGGACTCTTGGGCTATGGAATCATTGATTCGGCTTATAAAATAATAATATTAATCGTATCAATGGGCTGGAGCAAGGAGTAAAAAAAGAACTGGAGATAAAAAAAGGAGATGGTTTTTATATCATCTCCTATAAAAATTCTTAAAAATGGAGGATAAAAAAAGAGCATACTGAATAAATAATAGTGTGCTCTTTTTTGATTATATAATATTAACTACTTGACCTGATACGTTATAGTCACCTCAACTTTGATTTCATTCTCCCCTGTTTGAATGTCTGGTGCCTCTATTTTCTCTGCACCACCCATGCCAAAAGCCATATCTGATCGATATACTTGTGGTGAATAATTTACCTGATTTTCGTATACATTGACAATTTTACCTAATTTCATACCAGCAGTTTTGGCAATATCCTCTGCCTTTTCTTTAGCTTTGGCAATAGCCTCATTTCTTGCTTTCGTTTTAAGCTCGTCTTCATCATCTATACTAAAAGAAACATTACCAACTTGATTGGCGCCACTCTCTGCTGTCTTTGAAATAGCTTCCCCTATATTATCCAAATCTCTAATTTTAACAGTTACATTTTGATTGACTTGATAGCCCTTGAGCTGTCTACCTTTATTATCTGTCCAGTCATAGACTGGATTTAAATTGTAATTAGTAGTTTTAATGTCTTTAGCTTCAATATCTAAGCCCTTAAGAGCCTTAACAATCTCATTCATCTTAGTTGAGTTCTCGTCAACAGCTTCAGCTGCGGTGGGTAAAACTTTAGTTTGGAAACCAAGAGTTAAATTAGCAATATCTGGCTTGGCAAAAATACGGCCGGTTGAGCTAACAGAAAAATATTGTGGCTGTGTTGGACTTTTCCAAAGAAAAGTCAGACAAAGAATAACAATGGCGGTCAAGCATAAAGCGCCAAGGGCTTTTAAAAAGAAATGTTGTTTATCCATATATTTTTTTCTTAATTAAAAGGTGAGAGGATCTCACCTTTTTTAATAATTATTAAAAATAAATTATTCTCCTAATACTTCCTTTATCTTTTCAACTACTTCAGCCAAACTGTAATCAACCTTAACTAGATAGCCGACAACACCAAGGGCGACGCCTTCGCTAATCTTGTCTGTGTCTGATAACTGAGAAAGAATCATAACTGGGATCTCTTTCGTCTTTTCCTCTTCCCTCATTTCCTTTAAGACGGTCATGCCATCTTTTTTGGGTAGCATGAGATCAAGTAAGATCAAATCGGGTAGTACCTCTTTGGCTTTAGCCAGCCCGTCTTCCCCGTCGTAAGCCACAGTGGCCTGATAGCCTGATTCGTCAAGGCCGACCTTCATGGCATCAGCAATGGCTGTTTCATCTTCTATAACAAGTATTTTTTTAGACATATTTTTTAGCTCAATTGATTTTTAATTTTAGTCTTAATATCATCCATAGTGGAATCGGATTTAATAAGGCACTCCTCGGCTCCAAGTTGTCTGACCTTGTCGTGGACATCAGAAAGATTAGTTAGAACGACAATGGGTATATTCTTGGTCTCCTCATTACTTTTAATTTTCTGCAATACGCTGAAACCATCGAGTTTGGGCAAGATTAAATCAAGAACAATCAAATCCGGTTTAAGTTCTTTGGCTTTTTCCCAGCCTTGCTGACCGTCAGAAGCGGTCTCTATTTTAAAACCGTTGCCCTCAGTGAGTTCAGTGGCTAAGGCCTTGGTAATGGTTTGTTCATCTTCGATAATAAGGATTTTTTTGTGCATATATTTAGAGATATATAATTAGTATATATAAAGTATATCTGACTTAACTAGTTTTGCCAAATTGATTGGGCCTCTTGCCAAAATTCTCCCCTATTTTTGACTGTTTTTAGCCAATACCACCATTCGACTCCCCAGAGGTAACTTTCAGTAAAACCAGCGCGTTTAACGTATTCCAGATTATTTTCAAAGTCGTGTAAAGAGAATGAATTAAATTGGCTACGCAAACTAATTTCTAGAATGTCTTTGTCTCCTGGAAACCAGGGTTCAGCCTGAAGCTCGGAGACTATAATCTTATCTAAGTCATATTGCTTATCAATTCTTTTGGTTTTTAAATAATAGAAGACTGGGGGCAAAGGATAGCGCCAAGCACCAAGGAATTTGTTCCAGACAGTTTTATACATGGTGGTACCAAAAATATCAGCCAAAGATGCAGCACTCTTCCAATTGGAGAGCTCACCAGAATCTGTGATCATAATAGGACGCGAGTCAAGTGAACTAACAAGTTCAACTTCTTTTTTAAGTAACTCTATATCTGGCTTGGGGCATTCGCCAAAAACTTTTAAAAATGGTTCATTTTCTACTTGCCAAACAGTAATGTTGTCATATTTTTTGAAGTGAGCCACAACTTCTTCAAGCATCTCAAGGAGTTTGGCATCTTGTTCTGGCTTATCTAACTCCTTTATCCAAAGAGGGTCATGACATTCTGGCCAGCGCGGAGTACGGCGACCAATAGCTAAGACAACTTGGATATCTTTTTTGGCTGCCTCGGTAAGCATCCAGTCAAGATCATTAAAATTGTATTCATCGTCTCCCCTTTCAATTTCATCCCAGTGAGCAACCAGTCTTAATTTTTTAACACCCAAATCGTTAATCATAGCCCAATAGACTTCCGTCCAATCAAGACCCAAAACCTTAGAAGCATATTTGTGACTGAAGGTGACACCAAATTCAACGGGCACATCATCTTGACTGAAGTCTAATTTGTTTATTATAACAGCTAGGGGGATATAGAGGATGATAAGAATAAACAAAAAACGCACCCAAAATTTAGTGAGTTTGGTTTTGTTATCTTTTTTGTCTTTACTCATATATATAATTATATCATAATTATCAAAAAATTTGGCAAAGAGGTGAAGAGGGGCTATAATAGAATAACGAAATAACCAAAAAGTATGTCAAAATTCATCCACTTGCATGTTCATAGCCATTACTCTTTACTCGACGGCCTATCCAAGGTGCCTGATCTTGTGGCACGCGCCAAAGAGATGGGTATGGGAGCAATTGCACTGACTGATCACGGGGTAATGTATGGAGCTATTGAGTTTTATAAAGAATGCAAGAAACAAGGCATTAAACCGCTGGTTGGCATGGAGGCATATGTTGCTCCGCGTAAATTGACTGATAAAAAAGCTGGGGTAGATGCAAAAAATAATCATTTGTTGCTTATAGCTAAAAATGAGGTGGGTTATAAGAATTTAATTAAGCTAACAAGCAAGGCTCATATTGAGGGTTTTTACTATAAACCCCGCATCGACCATGAATATTTGAAAGAGCATGCAGAAGGACTGATTGCTGCTACGGCGTGCCTGAAGGGTAAAGTACCACAGCTGTTGTTAGATAATAGATATGATGAGGCCAAAGAAGTTGCACTAATGTACCAAAGTATGTTTGGCAAGGATAGTTTTTATCTTGAATTAGAACATCATCCAGAAATTAATAAACAGGTAGAAGTTAACCAACTGCTGATCAAGCTTGGCAAAGAGTTAAATATGCCGTTCATTTTGACTAAAGACTCCCACTATCTTCAACCATCTGACAATGAGGCACAAGATGCTCTGGTGTGCATTCAAACGGGCAAAACCATAGATGATAAGAAGAGACTGAATATGACTGGCTTTGATACGTCGCTTGTAAGCGAAGGGGTGATGATAGAATATGCCAAAGAACTTGGGGTGCCAGAAGCAATAGATAATACTTTAAAAATCGCAAATGACTGTAATTTAGAGCTTGATCTGCTAACTTGGCATTTTCCTAAATTTGATGTACCAGGAGACGAAGATAGTGATAAATATTTACACAAATTAACTTACAAAGGATTACAAAAACGAGAAGGCAAAATTACAGAAGAAGACAAAGAAAGATTGGAATATGAACTTGATATCATTATTTCTAAAAATTATCATGACTATTTTCTAATTGTGGCTGACTTTATGAATTGGGCACACGATCAAAAAATAATTGCAACGACTCGTGGATCGGCTTCGGGATCGTTGGTGTCCTATGCGTTGGGCATAACGTCAGTCAATCCACTCCATTTCCAACTACCCTTTGAAAGATTTCTAACCAAAAAGAGACCAACGCCACCTGATATTGACTGTGATATACAAGATTCAAGAAGAGACGAGGTAATTGAATATGTTAGGAATAAATATGGTAAAAGGCAGGTAGCGAATATTGGTACCTTTGGAACGATGAAAGCCAGAGCTGCTGTTCGAGATATCACCAGGGTTTTAGGTCTACCATATGCGCTAGGAGACAAGATATCCAAAATGATACCGCAAGGACCGCAAGGTTCATACATTAGTATTGATAAAGCTAAGAATATAAATCCGGAATTAAAAGAATTTTACGATGCAGAAGCACCAGTTAAAAGAGTAATGGATTTGGCAGAAAAAATTGAAGGGTGTGTCCGCCATGTGTCTGTGCATGCAGCCGGTGTGGTGGTTGCACCAGAAAAATTGACTAATTTTCTACCATTACAAGTAGAACCCAAAGGTGAGCAGATAATTACGCAATATGACATGCATGCCATTGATCCTAATGTAGAAAAGGAAACAGTAGGATTACTTAAGGCTGACTTTCTTGGAATTAGAAATTTATCAATTTTAGGAATTGCTAAAGAAATAGTCAAACATACAAAAAATATAGAGGTGGTACTAGACAAAATCCCGTGGGATGACAAAAAAACATATAAGTTATTGACATCGGGAAGAACTATGGGTGTTTTTCAACTTTCAAGTTCTGGCATGACAAGATATTTGAAAGAACTTGAGCCTGACAATATTTACGATATTATGGCCATGGTGGCACTTTACCGTCCAGGACCAATGGAAATAATCCCTGAGTATATTAAAAGAAAGAAAAATCCATCATCAGTCACTTATCCACATCCAAAACTTAAAGATATCCTTGAGAGAACATTTGGATTGTTAATATACCAGGATGATGTGATGCTAACGGCGATGACATTGGCGGGTTATGACGCCGAAGAAGCGGATAAATTTCGTCATGCGATGGGTAAAAAAATTAAATCGCTGATGGATTCACAAAAAATTCAATTCATTGAGGGTTGTAAGAAAAATGGACTAGAGGGCAGTAAAGCACAACAGATCTGGGGATACATTGAACCTTTTGCTGGCTATGGGTTTAATAAGTGCTTAGTAGGAGAAACCCAAATCATAAATTCTGAAACAGGCGAGATTAAAACAATAAAGAGGATGCACGAGGAGAAAAAGAAGACTAATATTTTAAGTTTGGACTTGGATGACTGGAAAATGAAGACGAAAAGGGTTCCTGAAATTTTTGATAATGGGCGCAAAATGGTATGGCAAATGACAACAAGAACTGGCAAAAAAATTCGAGCAACTGCCAATCATCCTTTCTTAAAGTTTGAGGGTTGGAAAAATTTGGGTGACCTCAAAGTTGGGGATAAAATTGCCACAGCGAGGAAAATAGATTACAAAACAAATTACAAGATAGAAGGATATAAGTTGGCTACTTTGGGATATCTTTTATCCGAAGGCAATTTATGTCACCCTCATGGGGCATATTTCTACTCTGCCAACCAAGACGAGCTCGATGACTTTGCCAGGAGCGTTAGGCAGTTTGATAATATTAAATTAACGGTGAACAAAAGTAAACAAACTATTTCTCTGTACACCGCACAAATTGACCAAAAACAAGGCAACCCTTTAATGAAATGGTTGAAAGAAATGGATTTGTGGTATAAAAAGGCAACAGAGAAATTTTTCCCTGATTTTGTGTTTAGATTAAATCAAGCACAACTTAGCTTACTTATGGGGAAAATGTGGCAGGGAGATGGTTGTGTTCATGCAAAAAAATATGGACAAATTTTTTATAGTACATCATCTGAAAAAATAGCTTGGGGCTTACAACACCTACTCTTGCGTCTGGAAATAATCAGTACTGTACATACTAAAAAATTTAAATATCGGGGGACAATAAAAATAGGATACACAATTAACATAAGCCGTTTTAATAATGTAGATAAATTTGCGAAGACGATTGGCAAACATTTAATTGGTAAGAAGAAAAAAGATTTGGAAAAGGTGGTGGGAGAGAATAAAATACTGAATGGCCAGTTGCCTCCCCATGTAGCACGAGGGAGTAAAGATATAATACCAAAAGAAATATTACCTATAATAAAGCAAGAAATATACAAGAAGTATAAAACTCTTAGGGAGTTTGGTCGGCAGTCACAAATATCTGAAAGATTAGTTTCTCCTAATCAACATAAGACTGGATATCTAAGAGAGACGGTCGATTTAATAGCTGGTGAACTAAATTCAAAAATCCTCAAGCAGCATGCTCGATCCGATATATATTGGGACGAGGTGGTGAATATAGAGAAGATTGGTATAAAACAAACATATGATTTAACGGTCCCGCAAAACCATAATTTTGTGGCTAATGACATAGTGGTCCATAATTCCCACTCAGCCTCCTATGCCGTAGTCGCCTATCAAACAGCATATATGAAAGCTAACTACCCATCGGAATATATGGCGGCTCTGATGACAGCAGAATCTGGTAATACTGATAAGGTAGTTGAAGCGGTGATGGAGTGTGAAAAAATGGGGATTGAGGTTCTGCCACCAGATATCAAGGAGTCTTTGGCTGACTTTACATATATTTCTGACAATCAAATTAGGTTTGGCTTAAAAGCAATTAAAAATTTGGGGAGTGACATTATTGAAACCATTATTGAAGAGAGAAAAGAGAATGGAACCTTTAAATCTTTAGAAGACTTTCTAAAGAGAGTGCATTCAAGAAATTTAAATAAAAAATCCTTGGATGCTTTGGTTAAGGCTGGAGCGATGGATGCGATGGGTGAGCGCAATCAAATGATATCTAACATGAATCGCATACTTGGATTTGTAAAAATGAATGAGAAGGAAAGAAATACCGGGCAATATTCTCTATTTGGAGGAAAAGAAGAGAGCGGGGCAACACTTACACTGGAGCCAGTCCAGGAGGCAGAAGAAAAACAAAGACTGATGTGGGAAAAAGAAATGCTGGGGCTGTACGTGTCATCTCATCCTTTTAAGGAAATGGCTCCGGTATTTGAGGAAGCAACCATTAGCTGTAAAGATGTATCTAATAAACAAGTTGGGGTGGGAGGCCAGGTGAGGATTGCTGGGATTATTAGCAAGATAGACAAGGTGTTTACCAGACAAAATGAATTAATGATGTTTGTAGCAGTAGAAGATGTGAGTGGAATGATTGAACTCGTTGTTTTTCCAAAACTCCTAAAGAGAAGTACGAATATATGGGAAGAAGATAAATTTGTGTTGCTTGAAGGCAAGGTGTCAGACAAGGACGACATACCAAAAATTTTAGTTGACAAGGTGGTAGAGATTGACCAGAATAATCCAAAAGAGGCCTTGGGCCAAATGACAGGTAGCGGATATAGTAGCGACGGTAAAGATTATATAAAACCAAAAAATATTTTAATATCAGTAAAAGCCAAAATTTTTAATAAAGAAATGCACGGCAGTCTAAAAAATATATTTGAAGGGAATCATGGTAAAAATAGGGTTTATCTAATAATTGAACAGAACGGTGATACAAGAAAAATTGCAACCAACTTTTATATAAATCTAAATGAGACCATTACAAAGGAAATTGAAGGATTAGTAGGAGAAGGCGGAGTAACTACTGAAATTATTTAAATCATATGCTTAAAAATAATTTGCTATTTTTAGCCCTGCTTGATATAGTATAGGAATAAATAACAAAGTGTGGGGATTAGCTAACGCAAATCCCGTTTTAACCGCTAACGCTTAAAACTATGGCAAAAATCACTCCTCCTATGCGCAATATGCCGACTGCAAGTCAGCCGACTAAATCATATAAGTATATTGCAGTAATTTTTGTAATATTAGCCTGTCTTTTGATACTGGGAGTGTCTTACCTGGCATTATCCAAAGTAACCATCACGCTGATGCCATCTGACGATAAATTAGCGCATGAGTTTGACCTACTAATTGATGAGCAGGCGGAAAATAATACATCAACGGATGTATTGGTACCTGGTAAGGTAGTAGTTAAGCGTCAAGAAACTGAGGGACAATTTTTTGTAGAGTCAGACAAACAAACTGAAGCCCCGGCTGAAGGAGAGGTAACTATATATAATGATAGAGGAGTAGAACAAACTTTGATAGCTACAACTAGGCTATTAACTCCAGATGGAATACTCTTTAGATTAAAAGATAAAGTGAGCATCCCTGCTAAAAGTACTCAACGGGCTAAAATACATGCCGACGTGAAGGGAGCGTCTGGCAATATTTCACCTTCTACCTTTACCATCCCAGGCTTATCTGAAAGTATGCAAACCCAAGTGTATGCTAAATCTGATTCAAGTATGGTAGGTGGAATGAGAACGATAGGGATCCTCCAGGCATCAGATCTTGAAAAAGCAGAAAAAGAACTTAGAGAAAAAGGAGCTGAAAAAACCTTGGAAGCTTTTATGGCACAGTTGGATAATAAGCAACTAAGCTTGATCGGCAGTCAGTTTGATTTGACAAAGGTAGAGCAAGATAAGGAAGCTGGGGAAGAAGTAGATTCTTTCACCTTAAGTGGAGAACTAAACGTATCGGCAGTTTATGCTGATCGAGAAGATATATTGAATATGGCTAGGGAGAAGATAAAAGAAGCTCAAGGGCCCAGAGGTGAATTTGTAAATGTTGATCCGGCAAGTTTAGAATATGAAATTGTAGGAATTGACGAGGAAGCCAAACAAGCAATGGCGCACATTAAAGTGGAAGGTCTTTTAACTCTGGATCCTGCGAAAGATATATTTGATAAAAATTTGCTGGTTGGTTTTACAGAAGAAGATTTGAGATTATATTTTTCACAGTTTGAATCCATTAAAGATATTCAAGTTAAGTTTTCACCTTTCTGGGTGAAGAAAGTTCCAATTCTTAGAGACCACATATTGATTGAGATTGCAGAATAAAACATATTAATAATATAAGAAAACACCAGATAGCGACTATCTGGTGTTTTTAATTGAATTTGCCAAAATATAAAAAAAAGTGTATACTAATAAATACCAAAATGATTGATGGGCCTACCAAGCCTATTTCCCTAAAATTAGGGAAGAATATATAAATATATTTCTAAATTTTGGCGGACAAATGAATAAAAGAGTGGCCATATAGGCAATACGGGTGGAACCGCGGAGATATTAGAAACCTTCGTCCCAATATATATTACAATAAATATAGATTGGGATGAGGGTTTTTTAATTATATGTTAGTTCCAAAAAGCAACAAATTTATTATCCAAAATTCAAAGGTACAGACTAAACGGTTGCTCAAGGTTTTTGTGCTACTTTGAATAAAAATTTTATTATATTAACTTAACAATTATTTAACACTTCTAAACATATGTCTCAAGAAAAAAAACAACTAAAAAATAAGTCTTGGGCTTTGCGCCATAGTGCAGAGCATGTGCTACACACAGCTATGCAGAACTTATACCCAAAATTAAAAAAAGCCATGGGTCCAGCGACTGATGATGGCTTTTATTTTGATTTTGATTTGGATGAAAAAATTTCTGAAAAAGATTTTCCAAAAATTGAGAAGGAAATGAAAAAGCTGATTAAGTCCAATCTGCCAATAGTTCAAGAAGATATTTCGTTAGAGAAAGCTAGAGAAATTTTTAAGGACAATCCATATAAGTTAGAGTGGATAGATGAAATTGAAGAAAGAGGAGAAAAAGTCTCAACATACAAAATGGGAGAGATTGATTTGGATGTATGTAGCGGGCCACATGTTGAATCAAGCGGAAAGGTGGGTGCTTTTAAATTGACTAAGATTGCGGGTGCCTATTGGCGTGGGGATGAGAAAAACAAGATGCTACAAAGAATTTGTGGTGTGGCTTTTGAAAAAAGAAATGAGTTAGAAGAATACTTAAAACTCTTAGAAGAAGCGGAAAAAAGAGATCATAGAAGAATTGGACAAGAACAAGAGCTATTTATGATTGATGATGAAGTTGGCCAAGGCTTAGTATTGTGGTTGCCAAAAGGCGCCGTACTCTACAACCTGACTAAAGATTTTGCCTATGATACATATTTAAAACGGGGATATGAGGGAGTAATAACTCCTCATATCGCTTCAATGAAATTATGGCAACATTCAGGACACGTTGATTTCTATAAAGACAGTCTCTACTCTTCCTTTGGCGTGGATGACGAAGAATATATGCTTAAACCAATGAATTGTCCTTTGCACGTGAGGATGTATAAACATAAGAAAAGGAGCTATAGGGAATTGCCGATAAGGTGGACTGAGATGGGTACGGTGTATCGATACGAGAGATCAGGCACATTGCATGGGGCAACACGAGTACGTGGCTTTACACAGGATGATGCACATATTATCTGCACTCCAGACCAACTTGAGAAAGAGCTTAAAGAAGCCTTCGACTTAACTCTATATATTCTAAATACCTTTGGCTTTGAATCCAAGGATATGCAAATAGATTTGAGCGTGCGTGATCCTAAGAATAAGGATAAATTTGTTGGTAGCGATAAAGACTGGGGGAAAGCTGAAGATGTTTTAGGAAAAGTTGTTAAAGATGCTAAATTAAAAACTACTCCAGATATTGGTGGGGCTGTATTTTATGGGCCCAAGATTGATATTAAAGTTAAGGATGCCATTGGCAGGCCATGGCAATTATCAACAATACAATTTGATTTTAATTTACCTTCACGCTTTGAAATGACTTATCAAGGCAACGACGGCAAAGAACATACTCCATTCATGATCCATCGTGCATTACTGGGGTCTATGGAAAGATTCCTCGGAGTTTTAATTGAACATTATGCTGGAGAATTTCCATTGTGGCTATCCCCTACTCAAATTGTAGCAATTTCTGTTAGCGAAAAACATGCAAAGTATTGCGCAAAAATGGCTGAGGAATTGAAGGAGAAGGACCTACGAGTAGAAGTTTGGGATGAGAATGAAACAGTGGGTAATAAGATAAGGAAGGCGGTAAGCCAAAAAATACCATATATGTTAGTTATTGGTGATAAAGAAGTGGAGTCAGATAAATTACATGTAAGAAAACGTGGGGACAGGGATGTGGTCGAAATAGAGAAAAATAAATTCTTTGACAAGGTTGGGGAGATTATAGAAAATAAATCACAGGAACTGTAGATAACTACTTTGGTGAAAGATAATTTTTGTGATATAATTATCCACAAGGCTACGGATAGATGAGGAAACATGATAAATACTGCTATCCATAATCAGATTTATCCATTTTTAGAGCTCAATAAAAGTAGAAAATTCTTAAGAATTTTCTTTCTGGGCGCTGTTAGTATATTTTTAGCTAGCACTATATTTGTGCTTTTTTTCTAACAGAAAAATGGATAGATCCCAAAAATCCCGATTCCAAGAGAACGGGGTTTTTGTTTGGATTGAAGTTTTCGTTTTTTCCTGTTAATATTATGCTATGCAAAAAAATACCTACAAAATAGTGCCGTTTGGCTGTGCAATGAACGAGTCTGATGCTGAAAGGCTAAAAAATGTAATGAACGAGCACGACTTTAAAGATAATGATAAAAACCCCTTTGTCGTTATTTTTATAGCCTGCTCTGTCAGACAATCGGCCATTGATCGTGTTTTTGGCCAAGTTAACCAGATCAAAAAGAAAAATTCAAAATGTAAAATTGTTCTGACTGGATGTGTTTTGGCTGAAGATAAAAAGAAATTTGAAAAGCTGGTGGATATTTTGATAGATATAAAAGAAATTGAAAAACTTCCGCAACTAATTAAGGGGGTGGATAATACCAAGGATGCAAGTTCTAACTATTTTCATATTGACCCAAATCGCAACTCAACAATATCAGCTCTAGTACCAGTAATGACCGGATGCAATAATTTCTGCTCATATTGTGCTGTACCATATACTCGTGGCAGAGAATACTCACGACCAGTTGCTGAGATATTAAATGAAGTCGAAAATTTGGTAAAAAAAGGATATAAGGAAATAATATTACTTGGACAAAATGTGAATAGCTACAAGTATATTGGATTTCCCAAGCTTATTCAAAAAATTAATGCAATAAAAGGTGATTTTTGGATAAGATTTTTCACATCACATCCAAAAGATTTATCAGACGAACTAATTACAGCAATAAATGAATGCGAAAAAGTTGGAAAATATATTCACTTGCCAGCTCAATCGGGAGATAACGCAATTTTGAAAAAAATGAATAGGAAATATAGTGTAGGGTATTATATAAAATTAATAAAGAAATTAAGAAAAGTAATACCTGATATTACATTATCTACTGATATTATAGTTGGGTTTCCAGGAGAAACTAAAAAGAATTTTGAAAATTCTGCCAGACTATTTCGTGACATTGAATATGATATGGCTTATGTCTCTCAGTTTTCACCAAGGACAGGCACAAAAGCATCAGAGATGAAAGACACTATAGAAAAACAAGAAAAAAAGAAGAGGGACAAAATATTGACTGAAATATTAAAAAAAACAGCTTTAAAAAAGAATAAAAAGTATAAGAATACAATACAAGAAATTCTGGTAGAAAAAAAATTGAAGAATGGAAAATACGTTGGTAAAACTAAAAATTATAAATACATTACATTTAGCAGTAAAGAAAATTTGATTGGAAAATTTATTTGGGTTAAAATTACTGATGTAGGAGCTTTTAAGCTAGAAGGCAAAATAGTTAAATAAACATGAAGAAAACAAGACAAGAAAAACGAGAAGAGCAATCTCGTAAAATAAAAGCTGGACAAAAAAAGGGCGCTACTTTAGCCGGCCAGGCTTTACGTATAAAAACAGTTAAAAAATATAAAGGAAGTGGTAAAAAAATGATTAAAAAATGAAAAAACAACTCCCTAAATTAGTAGTAATCCTTGGTCCGACAGCAACTGGCAAAACAACAATGGCAGTTTTTTTGGCACGTAAATTTAACGGTGAAATTGTTTCAGCTGATTCAAGGCAGGTGTATAAAGGAATGGATATAGGAACGGGTAAGGATTTGAACGAATACGGAAAAGGTAAGAGCCGTGTCCCCTATCATTTGATAGATGTGGTTAAGCCAATGACTGAATTTAATGTTGCTAAATTTAAAAGCAAAGCCGTCAAAGTAATAGATGACATAATAGCTCATGGCAAGACACCATTGCTCGTTGGTGGAACTGGGCTATATATATCAAGCATTGTTGATAATTACCAATTACCAGAGGGCAAGCCAAATAAAGAGATAAGAAAAAAGCTGGAAAAAATGAAAATGCCAGCAAAATTAAAAATGCTTAAAAAATTGGATAAAGTAACTTATGCAAAAATAGATAAGGATAATTTGCGTCGAGTTGACCGAGCGCTTGAGGTTTGTCTGCAAGGAACTAAATTTTCTTCTGGTACAAAAAATGAGCCGATATATAATATCTTACAGATTGGAATAAAATTCCCAAAAAATATAATAGATGATAAAATAGACAAGCGCATGGATGATCGAATGCTTGAAGGAATGATTGGGGAAATAAAAAAACTCCACAAAAATGGAGTGTCATGGAGACGCATGGAAGATTTTGGACTTGAATACAGATTTGTTTCAAGATACTTGCGAGGTAAATACGAAAAACAAGAGATGATAAATCTGCTTAAAATCGCCGTTCATCAGTTTGCCAAACGCCAGATGAATTGGTTTAAAAGAGATAAACGGATTAAATGGGTGAGAGATAAAAGTAAAGCAGTAGAACTAATTACTAAATTTATCAAAGATTAATTATGGTATAAACTATTCCCAACAAAAATACAATCATAATTACAAGACCGGAAATATTGCCAAACCAAACTGGAATTTTGTATTCTGGTTTTCTTTTGCCTTTTTTTCGTGCAGAGAAATAAATAAGGATGATAAGAGTACCAACAATGCCAATACCGATAGCGCCAACAATGTTTAGAACCTGAACAAAATCTCTGGCACCAATAAAAAAAATTATGAGTGGCGCGCTAATGGTTAACAACCATGCCCACAATCTAGGTATTTTGTAATCAAACTGATAGACCTGTTTTAGTGCGAGGCCTGAAGCCAAAAAACTGGTGGCCATGGCAAAAAAAGCGAAAAGGTTGGCCGCTAAGACCATTTTTGGTCCAAGAGCCTGGCCTAAGCCAACAGTGGCGATTTCAGTAACTCCTTTGCCAGATACCCCAATAACTAAAACGGCAAATAGAAAATAAATAGCTGGCGGGATTAAACTACCCCATATAATTGCTGTTTTTAAAGACTTTTCACGACGTACAAGCTCTTGCCTGACTTGGGCTACGGCTGACACACCAGAACAGGCAAAAAGTACAACTCCATAAGGGATAAATATTTTGGTTATATCAAATCCTCCTATATTAGACAAGCTGATATTATCGGTCGCCAAAAATGCGATAACTACTACGACTATAATAAGGATAGATGTCATAATAAGCTCGGCTCTTTTGACAATGCCTAGTCCCCAAAATATTAATACAGAAAATATTGCAAAGAAAAAGAGAGCACTCCCAAAAGCACTGGCTCCCGTAATACTGGAAATAACTTCTCCCTGGCCAATGGTGTAGGCTAGAAGTGAACCATAGATGCCAAAAATCATGCTAAAGGACATTAAAGCTTTAGCAAATTTACCAAGATATATTTCAGCATATCCAGAAAGCTGATGCTTGCCAGAAGTTCGAAGTGCTGATTCTCCGAACATGAGTTTCATAATCATAAGGGCTAAAGCAACAACAATTAAAACAAAGGTACCGGTCCAGAAACCAGCCACATTAAAAACATAGGGAATACCTAAAACGCCGGCGCCAATAATAGCACCAACGAGAGTAGCGATAGCTTCAAATAATGGGATTCTTTTCATTAAATTTAGAATTGACTTAACCTTTTTTTTATTATACCATAAGTTCATGAATAGACTAAAAAAAATACTGATTTTAATTATTTCTATTGCCTTTGTAGGCAGTTTGTTTTTGAATTTGCCGACAGCTCAAGCCAATGAAAAATTACCGGTATATTTTTTCTGGGGAGATGGTTGCCCTCATTGCCATGATGAACAAAAATTTTTGGATAAAATAAAGAAAGATTATCCTGAAATTGAGATATTTGATTTTGAAGTATGGAAAAATGAAAAAAATCAAGAATTTTTTATGGAGATGGGCAATGATTTAACTGGCGGACCTTTTCGAGGAGTTCCTGTAATAGTAATTGGTGATGAATATGTGGTTGGATATAGCAGTGATGATACAACTGGAGCTCAAATAAAACACTTATTGAATATATATTTAATAAAGGGTTGCCAAGATAAGACACATAATCATACTCAGCTTCCCAAAGAAGAGGAAGAATGCGAAGAGCTTCCAACCTCAACATTTGAACAAATTGTTAACTATCCCCTATTTGGTAAAATAAATTTAAAATCATTATCTTTGCCGGCTTTAACGGCAGTACTGGGTACCTTGGATGGTTTTAATCCGTGCTCTATGTGGGCACTTCTTATGCTGGTGACTCTTCTTATAAACACAGGATCAAGAAAAAAGATGTGGATAGTAGGTACGACATTTATATTAATATCAGCCTTTTCATATTTTATATTTCTAGCAGCCTGGATGAATGCCTTTGCATTGATTGGATATTTAAAAGTAACTCGAGTCATTGTTGGAGTTTTGGCTATGGCGGTGGGTATATATTTCCTGCGAGACTTTTGGAAGAAAAGAAAACAAAACGAACTGGTATGCGAAGTGGGTTCAAACCAACACAAAGAAAAAATAGTGATGCGTTTACAGAAAGTTTTGCAATACGATAAAATTTTGCCGATTATCATCGGGGTGGCCTTTATTGCTTTTTCTGTAAACTTAATTGAACTTTTCTGTTCAGCAGGTTTACCAACAATATTTACAGGTATTTTAACACAAAATGAGTTGCCTAAGGCCACTTATTACCTATATCTACTTGGTTATGACTTTTTCTATATGTTAGATGACATAGTGGTGCTACTTATAGCTGGATTTACTTTTCAGGCATTTCAAGGGAGTGTTAAATTTACTAAATATTCACATTTAATTGGGGGAATACTAATTCTTATTCTGGGGTTAATAATGTTAATTAATCCTAATTTACTGATGATGGGGTAAGATACAGTTTTACTTTTCTTGCATAAATTTGCTGATTTTTTATTCCTCTGTTATAGTAATAATATGTCTATACATACTAAAATTAAACAGCCAGCAACAGTTACTTTCCCTTTAACTGGGTTAAAGCCTCTTTACAGAGGACAGCATGGCAAAACGCTTGTCTTTGAAGTTGATGTTGATTCTTTAAAAAAAGTTAATGAGCCAAATACTATTGATGAAATGGTAGCTGAAGCTCATTTGGAATATGCACTTGGTAAATCTAAAACATTTACTTCTGCAGATGCGCTTATTAAGGATCTGCATTCTTAATATATTATATGAAGATCAATCGCTCTTCACGATTCAAGAGATCTTTTAAGAAACTGCCCTCTTATATACAAAGTGATTTTGACCAAAAGATAAAAATTTTTTTTGAGCACCCCTTTCATCCATCTTTACATACCCATAAACTTAGTGGAAATTTAGCTGAATATTATGGTTTTTATTTGAGAGATGGCTGTAGGGTGCTTTTTGATTTTGAGGAATCTGGCATTGTACTTCTAATTAATGTTGGCAACCACGATGAATACAAGAAATGGGCTCGAGCGTAAAAAATGGAAAAATATTAATCTAATACTATATGAAAATAATATTGACCATATGTACAGCTAATAAAGATGCAAGTACCGATCTTTTACCAGCGAAAAAACGTTATTTGAGTAATAGAATCAAAATAGTAGATCAAATTGCACAAAAAGAAAATCTCCCTTTCTATATACTATCTGGAAAATTCGGGATCATTAAAGCTGATAAACCCATCCCGTGGTATGATAAACAATTAAAGCAAGAAAATACAGAAGCTCTTCTCCCTGTTATAATTGACCAGTTGAAACAAGAAAAAATAACAGAAATAGTTTTTTATGGCAAAAGCAAAGACGAGAAGGGCTGGATCGCTTACCATGAAGTGCTTGAGAGAGCAACACGTGATTTAAATATTCAGATAAAAAAGAATATACTAAAAAACTACTAAAAATATGGAACTAAACGAAATCAAAATCACTAAGTCTGATGAAAGGGGCATAATTTATAACTGTGGAAAATCTAGTTTTATTTCTAGAAAAAAGGGGTCAGTTAGTGCTAATCATAAACATGAGGATCCAGAAATTATTTATCTGGTTAAGGGCGAGGCAGAATTAACTATTGGTGATGAAACTCAAATAGTCAAAGCACCCATAATGTTTAAGACAGATTCTAATATTTATCACAAATTGATTGCACTAACCGATGTTGAGTTGGTGATAGATAGAGAGGGCGAATAAAAATAAAAGTAATGTTATACTCCATTGACAATTATGAATTTAAATTTATACAAAAAAGTTGAGGAATTCGTAGTTAATGCTTTTGAAAAGGCTGACAAGCCGACTGATGCTTGGCACGCCAAAAGAACTGCGTATTGGATTAAAAAAACAAAGCCGACTGCAAGTGAGGCTTTACTTATTGCTGGATTAGCTCATGATATTGAAAGAGCTTTCCATGGGGACTGGAAAAAGGGTTCAGCCGATGTCACAATGCTTAAAAAACATCAGGAATTAAGCGCTAAAGAGATTACGAAATTTTTGAAGAAAGAAAAAGCTGAAGAAAAATTGATTAGTGAAGTTAAAAAATTGATACTCCACCATGAAGAAGGTGGCAATGATGAACAGAACATACTATGCGACGCGGATTGTTTAGCATATTTTGAAGAAAAAGCACTCCGAAATGCCAAGGAGTACAAAAAGCAAGGCAAAGAAAAAGAGATGAAGAAAAAATTGGATTATGTGTTCTCTAGAATTAATTTGACTAAAGCTAAAAAAATTGCACAAAAATGGTATGATCAAGCTATAAAAAAATTAGGTTATGATTGATTTAAAAAAACTACAAAAAGAAGTATATAAAAATAAATTAGATAAAGGATTTAATGTGACTGATATTCACAAAGAATTTTGTTTTTTATATGAAGAATTGGCTGAGGCCAATAGAGCTTACTATAAGAAAAAGCCAGACATCGGTGAAGAGCTGGCTGATGTAGTTATTTATTTGCTTGGTTTAGCAGAAATATTAAAAATAGACATGGAAGAGGAAATCTTAAAAAAAATTGATAAGAATAAGAAGCGTGAATACAAGGAAGTGAACGGGGTGCTGAAAAGAATAAAAGATTAACAGAATTTAAAAACCGCCCGAAAAGGGGGCGGTTTTTTGATGGCAGACAATAATACCTACTCAAAAAAATAGTTCCACCAACGCATGTACCTTGGGATATCTTCATCAGTAATAGATGCGCCAGCAACTAACCCGCCCTTAGCATGCGGGACAATAACAACTTTTTCCCCTTCTTTTTGCATATTCAATTTCTCCCTTGCTTCTCTTTCAACAAAATCATTTGAACGTAAATATTTTATCATTGAAGCTAACTCTAAATTTTTGCCCTCAATCTGATTGATCTCTGATTGCAAGGCACTAATAGTGCCGATTGTTTCTCCTTGGCTTGCCTTTTCTTTAACTATGGCACGACCAATAAAAATAAGGAGAAGAAAAAGACCAAGCATAACCATTTTGGAGCTTAGAAACTTTTTTATAGGTGAATTGTATGGATTATTGTGCATACCTTGCTTAAAAAAAAGCAGTACCAACGCTGAAAAATAGCATGCTCAAAATGATGAGAACAGAAAATATTCTCCAAAAAAGTTTTACCTTTTTATTATTACCCAACATAACTTAAAAGTTAACGTTTTAAAACTGCCACATATGCTTCTGCGGGTATATCAACTTTACCCATAGTTTTCATTTTCTTCTTTCCTTTTTTCTGTTTTTCTAAAAGTTTTCTTTTTCGAGTTACATCACCGCCATAGAGTTTTGCGGTAACATCTTTTCTCATAGCCGGAATCCTAGAAGCCGCAATAATTTTACCACCTTTGGTTTTACCAGCGTCTTGGTATCCTAAACATGCTTGAATCTTTACCTCAAACATCTGACGAGGCAAAATATCTTTCAAGTTATTAACCACTTTTTTGCCTGACTGAAATGCTGAATCTGAATAAATAATCGTAGCCAAAGCGTCAATTAGCTCCTCAGCTACTAAAATGTCCAGCCTTTCTACTTTTGCCTGGCGGTAATCTAATAACTCGTAGTTTAATGAGGCATAGCCTTTTGTGACACTTTTAAGTTTATCATAAAAATCAGTTAAAATCGAACTCAAAGGAAGCTCATAATGTAGAAGTGCGCTATCTTCAGATAAGTATTCTGTATTTTGGTGTTCACCTCTTTTATCAGATACCAGAGTCATAATATTACCCAAATATTCTTTGGGGGTAATAATATCAACTTTGACCCATGGTTCCTCTATTTTATCTATTGATGCTGGTCTTTCAAGCTCTTGGGGTGAATGAATAGTAAGTGGATCATTTTTATCTTTGTAATATATCTTATAGGCAACTGAAGGCACGGTGACAACTAAGTCTAGACCATATTCTCGTTTTACTCTTTCTTGGATAATTTCAAGGTGAAGCAGTCCAAGAAAGCCACAACGAAAACCAAACCCAAGAGCAGGACTTGACTCTGGCTCATAGACCAAAGAGGCATCAGTTAATTTAAGCTTGGCAAGGGCTTCACGTAATTCTTTGTAGTCACTTCCCTCTTTGCAAAAAAGACCGGCAAAAACCATTGGTTTCACTTCTTGGTAACCTGGCAAGGCCAAATTCATATTTGCACTATTTGCAACAGTATCCCCTACTCGGCAATCAGCAATATTTTTAAGACCAGTTACAATATATCCAGTTTCACCTGTAGATAATTTATTACATTTCTTCATTTGCGGTGAAAAATATCCAACTTCTACGATTTCACTATCAGCATCAGCTCCAAGAAATCTGACTTTATCACCTTGGCGCAACTCACCGCTAACTAATCTAATATAGGCGACAACTCCCTTGTAATCATCAAATTTGGAATCAAAAATCAATGCCTGTAAGGAATCTTGCTTACCTGACTTTGGAGGTGGCACACGGTCTATAATAGCAGTAAGAACATCTTCTATGCCCTGCCCAGTTTTTGCTGATACCATAAGGATATCGGATCCTTTACACCCAAGAAGATCTATTACTTCTTTTGAAACTTTTTTTGTGTCAGCTGCAGGCAAATCAATCTTATTCAAAACTGGAATAATCTCAAGATCAGCATCCATGGCCAAATAAAGATTGGCAAGAGTTTGAGCCTGTATTCCTTGAGAAGCATCAATAATTAAAAGGGCTCCTTCAACAGCAGCCAAGGAGCGAGAAACTTCATAGGAAAAATCAACATGACCTGGAGTGTCAATAAGGTTTAATATATATTCTTTGCCTAAATACTGATATGACATACGAGCTGGCTGAAGCTTGATAGTAATACCTCTTTCACGCTCAAGATCCATTTGGTCCAATACCTGAGCTTGCATTTTTCTTTTTTCAATAGTCCCAGTTAATTCCAAAAGACGATCAGCTAGAGTTGATTTTCCATGATCAATATGTGCGATGATTGAAAAATTTCTGATATTCTTCATATGTAGTATTATAGCGGACTTTTGATATTTTTCAAGCTGGGATTAGTGACTTTGGTATAAATTTGAGTGGTGCGGATATTGGCGTGACCCAATAACTCCTGTACATAGCGTACGTCAACTCCGTTTTCAAGTAAGTGAGTGGCAAAACTGTGACGTAAAGAGTGGAAAGTGGCCGGCTTCTTGATGCCGGCCTTTTTGAGGGCGGTATAGAAAACTTTTTGTGCACTCATCTCTGTCAATTTGCCACCCCTGTTACTTTCAAAAACATAACTATTATATTCCTTGCCACTCACTAAATCCTCCAACCTTTCTGTTATTCCCTCCGGCAAAACAGTTATACGATCTTTTTTGCCTTTGCCTTGTCTAACTATTAGTGTCAATTCATCTAAATCAATATCAGCTGCTTGAAGCCGTACAGCCTCACTCACCCTAAGCCCTGCGCCATAAGCCACTTCAATCATTAGCTTGTGTTTTAAATTGTTAATACAATTAATAAGTTTCTTTACTTCTTCTCGTGATAAAACTACAGGCAATTTATGGCTTTTTTTGGGATGGCGGATTTTGATAAAATTTTCTTTTTTATAGATCTCACGGAAAACAAAATTAATGGCGTTAGCATATAAAGAAATTGTCTGGCTGGATAATTTTTTTTCTTGCTTGTCTAACAAATATTTTTTAACATCTTCTTCTGATAATTCACTGAATGACTTCTTAAAATAACCATACAAATCGCGCGCTACAAAAGTATAGGCCTTAATGGTTTTTGGGCTATAATTGCGCAATTTTAACTCGCGGGTTATAATATTAATGAGATCAGCCATATATCAAATATAACATAAAGTATAGATAACATACAAATTGAGTCTTGTCTCATACAAGATGAGCCTAAACTTTTCCCCTGTTTCTCACTCAAGATGAGCCTTAAATTGCAAAAATTTAGCGTTTATGGCTAAATTAGAGGTGTTGGGTTAAGATAGTTATCTATGAACATAACTATGCAAAACCCAACAGCTCTAACTCTAGCTGACATTAAAGAGTTTGTGAAGTCTCCTGCAACGATCAATTTTAAGAGTAACTCCAAAGAAGAAAGAAATGAATGGATAGAAGATATACTGCGTCAACACAAATATCTTCATTGCTTAAAACCAGAGAAAACAGTCATACGAAAATATATCCAAACCATGACCGGACTGTCCAGATCTCAATTAACCAAGATAATTGCTGATTACAAAAAGTATGCAACTTTAAAACCAAGAGAATACAAGAGACATAAATTTCCTAAAAAGTATGATTTGAAAGAAATAGTTTTGTTAGCTGATATTGACAATGCCCATAACTGTCTATCTGGCCCGGCTACCAGGAAAATCATCAATGAAGATTATGGTCTATTTAACAAGAAAGAATATATTAAATTGAAAAATCTATCAGTAGCGCATATGTATCGACTGCGTGGAACCAGAAGATATCATGAGAAGGTAAAAGTATTTTCCAAAACCCGTGCCGTTCAAGTCCCCATTGGTCAGAGAAGAAAACCAGAGCCCAATGGCAAACCAGGCTATTTATGCGTTGATACAGTCCATCAGGGCGATAAAGAGGGTGAAAAGGGTGTCTATCATATCAACATAGTCGATATGATAACTCAATATGAGTTTGTAGGATCAGTAGAAGCCATATCAGAAAGATTTATGCAACCAGTCTTGGAAGAGCTATTAGAAAAGTTTCCATTTATTGTAATCGAATTTCATGCTGACAATGGTGGGGAATATATTAACAAGACAGTGGTTAAATTATTGAATAAGCTATTAATCAAATTAACCAAATCAAGACCAAGGCATTCTAATGATAATGGGTTGATAGAAACCAAGAATGGAAGTGTGGTCAGAAAGCATATGGGATATATTCATATCCCCAGAGGTAAGGCTCACATAGTGAATAAATTCTATCAAGAATGGTTTAATGATTATTTAAACTATCATCGACCATGTGCTTTTCCTGAGATTAAGATAGACAAGAAAGGTAAAGAAAAACGAACCTATCCCCATGATATGTATATGACGCCTTATGCTAAACTGAAATCACTTGAAAATGCAGAACAATATTTGAAATCAGACATTACCTTTGAAATTTTGGGCGAAATAGCTTATGCTATGAGTCATACTGATTATGCTATTCAAATGCAAGAAG
The DNA here is from genome assembly GCA_964573135.1 of uncultured Gammaproteobacteria bacterium. Classification (GTDB taxonomy): domain Bacteria; phylum Patescibacteriota; class Patescibacteriia; order UBA2196; family GWA2-42-15; genus CAZNIO01. The sequence continues at coordinate 44,712 of CAZNIO010000010.1, forward strand.
CTAAACAAAAAATAAAAAAAGAAATTTTCGCGACGTAACTTTAATAACTAAAGATAACTAGAATTAACTCAATAGTTTAGGCTCATTATTCAATGAGAAAAGACTAATTGCAAGCATTATCAATCAAAAAGTTTAGATATACGCTAGTCTGAAAGCCTTCGGCTTTCACCCTGCGGAAAGTCCTTCGTTAGGCTTCGCCTATCCGTCGGCATTATACGGACATATTACTCGGCGGTTCACTTTAGAAACATTTATAATTATTAACAATCTAATTCAAATATTATGAGAAAAAACCTAATTTCAATTATTTTTATATTATGCTTTGTCCTGTTAATTTCTTCGTCTGCCTTTGCTTCACAAGCTTTACCAAGGCATGGGATTAATGAACAAACAAAAGAATGTTCTGAATTTTTCATGGGAGATGAATGCATGTCCTGTACAATGCCAGAGGGGTGGCAAATGATTGAAGAATTTCAGTGTCCAGGTGGTTATAATAAAATTCAGATAAATTCAGTATGCACACCCAGAAAAAATTCTTTTTGTTGTACTGTTCAACATTCGGGAGCGAGTGGAGATTGTGAAGATGTTATTGTAAATGATATTGAACAAAAATGCGCCTTTGTTAAAGATATTAACAAATGTGAAAAATTGCCAACAAATTGGAATCAAGCTGAAGAAACTGAATCTTGGAGAAATTTATGTCCATCATTAGAATATGAATGGCTTGAGGATACATTTGATTGTGAAACAAAAATAATTGGAAATGATAATATTAATAACCAGAATAATATAATTGACGATAAACAACAAAAATCAAATATTCTACTTATCGTAGTTATCGCAGCTGTAATATTTATTTTATTAACAATTTTGTGGTTTTTTCTCATAAAACAAAGACAAAAGTAAACCGCCTGCGTCATACACTGCGGATTTCTTCGAAATCCTTGGGGACGCTGCACTTTCGTCGCTATTGATCCTCACCATCGCATAACACCGTATATCTGGAAAATGCCGAGCTGAGGCATTTTCTCGAACTTACAACTCATTGCATTCGCTGTAAACTCCAGGTATACGTATACATTATACTACATAATAAAAAGCCTCTTTTATATTTTATATAATTTTGGCAATTTATTTTTAAATAGGTCGGGTATAATAATAATTAATCATCACATATTTTTATGAATAACAATCAACCACAATCCACATCCGACCCAAAAGGAAGAGCAGTATTATCCCTAGTTTTAGGTATATTGGGGGCATTATCTTTGCATCCCGTAGCCACTACGACCATAATCTTATTGCGTCCAACTCCAGGCCCATTCCATTTCGGCAATATACCGATACTTTACTTCCTAGCTGTTCTTTTTATTGCGCTTAGTATTATATTTGGTATTTCTGGTCTAAAATCATCGAGAAAGAGTCTGGCTATAATCGGAATTACTATTGGAATATTGCCCTTAGCTAATCTCATTTTAAACTACCTTTTCGAGTTTATTGTAAGATCAACATTATAATTGTTTGCAAAATCTAAAAAAATAAATTGCCAAAATTCTACATTAATGAATCGGCTTTTGAATTACATCGTATAACAGCGTATATCTGGCTATAGAGAATTGGCATTAATTAAATCCTTAAGGAGTGTCAATTCTCCTTCGCCCAAATCCCGCACTAATTTTGTGGGGTTTGGATGGAGAGCCTGTAAAAAAGTGTTCACAACAATTATCAACGCAATTATTTAACAACAAAAATTAGTGCGGGACTTCAGATACACGCATACATTAGATGAAATAATTAAAAGTTTTTAAATTTCTTTCAGAAATTTATTATTTAGGATTAAATTATAAAACAAATTCTATGAAAAATATTTTATTCGTATTTTCTATAATTTTAATTACAGTCTTGATTAGTGGATGCTCAAAAGCAAACAATGATAATTTTGATAAATATTATTGTGAAAAAGATGCTGACTGCGCTGACTGTTGCACCGGAGAATGTGTTAATTACGATTACTGGAATCATAATGCGCCAAATTCTATTGCAGGAGAATGTGCATGTATGCATACTTGTACATGCAACAACAATAAATGTACTAAGGATAATTAAAGGGATTAAAAATACTATTTTATAATTTAATCCTAAATAATATTTTGCTTTCGCAAAACAAAAACTTTTATTACATCGGCTAGCAACACGATATCCAGTTACGGCTCTTCGCCAGAGCCTCCACCCAAATCCGCCCAGGGCGGACTTCGGATATCGGTGAACGTTATTCAAAATAAAAAATAAAATTAATTATTTATTCTATGAAACTAGGAAAATATCAACATTATAAAGGTAAAACCTATGACATAATTGGTGTTGCCAGACATAGTGAAACGCTAGAAGAGCTAGTTGTGTACCGAGCATTATATAATATTGAAGAGTATGGAGATAACTCATTATGGGTTAGACCTAAAACAATGTTTCAAGAAACTGTGTTAATAGATGGTAAAGAAGTTTTACGATTTACCCCGATAAATAATTAATTTTATTTTTGACTACGCACAACAGCGGATATCCAAAATAACTCTAACGAGCGACTTCGGATCATCCGTAAACATTATTCAAAATAACAATACAAAAATTATTTATTAGTTAAATTAATGAAGTATGGAAAAATCAGTTGGAATATTTTTTGAAAATGATGAGGGGGAAATTCTCTTTCTTTTGAGAGACGACAAACCTTCAATTCTTTACCCTAATCAATGGGATGTATTAGGCGGTGTTGTGGAAAATGGAGAAACGGCCAAAGAAGCAATTGCGAGAGAAATGCAAGAAGAATTGGAAATAGACTTAAAAAATTTCGAAGTATTTAAGGTGTTTAACTGGCCCGAAAAAATAGAAACTATCTTCTATAAAAAACTGAATTTAGATATTAATAAAGTTAACCTGCATGAAGGTCAAAGAATAAAATATTTCTCTAAAAAAGAACTGCTTTCAATGGACCTAGCTTTTTATGATAATGAAATAGTTAAAGATTTTTTTAAAAATAAATAATTTTTGTATTTTTACTTCCGATAACAAAGTATATCAGATTCAGAAATTTTTCATATATTATACATTAATGAACAAATAATTTCTTCAGCCCAAATTGCTTCGTAACTTCTGATATACTTGAACATTAAACGAAATTAGCTACCTAAGTCAATCTATGAAAAATTCAAAAAAATTACTGATACTAATTAGTGGTCATCCTGCTACGGGAAAAACAACTTTAGGAAGAAAGCTTTCAGAATATTTAAAAATACCATTTTTATGTAGAGACGATGTATAATGTACCCATCCTCTAGACAACTGTATTTGGTGAATTATGATACAATAAA
>CAZNIO010000011.1:0-40509 GCA_964573135.1 uncultured Gammaproteobacteria bacterium
TTTGAGTGAGAAACACGGGGAGAGTTTAGGCTCATCTTGTATGAGACAAGACTTTGATTTTTTTATCAAAAAATACTAAAATACAATTAAGAATTATTCAATTTTTAATAATAATAATAATATATTATATGACCCAAAAAACATTAATTGTACTTCTTGCTCTTTTAATTATATGTGGAGCCGCCGGTAGTTACATATACTTCCTTACTAAAGAGACGGGACAAGAACCAAAACTTGAAGAGACGAGTATTAATCCGATGGATCATTTGGTTTTTGAAGTTAAAAAGGAAAATTACAGCGAATTTCAAACCGACAAGGCATTTGGTAAATTCAATAGCTCAAAGAACACTATTGAGCAGGCCACAGCAGACGGGGTAGAACTGTCGTCCAGTAATTTATATTATGACTGGCTAAATATTACTGGCGCTATGCACATGATAGGGGATTACGAACGAGAAATTGAAATTCTAAAATGGTTTGCTGAAGCATATCAGGGTAATAGTATTTCACCGTCTAATTTAGGTGTCATTTATAAATCATTTGTAGTTAATAATGACTTATCTGAAAAATATTTTTTAATGGCCCTTGAGCGAGAAAAAAACCATTATGATATTTACTATAATCTTCATGAATTGTATCGGTACAACTTTGAGGATTCTAAAAAAGCAGTTGACATATTAGAACAAGGTAGGGAAAATAATCCAGATGAGAGAAAATTTGTGACTACTCTGATTGACTATCATCTTTTACTTGAAGGAAAAGATAAAGCCAGTCAAGTCTTGGATGAATGGCTAGTTGAACACCCTGAAGATTTTAGCTTAGAAGCAAAAATTGAAGGCAACTAAAACTATGAATAATCACAAGCTTGTCAACAACTTGAACAAAATATTGCAATGGCTTTTAATCGCCGTGACTGTCTCACCCCTAATTTTTCATAAATATTTCTATTACCCCTTCATTACTGGCAAGATTCTCTATTTCAGAATATTAATCTTTATTGGTATTTTGATTTTGGCTACTATTTTTTTTATAAGAAAAAAAATACAATTTAAGCCAAATAAAATTTGGTGGGCTTTCCTTGCCTATCTTTTTTTTATGCTTATCTCAAGCTTTTTTGGAGTTAGTTTTATCAGAAGTTTTTGGAGTAATATTGAAAGAGCCGAAGGAACGGTTTTCTGGATATTTCTTTTTAGCTATTTTAGTTTGTTAATTTATGCCTTGCGGGAAGTCAAGATGTGGCGATGGTTTTTTAGAGTTAGTTTAGCCACCAGCGTGCTCGTCATTGGTTATGGCTTATTGCAGAACTTCGGGCTTTTATCAGCTATTTCTACTACAGGCTCCAGAGTATCATCCACTTTGGGCAACCCAGCCTATATGGGTAGTTATGCTTTGATGCATTTCTTCATTGCCCTTTATTTAATTTACAAAGATAAGTTTATTGCTTGGAGAATTTTCTATGCATTAGCTTTAGTTTTTAATGTTTGGGCAATCTTTCTCACCCAAACAAGGGGGGCCGTTGTTGCCTGGATTGCTGGGCTCTTGATACTTGGTTTACTCACCATTTTTAGATCTAAAAAAGCTAATTTTAGAAGAATTGGTGTTATTGGGCTCATCATTGTTGTACTTCTATCACTCACCGCCCTCTTTTTAAAAGATACCAGTCTTATTCAAAGTAATGACACTTTAAAAAGAGTCACCAATATTTCTATCAATAGCTATACCGTCCAAACGCGTTTAGTCGCTTGGCGCACGTCCTTTGAGGCTTTCGGCGATAAGCCTATATTCGGCTGGGGCCCGGAAAATTATGGCTATGCCTTCAGCAAATATTTCCCTCCAGAAATTTATGTCGACAGCGGCTCAAGAATTTGGTTTGATAAAGCCCACAATGTTTTCTTTGAAAATTTGGTCACCACCGGCATTCCCGGCGTCATCTTATATTTCACCATTATTTTCCTGGCCATTCTCTATTTATTTAAATCCAAAAGATTTTCCGTTGTCACTTCCAATATCTTTATTTCCCTTCTCTTGGCGCACTTAGTGGCCAATATGTTTGTTTTTGATTCCGTCAGTACATATATTCTTTGGGTAGCCGTACTTGCCTTTATCATCAACGTCGGTGGTGAAAAGAATAGCCATCAGGAGTACACTTTTAATTTAGCCGGCAAAATAGGCTTAGCTACTGTTTTAATTTTCTTTTTCTATTTAAGTTATCTCATGAATGTCTCCGCCATGGTTGATAACCGTAATTTACTTTATGCCGAAGCCCACCAAAGAAGCGGCAATCATCAGGATGCCTATGACTATTATCTAAAGGCCATTGATAATAACAATTCCTATACCCGCTTTGAAATTGGTCGGGAACTGGCAGTTTTTGCCAGAAACGTTGCTGACAGTTTGCCCAACCACCAGGTTTCTCCCATGCTCACCAAGGCTACTCAAGAAATTCAAAAGAGTATCGCCATGGACCCGCATGAAATCCGCCATTACTACAACTTAAGTCAACTTTATTTAAAATCATATAAATTAGACGTCAGCCACCTGCAAAAAGTTATTGATCTTGGCCCCACCATGATCGAGCTTGCTCCCCGCAGGGCTCATACCTACTATCAAATTGGTGAAGCCCATGTTCTAAGAAAGGAATATGATCAGGCTTTAGAGAATTTCCAGCAAGCCGTTGAATTAAATCCAGATATAATCGATCCATATATCAATGTCTATGCCGCCACACTGCTTAAAGAAGACCAAGTATTGGCCGACCAAACCCGAGCCACCATGATCGCCATTAATCCCAATTTTTTTAACAGCGAGCAAGGTTTATTACGCTATATCCCTCTTTACAAAACTGCTGGCCGCCAGGATTTAATTATTGATAGTTTTGAAAGATTAATTCAATTAGCCCCTGAAAAAGTAGAATACGTTTCCAGCTACGCCGTCTATTATGCTCAACTAGGAGATAATCAACAAGCTGAAAAGATAATTAAAAGATTACAGGGCCAGGACCCTGCCCTTGATGAGCAAGTAGCCATATTTATTGGCAAGATATATAATGGAGAGTTTTTGAAAAAATAAACAAGCCCTTATTACAATGAAATTGTCTAACTTTAAAAAAGATAGTATCCTTCTTATCATATTGTTCTGTGCTCTTGTTATTTGGTCATGGAATATTGGTTCCACTGACCTTGTTAACGATGCCGCTCTCTATTCTTTCCGTTCTCTTGGCTACTATGATTCCCTGGCTTCAGATGAGCAAACTACGCCCATTCAATGGTTTAATGAAATTCCCTGGTGGGCCAATTTTTCCTTTCATGATGCTCCTCCTCTTGTTTTTGTTATTCAAAAAATATCTTTCTCTATTTTTGGTGATAACATTCTAGCTGCTCGGATCCCTTTTGTTATCTCAGGCTTGCTGACGCTTTTTTTAATTTATCTTATTTTACGCCAGCTTACTAACATTAAGGTAGCCCGCTTTGCCGCTGTCTTAATGGCTTTTTTGTCCTTTGGTACCTGGAGTATTATCAGTGGGTATTTAGAGGGGATTGAGATGTTATTCATTACTTTGACTCTCTATTTTTGGATTAAATATATTAGGAGTGACCGTAAGTATTATCTCTATTGGTGGGGTTTGGGTTTAGGACTGGCGCTTCTTTGCAAATACACCGCCATCTTTCTTCTTCCTCTTTTTATTATCCACGCCCTTATCTATCGTCGGAAAGTTTTTAGATTAAAAGAATTCTATCTTGCCTGCTTAATAGTTCTTATTGTTTTAACTCCTGTTATTATCTACAACATTGGCGTCTGGCAGACGCGTGGACACTTTGACGCCGCCCTTTCATCCATGCTTGGCCAAGAGCACCAGGATTTTTTTAGCCTCAGGGGCAGAAAGGCTAATTTTAACCTGCTCTCCAACCTGAGAATTTTTATTACTAACTTATCAGCCAATCTCTCTCCGCCCGTTTTAATCCTTTTTGCCCTTTCCCTTATATACCTCGTCTATCTGCTCTTTACCAAGAAAAAAGAGGCAGCCAGCATTGGACTCATTTTACTTGGTTTCTTTTTTCTTGTCCTCCTTTTTATTGTAAGTGGACTCGGTCTTCGTTTTATGCCGATCTATATCCCTTTTATTATTCTAATCATTGCTTTTGGCACTTATCAGTTTTATCAAATAGTCAAAGCCAAGGGATATGCCAGAATTCTTATTTATCTATTAGTTATCTCCCTTGCTTGGGAATTTACCTATAACATAAACTCCAATTTCCTTATTAAACCCCTTACCCAAAGTCCCTTGCTCTATACGCACACCAACCTAACTTCACGCAAACGCGGTTTTAATGCGCTTGAAAAATATTTGAAAGCCAATGTTCTTCCCCAGGGCTTGAAATTTGCCAGACCCACCAAGCTAGAAGACATTGATCATCGCTCAGCACAATTTTTAGCCCAAAACAGTATTATGTATTTCTATGATGAGACTGCTAACTGGTTTGCTCATAATTGGTATTTCAGAAAATATTCCAACTACTATGGTTTGCCCATGCTTCCTTTTTATCAACAAGCCAAAAGGCTTGAAATTGAAGATCCTATTGCATATTTTACCAGTCTTGGTGTTTACCATTACTACTATATCCATGCCGTTGACGACTCAGTGCTTGATCCAGTCAAAACGAAATCCGAAAGCAGAATAGCTTCTAACGGACTTGCCAAGGTTCTTGACAGCCGAGGGATAGAGGCGGAAGAAATAAAAAACTACCAAGGAGAGGTAGTCTTTCGCGTGTATAAGTTTAGTTCAAAATAGATCTAATCTCTATATATCTCCACAGTTTTTTCAAACATTTTTATTAAATCAAACTTTTTAACATTTTCTTTCGAATTTTTGGTAAACTCTGCTTGTTTATCTGTACTCTGAATTAAATTTACAATATTTCGAGCTAAGTTTGTAAAATCCCGCGCCGGCACCAAGATGCCGGTTTTTCCATGTCCGACAATTTCTGGGTTACCACCAACTTTAGTGGTAATCGTTGGTATGCCTGCCGCTTGAGCTTCAATTAAAGAATATGATAATCCTTCTTTTATAGAAGGCAACACATATATATCAAAAGCTTTTAAGTATCGACTGGCCTTAAATATATTGCCAGCCAATATGACATTCTTTTCTAGCCTACAATCAGTTATCAATTTTTCTAATTTTTCTCTTTCTTCACCCTCGCCAATAATTACAAATTTTAATTCTGGTTTTAGCTTGATCGCTTCTCTGGCTGCCTCAACTAAATATATCAACCCTTTGTTATTGTATAAATGAGCAATTGTGCCTATTAGTGGGTCATCAGCTTTACAAAAATCTCCCAATGTCTGGCACAGCTTGTCTTTAGCTTCTTTTCTATCTAAAAATTTCATATTATCCAACTCTATCCCATTATATATAACCCTAATTTTTTTCTCCTTACAAATTTTATGTTTTAATAGAGACTGTTTGTCGTATTCTGACACACAGATTAAAATATTTTTGAATTTAGCTGACAGCCACTCTGCCAGCCAATAGAATATTTTTTTGGGTAAAGACAAAGGTTCATTTAATACCAAGCCATGCACTGTATAGATAACCTTTTTAACCCCTGCTAATTTAGCTGCTACAGCCCCCATAGCGCCAGCCTTGCTGGAGTTAAGGTGTATAATATCAGGCCGTATTTTGCGACACAAGCGCCATACAGCCACAAAAGCCAGTATATCGTGGTATATATTGATTTTGCGCTTTAAATGGTCTAAATGGAAGGTATTAACACCCGTTTTATCCAATCTTTTTAATAACTCACCATCTTTATCTTCCCCGGCTGCCACGCATATCTGCCAATTATTATGCGAAAAAAAGAAGGCCAGATCAAAGATATATCTTTGTGCTCCGCCCCATTCAGATTGGGTGACTAAGTATAGTATTTTACTGGCTTGATTTTCTTTCATAGATTTGGTAAAGTCAGGATAATTATATTATATAACAATATAAGTAGATAGTGAAATTTTTGGAACATTCATGAATATTTTAGTAACCGGCGGAGCCGGTTTTATCGGATCTCATTTAACTGAATATTTACTAAATCAAGGGCACCAGGTGATTGTTCTTGATAATTTTTTTACTGGCTCAAAAGATAATTTAAAGCATCTTGAGGATAATCCAAATTTGAAGATTATAGAACACGACATTGTTGATATGCTTAAGAGAAAGAAACTTGATTTAGAGGAGTTTAAAATAGATCAGATATATAATCTGGCTTGTCCAGCTTCGCCCGTACATTATCAACATGATCCAGTCAAAACCGTTAAGGCTAATGTTCTGGGCATGATTAACATGCTCAAATTAGCCAAAGTAGCAGATTCTCGCATACTCCAAGCTTCAACTTCAGAAGTTTATGGTAATCCAGAGGTTCACCCGCAACCAGAAGACTATCTTGGTAGCGTCAATTGTACCGGGCCTCGTAGTTGTTATGATGAGGGTAAGCGTTGCGCTGAAACTCTTTGTTTTGACTATCATCGCGAAAACAAAGTTGATATCAAGGTTGTTAGAATTTTTAATACATATGGTCCGCGCATGGCAGTAGATGACGGTCGTGTTGTTTCTAATTTTATTATCCAAGCTCTTAAAGGAGAAGACATCACCATCTATGGTGATGGCTCACAAACCAGAAGTTTCTGCTATGTTGATGATCTGGTTAAAGGCATGGTCTCCATGATGGAGACCGGTAATTTTATAGGCCCAGTCAATCTTGGCAATCCAGGAGAATTTACTATTAAAGAATTAGCTGAAAAGATTTTAAAATTAACGAATTCAGGAAGTAAAATACGAGTAGCCAAGGAATTACCAAAAGATGATCCAATTAGGAGAAAACCAGATATTTCTTTAGCCAAAGAAAAATTAGAGTGGCAACCCGAAATTGATCTTGAACAAGGATTAAAGAAAACTATAGAATATTTTAAGAATAAATTAGTTAAATAATTGAAAAAGGCACATCCATAAATTAGAAAAAAGTAAATTTGACTAAATTCCCAAAATATCCTAATCTTAAACTAACAGCGATATTGCAGGCTATTTTTTAATATCTTATTATACCTATGTCTTCAACTTCTCGTCGCCGACTATCTTTCACTCTTGTATTCATAATCATTCTGGCCATTTTTTCAGTTATGGCCGATTGGCATGCCTCGCCCTTGCAAGAAGGGGAAGAGGGGTCAAAAGTACCAAGCTATATACCCTTGGCTGATTTTTGGAATAAATTTGATTATCATTTAGGCCTTGATTTAAAAGGTGGTACTCATTTAGTCTATTCAGCTGATACATCTGAATTGGAAGCCCGAGACCAAGATTCAGCTGTTGAGGGAGTACGCGACGTCATTGAACGTCGAGTCAACGCTTTTGGTGTATCAGAGCCAGTAGTCCAAACCAACCAGGTTGATGGTGATTACAGGATAATAATTGAATTGGCCGGGGTCAAAGACGTCAATCAAGCTATCGCCATGATAGGTGAAACCCCCTTGTTAGAATTTAAAAAACAAAACCCCGAGTATGCTGAGGGTGTTACTTTAACTGAAGAACAGCAAGCAGAGCTAGATGAATATAACAAAGAGGCTAAAAAATTAGCTGAAGACCTCAATCGCCGTGCCTTAAAAGGAGAGGACTTTAGTGCTTTGGCCAGCCAATATTCAGAAGATCCAGGTTCCAAAGACAATGGCGGCGATCTTGGCTGGGTCATACAAGGAACTTTTGTACCTGAATTTGATCAAGCTCTTTTTAAAGACTTGGAGCTAGGTCAAATTACCGCCACTCCAATTCAGACCCAATTTGGTTATCATATAATTAAAAAAATTGAACAACGGCAAGCCAGTGCAGAAGGTGTTTCCGTCGAAGCTACTAATGAAGACGGCCAAGCCACGGAGCTAAGCCTTGAATCAATTGATTCAGGTAATGATAATATTGAGGTTAGTTCTGCCCATATTCTAATTAAAACTAAAATTCCGGAAGACATTGTACCACCAGAGGATCAATGGACTAATACTGAGCTTTCAGGTAAGCACTTAAAACGCGCTTCAGTGGCTTATGACCAAAACACTGGTGACCCTGAGGTTAGCCTCGAATTCAATTCAGATGGCGCAGACCTATTCGAGCAAATTACAGAAGAAAATATTGGTAAACCTATCGCTATATTTCTTGATGGTTTTGTAATATCTGCTCCCAACGTTAACGAAAAAATTACAGGTGGCCAGGCCGTTATTACTGGTAGGTTTAATTTAAATGAAGCTAAAGAGTTGGTTTCCAGGCTTAACGCGGGTGCTCTTCCATTACCCATCAATTTGATATCGCAACAAACAGTTGGCCCAACTCTTGGGCAAGCATCAGTTAACAAGAGCTTGACTGCAGGACTGATCGGCTTAGCCCTTGTTGCCCTCTTTATGATTCTTTATTACCGCTTACCAGGCATTTTAGCCGTTGTCGCCCTGGCTATTTATACTGCAGTTGTGTTAATGCTCTTTAAATTAATTCCAGTTACTTTAACATTAGCCGGCGTGGCCGGATTTATCTTATCTATTGGTATGGCAGTTGATGCTAACGTCCTTATTTTTGAACGCTTAAAAGAAGAGCTTAAAAGTGGTCGCAATTTCAGTTCAGCCGTTGAAGAAGGCTTTAAGCGTGCCTGGACATCAATTCGTGACTCCAATATTTCTTCCCTTATAACCTGTGCTGTTCTTATCTGGTTTGGTACATCAGTCATTAAAGGTTTTGCCATAACGTTAGCCGTTGGTATTCTAGTTTCCATGTTTTCAGCTATTACCATTAGTCGAAGTTTTTTAAGAGCACTTAGTAGTAGCAAAATGGATAAAATGAGCTGGCTTTTAGGAGTTAAAAAACGAAAATCAAATTAATATGTTAAGAATTATCCAAAAAAGAAAAATCTTCTTTATCCTCTCTGGCATTTTAGTGGCTGCCAGTATCCTTTCCCTTATAATCTGGGGATTGAATTTAGGTATTGATTTTACCGGTGGTTCTTTGCTTGAAGTCAGTTATTCTGGTGACAGACCGGCTAATACCCAAGTCGCAGATTCTTTGGCCACTCTTGAACTTGGCGAAATTAAAGTCCAGCCGTCAGGTGATCGGGAAATGATTTTACGTTTGCGTACATTGTCAGAAGCAGAACACCAGGAAGTTTTGAACACCCTCAAGGGATCGCATGAGCTAACTGAAAACAGGTTTGAATCTATTGGCCCTGTTATTGGACAAGAACTTAAAAGCAAAGCTTGGATTGCTATTCTCTTAGCCCTTATTTTTATAATCGCCTACATTGCTTACGCTTTTCGCCAAGTATCAAAGCCCGTTGCTTCATGGAAGTATGGCATCTCTGCTATTATCGCCCTAGCTCATGATATTTTAATAGTTACTGGCATCTTTGCCGCTCTTGGATATTTCTTAGATATTGAGGTTGGTATTCTTTTTGTGACTGCTCTTTTAACTGTGCTTGGTTATTCAGTTAATGATACTATCGTAGTTTTTGACCGTGTCCGTGAAAACCTTATTTATCGACCCAAGGAAACTTTTGTAGAAACCATTAATCATTCAGTTAATGAAACCGTTAGACGCTCAATCAATACCTCATTAACCACTCTTTTAGTACTCCTTTCCCTCTATTTCCTAGGTGGTGAAACTATTAAAGATTTTGTTTTAGTATTAGTACTCGGTACCATTTTTGGTACTTATTCCTCTATATTCGTTGCTTCTCCTTTATTGGTTGTTTGGCAGAAATTGAGTAAGAAAAAATAGGGGAGAAATTCATTTTTTCCTATCAAGCCCCTAATATTAGGGGCTTTTTACTTGACAAAATTAGAAAAAAGCGATATGTTTAAGGGAATTAAAAAAATAAATAACAGAAATATAAAATAAAAAAAGGAATTAGCCGATGAAAAATACATATTATAGGAGTATACCTAAAGAACGAAAAAGCAAACAAAGATCAATCGAGCTATATCTTAAAGAAATTAGTGGCTTTCTGCCACTGAATCCGGAAGAAGAAATAGCCCTCGCTAAGGAAATTCGTAAAGGCGATGAAGAATCACTTGACAAATTAGTCAAGGCAAATCTCCGATTCGTGATTAGTGTTGCCCTGGAATACCAGGGGCAAGGACTACTGTTGAAAGATATTATAAGTGAAGGAAATTTAGGGCTTATTAAAGCAGCTAAGCGTTTCGACGAGACCAGAGGCTTTAAATTCATCTCATATGCCGTATGGTGGATTCGTCAATCGATCTTCCAGGCTTTAGCTGAACAGTCTCGTGTTGTGCGTCTGCCTCTTAATCGCGTTGGTGCAATAAACAAAATTGGAAAGGCGCTAGAAAAGCTTGAGCAAGAACAAGGAAATATTCCAAGTTTGATGTCGGTGGCCGATGAATTAGAAATGTCTTGCTATGAAGTCAATGATGTAGTTAAGGCATCAAGCCGACACCTGTCGTTGAATGAACCATTCAGCGATGGCGAAAGTGATAGCAATTGCTTATTGGACGTGACCGATGATCCTGGTTCACCACAACCGGACAAGGGCTTGATGCGGAAATCATTCAAGGTCGAAATTGAAAAAGTGTTACTCACCTTGAAACCTCGCGAAGCCGAAGTCATAAGTTTGTATTTTGGCCTCGATGGTAGTCGTTCGTTAACACTGGAAGAGGTGGGTGAACACTTCAAGTTGACACGGGAAAGAGTACGTCAAATCAAGGAGAAAGCTCTTCGCAGACTTCGCCATCGTTCAAGGCTGGAGCCCTTGAAAAAATATCTTGGATAATTTTCAAAAAAAGAAAAGAGCAGGATCCAAAAATGGACTGCTCTTTCTTTAATTTCTACTGAGGCATATTTAATTGTATTTGGTCGAGTATTTCATTGAATATTTGTAATGACTTTGTCACTACTTCGACCAAGATACTTAGTACCTCAGGGAGGATCCAATTGAACACTAGGAGTGCTAGCGCCAAAGATAACGCTCCCGTAAATGCTTTAAACATAAGTTTATAGCATAATTAATAACGGAAGAGAAATCATAGGGCGACGACTCCTATGTTCATCTGTACAACTTCCTCCTTTTTTGATTGTACGGACCCTTCCAGTACCTGGTAGCTTGGAATTACTACCAAATACCGGAAGGTATTGAGAAAATTAAATACCGCCAGACACTCCAGTGCTCGCGGTTCTTTGTCAATGTGCTATATGGACAATGGTTGAATTTCGATATTTCAGCCGTCATCTATACATCACATATATTAAATTGTTATTTACCTTTACCCTTAAATTATCTTAGCATATTAGCTAAGCCATGTCAAGCTTAGCCAAAAGATCCTTGCACAACTCTGCTTTTGTATATTTTTCCGCATTACAAATGCCAAGAGGGTATTCCTTATCATAGCCGTGATAGTCAGATCCTGCACTAGCTAGCAACCCATATTTTTTGACTAGTTTTTTTAATCCGTTAATTTCAGCTTGGGTGGTTTTAGAAGCATAGACCTCTATGCCATCAAATTTTAATTTCAGTAAATCTAATAAATGTTTTTGGTTATAGCTAAATTCTTCTGTTTTACATTTGGGATGAGCCAGTATTGCCAAGCCTCCAGCTTTCCTTATCATCCTAATCGCTGGTCTGACTGGCATATAGTATGATTTTTCAACGTAGCCAACGCAGTTCTTTGCCAAATATGCTCCAATAAATTCCGAGAAATTAGGAATCTTGCCAAATTCGCTTATCAACCTTTTCCTATTTTGAGGATGACTTAGTACTGCTCGGGCTAAATGTGGCCTTGTTATTATCCTCACATCAAGTTCATCTTTTTTAATTTGCCAACCTATTTTAGATAAAATTTTCATCATTGCCATAGCTCTTTTTTTTCTAGCTAGTTCACATTTTTTACTATACCTAATTATATCTTTATCAGTATAATCAATCCCAAGTCCCACAATGTGTGCTGACATCCCCTTATACTTACTTGAAATTTCAATACCTGTTATTGTCTTTACTCCATACTTTTTGCCGGCACGTAAAAAAACATCAGTCAAATCCACATTATCGTGATCGGTTTTGGCAATATATGACAAGCCAATTTTTTTAGCTTTTCTCACCAGCTCCTCTGGTGTTGATCTGCCGTCAGATGCCAGTGTATGACAATGTAAGTCGATATACATAAAAGTTTAAATTCCCTTATCTAATAAAAAAACCACAATCCCCGCTACGGCGCTCACTCCAGCAATTACCCAAAAACGCATCACAATTTTTGGCTCAGACCAACCTAAAGCCTGGAAATGATGATGGATTGGGGTTGAATGAAAAATTTTTCTACCACCTCTTAACTTTTTAGATAATACTTGTAGGATTACCGAGCCAGACTCCATTACCAATAAAAGACCAATAATTAAGAGCAACAAGGCCTGATTAGTCAGCATGGCAACTATTCCCAAAGTTACTCCAAGTGACATGGCGCCAGTATCTCCCATAAAAAATCTGGCTGGATTAATGTTAAACCACAAAAACGCCAATAACCCACCAGCTATCACTCCGCAAAAAGCAGCCAAGTCAAGTTTGCCTTGCATCATGGCAATTACTCCAAAAGCCGCAAAAGCAGATAATAGAGTACCACCCGCCAAGCCGTCTAATCCATCAATTTCATTTACAGAAAATGCTGTGGCTACAATTACCAAGATAAATACAGGTATATACCATAATCCAATAGAGAAATTACCCACAAACGGAACATGGAACATATCCCAATCCAGCTTAAAGTAAAACCAGAGTGCTCCCACAATAGCGATACCTGTGTATATAAGTAATCTATGAAATATATTTATTCCTCCTTTACCTTTGCTCTTTAAATCAATAATATCATCTGCCAGCCCCACTAAAGCCGCTGCAATTAGAGCCCCAAAAGGCAAAAGAGTTTCTGACCTGGTTAAAAAATTTAATTTCCCCAAACTACTTTCTGGGAAGAAGTAGTTTATATAGAAAAAAATTAATGCCACCAAAAGCGCTACAAGCCAGATTAAAATGCCTCCCATGGTTGGCGTACCCTCTTTGTGTTCATGCAAACTTGAAAAAATCGGTGTCTTACCCGTATTTCTAATTGATTTCCCCATTTTGTATTTATATAGATAATGGGTCATTAAAGGAGTCAAAGAAAAAGCTGCCACAAAGGCGATCGTGGTTAGTATAAGGATTTTAATAATTTGAAAATTCTCCATAATAGTTATCTATTTAATAAAACTATAAGCATGCAAATTAGCACTAATAGTATTTGAGCTATGCTAGTCGCTAGCGTTAGAAAATATGCGATTAGTTTTACTTTTATAAACACCAAGTATGCAATTATTGAATTTATCAGAGTCAACACAAGTCCTATCAAGGGAAAGACAAATACATGCCACCATGGGCCAATCAGGTCTACTCCAAGATATATAGTGTAGCGTAAAGCTATGGACTCGACTCGTGGTTCAACTGCGAAATACAAGCCTACCCACATAGCCAAGTTCAAAACAACACTTAATATCAAATTAGCTCTAATCAGCTTATTCCTAAAAAATAAGTTTGTCTGTAAAAATTTAAACATCATGTTTGTATTATATTAATTTTTAGCCAAATAGTAAAGGATTGGGGTTGTGGGTCAATTATGATATAATAAAAGTAAGAATTGAACTAGTTTTAAAACCTATGATCAACGATATTGATATATCCAAATCTTTAGTCAAAGCCAACGTTTTAAGCCAGGCCAAGATTAATAAATACAAAAAAGAAGCTCAAGCCAAGAAGACCCCGCTGATTGATTATCTTATCAGTGAAAAGATTATTAAAGAAAGCCAGGCCTTTGAACAAATCGCCAAACTAAAAAATTTGCCTTTTGTTGATCTCTCAACTGAGCTCATACGTAAAGATATATTGCAACTCATCCCAGAGCCCATTGCTCAGTCCCATCAGCTGGTTGCTTTTGATAAAAAAAGAGACACTTTAAAAATTGCTACTCTTGATCCAACTGATTTGCAAACCTTTGCTTTTATTGAAAAAAAGACAGAGCTCAAGCCAGATATATACTACACCACCCCTACTTCCATACAAAATGTACTCAAGCAATATCATAAGAGTTTGCGTGCTGAATTTGAAAAAATTGCCAAACAAGGAGTAGCTGACGGCGAACCAGAAAAGCTCAAAGAGATGGCCGAAGATCTACCTATCATCCGTGTAGTTGATACCTTCCTTGAATACGCTATTTTTGAAGGCGCTTCAGATATCCACATCGAACCCAGTGAAAAAGAAGTCGTTATCCGCTATCGGGTTGATGGCGTTTTGCGCGACGTTATGACTTTGCCTAAAAAAATTCATCCAGGTCTGGTTGCTCGCATTAAGATTTTAGCCAACTTGAAGCTTGATGAGCACCGCTTGCCACAAGACGGACGCTTTAAAATAGAAACAGAGGAATACAAGATATCTTTCCGCGTCTCCATTATACCTGTCTTTGATGGAGAAAAAATTGTTATGCGTCTTTTAAATGAGTCTAGCCGTATCTTAACCCTAGAACAACTTGGTTTTCAAGAAAGTCCGCTTGATATTATTAAAAGAAATATTGGCAAGCCCCATGGCATGGTATTAGTTACAGGCCCTACGGGATCTGGCAAAACCACCACTCTCTATACCGTCTTAAATATATTAAATAAACCAGGAGTTAATATTACTACCATTGAAGACCCTATCGAGTATCGCATGCCACGCGTTAATCAGTCCCAGGTCAATCCTAAAATTGGTTATGATTTTTCCTCCGGACTGCGTTCTTTTTTGCGCCAAGACCCCGACATCATCATGGTAGGGGAGATACGTGATAAAGAAACCGCTGGCATTGCCGTTAACGCCGCTATGACCGGTCATTTAGTCTTGGCCACATTGCATACCAATGATGCTGCTACCAGTTTACCGCGTTTGCAAGACATGAAAATTGCCTCATTCTTAGTAGCTTCAACTGTCAATGTTATTGTCGCTCAGCGTCTTGTCAGGCGAATTTGTTCTAATTGCATTCAAAAATACAAACTCGGAAGTGACACCATCAAAGAAGTTGAAAACCAATTTGATGTTAAAAGTATTCTTGATTCATTGCGTAAAAGCAAACTCATCAAACCAGGGGAGAGGTCTTTGCGTGAGATCCATTTCTATAAAGGCAAAGGCTGTAATCAATGCAAGGAAGGGTATAAAGGGAGGATTGGTATCTATGAAGTCCTGGAAGTTACTCCCGCTATCGGAGAGTTAGTTGTTAAAAACGCTTCATCAGAAGAAATCAATCAAAAAGCTCGTGCCGAAGGCATGTTCACCATGCTTGAAGACGGCTTCTTAAAGGCTAAAAATGGCGTGACCAGTATTGAAGAGCTTATTCGTGTTACCAAAGAATAACTATGGCAAAGAAATCAACCAAAGAAAAAAAAGAAGATCCTGTTGAAGAAGAATATGGTGATTTAGAGGAAGTAGAGGATATAGAAGAAGAAATTAAAGAAGAAAAAACAAAGGATAGTCATCAGTCCAGTAAAACCGTGATTAAAGACTTTTTTGTTAATCTTCAAACAGTTAGTTTAACTGATAAGATTTTTTTTATCCAAAACTTACGGGTAATGATCAAAAGCGGACTTTCTCTCGGTCATGCCTTAAAAACCATTGGTAGTCAAGTCAGTAATAGTTATTTTAAAAAAATCTTAACCGAGGTTTCACTAGAAGTCGAAAGCGGGGTTACCTTTGCCGACAGTTTGAAAAAATATCCACGTGTTTTTAATGATCTTTTTGTTAACATGGTGCAATCTGGCGAAATTTCAGGTAATCTGGAAGATGTGCTAGAAAAGTTGCACGTCCAAATGAAAAGAGATCATGATTTAGTTGCAAAAGTTAAAGGCGCCATGATCTATCCACTGGTGGTAGTTATTGCCATGATCGGCATTGGCACAGCCATGATGATTTTTGTCATTCCAAAATTAATGGTAATTTTTGAAGAGTTTAACGCTGAGTTACCATTTGCTACTCGTGCTCTTATTGCTCTAAGTAAATTCATAACCTCAAATGGCCTTATAGTCGCACTGGTTTCTATTGTTTTAACCGTTGGGTTTATTAAATTTGCTCGCAGCAAAAAAGGCAAACAAGTAATTCATAAAGTTATTCTATACACGCCTATCTTTGGAAAAATTAGTAAAAAAATTAATTTAGCCAGATTTTGTCGCACCACCTCATCTCTTTTAAAAACAGATATCCCAATAGTCAGGAGCCTGGAGATAACCTCGCTCGTTGTTAGTAATGTCTACTACAAAAGAGCTCTGCGCAAAGCCAGTAAAAAAATTGCCAAAGGTCTGCCATTGAATAAAATAATGGCTGACTATCCAAAACTTTTCCCAGGCACAGTTATTCAGATGCTTAAAGTCGGGGAGGAATCAGGTGCAGTTGATTCAGTGCTTGATGAAGTGGCTGAGTTTTACGAAGAAGATATTAATCAAGTCATGGAAAATCTACCAGCCATTATTGAACCCGTTTTAATCCTAGTTTTAGGCCTAGGCGTTGGTGCTATGGCCGTCGCCGTTATCATGCCGATGTACTCTTTAACTCAGACTTTTTAGGCTTAAATCTATGTATTTTTAAACAACAGCCAAGGATGGCTGTTTTTTGTAATGTTGACAAAATAAATATATTATGTTATTATTTAACTAGAATTAATTTCTCGTATATTTTTTGGCTAATCTTAGTAAATTCTAATATCTATTTAGTCAGTAAATATGCCATTTTTTAACATATGACTGATATTTTAGACAAAGTAATACAATCTCACGAAGAACAAATTAAAGCTAGCCTTAATCCAAGGGAATTAGTTAGTTTTATACTGCAAGACCTTTCTCAAAGAGAAAAGGAAGTGGTTCGTGCTCGCTATGGCCTAGAATTAGTCACCAAGGAGACGCTTGAAAGTATTGGTAAAAAGATTGGTATTACCAGAGAGAGGGTTAGGCAGATTGAAAAAATTGCCCTAGAAAAAGCACGTGCAACAAACGGCCTTGATGGCAAATTATCTGATTTAAAGAGCTTGGTCGCTAAAAATTTAAGTCAACACGGTAATATACGCTTAGAAGATTCTCTTTTAGAAGATTTACTTGAAATTAGCGACAATCAAGATATTGATAAAAATTGCTTACTTTTTGTTTTTGTTCATTTTTTATCTGATCACCTCGAATCTCTAGACATTGTTTATACAGATAAAGCTTGGAAACTAAAGAACAAAAGCCATGGGCATTTTGAAGCTTTAGTTAATGCCGTAAAAGACATCTTTAATAAAAGTAAGAAAACACTACATTTAAATGAATTAGAAAAAGAAGTCAAAGCTGCAATTGATGAAGATAAAATTAAAGAACTCCTAGAAGGAGTTGAAGACTATTCAAATGCTCTACACTCTTGCCTGGAAGTTTCCAAGCACTTTAAGAAGAACCTTTTTGATAAATGGGGCCTTATTAACTGGCGTTCAGTTAATCCCAAAAGAATGCGCGATAAGATCTATCTTGTACTTAAAAAAGATGAAAAACCATTGCATTACAAACGCATTGCCGATCGTATTAACGAAGAATCTTTTGATAAAAAGAAAGCTCATCCACCTACCGTTCATAATGAACTTATTCTTGATGAGCGATTTGTACTCATCGGACGCGGTATTTATGCTCTAATTGAGTGGGGGTATAAACCAGGCGCTATCTCACAGGTTATTGCTGATATTTTAGCTGAGGCTGGCGAGCCTTTGTCAAAGCAAGAAATAATTGAAGAAGTTCTTAAGAAAAGAATGGTTAAAGAAGGTAGTATTAATCTGGCTTTGCTTGATAAAGACTTATTTCAAAAAACCAAAGATAGCCAATTTACCTTAAAAGGTTAGTAATTAGAAAAATTTTGAAAAAGGACTCATAAAGTGGTATTATTAATACATATATTGTGTATAGATTGTTTTTAGACACACCCCACAAGATATTACTCTTAAATGCCACAGTTGTTAACGTTATTCTTTAATGGATTAACTGTGGCGACTGTGGCATTTTTTGTGGCCTAAATACCCGATAAAACAAATATGAATAAAATATTTAATTTTCTATCCGGTCTTAAAGACCATATTATAACGCTGGGTGATCATAACCCACTGGAAATCGCCTGGATTCTTTTTATTAATGGTGGTTGGATCATTTTTGTTATTACTATTCTCTTTGGCCTTTGGTGGACTTATCTTAATTATATCCAAAATAAATGGGCTTCAACCATCAAATGGACGCTTTTAGCCATTGATGTACCAAAGGAGAATCTTCAATCTGCCATGGCCGTTGAGCATGCATTCGCCTCTATGTGGCCTTTTTTTGAATCTAAAAATTTAATTGAAAAATATATTTATGGCATGTTTCAATTGGCCATGAGTCTCGAAATTGTCAGTATCGGTGGATACACTCAGTTCATAATTCGCGTACCAATTACTCACAAAGATATTGTTGAAGCTGCTATCTATGCTCAATATCCAAAGGCAGAAATTTCAGAGGTTGAGGATTACGCCGAGAGGCATAAGGGCCTAACTTTTCCTTCAGAAGAACGTGATCTTTGGGGCACTGAGTTTGTATGTGGCAAGCCTTCTCCATACCCAATACGCACCTATCCCTCTTTCGAGCATACCCTAACTCAGCAGTTCGCTGATCCAATGGCGCAGATATTAGAGGTTTTTAATAAGATAAATAAAGATGAAGAGCTGTGGATGCAAATTATCATCACTCCAATCAAAGAAGGATGGAAAAAAGAAGGGTATAAGATAATAAATAAGATTATTGGGGCTAAAGAGGAAGGTAAAAAAACATTTTTCGAAAATCTTTTGCTCTCTCCTTTGCACAACTTGGGAAAAGCAGCTGAAGATATGTTTACTTATGGTATGGGCTATGAGCCTGGTGCTATTGAGGCTGGCAAACCTCAAAAAGCTCAAAATGAACCCCCTAATAAAATGCTTTACCTAACTCCAGAAGAAAGGAATATTGTTGACGGCATTACCCTTAAAATGAGCAAAATCGGTTACATGGTCAAGATGAGAGCTGTATATTTAGGCAAAAAAGGAGAGCTTAATAAACCAAAGGTGGCGGCTACTTTTATTGGAGCCCTGCAACAGTTTTCAGCCATGGATATGAACTTTTTTATGCCAGAAATGAGAACCTTTACCAAAGCTAACTATTTTTTTGTTAAACGACGTGTCATATGGAAACAAAATAATATTTTACGTAATTTTAGAAACAGAGGGCAAACCAGTGGATGGGGAACTGGTTTTGTATTAAACATTGAGGAGCTTGCCTCGATCTTTCATTTCCCAATTCCAGAGGCATTGCCTGGCACAGTCAAAAAGGTTGAAGCCAAAAAAGAAGCTCCGCCTGCTGATCTACCAGATACAATTTTTGAAGAAGAACAAAAAGAGGCACAGGCTCTTGAGGAGGAGGATCAAGCCACGCCAGGTGGAGATACATTCAAGCCAAGCGATGTTAAGGCAGAGCCACCCACTAATTTACCTATTTAAATTTTCTTATGCCAAATGATCAAGACATAACATATTTTGCAGAAACTAATTTTCGTAATGAAAATCGTCGTTTTGGTATTAAGCGAGATGACCGCCGTCGCCATCTTTACGTTGTAGGAAAAACTGGTATGGGCAAAACCTCTATGATCTCCAATATGATTATCCAAGACATTCAATCAGGAGAAGGTGTGGCCGTAGTCGATCCGCATGGCGAATTGGTTGAAGGGCTTTTAAACACAATACCAACACATCGTTTAAATGACGTCGTGTATTTCAATCCATCTGACTTAGAATACCCAATAGCTTTTAATATTTTAGAAAGGGTTGATGATGAGTACAAACATTTAGTTAGTTCTGGTCTTATGGGGGTTTTTACTAAAATTTGGGCCAATATGTGGTCAGCTCGCATGGAATATATTTTAAATAATTGTATTCTAGCCCTGCTCGACTCACCAGGCAATACATTACTTGGCATTAATCGGCTTTTGGTAGACAAACTTTATCGTAAAAAAATTATTAGCAAAATCAAAGACCCAGTCGTCAAAGCTTTTTGGGTAGATGAATATGCTAATTACAACGAAAGGTTTCGCACAGAAGCAATTGCTCCAATCCAAAATAAGGTTGGCCAATTTCTCTCAAGCTCTGTTATTAGAAATATTGTCGGTCAAACTAAATCAACCCTTGACGTTAGACAGCTAATGGATGATCGAAAAATATTACTGCTAAATCTTTCTAAGGGCAGAGTCGGTGAGGACAATTCAGCTTTATTGGGCGCTATGATGATTACCAAAATTCAGTTAGCAGCTATGAGCCGGGTAGATATCCCAGAAGAAGAAAGAAAAGATTACTATCTCTATGTTGATGAATTTCAAAATTTCGCCACAGAATCATTTGCTGATATTTTATCAGAAGCCAGAAAATATCGTCTAAATTTAATTATGGCCCATCAGTACATTGCCCAGCTAACAAGTATTGGTAGCACTGGTGGCAAAATTACAAAAGTTAAGGATGCTGTTTTCGGTAATGTAGGTACTATTGTTGCCTTTAGGATTGGCGCTCCAGACGCTGAAGACTTGATTAAGGAATATGAGCCATACTTTATTGAAGAAGATTTAATCAATCTAAGCAAATACCACATCTACCTCAAGCTGATGATAGATGGAGTTTCAAGCAAGCCATTCTCAGCCGTGACTATTCCGCCAATGGATATCGAAAATAAATCCGAGTTGGATAAAATTATACGTGTTTCAAGAGAGCGCTATGCAAATCCACGCAAGGAAGTTGAGGAAAAAATTATGCGTTGGTCAGGCGTTGAGGAGATGATGCAGGACTCAGCCGATGAACAAAAACTTACAGGTGAAGAAGCCATGTTCAAATCAGGTTATGTTGGTGATAAAGGTAAACCTGCGCCAAAGCAAGAAGCTACGTCTCCTAAAGAAGATATTGATCCCAATGAGGGGAAAAACAAAGCAATATGTGATAATTGCCAGGATGAGATTTTTATTAAATTCCAACCAGATGACAAGCGTAATGTTTTTTGTGCTGACTGTTTAAAGGATTTTAAGGCTGGTAAGATTAATGTAGCCAAGCTTGCCAAGAGAAATATTCCAGCCAAAGTGAATGACGGTGTTATTCGCCCAAATACTCCACAGGCCGCGCAAGAGATAAGCCAAGCAAAAGTTGATCCACCAGCGCCATCAAATTCACAAAATGGTGAAGGCCCTATTGATCTTAAGGGCCAAGAGCTTGAAAAATAATTATACTCTTTAAAATTTCATGTCACTCATACAGTCTATAATACTCGGTATTGTTCAAGGTATAACTGAATTTCTACCTATATCCTCAAGCGGGCACTTAATTTTAATGCCACGCATCTTTGGTTGGCAAGATCAAGGTCTCGCTTTTGATACCTTGCTCCATTTAGCTACTGCCGCAGCTATTCTAGTCGCTTTGCGTAAAGACATCCGCCAAATTTTAACGGCATTTAAATTTAAAAAAAGAGACAAAAAAGAAAAAGAAAACTCACGTTTACTTTTACTTATTATCATAGCTATTATACCCGCGGGTATAATAGGTTTTTTATTTAATGATTTGATTGAACACAGCTTGCGTTTACCTCAAATTGTAGCCTTCTCACTTATTTTTTGGGCAGTCATTTTATGGTTTGCCGAGGTTTATAGTAGAAAACAAAAAAACAAGACAGAAAACCTAGAAAAGATTAGCCTGAAACATTCTCTTTTAGTTGGCTTTATGCAGATCATTGCCCTTATTCCAGGCACTTCACGTTCAGGCATTACCATAACTGGCGGTCTTTTTTCCGGATTAAACAGACAGATGGCTGTTAAGTTTTCTTTTCTCGTTGGCTTGCCGTTAATTATAGTTGCTGGAATTTTTCAGATCAGCCAGCTTGCCAACCAGGGTATTGTCTGCCAAGACATTTTGCCTTTGGTTGTTGGTTTTTTTAGTGCTTTTTTATCCGGTCTTTTGGCCATCCACTTACTTCTCTGGCTGGCCGCCAGAAAAGGTTTTAAAATTTTTATTATCTACCGCATAATTCTTGGTATTATCATTTTGATTATCTTCTAGTTATTTTTTTAAAAAAATAACTAGAACAACGCACTTTGGTGCGTTTTTTGCTATTTTTCTCCATAAATGTTAATTTAGAATTAATCACATTTATGCCACATAAGCGTATTTTTATCAAAGTCCATGGCAGTGTTATCGGAGTGAATTTCCGTTATTACACAAACAAGCTTGCCAAAGAGCTTGGAATTTATGGATACGTTAAAAATTGTCCTGATCATACTGTTGAAATCCAAGCCGAAGGTGCACAGCACAAATTACAAAAACTTTTATCCTGGGCCAATGCTGGCCCCAAAGATGGCAGAGTTGATAAAGCAGACCATCAGTGGCAAGAAACTAAAAATGAATTTGATGATTTTAATGTTTTGTATTAATTTATGACTTATCATACTAAATATAGATTACTTGAAATTTTTCCAGCTACCTTAGTTTGGATTACTTTTATATTTATTATACTTTTGTCTTTTTTTGAGCCTGTTTTGGCAATTTATATAATTATTATTTTTGATTTTTTATGGTTAGTGCGCATTATATATTTTGTAGTGTATCTTTATCTGACTTGGAAAAGATACAAAAAAGCAATAAAAATTAATTGGCAAGAGAAAATACAAACAATGACTGGCCATGATGATATCTACCATTTTGTATTAATACCTACATACAAGGAACCCAAGGAAGTCATTTATGAAACAACCAAAAGTTTGGTTAGCTCAAAGTATGATACAAAAAAAATGATTGTGGTTTGGACACGCGAGCTCAGAGGGGAGACACAAGAATACAAAAAATGGGCAGAAGATCTCAAGGAAAAATACAAAGATACTTTTTTGGCTATAGACTTTTATATCCACCCAATATCGCCCAAAGACGAACTACCAGGCAAGGGATCAAACTCATCATGGGCTGCCAAAAAAGCGCAAAGAGATATTATAGATAGGCTTGGCATTGCATATAATAAAATTATCCTTTCACTTTTTGATAGCGACACAGTGGCTCACCCGCAGTTTTTTGCCAATTTAACATATAACTATTTAACCCAAAAAAATCCAGCCCAAAAGGCATATCAGCCAATGGCCTTATACAACAATAATATTTGGGATGCCCCGTCTTTTAGTCGGGTAGTATCAAATTCTACTACTTTTTGGCTTATGGCTGAAATGGGTCGCCCAGACCGATTAATGACATGCTTCTCGCACTCTATGAGTTTCGAGGCGTTGGAAGCAGTCGGATTTTGGGATACCAACGCAGTTGTTGAAGATTCACGTATATTCTTACAATGCTTTTACCATTATCAAGGGAATTTTGAAACAGTTCCGATTTATGTGCCGGTTTCCATGGACACAGTTTTAGGTGATAATGTGTGGGAGACAATAAAGTCACAATACAAGCAGATGCGACGCTGGGCATCTGCGGTAGAGCATTTTCCTTATGAAATTATGCATTATGCTAAATACCCAGGCATCAGTGCATGGAAAAAACTTAAAATGCTTTTTGTATTATCCGAAGGACTGTATTCATGGGCAACCGCTCCCATAATTATTACCGTTCTTGGTTGGTTGCCATTAAGAATAGCCGAGTCATATGATATAAATTCAGTTCTTATTCAAAAGGCGCCCTTTGTGCTTGAAAACCTAATGACTTTGTCCATGCTGGGTATTTTGACCGGAGCTATCTTTAGTATGACCTTAATACCCAAAAAACCGTCGCATAAGCGCGGTTTGTGGCGTTGGCCGATGATTATCCTACAGTGGCTTTTAGTGCCGATAACCATGGTAGTTTTTGGTTCTTTGCCTGCGATTGAGGCACAAACACGAGTAGCTTTGGGTAAATATCTAGGGTTTGACGTTACCAAAAAAACAAGAAAGTAATTTATTTTAAATACCCATTAATATAACTTTTACTATCCATTTCTTTTTTACCTTGAGGCTGTAATTTAAATATTTCTAAATATGAATCTTTCTGGCACTTGACCAGGAGTTTTTTATTTTCTTTGAACAATTCGCCTAATTTTGTATTGTCATTCTCAATTCTCTCTCTATATATTTCTATCTCATTAAATTTAATATTCTGGCTAAATATCCCAGGCCATTTTATGTACGCCCTCCACTGGTTATATATTTCATCTGCAGGCTTATTCCAATCGATCTCCCCATTCTTTTTCTCTATTTTTTTGGTATAGGTGGCCTTATTGTGGTCTTGCTCATTTAATTTAATTTTTTTTGAAATATATTTAGGTAATAGCCTGATTAAAGTTTTAGCCCCTAGCTCTGCTAGTTGCTCTATTAAATCTATATATGTTTCGTCTCTGTTAATTTCATATTTTTTAATATCAACTATGTCCCCATGATCCATCTTTTCATCCATTTTAATAATTGTTACTCCAGTTTCTTTATCTCCATTCAATAAAGTATATTGAATAGGGGATGGCCCCCTATATTCTGGCAGGAGAGATGGGTGAATATTTAATGCTCCGTATTTGGGAATTTCAAGAATTTTTTTTGAAATAATTTCTCCGTAATCAGCTATGATAAATATATCAGCTTCTTTTAAAGGAATATCCTTATATTCCCCCTGATAAACAGATATCTTATTTTTCTCAGCCAATACTTTTACAAGCGGGGGAGTCATCACTTTTTTTCTGCCCACTGGTTTGTCGGCTTGGGTAACTACAGCCAATATATTTAAATTTGCTTCAATCAATTTACTCAAAACAACCTCTGCAAATTCAGAGGTGCCAAAGAATACAACTTTTAACTCTTTATTAGGCATTATTCAATTAATTATTTTATCCACAAATAAAATTCCATCCAGATGATCGATCTCATGTTGTAACACCCTGGCTGGAAGTTCACTATGTTTCTCTTTCTGTTTTTCTCCTTTTATATTTGTGTATTCCACAGTTATTTTTTTAGGTCTTTTGACCTTGCCATAAATTCCCGGCACTGATAAGCATCCCTCTTCTATTATACTTTTAACCCATGATTTTTTAAGGATTTTAGGGTTAATAAAGATACGAGCATCATCTCCCATATTTACGCATACTATACGTATTAGTTCACCAACTTGTGGTGCCGCTAACCCAGCTCCATCAGCTTGATACATGGTTTCCTCTAAGTTTTGGAAGAATTTTTGCGTTTGGGGGCTATTAATTTTTTCAATATCAAATTCCTTAGATTTTTGTCTAAGTTCTTTTTCGTATTTATTAGTTGTTAGAATATCGAGGATTGACATAGGATTTTTAATCAAGTAATGTTTTTGGGGAAATATCAATTAGACAATTACTCGGAATGGATTTTATTAGAGAATTAAAATCTTTCAAATCCTTTAACTTTAATACTATATTATATTTAAATTTCCCTCTAATTTTTCTTCGTGTAATCGGTAAAGGAAAGCTGATCTCAATTTTTGGGTTACTTGCCTTATTTATTTTTTGATAAATTTTTTGAGCTTCGCTTTCCGCCTTTTTTTCTGATTTTTCTAGAACACTTAATTTTATTAAATCAACAAAGGGTGGATATGAGAAGTTTTTACGGAAATCTAATTCTTCTTTATAGAAAATGTTGGGGTTATTCTCTATTATTGATTTTACAATATAATTTTCAATAGAGAAAGTTTGAATAATTATCTTAGCATTTTTTGGGGCTAAGGTCAATATTTTAGACATTAAGGAAAAGGCTTTTAAGGATGTACTAAATTCAGCGTGTCCCCACAGTTGGTCGGCATTAATTATTCCCACTAAACCAATTTCCCCCCAAGGTATCTTGTCCAAGGCAAATTCAGTTCCAATAATTACATCAGCTTCTATATATTGGCTATTTGATTCCACTGTTTTATCTAAAATAGCAATTTTAATTTTTGGCAATATTTTTAATAAATTTTGTTCAATTTTTTGAATTCCCAAGCCTTTTGAGTGGATATTTGGTTTTTGGCATTTAGGGCAAAAAGGAGGAACCTCTTCTTTGTTTCCGCAATAATAGCATACCAACTTATTATCCCTATCGCGTATTAAAGGCAGATTGCAATCTCTGCAAAGAAAGACATAGTTGCAATCCTTGCAAACGGTGCTTGAAGATTCACCTTTTTTATTTATAAATAAAAAGACTTGTTTTTTATTTTCCAAAGTATTTTGAATCTCTTCTTCAAGTTTTTCTCCAATAAATGAGTAATTCTCTTTAGTAAATTCATTATTTAAATCTTGCGATATAATTTCTTTGGATAGTTTCTTGGGTAATTGCTTTTTAGATGTATAATAGCTTTCAACTGATGGGCTGTTACTGGAGAATATTAGCTTGCCACCACTTATCTCAATAATTTTTTTTGCAACCACCCGCACATCATATCTTGGATTCATGTCACACTGTTTGTGATCATCTGACTCTTCCTCGTCTATTATAATATTTTTTAGATTAGTGAATGGGTAAAAAATAGCTGAGCGCGTACCAATATATATGTTATCTTTACCGCCTAAGCATTCTTGCCAAATTTTGAAACTATCTTTACGCTTGAGTTGCCCATGTATTGCATTGTATTTTCTTATATTCAAACTCTTAGCCATTTCTTCAATTTGAAAAATTCTAGGAACTATAATTAAAATTTGTCCCTTTCCTCTTAAACTTTTTTTGTAATGCAAGTTTTTTTCTTCTATATTTTTCCACCATAAGTATTCTACCTCCTTTTTCTTTTTCCGGCTGGGCTTAATCTCTGTATATTTAAGACCTTTTAAGCTTTTGGGCATGTTGTGGTGTACAAACAAAGTGGCTGATATGGAATAATATAAAGCAAGTTCTAAAAATAGTTTAATCTGATTTTCACTAAATACAGCCTGGGGAGTAATTATTTCAACTATATTCTTTAAAAAACGTGGATTGATCTTTATTTTCTTATCTATCGCAGCTACTGTCCCCATTATTAGGTTATTGCGCAAGGGGATTCTAACTACTTGCCCAACCTTTATTTTATGCGCTAAATCAGCTCCTACTCTGTATGAAAGTAGAGATAATTGCCTGGGCATCTTTTTGGCTGGTATTACGTCAATTATCATAAATTGCTACAAGTTGATTATATCAATCCTGGCATATTTTAAAAGCCCAGTTTATAATATGAACTGGGCTTTAAAAAAATTGATGTTTAAAGATTAGTTTGTCATGGCTACTGCGTCTCCATTGTCGTGCAGGGCAAGTACTTTGTCGCTAATGCGTACAACATTCTTAAATTGATATCCAAGTCCCCGAAAATCACCTTCAGAGCCAAAGGGCCTTTTCAGTCCGTCAGAAATTACATAGACTGTCGGACTTGATTCTCCCACTACTAGTTCGCCGTCGCGTAACATCACCGCTTCTTTGGTTGTGTATTGCTCCAACTCTTTCGGGTCAGCTGGGATAATTTTTTTTGAACTATAATAAATAGCTAAAAACTCTCTTGCTAAAATTGGTCGCTTGATTCCGTTTTGAACATAATATATTCCGCCGGTTGTACTATCTTGTAAAAGTGCACCTGTTGGGTAGGCATTTTTGGCACTAATTGGTCTACCAACCTTGTATGGGAAAATATCTTTACTTTCAACAGATATTATTTCTTCTGGATTAAAACCAAGTAGCCTAAATGTTTCCTTTGAATCTATTGGTCGCAAGGTGTCATCATCTAAAAGATATATACCGCCAGTTGGGATCTGGAGTAATGAATAATTGGGATGCTCAATTGGAGCACCTGTTGGATAATTATTCAAATCGGCCGTCTTAGCTGGTATTACTATATCAAACGATGGATAACGTGATAAAAAGGCTGACTTTGAAAGAAAGGGATATTTTTTGCCATCGCGTATCAACCAAATACCGCCGTCCTCAGCATTTTGTAGAAGAGCCCCGTTTAGATATGAAGCCGAGAACCACTCTTGCCAGATGTCGTATAGATTTTCATTACCATGAATATGTGGAGTATATGTGTAAAGGGCGCGTGTCGCATCATTTTTCATGGTTACTTTGGTACTGTCTATGGTATATGTTGTATTTGCTTGGTATTTAAATTCTTGTGGGTTGTCAAAATAGTAACGAGTTCCGCCTGCTCCCCAATCTACTTGATTTGTAAATCCCTTATACTTCTGTACTTTAACATCTGTTTTTTTACAGCTATCACATATGCCATAGCCAGTTGCCCAGTCATATTGACCCTGGTTGGGGGTTTTGTCTTCAACTAAACTTTGTTCTTTTTGCAAAAGAACCATGATGTATTTTGGATTTATTTTATGCAATCTAGCTGAATCATAGATAGCTTGAGCTGCCATTATGCGGATATTTGGGTCAACATATGTAGCTAGCGCGCTATTCTTTAACTTTAAGAAATCCTGAATTTGTCCCATATCCATTGATCTGTAGTTTGTTAACTCATGATCAGACAGTATAAAGCTTGGATCAAATTGAGCTAAGGCTGGGCTAACTCCTAAGAGTAGGGTGGATATCCACACAATGATTAATAGAAATTTAAGAATTTTTGACATAAAGTTTAAACTAGGGTTAAATAGTATTATATAATTAGTAGTATAACAAAAAAACACTAAAACAAAAAATTGAGGAGGCTACATGCTATCATTAATTACCAATAATCCGGCAGAAGCAGTTGCTGTCGCGTGTGTCATTTTGTTCCTTGGCATCGCGTTTTACCTACTGAAAAAAATGGGCTTGATATAAAAGCCTGTAAAAAAGATGGGTGTCAGAAATTTTTTAATAAGCAACACGGATAAATATTTGTGTTGCTTTGCTTTTAAATGATCCCAATGCTACAATAATTACTACTTATGATCTCTGTGATTATAACCTCAAAAAACGAACCCAAAACTATTGGCCGTGCAGCCCAAGCTTTTTTAGATGAGGATTATTTGGGTGATAAATTTGAGGTTATTGTTATTGCCCCAGATAAAGCCACCCAAGAAGCTGCTAAAAATACCGGAGTGAAAGTTCTAGAAGACACCGGCAAGGGGAAGCCAATTGCTCTTAACCTAGCCATTCAAGAAAGCAGGGGAGACACATTAATTTTTTCTGATGGTGAGGTGTGGATAAGTCAGGGTGCTGTTAAAGAACTACTTAAAAATTTTGAAAATGGCGTAGTCACGGGTCATCCAGTTGTAGACATGCCAACTCAAGATAAATTCGGTTTTTGGCAGGATTCTTTGATTGACAGAGCTGATTGCATAAGAAAAGAGAAAAGTAGTCATCATCAATTCATTAATCTTTCAGGTTATCTTTTCGCAGTTAAAAAAGACTATCTAGATAATTTTAAATTTCCAAATAATCTTTTAACTGAGGATGAATACCTCTCATACTATTTATGGCATCAAGGACACAAGATTGCCTATGCAGCCAACGCCACAGTTAATGTTAAGTTTGCTAAGAATTATAAAGACTGGCTTAATCAAAAAGTAAGGACGCTTGGTGGCTCATATCAAATTCCTAAAGAATGGAAAAAAAATATCGCCATGCGCTCTTTCCTTAGGGAGAGCAAATACGGCCCTTCTTTTCTTTTTACCTATGGCCACTCTTTAAAACAGAAATATTGGGTAATTTTACTGCTTTTCGCTCGCTTGCACGCTTGGTCAAAAGCCTTCCTGTCAGTTAGAATTTTTAAAAAAGATGCATCAGTACTGTGGAAAAGAGTTGAAAGCACTAAATAGTTAATTTACTTATACAAAAATTAAGGCCAATATTAGCCCTAATTTTTGTATAAATCGATCTATTGACAATATCGCTAATATGTATTAGTATTTTTAGCATTGCAGATAATATCAAAATATATGGATAATGCCCAAGCATATTTAACCGAGGAGGGCCTTAAAAAAGTCAAAGAAGAATTAGACTATCTTGTAAACACAAAAAGACATGAAGTCGCTGATCGTATTGAAAGCGCTAAAGAACTAGGGGATTTAAGTGAAAATGCAGAATATTCAGATGCTAAAGACGAGCAAGCATTTCTTGAAGGCAGAGTCGCAGAACTCACCAGTCTAGTTCGAAATGCCGTTATTATTGAAAAAACCGCTAAAAACAGCAATGGTCAAATTTGTGTTGGCTCAACTATCGAAGTTGAAGACGACAAGGGCGGCAAAAAGACGTATAAAATTGTTGGGAGTCAAGAAGCAGACCCGGCAGCTGGTTTGATTTCTAATGAATCTCCAATCGGCCGTGCCTTTATTGGCAAAAAAATTGGCGAGACCGCTGAGTTCCAGGCCCCAAGGGGGGTTGTTAGTTTTAAGATCATTTGTATTAAATAGTTTTTTAAAAAAACATACATTTTTTATCGCGCAAAAAATATGATATAATATATCTATGCGCGAAGACAATCAAAATTTAATTTCCGAAGGATTACCAGAGTGGAAACTTAAGCTCTCATATTTTTACGTTAATCACAAAATCAGCATCAAGCGCGGGCTGGTTTTTTTTCTTTTCTTTGCAGACATCCTGGTTATTGTCTTCTTTGCTATTATTTTTATTAATTATCAAGCAGGTACTACTTCAGATGAAGGCTATATGCGCCAAATGCCTGTTAACCTAGTCGACCATCAAACCGTTAAGAATCATTACTCTCCGGACGCGCTAGTGTTGTCTGATGCTTATTTAATCTCCGCTACTGGTGATAAGTCGCACGTCTTATTTAGTATTAACAATTCGAATGAGGAGTGGGCCATTACAGAGATAGAATATGCTATCATTTTTGATGAGCAAGAAGATAACCAATTTCTATCTTCCACCTTTCTTTTACCTAAAAGTACTAAATATATAAGTGCTTTCAATCAAGACAAGGCAACGTCAGCCAAACTCGAAATTCTGAATACAAAATGGCAAAGAGTTAAGGATTACACCTTGTTTAGTTACCAAGAGGGTGTTACCACCAAAGATGCAATTTACAGCTCGTCTGTCTCTGGCGGAGCGGTTTCTTTCACTGTTTTTAACGATACCCCATATAACTATTGGGAAGTTGGATTGACAGTTGTGCTCTACAATCGATTTGATGAGCCAGTCGGTCTCGATTATATCGTTGCTGAGAAATTAATTTCAGGTGAAGAGCGTCAGTTAACTATTAATTGGCTAGACCCAGTTGCTAGTAGCTATCCTTTAATTAAAATTTATCCCGAAGTTAATTTACTAAACAGTAATTCAATAATGAAAATTGATACACCTCCTGGATCACCGCCTGGATCAGAATAGTTTGAGAAAATAAAAAGCAAATAACAAAAGTCAATCAATGCTTTACCTTTGTTATTTGCTTTTTATATATACAAAATTCAATGTTAAATTTTACCCATTTTAAAAGAATAGACTGGACGGTTTTAATTCCCGTGGCGCTTTTAGTTTTTTTGGGTCTATCCACACTCTACACAATTACGCTTAATGTAGAAAATCCAGACATGACCTTGTTCAACAAGCAAGTTATTTTTTCAATCTCTGGTTTTATCCTGCTTTTTTTGTTTAGCTTTCTCGACTATCGCCGCTTAAAAAGCTATGCTATAGCTTTTTATATTCTGGCCTGCCTTTCTCTTATTCTAGTTCTTTTTTTCGGTACTACTATTCGTGGCACTACTGGTTGGTTTACTTTTTTTGGTTTTGGTTTGCAGCCAGTAGAGTTTGCCAAATTTGTTTTAGTTATTGTTCTTGCCTATTTCTATGAATCCAAGCAAAACAAGCTCAGCTGGAAAAGTATGTTTTTATATAGTGGGCTAATTACTCTTGTGCCAGTATTTTTGGCTCTTCTGCAACCAGACTTTGGTTCCGCCTTTATTTTAATTATTATCTGGTTTAGCTTTTTCGCCATTACTAAAATGAAAAAAAAGTATTTATTTTTTCTAATTATCGGATTTGTAATTTTATCAATTTTCATTTGGCATTTTGTTTTAATTGATTATCAAAAGGACAGGATTCTCACATTTATTGACCCCATGCGCGATCCATTAGGGAAGGGATATAACGTGCGCCAGTCTATTATTGCCACAGGTTCTGGTGGTCTCATAGGCAGGGGATTAGGGCTTGGGACTCAAAGCCAATTGCATTTTTTACCAGAAATCGAAACTGATTTTATCTTTTCAAGTATCTGTGAAACTTTAGGCTTTTTAGGCGCCACCCTTATGATTATCCTCTATGCCATTCTTTTTCTAAGACTTATTTTTATAATAAAAAAAACAAGAGACTATTTTGGGATTTTCATTATCTTCGGTTTCGGTATTATTTTTTTCTCTCAAACTCTAATTAATATGGGTATGAATATTGGCATTTTCCCAGTTACCGGACTTCCCTTGCCTTTTGTTAGCTATGGCGGTTCCTTTTTACTGATGTGTCTTGTTTCAGTTGGCCTTATTCAAAGTGCTATTACTCACCAAAAGGTACTTTAGCCTCTATTTGACATTTTTTTGATTGTCCCATATAATATACATAAATTTAGAAAAACAAAAACATATGCAAAAGAGCCTGGATAAATTACAAAAAGAACTGGTTATCTATTGCCCGCTGTGCAACGGCGATTATCACCCAAAAGACTTAAAAACAGTCGAGAGCACACAAGGTGCCGCTTTAATGCATAGTCAATGTCCTAAATGCAGAGGCTCCATTCTATCACTCCTTTATCACGATTTTTTAGGCGTCACCCTAGTCGGTCTGGCCACTGATCTTGATTTTAACGACGTTCTCCGCTTTAAAAACGCCACTCGCGTTACTGAGGACGACATACTTGAAACTTATCAATTACTTAATTAACTATGTCTACAATTTCACTTATTGCTAAAAGCAGAGAAGCTACCGGCAAAAAAGGCCGTGCTCTTTTGGATGACAAACAAATCCCTGCAGTTGTTTATGGCCCTAAGTCCAAAAATAAGAACATAACTCTATCTTACTCAGATTTAGTACATGCTTTTGAAGAGGCTGGGCAATCCAGTCTAGTTGATTTAGCTATTGATGATAAAGACCCAGTTAAGGTTATCATCCACGATTTAGACAAAAACCCAGTAAGTGACAGATATATTCATGTTGATTTCTATGAACTTGATATGAGCAAAAAACTTAAAGTTGAGGTTATCCTAGAATTCATTGGCGAGTCTCCTGCCGTTAAAGAAAAAAATGCTGAAGTTCGAACAGCACTTAATAAAATTACAGTTGAATGTTTACCAGAAAGTTTGGTCAAGCAAATCGAAGTAGACATTTCGGTTTTAGCTGATCTTGGTAATAGTATTTATACAAAAGACATTAAACTGCCTGAGGGTCTTAGCTTAACTAGTGATCCTAATTTAATTGTAACCAGTGTAGAAGAGATTAGAGAAGAAATAATTGAAGCACCAGTAGAAGAAAAGGAAGAAGAAAAAGAAGGAGAAGAAAAAACAGAAGAAGGTAAGGAAGGAGAAGATAAAAAAGAAGAAGGAAAAAAAGGAGAAGATACGCCTGATGACAAAGCAGAGGGAAAGAAAGAAAAAGGAAAATAATCTTAATTATCAATATTATCTTACTCGCCCCGATATATATCGGGGCGCTTTATTTGCCCCATTTTTGATATGGGGATATAATTAAAACATTATGCTAAATATTAAGCTTGACCACGCTTTGAAATTCCAATTGCTCGTCCTTTTGGTGGTTCTTTTAATTCTTGAAGGCTTGCTTATTGTACATCTAATTAGGGTTGTTGAAAATAAGGATATTGGTACCATTATCCCGATTTTAGATAATTCTATTAACCAACAATTAAACACACGACGCATTGACGGCCTCTTGGTTGATGAAAATTTCACCAATATATATCCAGCAGCTGTTGTCATTGACAACCACCCAGATTCGCGCCCAAATTATGGGCTGTCTAAGGCAAGTCTCGTTTATGAAACTCTAGTTGAAGGTAGCCACACTCGTTTTCTTATCTTTTATACTCCCAATAAAGATCAGGATGAGCCATTAAAAAAAATTGGACCAGTTCGTTCAGCCCGTCCATATTTTGTTGATATTGTGAAAGAATATGATGCTCTTTTCGCACACGCAGGTGGTTCGCCGCAGGCCATTAGAAATATCCCAGAATTTGGAATCCATAGTATGGATGAAATAGCTTGGTGGGGAGAAGACTATTATTGGCGGGTTTATTCCAGGTCTGCTCCTCATAACCTATTCACCTCAGAGGAAAACCTCGCCAAAGCTCTTGTCGATTGGCAGCTTAGTCAAAAAAGTCCAGACTATAGAGCCTGGAAATTTAAAAGTAAATTGGATAATGATATTTCTAACGATCAAGAAATATATATTGATTTTTCACTTAATGATGATTTCGACGCTAGTTATGTATATAGTACAACCACCAAAGACTATCTTCGTTTTCAAGGGGGAGAAGAGCATCTTGACGCTCTAACTAATCAGCAGGTAGCTGTTGCCAATGTCGTTGTTCAATATGTTAACCAGGAAAAAGTACTTGATGCCGTTGGCCGCATACAACTCGAACTAACCGGCCAAGGTGACGCTTCAATTTTTAGAGATGGAGTTCAGATTAATGGCTCATGGAAACGCCGTTCGCTAGATTCAAGAACTATTTTTTATGACGAACAAGATGAAGAAATTTATTTTAAGCCAGGCAATATCTGGATTGAAATTGTACCAGGTTCCCTGCAAGTAACAGTCAAATAGTTTTTATTGTAAATTTATTATAACTAATCGATCTAGCTTCGCTAGATCTTTTTTAATTTGGATTTTAGCCTCTGGTAAATACCTTCCTATTATTCCCTCAATTAGTTTTGCCTGGCGAGGATCAATTTCAAGGAAAATAGTCATTGGTAAATTAATTTTTTTAATTTGTTTTAATAATTTTTCATATAAGGCTAAACCATTCTTTTTTGCCACCAATGCTTGTTTTGGCTCATGTTTTAGATTAATGTGATTTTCCTCATACATCTCATCTGATAAATATGGTAAATTCGCTGTTATTACCAGCCCCTTATTTTTTAATATACCTTTTTTTAATATTGGTTCTAGCAAATCACCTTGCAAAAATCCTACTTTGACTTCATGTTTTTTTGCATTCTTAACGGCTACTCCTAAGGCTTTTTTTGAAATATCTGTACCAAAAAAATCAATATTCTTATTAGTATTTTTAGCTAAAGCAATTGGTATACACCCAGAGCCTGTCCCTATATCAATTGCTATTGAATTATCTTTTAATATCCTTATGACTTCTTCAACCAATAACTCAGTTTCCGGTCTCGGAATTAATACATTTTTACTAACATAAAAATCCAATCCATAAAACTCTTTATTATTTATTATATATGCCACTGGCTCTCCTTTGGCCCTGCGTTTAATATATCTCCTATACTTATAGGATTTAATAGGGGAGAGAGTGTCATTTTTATGGCTATACAGCCATGCTCGATCACGGTTTAGTACGTGCATTAACAAAACCTCAGCATCTAATTCAGCTGATTTTACATCTAATCTATTTACTGCTAGCTCTAAATTTTGTTGTATTGTCATGCTTAAAAAACCGCTCTAGCGAGCGGTTAATTAATTATCAGCCTTCTTCAATTCTTCAATTATTCCGTCAAGATCCCCATCCAGTATTTTATCCATTCCATGCCAACTTTTCTTTATCCTGTGATCCGTTATCCTATCCTGCGGATAATTATATGTCCTAATCTTTTCAGATCTATCCCCAGATCCTATTTGGGAATTACGCTCAGCTGACAGTTCTTGATGCCTCTGCGCTTCCACTTGAGCCAAAATTCTTGATTTTAATACCTTCATCGCCTTCTTCTTATTCTGTACCTGGGATTTCTCGTCCTGGCAAGATACTACCGTATTAGTTGGTATATGAGTTATGCGTACCGCTGAATATGTGGTATTTACCGATTGTCCACCATGTCCTGAAGCACAAAAAGTATCAATCCTTAAATCATCTGCCTTTATTTCAACATCCACATCTTCCGCTTCCGGCATAACTGCTACTGTTGCAGCTGATGTATGAATTCTGCCTGATTTTTCTGTTTCAGGGATTCTTTGTACTCTATGCGTCCCGCTCTCGTATTTAAGTTGTCCGTAAACTCCATTGCCGTCAACTTCAAAGATAATTTCTTTAAATCCGCCAATGCCAATTCTGTTTTGCGAGACTATCGATATTTTCCATTCATTCTTTTCCGCAAATCTTGAATACATGCGGAAAAGATCAGAGGAGAATAAGGCGGATTCATCTCCGCCAGTTCCAGCTCTAATTTCCATAATAGCTGATTTTTTATCCATTGGATTTTTGGGATTAAAGTATTCATCCAATTCTTTTTCCACTTCATCTCTTTGAGTTTCTAATAGTACATTTTCTTCAGTGGCTAAAGTTGCCAATTCTCCTTGGTCTTCTGATCCAATTATTAATTTATTTTCTTCAATGGTTTTGATTACCCCCTCTAATTTTTCTAAATTATTCAGCACTGACTTGATTTCATGGAATTCTTTATTTGTTGTTCCAATTTTTTGAGCATCAGCTAAAATAGCTGGATCAATTAAATCGTCTTCCAGCTCTTCTGATCTTTTCTTTAGTTCTTCTTTTTTATCTAAATAGTCCATATGTTCTAATACAAAAACCTGCTTATATATTAATTATAGCAGGTCTTTGTAAATTAAAAAATGTTATTTCTTCACTTCCTTCTTCGCCTTTGGTTTTGCTACCTTAGCTTTCTGCTCTTTAGCTGTTTTCTTTGCATCACGTACAGCCCGTTTGGCTTTCTTGCCTTTCCTTGCTTCACTAGCAACCTGTGTTTTAGCCTTTTTCGCTTCGAATTTTTCTACACGTCTGGCAGTATCAACTAACTTTTGTGTGCCAGTATAGAACGGATGGCACTTTGAGCAAATCTCTGCATGAATGTCATCCATAGTTGAGCCAACCTCAAATTTATTGCCACAAGTGCAATGTGCTTTCGCCTTTTTATTATATTTAGGGTGTATATCTTTTTTCATATGATTTAAAATTAGTATAGCACACCCTCGTATATTTGACAAGTATCCGCATATTTGTTAGACTTTTATTAATTATTAACCCGCTGGTTTTGTTAAAAGCTAGCAATTAATTCCCATACTCTTGAAACTTTTCCTGCCCTTTTTTAAGGGGCTCCAAGAGTAGAGGATAATAAGGAAAAAAATATGAAAATACCTGAATTAAAGGCTATGATGGAAGCCGGCCTGCATTTTGGCCACCGTCCATCAAAATGGAACCCAAAGATGGAAAAATATATCTATGGGATTCGTAACAATGTGCATATCTTTGATCTGGAGAAAACTAGAACGAGTCTTGAAAAAGCTCTAGCTTTTGTCAAAACTACCGTTGCTAATGGTGGTGTTGTTTTGTTTTTAGGCACTAAAAAACAATCTCGCGACTTAGTTGAAGACAATGCGAAAGAAGTAGATATGCCCCATATTACAGAACACTGGATTGGTGGCACTATCACTAATTTTGGTGAAATCCACAAATTAGTAAAAAAATTAGAATCTCTAGAAAAGCAAGCAGCTGACGCAGAGTATGAGAAAAAGTACACCAAATGGGAAAGAGGGCAGTTTACGGAAGAAATGGAAAAACTAACTAAAATGATTGGTGGTATTCGCCATATGAGTAAAGTTCCTGATTTAATATATATCGTTGGCACCAAAGACGAAAAAACAGCCGTCAGAGAGGCTCTCAGAAGGGGAGTCAAGACAGTTGGTATCGTTGATACCAATGCTGACCCAAGTGACGTTACCTTGCCTATTGTGGCTAATGACGATGCCATTAAATCAATCACCATGATTACCCAGTTGGTTAAAGAGGCGGTTAAAGAAGGCAAGAAAGAAGCTGAAAAAAAAGGTCAGGAAAATACTGATAAAACTGATAAAAAGGAGAAGTAAAATTAATAAAATATATAATATGTCAATTGAATTAATTCAAAAATTAAGAAATTCTACCGGTGCTGGCATGATGGATGTTAAGCAAGCTCTTGATGAAGCCAATGGTGATGAGGCTAAGGCACTTGTAGTTCTGCGCAAGAAAGGACAAAAAATTGCTGCTAAAAAACAGGCAGAAAGATCAGCTAAAGAGGGGTTAGTCGATGCATATATTCATGCTGGTGGCAAAGTTGGCGCAATGATAGTTTTGGCCTCTGAAACAGATTTTGTTGCCAAAAATGAAGAATTTAAAAATTTGGCTCATGAAGTTGCTATGCAAGTAGCTGCCATGCAACCTGAATATATCTCAAAAGAAGATGTTCCATCTGATGTTATAGACAAGGAAAAAGAAATATATAAGGAACAGTTAGAAAAAGAGGGTAAACCTGCCAACATGCTAGATAAGATTGCTGAAGGCAAATTAAATAAATTTTATGAAAACACCTGTCTTTTAAATCAGAAATACATCAAGGATGATAAAAAGACAATTGGGAACTTAGTTACTGAAGCCACAGCCAAATTAGGCGAAAAGATTGAAGTTAAAAAGATGATTGTTTTTACGCTTTAATATATTGGAATTTTAATTGTGGAACCCTGTCAATCTTGACGGGGTTCTTTATTTTTTGTTTATCTCAATTTTCTGATATAATACAATTATAAACATTTAAAATATATTCTATGAATAAACGTATCCTTATTAAAATATCAGGTGAACTTTTTAAATCAGATCAAAGTGCTGTTGATTTGGAAAAAGTTAAGGGTATTGCCGAAGAATTAAAGAAAATTCATGGATCTTATGACATTGGTCTTGTTTTTGGCGGTGGTAATGTTTTCCGCGGACGCAGTGTTAAAGACCTTAATATTAATATGGCTACCGCCCACTATATCGGTACTATTTCATCTATCCCCAATAGCTTGGCTCTAAAGACTGTTTTAGATGCCCTGGATGTTCCCTCGAGGATAATATCAGCAATTTCAGTTCCTCAATTAATTGGTACTTCAAGTAAATTTGATATAGACAAATATTTTAAACTGGGTGAGATTTTAATCTTTGCCGGTGGCACCGGCTTGCCCTTTGTGACTCATGATACCGCTGCTGTTATTCGCGCTCTTGAGATAAAGGCAGAAGTTCTACTCAAAGCCACTGGTGTTAAAGGGGTCTATGACTCTGATCCTAGAAAAAACTCAGCTGCCGTTAAATTTAAAGAAATGGATTATGCTACTTTTTTGCAATTAAAAAATGCCGCCATTTTTGACCGGACGGCCGCTGTACTTGCCGAAGAAAATAAGCTACCCACCTATATCTTTAAGTGGGAAAAGGGTAGCCTTAAGAAAGCCATTAAATTAAGAAGTGGTGGAACACTAATTAAATATAAAAAATTAAATTAGAATTTATGAAAAAAACAAAACGTATCGCCATTAATGGCTTTGGCCGTATCGGCCGTGCAGCTTTCAAGATCGCTCTTGGAAAAAAGAATGTTGAAGTCGTAGCCATCAATGATTTGACTGACAGCCAGACTCTAGCTCATTTACTCAAATATGATACCGTCTATGGTATTTATGATAAAAAGATCAGGGCTGATGACAAATACATCTATGTGGGCTCAAAGAAATTTCCAGTCTTTGCTATTCCTCAACCTAAGAAACTTCCTTGGAAAAAATTAAAAGTTGATGTTGTTCTCGAATGTACTGGTCGCTTTGTTAAAGATGGAGCAGCTGAGGCTCATATTAAAGCCGGCGCTAAGCGGGTTCTCCTTTCAGCCCCAGCTAAAGGCAAGGGTAATGTTTCGACTTGTCTCATGGGGGTCAATGACGGTGATCTGGGCAAAACTAAAGTAGTTTCTAATGCTTCATGTACTACCAATTCAATTGCGCCTGTTAGCGCTATTATTGATGAAAACTTCAAAATATTAAAAGCTGCTTTAACCACCATTCACTCATATACCGCAGAGCAAAACATAGTTGATGGACCACACCACGATTTAAGGAGAGCCAGAGCAGCTGCTCAAAACATTGTACCTACTACCACTGGTGCTGCCATTGCTACCACCAAAGTCCTACCGCAGTTAGAGGGTAAATTTGATGGTATTGCCGTACGTGTACCCACTATTTGTGGATCCTTATCAGATTTGACCTATTTAGTAGAAAAAGAGACTACCGTAGATAAAGTTAATGCAGTTTTGAGAAGAGCCAGTAAAAAACCATATCTCCAAGGCATCCTTGGCTACTCCGAGGAGCTTATAGTCTCCAGTGATATTTTAGGTAGTAGTTTTTCCCTTGTAATTGACGCTACATTAACTAAAGTCATTGATAGCACTTTAATTAAAATACTTGCCTGGTATGATAACGAGTGGGGCTATTCCCACCGTTTAGTAGAAATGGCAGAGATGATGAAAAAATCAATTTCGCCAATATGCACAAAAAAAAGAAAAAAATTATTATTCTTTTCACATTCATT
>CAZNIO010000012.1:0-36762 GCA_964573135.1 uncultured Gammaproteobacteria bacterium
AAATGTTATTCGCAAAAAATTAGAAAAAAGTCATTTTTCTGTAGTCACTGCGCGTAATATTGACCAAGCTTTAAAACATCTTCAGGACGTAGAGGATATTGAAGTTGTTTGGTTGGATCACTATTTGCTTGGCAAGGAAAATGGATTGAATTTTTTAGCTAAAATAAAAGCTAAGGAGTCTAAGTGGAAAAATATTCCGGTTTTT
Source organism: uncultured Gammaproteobacteria bacterium (assembly GCA_964573135.1). Classification (GTDB taxonomy): domain Bacteria; phylum Patescibacteriota; class Patescibacteriia; order UBA2196; family GWA2-42-15; genus CAZNIO01. Next base: position 206 of record CAZNIO010000012.1, read on the forward strand.
GTAGTATCTAATACTGCCAGCCCTGACAAAGTTCAAAGTTATATCCAGCTTGGAGTTGAGAAATATTATACCAAAGCGGATTATAGATTAGATAAAATTATTCAAGACATTAAAGAACATTTGGAGGGATTATAAATTGATATTTAAAATATATGAAAAAAATTCTTATTATAGAAGACGAGCAAACGTTGCTTAAAGCACTTGAGGTTAAATTATCCAAAGAGAATTATGAGATACTCAAGGCGATTGACGGCAAAGAGGGGGTAGAGGTAGCTCTTAGAGAGCATCCAGATTTAATTTTACTTGATATCATTATGCCCATAATGGATGGCATAAAAGTTTTAGAAAAATTGCGTAAAAATGAATGGGGGAAGAAAGTACCAATTATCATGATACTGACTAATTTGGATGAGGAAAAAGCGATTGCACAAGCCAAGCAGTATGATGTGCATGATTATTTGGTAAAGACCAATTGGAAATTAAAAGATATCGTAAATAAAGTTAAGGCAAAATTGGGGGATTAACCTGTATTAGATATGAAAAAAATATTAATTATTGAAGATGAGAGGCCTTTACTGGATGCTCTCAAAAAAAAGTTGCTTCTGGAAGGATTTAGCGTTTTGGAGGCGACTAATGGTGAGGTTGGCTTATCAAAAGCTGTTACAGAGCACCCAGATTTGATATTATTAGATATTTTGATGCCCAAAATGAATGGAATGGCGATGATTAAAAAATTACGCAATGATTTATGGGGTGCGAATGTTCCAGTTATTGTCTTAACTAATGTTGAGAGCCCGGAGGAAGCAATCGACGCTTTAGAATTTGAGACTCTTGAGAATAAGCCCTTAAATTATTTTAAGAATGACAAGAGTCGTAATATTAAAGAATATTTAAATGCGAGGTTGCTTAGGGGTGTTGATGATTACATAGTTAAGTCAAATTGTACATTGGCGAATGTAATTCAAAAAGTGGAGGGTTGTTTATCCTAATTATTTTTTATAAGTAACACTAGAATATTATGAAAAAAATATTGATTATTGAAGATGAAAGGCCAATCGCACATGCTATGGAATTAAAATTGAAAAAAGCTGGTTTTGATGCTCAGATTGCGCCTAACGGGGAAGAAGCTGTTAAGATTTTAGAAAAAGGCGAATTTGACTTGGCACTTTTAGATTTAGTCATGCCCAAGCTGGATGGTTTTGGCGTGTTGGAGGAAGTAAAAAACAAGAAAATAAAGACAAAAATAATTGTGACCTCTAATTTAAGCCAAGATGATGATATTAAAAAAGCTAAAAGTTTGGGAGCCATTGATTTTTTAGTTAAATCAGACACAAGTATTGTAGGGATTGTTGAAAGAGTTAAAAGCGTCCTAGGTGCATAGAGGGTATTTGAAAAGTTCATTTTCTACTACGATTCCAAAATTTTGGCTACAAATTATTCAAAGTTCGTTGTTGATATTCGTCCATATCACTTCCTTGCTTTTCATAATTTTCGCTCAAAATTTGGCAATCTCGTGACTAAAGAGGCTTATCAAATACCCTCTTAGTAAATTAAGATCAGAATATGGAGGATACTCAAATCAAAAAAATTCTTCTTGATGAGGGATATATTTCCAAGGAAGATGCAGACGCATCTTTGAAATATGCCAAGTCGCATAATGTTTCGGTGATGGATTATTTGTATGATAAGAAGATTATTACTAAAAATATTTTAGGCCAGGCGATTGCCGAGCATTTCAAAGTTTCTTTTGTAGACTTGAATAAAGAAAAGATAGATGAGAAAATATTGCGTTTTATTCCTCAATTAGTTGCTACCTCAAAAGGGGTAGTTGTTTTTAGGCAAGACGACAAGAATGTTAGGCAGTGGCATTTGTAGCTCTTGATCCTTTGACTCGTTTTCAAGATTCGCGTGATTCTGCTCGCTGGTCTGATGTAGCCGCTTTGGTTAGCGCTATTAAAGTTGATCAGGTGGATAATCGAGGCAGGCATGCTTATGGTATACGTTATGACACATCCAATGCAGCTGTTGTGGCTGGTATCGAGTATATGATTTCTAACGCGACAACTACTACTGGATGCAATGCAACAGAATGTGTTCTTGTGGCCGCTACGGACGATTGTATTAATTTAAATGAATTGGCACGCGAAGGTTATTTGGGCGCGTTACCGGTTAGTCCGAACGGGGATGGTTCATGGTCATCAACATTGACTGGATATTATGTGATATATAATTCAAATGGTTCTGTGACAGTTGGATCGTGTGAGGCAGAAAATGCAAGTTCGATTACGGTGACGAGATAAGGGTATAGATTGGTTAGCATTTTAAAATTTGTCTTAATTTAATTAGGGCAAATTTTTTATTTGCTGGCTGGCTATTATTACCGGTTATTGCCGGAGTTGCCATAGTAACAAATTTGGTGAGAGTGGTAACTCATTGTTATTTTTAAGAGTAAGGGAATTACAGTATAATTAAATAGAAGATTATAAAGTAATGCGTAGAGATTTGTTTCATTTTGACATTTACTCAAGCATTAAGCCTTGGTGCCAGGCTTGGTCAAAATACACAAATCTTGTTTTGAAAGCTATGTATAAATGTCCATCTTGCGGTTCTGAGGGAGAAGAGTCAAAATAATGTTGTGGTAGCGAAATGGAGAAACAGTGTGAAGGTTGTAACAAAATCAACAGCCAATGCACCTGTAACTAACCAGAATATTTTTGAATTAAATAATTTTCTAATATTTATATATAAATCTTGATTTTTGTGTATGTTAATTATTTACGCACATCCAAATAAATTAGGCCACTCAGGTGAATACTTAAAGCAGATTGAAAAAGTTTTAAAGAGTAGGAAGATAGAATACGATGTGATGGATTTTTATGAAATGAATTATGATCCTGTTTTGTGTTTAGAGGAGCATTATACTTCTGGTCGTAGACAGGTGAGTGAAGAGAACAAAAAAATTCAGATTCGGATAAAAAAAGAAAATAAATTTATTTTTATTTATCCAGTGTGGTGGAATAATATACCGGCTATTTTGAAAGGTTTTTTTGATAGAGTTTTTGTGAGTGGTTTTGCTTTTAGATACGTTAACCACCGTTCAAGAGGATTACTGAGTGGCCAAGCGGTTGTTTTTTCATCATCTGGATCGCCAAGGATTTGGGAAAGGTTAATCGCTAAAGATAGAGCATTAAAAGTGGTGACCAAAGATATTTTGAGATTTTGTGGTTTAAAGTCAAAAGCTTATTCCGTGGGCTGGTCAAATGAACTTAATGAAAGGCAAAAAAGAAAAATATTTAAACTTGTTAAAAAAGGATTAAAGTATTTAATATAGGGACACATAAAATTCTTCAAGAGCCTTAAAAATATTTGGTTGCGGAAAAATGGATTGTAGCCAAATTTGTAAAAAATATTCTTTGCTTGAATAAGTTGTTATTTTCTAGGTAACAAAAAACAGATGTTTTATTAGACTTCTGTTTTTTGTTTAAATGGTTTTCCCCGCCATTTAAACTACTGCGAATCCTTCCTTCGACCCCTCGTTTTTAGGGAGTATTTCTTGTACTCTGCCGACAGCTCCATTAGTTAGTCTGACTTTGATGCCGTGCGGGTGGAGTTTTTTGCTGGTCAAGATATCTTGAACTAGACCTCGCGTGAGTTCACCGCTTGGTTGGTCTTCTTTTTGTACAATGGCTACCTTGAGTCCTTTGTATATATTGTTTCTGTTTTGTCCATCCATATTTTTAGATAAATAATATTTGGCCTTGAGCTATTTTTTGCTGTTGTCGCTCTTGGGCCGTCAGCTGGTAAATTGTTTTGAGTAGATTAATGTCTTTTGGGGTTTGACGCTTGTTTCTTCTTTGAAAGATTATTTTTTGGGTTTTGAGGGTGACTGATAGAGGAACTTGAACTGAATTGGCCAGCCAGCTGCCAGCATTGGTGAAATTGGGAATATCGTTGGTGATATTGCCATAGGCTAGGCTGTTAATACCAATTACTTTACCAGCAAAGATATTGGTATTAACTGATACTTTTGAATAATCTCCAATAATACACCCAAGGAATTGTTGGTGTGTGTCTTGTGCTTGCATTTTTATGTGACCGTAAGTATTTTTTAAATTAGAAACAATGGCGCCGGCAGCAATATTGACCCATTCGCCAAGATAGCTGTGGCCCAAGAATCCATAATGTTGTTTATTGGAATAACCTTGGATAATACTGGATTCTATTTCTCCGCCAACTTTAGAAAATGGTCCAATAGATGAGTCTTGGATTTGACTACCAGGTTTGATAAGGCAGTTAGGACCGATATATAGCGGGCCTTGGAGGCAGGCAAATGATTGTATTTGAGTGTTATCGCCGATGATGATTGGTCCATGATTAACATTGAAACTAATTTGTTTGGCTATTTCGACTTGTTTACCTACATAAACGCCTGGTCGAAGTTGGCGATAGCTGTTTTTTAAGAATTCTAAGTTATCTTTTAATATTTCTTGATTGTAAGTTATGAGCTGGTGGAGATAATTGAAGGAGGGCCAGTTAATATTTATTTTTTTACAATTAAAGTTTGCTAAGTATTTTTCTATGGTGGAATTTGTTAGCTTTTTAATATGTGCTGGGTTGCTTATATTAAGCAATGCCCCCAGGGTTTGTTGCTTGTGTTGGAGGATATAGTTTTGATCGGTCTTGCGAGCTGCTATTTTTTGATAGAGCGATTGGGCGTGAGTATATGAAGGGATGAGGGAGGCGTTTAATATAAGGATTTTTTTATCAAATGCTTTGTGGCGTGGGTATTTGACTTGAGTGGTTGGCATAAGGTAATCATCGATAAGATAGTCAATTTTAGTTTCTTTGAAGATATGCTGACAGACTTGGTAAAGAGTGGTTGCACCGCAAAAAATATCAAAAGCTGGTCGGCTAAGCGAGATGGGGTGGAGATTGTGATTGCTCAAAAAGATTATTTTCATAGTGTTTTTATTCGACAGTCACACTTTTAGCCAAGTTTCTAGGTTTATCAACGTCAAGGCCCCTTAAACGGGCAATATGATAGGCCAGGAGCTGGAGAGGGACAGTATTAAGAATAGGGGTTAGAATATCTAGAGTACTAGGAAGATAAATGACGTTATCAACAATATTTTTGATTTTAGTATCGCTTTGGCTGGCAAGAGCGATAACTTGTCCATGCCTGGCTTTAACTTCTTCGATGTTGGATAGTATTTTTTGATAGGTGCTGTCTTTAGAAGCGATGAAAACAACAGGCATGCGTTTGTCGATGAGGGCAATCGGCCCGTGCTTCATTTCAGCGGCTGGATAGCCTTCAGCGTGGATATATGATATTTCTTTGAGCTTAAGTGCTCCTTCAAGAGCAACTGGGAAGTTATATCCACGGCCAAGGTAAAGAAAATTGTTGGCATCCTTGAATTTTTTGGCTAATTGCAAGATGTTTTTGTCTTGAGCGAGTATTTTTTTAACTTGGTTGGGTAATTGAGCTAGGCCTTGGATAATTTTTTTTCGCTGACTGTTAGTTTGGCTTTTTTTAAGATGACTAAAGTGGACGGCTAAGAGAGTAAGCAGGGTGAGCTGTGAAGTAAAAGCTTTGGTTGAAGCTACGCCGATTTCTGGTCCGGCATGCAGGTAGGCGCCGGCGTCAACCATTCTGGCAATAGTTGAGCCAACTACGTTACAGATACCAAAGGTGGGAGCCTGTTTTTCTTTGGCAAGTTTAAGGGCGGCTAGAGTGTCAGCAGTTTCACCTGACTGGGAAAGAGCAATAATTAGAGTATTTTTATCAATAACGGGTTGGCGGTAGCGAAATTCGGAAGCATATTCAACTTCAACTGGAATTTTGACGAGTGCTTCGAATAGATACTCAGCAATTAGCCCAGCATGCCAGGAAGTGCCACAGCCAAGGATAATAATACGCGATAGGTTGTTTATTTTATCCTTAATTTTTTCTAAACCATCTAATTTGATTTGAGATGAACCCGGAGTAATGCGTCCGCGTAAGCAGTTGGTAATGGTGTCTGGTTGTTCAAATATTTCTTTTTGCATGAAAGTTTCGAAGTCCTGTTTTTCTACTTTATCAATATCCCAGTCAATTTTTTCTATTTTTTTATGAATACTCCCATTGTTCTTTAAGTTTATAATTTGATGTCCTTGGGGGGTAAGAGTGGCTATTTCATTATCGTCTAGGTAAATAATGTTTTTGGCGTGAGCGGCGACAGCTGAAGCATCTGAAGCGACAAGATATTGGTCTTTGGCCAAACCAATAACCAGGGGACTGCCCTTGCGAGCGGCAACCAGGGTATTAGGTTCTTGGCTTGATATGACTACTAGGGCATAGGCTCCCTCAACTTGCCTTAGGGTAAGTTGGACGGCTTGAGTTAGAGTGGTATCTTTTGTCTTATATTTTTCTATTAAATGAGCTAAAACTTCAGAGTCGGTTTGTGAAGAGAATTTATGGCCTTCTTTAGATAAGAGTTTTTTGAGAGTGGTCGCGTTTTCAATAATGCCATTGTGGACAATTGAAATGGTTTTTGAACAATCAAGATGAGGGTGAGCGTTACTGACGGAGGGTGGGCCATGGGTTGCCCAGCGCGTATGAGCAATACCCAAATTACCTGGCAATTGATTGTCGGCTAATGTTTTTTCAAGTTTTTTTATTTTACCTTTAACTTTGAGGCTGGTAATTTGACCCTGATTAATGACAGAGATGCCAGCTGAGTCGTAACCACGGTATTCAAGGCGCTTGAGGCCTTGTATAAGGATAGGAGCGGCTTGTTTAGTACCCAGATAGCTAATAATGCCACACATAGTTTTTTGACGTTAATTTAGGAGTATATAGACATTATGTCAGTTGAGGGGTTAGTCTGTCAAAAAAGCCTTCCCTGTGAGGGGAAGGCTTTTTAACGGGTCTTAACAATTATATTAATTGTTGTAATCGTCGTTTGGTTTTCTTTCAGTCATGGGACGAGCCTCGTTAACTACGAGAGCTCTGCCGTTTTGCTCAAAACCATTGAATTTTTCAACAGCTTGTTTTGCTTCTTCTTCTGACCCCATTTCAACAAAACCAAAACCTTTGCTACGACCTGAGAATTTATCGGTGATGATGTTGGCTGATGTTACGCTACCAATTTCACCAAACAATTTTTCCAAGTCTTCGTTGGTTGTTTCGTAAGGTAGATTACCAACGTATAGTTTGTTTGTCATGTATTCTTTTTAACTAGCTTGTGCGACGGCGAAAAATATATAGACACCTAAACACACTAACTTTATTTTCCTTGTTTTCGACTGCGCACTTAACTTGTAAAAAAAGAAAAGCAAACAAGGTATGTTGAAATATTAGCATATTAGTGTTTTTTTGTCAAATTTTTGCTTTGATTGGCTTATTCAGCTAGAATGAATACATTGTAAGCTAATTTATCATTTATGAATTTTACGGAATATCAAAAAAAGTCTCAAGAGACTGCTGTTTATCCAAATAAGGGTAATAACTATATCTATCCAACTTTGGGGTTAGTGGGCGAGGCTGGGGAGATCGCCAACAAAGTGAAAAAGGTTGATCGAGATGATAGTGGCAAGATGACGCAAGAGCGACGTGAAAATATTAAGAAGGAATTAGGAGATGTGCTGTGGTATGTAGCACAATTGGCGACGGAGCTTGGGTTGGAGTTAGATGAAGTGGCAGAAATTAACTTAGCGAGGCTCAATTCGCGTAAAAAAAGAGGCGCTTTGCAGGGGAGTGGTGATGACCGCTAGAGCGGATGCTTCTAGGTTAGCCATGTTTGACTTTTGAGGTAAAAAACAGTGGATAACTTGGCTTTCCCCTTAGCATAAAATGATATATAATGAGAGTAAGGAAAAAGGTTTTGGATTGAGGAGATAGTGATGTTTGTTTTCCACAGAAATTATATAGTTCAAGATCTTGACAATACTATATATTGTGCTATACTGAGTAGTAGGAACACAATATATAGTTTTTATTTGGATAAAATTATTAGGATAAAAGGTTGTTTTCTTCATTATTTGGAGGTTTCCCTTTGAAAATATAAGAGACGCTAATACAGGTGTCTTTTTGTTTATACTTATGAAATGTCCAGTATGCAATTTTAAAGATACAAAAGTGGTAGACTCAAGAATGTCTAGCGGTGGTATTTGTGTTCGCCGCAGGAGAAAATGCAGTAAATGTGGGTTTAAGTTTTCAACTTATGAAGAGATGCAAATTTTAGATTTAGTGGTGGTTAAACGGGATGGCAGAAGAGAGGCTTATTCACGTGAAAAAATGGAGAAAGGAATTTCGAAAGCCTTGGAGAAAAGATCATACACACAAGATGAGTTTAAGTTGTTACTTAATAAGATAGAGAAAGATATTCAAAAGAAGTCCAAAAGGAATGAAATTACCAGTAAAGAGGTTGGTGAGATTATAATGCGCCACATGAGTAAGTTTGACAAGATCGCATATATCCGTTTTGCTTCAGTTTATCGCCAATTTGAGGACGTTAAAAGCTTTCAAAAAGAACTTAAAAAAATTACTAAAAAGTAACTTACTAACTATTGATTTATCCCATGCCAAACAAATCACAAGTTGCTCAAATCAAAAAGAGAGATGGTCGCGTAATGAGTTTTGATGAGAATAAAATAATATCAGCTATTTTCAAGGCTTTGCGAGTGACTGGAAAGGAAGATTATAGCGTGGCTGAAAAGTTGGCTGGCAAGGTTTTTAAGGCGCTCAATAAGAAGTTTGATGGTCATACTGTGCCAAGCGTTGAACAAATTCAGGATATGGTTGAGGAAGTACTTGTCAAAGAGAATTTGGTTGAGGCGGCAAAAGCATATATACTCTACCGTGATCAGCATGCCAGGATTAGGGATATAAACAAGTTTATTGATTCAGATGATTTAGTTAATCAATATCTGAATAAACTTGATTGGCGGGTTAAAGAGAACAGTAATATGGCTTATTCCCTACAGGGATTGAACAACCATATTGCTTCAACAATTTCTGCTCACTATTGGTTAAATGCTATTTATTCACCTGAGATTAGGCAGGCTCATATGGAGGGCGATTTGCATATTCATGATTTACAGCTTTTGGCTGCCTATTGTTGCGGGTGGGATGTAAAAGATCTATTAGTACATGGGTTTAAAGGAGTGGAAGGCAAAGTGCAAAGCAAGCCACCCAAACATTTTAGAAGCGCTTTGGGAATGGTAGTTAACTTTTTATACACCTTACAAGGAGAAGCTAACGGCGCACAGGCGTTTTCTAGCTTTGATACATATTTAGCTCCTTTTATACGTTATGATAAATTAAGTTACAAACAGGTTAAGCAGGGAGTACAGGAATTCATGTTTAATATGAATATTCCGACACGAGTGGGGTTCCAGTGTATGTCCGAAGATACAGAGATTTTAGCAGAAGACGGGTGGAAAAAGCATAATCAGGTGAAAAAGGGAGATACCATCGCTACTTTTAATATGGATAAGGGATTTATAGAATATTTACCGGTGAAGAAGGTATTTGCTAGGGACTATAAAGGAGTGATGTACCATTTGAATAATAAGGAAACAGATCAATTAATTTCTCCCAAACATAGGATTGTGCGTAAAGATAGTAATAAATATACATTGGAGGAGATTGAAAAATTATTAGATTTAGATATTAGTGTGCCTGTTCTGAAGGATATTAAAGATATTGAGGATATTAAAGATATTAGCGTAGCGCATGACGAAATTAAAGAGGTAGATTACAAGGGTATTATTTGGTGCCCAAATACGGACAATGAAACAGTGGTAGCTCGCAGGAATGGCAAGATTTTTATAACGGGAAATACCCCATTCACAAATATCACCATGGATTTAAAGCCTTCTGGTGAATTGGCTGAAGACAATATAATAATAGGTGGTGAGGTTAAGAAAGAGAAATATAAGGATTTTCAAGAAGAGATGGATATGTTTAATCGAGCTTATGCCGAGGTCAATTTAGAAGGTGATGCTAAGGGAAGAGTGTTTACCTTTCCAATTCCCACATATAATATTACTAAAGATTTAGATTGGGACAATGAAAGATTGGATCCTGTATGGGAGATGACTGCAAAATATGGGATTCCTTATTTTTCGAACTATATCAATTCTGACATGAGCCCTGATGACGCACGAAGTATGTGTCCATTAGCAGGTAATGAAAAAATATTGGCTAAGTCTTCTAGAGGAAGAGCGGTTGAATATTCTAGCATTCGGGGTATTTATGAGGGTCATAGGAAGGTTAAGAGTGAAGAGTATGAGATATACAGTGATGGTAAATTTATTAAAGGAAAATTTAATAAGTTTAGTAATCAAAAAATGATAAAAGTTGTTTTGGATAATGGGCATGAAATAAAGATGTCTGAGAGTCATTTAAATTTTATTAAAAAAGAGAAGGGCAGCAAAGAACAAGTTTTACCAGGAAGGAAACTGGAAAAGGATATGTATTTGCCTTATTCATTAAATAAATATGATGGAGAGGGAGGCAATGAAGACTTGGGATTTTTTGTAGGAGCTTATGCTGGAGATGGTTGTTTTAATGGTGAGGCGACTGTGAATTTTTCACTTGAGGGGGAATTTAAGAAAGATCTGATTGGTAAGTTAGAAAAAATTGCCAGTGAATATTTTGGAGCACATAGTGTTGTCATTAAAGACAAAAGGACCAAATTAGTTTCTTTGAGGGTACATTCGAAGGCCGCAGTGGGCTTATGTCAGGATTTTGTTGCCGATAAAGAAAGAGAAAAACATTATCAAGCTCGTTTATTTGTTGCAAGTGAAGAATTTAGGCAGGGGGTTATAGCCGGACATTATGCGGCTGATGGAGGCAATAGACATAGAATTTATACCTCTTCTCCTAAAATGGTAGAAACTTTGAATATGTTAGCTGCTACTTTGGGAACCACAACCAGCATATACAGGGATGATCGAGAAGGAAGATTAGGCACAGAGCCTAATTATGCTGTGCTTATCTATCAGTTAAACCGCAAGAATTATGGTAAGATTTGGTTTAAAGAGAAGGATAGGTTGTGGGTTAAAATTAAAGAGATCAAGAAAATTCCAGGTGATACAGCCTATTGTTTTGAGGTGAAGAAAGGTAAGCCAGTATTTACTGTGGGAACAACAGGTATTTTAACTCATAATTGTCGGTTGCGCTTAGACAACCGGGAGCTTAGAAAAAGGGGCGGCGGGCTTTTTGGAGCCAATCCTTTGACTGGTAGTATTGGAGTAGTAACCATTAATTTACCCAGAGTAGGGTATTTAGCTAAGACGGAAGAAGATTTTTTTAAGCGGTTGGATACCTTGATGGAAATATCACGTGAGTCGCTTGAAACAAAAAGAGAAGTTATTGAAAAATTCAGCAATATGGGACTTTACCCTTATTCCAGGTTTTATCTTCAAGGCATTAAAGACCAGTTTGGTGAGTATTGGAAAAATCATTTTAACACGATTGGCTTACTGGGTATGAACGAGGCGTTGCTTAACTATATGGGCAAAGATTTAACTAGCGAAGAAGGACATAAGTTTGCTGAGAAAATATTAGATCACATGAGGGAAAGAATGGGAGAATATCAGGAAGAAACTAATCATTTATATAATTTAGAGGCAACACCCGGAGAAGGGACAACATATAGGTTTGCTAAGGCCGACAAAAGGAAATATGCTGATATTATTGTAGCCAATGAAAAAGCATACAAAGAAAAAGACGCGGCTCCATATTATACAAACTCTTCGCAGTTACCAGTTGGGTTTACAGATGATATATTTAGTGCACTTGATTTGCAAGATGATTTACAAGCAAAATATACTGGTGGTACAGTTTTGCATGGATTTTTGGGAGAAAAGATGCCGTCCATTAAAGCGACTAAAGATTTAGTTAAAAAAATTGCTGAAAATTATACTTTGCCATATTATACTTTAACGCCAACATTTAGTGTGTGCCCTAAACACGGGTATCTAGCTGGAGAGCATCGGTGGTGTCCTAAATGTGATGAAGAAATTGGATATACGGAAGAGGCGGTTTCTGCAAAAACAGATTTAAATCAAGAAAAATTATTTAAAGAATAATTTAAAGGTCATAAAAATATTATAAATTAAAATAAAAATACATGGCAAGTCAAAAAACAAAAAGGACACAGTGCGAGATATACTCACGCGTGGTCGGATATCTACGACCGATCAATCAATGGAATGAAGGCAAGAGGCAGGAATTTGATGATAGGCAGACTTTTGATAGACAAGTCAGTGACCCTGGCGGTTGCGGTTGCTAGATGAATGAGAAAAACTCTTCTTTGTCGCAAGATAAGCTCGTAGACAGAGAAGAGTTTTTTGATATTTAATTTTAGATATATTAGAATAAAGATATGTTAATTGGCGGATTACAAAAAACATCTTTAATAGACTATCCAGATAAATTGGCTGCTATTATTTTTACAGCGGGTTGCAATTTTAGATGTGGTTTTTGCTATAACCCAGAATTAGTAACACAAATTAATAAGAAGAATTTGATTCCAGAAAAAGAAATTCTTGATTTTTTAGAGAAAAGAAGAAAAGTGCTTGACGGAGCAGTAATAACAGGCGGTGAGCCAACCATGCATAAAGATTTACCAAAATTTATTCGCAGGGTTAGAAAAATGGGTTATTTAGTAAAACTTGATACTAACGGTACAAACCCCAAGATGCTTGGGGGATTAATTAAAGATAAGTTGATTGACTATATAGCCATGGATATTAAAGGACCCCTAAGGGGATATGGTAGAGTAGCTGGAGCAAAAGTCGATACTAAAAAGATTAGGGAGAGTGTAAGGATAATAATGGAATCAGGATTATCCTATGAGTTTCGTTCAACTATTTTACCTGCTTTGCATAAGAAGCAGGATTTAGAGCAAATGGCGAAATTAATTAAGGGCGCAGAAAAGTATTATTTGCAAAAATTCAGACCTGAAGATAAGTTAAATGATTTGACTTTTGGTGGTTTTAAAAGTTATACTGATAAGGAGATGAAGCAGTTGGCTACGATTTGTCGAGAGTATGTTAGGGAATGCAAGACACGGGGGCAGTGAGGCGATTTGACATTTCTTGTGGTTTTGTTAAGATATTACTAATTACTATTTAAAATGTTAATTTTATGGCAAAGATGGCAGTCATCAAAACTGGTGGAAAACAATATCTCGTTTCTAAGGGAGATGAGTTAAAGGTGGAAAAATTAGGCAAAGACAAGGGTAAAGAAGTGGAATTTGAGACTTTAATGGTGTGCGAAGAAGACGGTAAGGCATTAAAAGTGGGCGAGCCTATTTTAAAAGATGTAAAAGTTAAGGGCAAGGTGATTGAAGATGGCAGAGCTGAAAAAGTTAGAGTTGTACATTATAAACCAAAAACCAGATATCATAAGGTATATGGTCATAGACAACCTTTTACTAAGGTAGAGATTACTGCGGTGGCCTAATAATATTTGTGCATATTACAAAACCCGTTTTAAAACGGGTTTTTTGATGTATAAATTAATTAAATTTCTGATCTGTTTTTCAATGCATTGGATAGGGTAACTTCATCAGCATATTCCAGATCGCCTCCCATAGGCAAACCGCGGGTGAGGCGGGTGAGTTTTAGTGAGGGATATTTTTGCTCGAATATTTTTTTGAGATAGATAATAGTTGATTCACCTTCGATGGTTGGATTGAGCCCAAAAACGATTTCTTTGACTTGGTTATTGTCGAGTCTGTTTGATAGACTGCTCAAGTTAAGTTTGTCCGGGGTGATTTGACTGACGGGGTCAAGCAGGCCATCTAAAACATGGTAGAGTCCGTTATATGCATTGGTTTTTTCAAGATAAATAATATCCTGGGCTTCGGCAACCAGACAAATTTTAGTTCTATCCCGCTTAGTATTTTGGCAGATGGGGCATAAGGTTTTTAGGGTATAATTGTGGCAGTCTTGGCAGCGGCTGACTTGCTTCCCGCAATTAATGAGGTTGTCGGCAAATTCAATAAAAATATTCTTATTATTTTTTTTAAGTAAATAAAAAACAAGGCGCTCAGCAGTTTTTTCACCAAGGCCAGGTAGAGATGAAAAGTTTTTGATCAGATTTTCTATGGGAGAAGGGTATTGCATAGAGCTATTGTTGCATGGACATCATTGTTTTGGCCATGAGTTCTTTTACTTTTTTTAGACAGTCGTTGACGGCTTCTTGCAGATGTTTTTCCTGATCTTCTTTAGACAGTTCTGAGTTCAGGTTGATAGATAGCACTTCTTGGCTACCGTTCATTGTAACATGACAGCCATGGCTTTCAGCTTCGATGGTTTCTTCTGCTAATTGTTTCTGCATTTCACTGGCTTGTTTTTTAAGCTGGTAAAGATCTTTTAAATTAGGCATCATATGTGTTTATTTTAATTTATATAGCTAATTCCTCGACTTGTTGCTCAAGGTTTTTAAAAGAGGTGTGTTGTTCATCAAAAAAGAGGGATATATTACCGGTTGGACCGTTTCTGTGTTTAGAGATCATAATGTCTGCAATATGGGGACGGTTAGTCTCTTTTTTATACATTTCTTCACGATAGATAAACATAACCACATCCGCGTCCTGCTCGATGCTTCCGCTATCACGAAGGTCGGCTAATTTAGGTATGGCTAAAGGCCTTGACTCAACTTGACGAGATAACTGGGAAAGTGCCAATAAAGGGATGTTGAGTTCACGGGCGATAGCTTTCAGTCCGCGGGAGATTTCTGAAACCACCTGTACGCGGTTATCGGGGTTTGCTCCGGCTCTGCCCTCCATAAGTTGTAAGTAGTCAAGGACAATTAAGCCAAGACCGTGTTCTGATTGGAGGCGTCTGGCTTTGGTGCGAACCTCCATAATATTAGACATGGGAGCATCATCAATATATATAGGGCTTTCGGAAAGCGTACCCATAGCATGACCAATAAGGGAGAAGTCAGATTCTCCCATAGATGTTTCTTTGTCTGATAGTTGTCCAGTACGCATTTTCCAAAGATCAACGCCGGCTTCAGCGCACAGCATGCGGTCAATTAGCTGTTCTTTGCTCATCTCAAGAGAAAAAAGACCGACAGGTATTTTTTGTTTAGTGGCAACTTGTCTGACAATATCTAAGGCTAGGCTGGTTTTACCGACGGACGGTCTGGCAGCTAGAATAATTAGGTCTGAGTTTTGGAGTCCGGCTAGTTTACTATCTAGGTCGCGAAAACCGGTTGGTACGCCGCGTAGCTTGCCCTTTTCTTTATGGAGCTCGTCAATTCTGTCAAAAGCCTCAGTCAGCAGGCTTTTGATGGAAGTGAATTCTGGTTTAATAAAACCTTGTGAAATTCCAAAGAGCTTGCTTTCAGCCTTATCAAGCAAATCCTCTATATCCTCATCCTGGTATTCATATGAAAGGTTTTCTATTTCTCCCGCAGTGGTGATTAGTTTTCTTAAGATATTTTTTTGTCTGACAAGCTTGGCGTAATGGGCAACGTTACTTGAAGTGGGGACAATGTTAGTTAATTCAGCTAAGTATGAACGGCCACCAACTTGCTCTAGTTGTTTTTTTTCTTCAAGCTTGGATGAGAGACTTAAAATATCTAAAGGTTCTTTGTTTACATAAAGATTGATAATAGCCTCATAAATTATTTTATGAGCATCTTTATAGAATTCACCAGGGATCAAGGCGTCAGCAATTTTAGTAATGGCCTCTTTATCTATTAAAAGTGAGCCAAGCACGGCTTGTTCAGCTTCTAAGTTTTGAGGAGGTATTCTCTCTATATTTTTAGCCATAAACATGGGGGTTTAATAGTGCGATTTTATTTTAACATGTGAGCACTATTAGGCAAGGATGGTTTTCACCATATTTGTGCACAAGAAGCGCACAGGACTTGGACAAAAGGAAGATAAAATGATAAAATGAGGATAGTATGAAGAAAATAGCTGAAAATTTATTTATCCTACCATTTGATCATAGGTCTTCTTTTAAAAAGGCCTTGTTTGGCAAGAAAGGTGGTTTATCGAAGAAAGAAGAGGGAGTGGTCAGAGAATATCGTAAAATCACATATGAGGGTTTTTTAGTGGCAATTAAGAGAAGAGGAGATCGAGGAGATATGGGAATTTTGGTGGATGAAGAATATGGAGCTGCTGTCATTAAAAAAGCGTTAAAGAAAAAGGCAGTAGTATGTTTGCCGGTTGAAAAGAGTGGAAGGCCAGATTTTGTTTTTGAATATGGCCAAGAGTTTGGTAAACATATTTTAAAATTTAAGCCAGACTATGTTAAAGTATTGGTGAGGTACAATCCGAAGGAAAAAGAGAAGAATAGACAACAGTTAAAGAATTTAAAAAAGCTTGGAGATTGGTGCCAAGATAATTCATACCAATTAATGTTAGAGCTTTTAATACCACCAACCCAAGTTGACCTAAAGAGAGTTAGAAATAATAGGGAGAAGTATGACGAGAAAATAAAGCCAGGGTTGGCTGTGCGGGCAATTAGTGAGTTCCATATGGCAGGCATTAAACCAAATATGTGGAAGATAGAGGCCTTTGAAGACAGATTGGCTTGGCAGGACGTAATTAACGAGATGCGAGGGGAAGATAGAGAAGATGTGGGGATAATAATGCTAGGCAGAGGCGAGAGTATTGCTAAAGTCAAAGCTTGGATAAAAATTTGTCCTAAGAATCAAGTAAATGGTTTTGCTATAGGCCGTACTATTTGGTGGAGAGCTATTATGGATTTACACGAGAAAAAGATAAGTAGAAGACAAGCAATTAATCAAATTGCCGATAATTATTTAGAACTTATTAAGTTATGGGAGGAGGACAGTAAATAGCATGGAAAGCGTATTGGGAGAGTTTATTTGGTTATTTTATTATTTAATGGTGATAAATATTGTCACTTTTTTTATTTTTGGAGTAGATAAATATTTAGCTATAGTAAAGGCTAGCAGAATTTCGGAGAAAGTATTGTGGATTTTATCTGTGGTGGGTGGGTCATTGGGTGGATTTATTGGCATGGAAGTGTTTCGTCACAAGAGAAGAAAGATGAGTTTTTGTCTAATAATGCTGGCAATTCTTTTGATTCAGGTATTTTTGATATATTTTTTGATTTATAAGTATGTTTATTGGAAATAAGCAAATTATTTGGATAATATTTGCATTGGCGGTATTGATAGCTTTGGCTACCAATTTTATGGTAGTAGAAGAGGGCTTTGTTTGGCAGACTGAATCTGACAGTCACTCCAATGTGCTTGAGTATATTAATAGACAGGAGAAGGCAAAGGATAAGATTGAGGAAATTGAAGATATTGTAGTTAAAGAAGAGATAATAAAGCAGGTTTTATTTGAAGTTCCTTTTTTAGTGCAGGCACCGACAGGAGAATGGGATGATCCTCGGTTTCAAGATGCTTGTGAAGAGGCAGCTGTGATCATGGCCTGGCATTGGATTTTGGGAGATAAGGAATTGACTACAGATCAAGCACAAGGGGAAATTTTAGATTTAGTTGATTGGCAAATAAAGAGACATGGTAATTACACGGACACTTCAGCCACAAGTACTGCCCAATTAATGAAAGATTATTATGGTTATGGTCAGGTAGAGGCAAAAGAAATTAAAGGTTTTGAAGAAATTAAGCAGGAATTATTAAATGGTAATTTAGTGATAGTGCCAGCTGACGGGCGAGTGATCGGCAATCCGTATTATACTCCGCCAGGACCGAAAAGGCATATGATAGTGGTGATCGGATATGACAATGAGACAAGAGAGTTTGTGACAAACGATGCGGGGACAAAGAGAGGAGAAGGGTATAGGTATGATTATGTTAAATTTTTTAATGGTATTAGGGATTATCCGACTGGAGATCACCAGGAGATTAAAGAGGTAAATAAAACTATGATTGTAGTGAGTAAATAGTATTTTTTAGATAATGCAAAAAACACCCAAGTATTTGGGTGTTTTTTGGCGGACCGGACGGGGCTCGAACCCGCAACCTCTTGCGTGACAGGCAAGTGATCTAACCAGTTGATCTACCGGTCCTCAAAGAGAGAACTATCTCTCTCGTTGGGTTATTTTTTAACCTGTTCTATGATCGCTGTAAATATATTAGGGTTGTCTTTGGCAAGATTGGATAATATTTTTCTATCAAGCCCAATATTTTTTTTCTTCAAAAGATGAATAAATTTCGAATAGGTTAAGTCGTGCTCGCGTACAGCGGCGTTTAACCTGGTTTGCCATAGTCTGCGATTAGTTCTCTTTTTAACTTTGCGATCACGATAAGCATGAGCGCCAGCCTTTTTAACTGCGGTTGAAGCTTCTCTAATAAGGTTTTTGCGACCCCATTTATATCCCTTGGCTGCTTTGAGGATTCTCTTCCTTTTTTTAGTATGGATAACTCCACGTTTTACTCTTGGCATATTGTTTTACTTAATGATTTTTTTAATTACTTTGGCATGAGTTGGTGAGAGGGTAGAGTCTGTTCTTTTATTTCTTTTGGTATTGCCTCTCTCTTTGGCGTTAAAATGATTTTGGCTCTTTTTAACTTTTTTGACTTTACCAGTTTTGGTAATTTTAAATCTTTTAGATAAAGATTTAATTGTTTTGGGTTTATTTTTAGACATATTGATTAATTAAATTATTTACTAACAGTAGCGTTGATTTGTCCACCTTGCTTTGAAACAGGTTGAACTATTTTTATATCCTCCCCAAGGGATTTGATAAAGCTTCTCATATTATCGAAGGCGATATCTTTGTGAGCTTTTTCTCTACCTTTGAGGACGGTATTGACTTTGACTTTGTGTCCTTCGCCTAAAAACTTAAGGGCTTGTTTCTGTTTGACCTCTAAGTCGTGGCCTTTAATTCTAAATGAGAGTCTAACTGCCTTGAGTTCTGATTTTTTTTGATGAGCTTTGGCTTTGCGAATTTTTTTCTCAGTCTCATATTTGTATTGTCCATAATCCATAATTCTGGCAACCGGAGGGTTGCCTTTGGGTGAAACTTCAACTAGATCCATTTCAGCGTCCATGGCTTTTTTAAGAGCCTCGCCAGTACTCATAGGGCCGACTTGTACGTTATTCTCGTCAATTAAAAAAACCTGGGGTACCCTGATTTGGTGGTTGGCCCGGAATTTTTTGACAAGTTCTTTTTGGGGCTTAGGTTTACGGTAGCGTCTTTGCATGTTGTTTGGTGGAGACGGCGGGTATTACACCCACGTGTTAAAGTAATAAGAATAGTTTTCTACTAATATAGTTTATTTTTTGTATTCGTACTTATACTATAAAATAAACAAAACATATAAGTATATAGCTTGAAAATTTTTGATTAATTAACTCAAGCAATTAATTAATCTAACCCGAATAAATGGCACCCTTGATTGGTTCACAGGTTTTACCAGAAGGATGGCAATAGAGTTTAAGCTATTGCGGTAGCGAAAGATTGAACACTAAAAGCGTTCTTTACTTTAGCTATAATATTTTTGACACTTATTTTGTGTAAACAGTTTAACAAGATATTTAAGCTTGATTAGCAACTATTATTAAAGGACTTCAATCGAATTTAGACGTCCCCCTGTATTTTTAAAATAGAACAAAAAAAGCACGAAGCTTTGTTTAGTATTATATATAAAAAGAGGGTAAATGTCAAATAAAGGTGGGCTAATCTACTAATTGGCGTTTTCTGCGCTGAAAATCCTTCTTTTTGATGTCTTGGCGCTTATCATACTTTTTTTTACCTTGGGCTACGCCAATCTCTATTTTCACCAGGCGGTGATGGGTATAAACCTTGAGGGGAATAATCGAGATGCCAGATTGTTTGGATTTGCCAAGTAGTGATTTGAGTTGTTTTTTATGGAGCAAGAGCTTTCTTTTTCTGGTGGGGGAGTAGTCTCGTTGGGCTAAGCTAGCCGGTTTGTATGGAGAGATGTGAGCATTAATAAGCAAAGCTTGATTTTCGCTGGGTATGTTAATATATGAGCCCTTGAGGTTGATACCACCGTTTTTAACTGATTTAACTTCTGCTCCAGACAAGACAAGACCGGCCTCAAAGGTGTCTGAGATTTTATAGTCAAAATATGCTTGTTTATTAGTTGTTATGCTGGGCATTGAATTTTATGTTTACAGCTTGCCTAC
The DNA here is from genome assembly GCA_964573135.1 of uncultured Gammaproteobacteria bacterium. Lineage (GTDB taxonomy): Bacteria > Patescibacteriota > Patescibacteriia > UBA2196 > GWA2-42-15 > CAZNIO01. Next base: position 20,314 of record CAZNIO010000012.1, read on the forward strand.
TTTTAGGTTATACTAAAATTAATCGAATATCAAATTGTAATTTTTAAATTATGACTATTAAGGATACTATTAAAAATCGAATAAATCAAGTATTGTGTGATAAATACGAGTTATCTTCTTTTAATTTTCAAGTTGAATATCCGCGAGATGTTAAATTGGGGGACTACGCCAGCAACGTGGCTATGCTTTTGGCTAAAAAAGAAAAGATGGATCCGATGAGGATAGCTAAAGAAATTGCTAAAAACCTTGAGGCAAGCAAGGATATATTTAAAAAGATCGAAGTGGCTGCGCCTGGTTTTATTAATTTTTTCTTATCAGATGAAATATTGCGAGAGGCGTTGATTGAGATAGTTGATGGCAGTTATAAAAAAGAGCTTGGCAAGATATATAGAGGCAAGAAGTATTTATTGGAACATACTTCAGCCAATCCAGTGCATACTATTCATATCGGGCATTTGCGTAATAATTTTTTAGGCATGGCCGTTTATAATATGCTAAAGGCCTTGGGAGCTAAAGTAGTACTTGATTATATTAATAATGATAGAGGAACTAATATTGTACGTGCCATGATTGGTTATTTGGTATTTGCTGATAAAAAATTGATGGCAAAGGATAAAGATTATGCTAAGAGATTAAAATCGCTTAAATTGAGTGACAAGGACATAGACAAAGCGGTGGCTGGATTTAAGTGGCAGGATAGTTTGGCTCGTTGGTCTAAGGATGAATGTGGATGGCTGACGCCGGAAGATTTAGATATAAAATCAGATCATTTTGATCTGTGTATCTATAGCCCGGGGGCTAGAGTAGCCAAAGATAACGAGAATGTGGCTTGCCAAGTTCAAGAGATGCTTCTAGCTTGGGAGAAAGAAGAAAAGAAAGTGAGAGCGTTGTGGAAGATGGTGATTGGTTGGTCAATGGAAGGGTATAGGCAGACACTTGGCAGATTAGGTAGCCAGACAGATCATATTTGGCATGAGAGCGAGATATATAAGGATGGTAAGGAGTGGGTAGAGAAAGGTTTGAAGAGCGGAGTGTTTAAGAGACTTGAAAATGGAGCTGTTATTTCTGATTTAGAACAATATGGGTTAAGTGATGTGATACTACTGAAATCGAGTGGCGTTTCGTTATATCATACACAAGATTTTGGATTGACTGATTTGAAGGTTAAAAAGTATAAGAATTTTGATAAATATATATGGTGTATTGGCAAAGAGCAGACTTTATACTTTAAACAGTTGTTTTGTATGATTGAACAGTTAGGAATTGCCAAGAAAGATAAGTTTATGCATTTAAGTTATGGTTTTTTGCGTTTAAAGTCAGGGGCAATGAGTAGTCGTCTTGGAACAGTTGTTAATGCAGATGATTTAATGGATGAGATGAAGAAGAAAGTGGAAAAGTTAGTGGAGAGTTCTAAGGTGGATAAGAAGTTGTCTTCCGAGGAAAGTCAGGAGATATATGAAAAGGTGATGATTGCCTCTTTAAAATATGGGCTGTTAAAGTATAGTCGAGAAAGAGATTTTGATTTTGATGTTAATGAATCTTTGTCTTTGAGTGGCAATTCCGGTCCTTATTTACAGTATGTGTATACGCGATGTCGCTCAGTATTAGAAAAAGCAGGGGGGTCGCATAAGATAAAGAAAGGAGAAAAACAAGAGATTGGAGAGGAAGAAAGAGTGTTAATAGCAATGATAGCGCGAGCCAAAGAGGTTCTTGTGCTGGCAGCAACAGAATATGATCCCCAAATTATTAGTGACTATTTGTATAAATTGTCTAAGAGTTTTAATTTATTTTATGAAAAATCAAGAATTATTGGATCAGGAGACAAGGAGAAATTAAGATTGAATATTACTCAGGCGGTAGAGGGGATTGTTGGCTTTTATTTGGCACTATTGGGAGTTGAAGTTATGGAGAAAATGTAAGTTATCCGGAGATGAGTCGGAATTTATTTTGCAGGAAGGCTTTTTTTATGCTATAATACAATATATTGAATAGGCTATTGATTATAAATTAATAATTTTAATAGATATTTTTTGATAAATATTTATTAAAAGGGGAAATAAGGTTATGGATATCAAAAAAGATGTCAATGTTGGCGCTTCTGCGCCAGTAGTAGGTACAGTCACCTCTATTAATAAACCCAAAACTAGGTCTTCTCGAGGCTCGGGTAAGGGTTTGAAGGTGGTTATTACTATCTTGGTGATTGCCGTTCTATTGGTAGTCGCTGGTTATCTAGTGGACAGTTACACTAATATTAGCTTGTTTGGTGGCGCAGAGCCAGCAGCAGGTGATTATAGTGCTGTATTTTTAAGTAATGGACAGGTTTATTTCGGGATAATGAAAGATGGTAAACCAGGTTATACTCAGCTTGAGGATATTTATTATTTGCAGACATATACTCCGGCTTTGCAACAGGCGCCTAACCAGGCAGCAGTGGGTCAACCACAATTATCCTTAGTAAAATTGGGTAATGAGCTGCACGGACCTCAAGACAAGATGGAAATTAATGATGCTCACATCATTTTCATTGAGAGTTTGAAGCAGGACGGAAGAGTGGTTGAAGCAATCGCTAGGTATAAAGAAGAGTAGTAAAATTAACGGTCAGAGTTTTAAAAACGCTTCTAAAAGGAGCGTTTTTTTGTTATATATTGACATTTTTTGTATTTTAACGTATGTTTTATACGTTATGAAAAATCAACTATACAAAATAAATTTATTGACGAAATTTATGTTCTCTCAGTTGAAATCAGGGTTTGTTGCGGAGGCTGTTTTTGCTATGGAGGAAAAGTTTAAGGGTATACCAAATTAATCTTTATTATTATTTTTAATATTATAAAGCCAGCCCTTAGATGAGCTGGCTTTTTTGAATTTAAATATATGTTTAAAACAAATAAAATAACATTTCGAATAGATGGTAGAGTTTTATTCAAGGACTTAGATGTTTCTTTGGATAGCAAGATGGGTAAAAAAGTGGCCCTAGTGGGCGAGAATGGATGTGGAAAGTCCTCTTTGCTTAGGATTTTTGTTAATGAGATAAAGCCGACGGAGGGTAGTATAGCTGTTGGCAATGAAGTAATTGGGTATTTACCACAGAACATAGAATTATCAGAGGATAGTTTGGTGGGTGATTTTTTGGCAAGTAAGTTAGAAGAGGAGTGGATGGAATATAAGATAGAGAAGGTTTTAAGGGACGTCGGATTGGGATCAGGTTATATTTTAAAAAATTTAAGTTTTTTAAGTGGTGGAGAAAAAGTTAAAGTTGCTCTGGCTGGTTTATTCAACAAATCAATACCCCATCCGCTTGCGGTGGGGTCACCGGGGTGATAAGATGATGGCGTATGAAGATATCAACTACGTCACATAGTATATACAAAATACGCTACCACATGGTATTTCAGGTTAAATACCGTAAAAAGCTCTTAAGTCCCCAAATAGAGGATTTCATGAAGTATATAATAAAAGGTATTCAGGCCAGATATAATATGGTGATAGATGAGATAGGTTTTGACCAAAATCACGTACATATTTTCGTAGGTGCTTCACCAAGCAAATCACCTATGGAAATATACACGACGATTAAATCAATCACAGCCATAAAGATATTCCAACGTTTCCCTTGGCTGAAAAGTTATGAGTTGTGGGGAGGCGAATTCTGGAGTGATGGTAAGTACGTAGGCACTGTGGGTGAACAAACCAGTGAAATGGTAGTTAGGAAATACATTCAAAACCAGAGTTTAGACCAACCAAGCTACAATCATAGATTAAAACAATTAAAACTGTTCAAACTCTAATGCCCACCTAGGTACGGATGGATACCCCATCCGCTTGCGGTGGGGTAGTTCATTATTGAGTGAACCAACTATTTTATTATTGGATGAACCTACTAATAATTTAGATGAAAGGGGTATTGAATGGTTAGAAAGTTTTATTGATGAATTCAAAGGATCAATAGTAGTTGTTTCTCACGACAGACATTTAATCAATAGGACGATTGATATAATTTGGGAAATCGATTTTAATACTAAGGGGATCCAAGTATTTAATGGAAACTATGATTATTTTTTGAAAGAGAAGAGGAGGCTATATGACAAGCGAATGGCAGAGCATGAAAATAAAGCACGTAAGATAAAAGAGACAGAGAAGTGGTTGCGCGTACATGAGTTTCATCCAAAGTATAGATTCAGTAGCATCATTGGTAGTAAGAAACAAAAATTGTTGAGGTTAAAAGATAATCAGGCGGAGCGACCAGTCGGGGATTCTCAAATTAAACTAAATGACATTCAAGCTAAAAAACAAGGATGCGTATTAAGTGTTGATATTAAATCTAAAAGTTTTATTGAGAGACTGGTTTTTGAGAATATATTTTTTAAAGTATACAAAGATGAGAGGGTCTTAGTGAGAGGGGAGAATGGGAGTGGTAAGACGACTTTGTTGAATATGATTATTAGAAAGGACGTGGATTTTGAAGGAGAGATATTAGTAGGGGAGAGGGCTAGAGTTAGTTGCCTAAGACAAGTTAGTGATCTGGATAAGAGTAAAAATATTTTGGAAATATTTGAAAAAGAGACTGGGGTTGTAGAACCAAAGTCAAGAAGTATTTTGGCACGTTATTTATTTGATGCGCAAAAAGTGATACAACCGATTGGCGCATTGAGCTATGGACAATTGAGGCGACTTGACCTGGCAATTATCCTTACTCAAAAACCTAGTTTACTAATTCTGGATGAGCCCACTAATCATCTTGATATTTATACTAGAGAAATATTAGAGTCTTTTATAGTGACTCAAAAAATTCCTATGATTATAGTATCGCATGATAAATATTTTATTGAGAAAATTAAACCATGCAAGGTAGTAGAATTGTAGAGTTTTAATATTGAAAAATTTGTGAGGGCATGCTATTTATGGTTTTACTGATATTAGTAATATTGGGGCATTAGGAGGTTTCGGATCGATTGGTGGTATGAGGAAATTTAATATAACGTATTCGGTTTTAGCATTATGCACCCAATCACAACTCCTTGTGTTAAGTTATCCATCCGATATTATAGCTTATACACATATTTTACAGATATCGGGTGGATTTTTTATTATTTAACCAAGGAGAATACTTGACTTGTGTTTTTGGCTAATAATTATTTATTAGATGAGGGGTTTTAACTAGTATTAGCTTAATATCGGATAATATTTGTTAGTTTTACACAGTTTGACAAAGAGGAAAAAATGCGCTATAATGATAGTAGGTATGAAAGAAAAGTTGCGTGAATTTAACGATTTTAATGTTAGGAAGGAAATATCGGATAGTATCTTATTAAAATTTTATAGGCAATAAAAAAACAACCCGAGTAAGGTTGGTGAAAATAGGCTATGGATTATTAAATTTTAAGCGAGTTTGAGCTCGCCGGGAAAATGGGTTGTTTTTTTATCTCTAAAGTCATTATAGCATAGATTGCTACAGAAATCAAAAGTAAAAACAAAAAGAAAAAGAAAAATTAACTGGACTACCTGCTGGCTGAGAGCCACTCAGAAAAAAGAAAAGCAAAATAAAAAAACAAAAATAAAATGTCTTATAATGTAAATATTAATAATATAAATAATAATATTAGGTCTAATAAGAGTCCGCGTGTTGAAGACGGATTTTTTTTATTGTCTGAAGTCGCCAAGAAGTGCTCTTACTCCCAAGAATATTTGTCGCTGTTAGCACGCAGGGAAGAATTAAAGGCAGAAAAGTTTGGCAGAAATTGGTACACCAAGATGGAGTGGTTGCGTGAATATATTGACTTACATCCGGTAGCCAAGAAGGGCAATAACCGTGGTGAAATTTTGGTTGACCAACAAGCAAAAAAGATTTTGGAAGCAAGTGGATTAAATGAATCTGTGATTGAGAGTCTAAAAAAATTTATTATTAATACCGCGAGGAAATGCCATGCAAGGGGTGTGATAATAAATAAATATATTTTACAAACGCTTAGCCGAGTAAGAAGCGTTTTTATTTTATCAAAAAAAGAAACAGTTGTATTCGAGCGTAGCAACGTTAAACAGTTTGAGGTGGCTCGTCGGCAAGTATTAATTGAGGAGTTAACAAGTCGAATTGAAGCGCTTGAAAATAATATCGATTTTTTAAGTTTACCAAATTTTTTGAAAAGAAAACGGATGAGTAATCACTTTCCGTTTGCGCGAGGAGCTAATAAATCTATTCTTGAGTGCGCAACTGAGATTATTGAATCCTCAATTGAAAAAGTTAAAGTTAATTTGGTTTTTTGGTTGGCACAATTTTTGCAAGAACGAGTAGGCCTTTTTTGGTTTAAGATTAAGCTTAGTTTTAAGTCATTGGTAGTTAGTCCTGTATTTGTGGTGCGTTATTGGTCGAGCGTAGGTTTATCGAAAAAATTACGAGTAGCAACGATTAGCCTACTTGTTATTTTTTTATTTGGAGTAAGTGTTGTAAGCCAATTAGACTATCAATTGGCAACAAATTTGTATAATGGATCTGTTGAAACAGCTAGAAATAGCATAAGCACAACGCAGGAGATATTAGTAACTGGAATTAGCAAATTTAGTGAAGGCGTTGAGGAGATGGATGTTAAAACCAAAAGATTAATTGATAATCAAACCGAAGGCATTGTGGCTGGAGTATCTACGTATAGTTTTCCTAAAGTTGCAAGTCAGAAATTAATGGATGGGCTTGTAAGTACAAGGGTTGTTCAAGGTGGCTTATCCAGGGAATCTGATTGGCAATTAAAACAAGGCAAAAAAAGCACACAAGCGTTATTGGCTTTGGGTTTTAGTTATACACTGGATGGCGCAACAGAGATTAAAAAATTTGGCAATAATGGCAGAACAGTTCAAGTACGAGGGGTGTGGAATGATTTAGATATTTTTTGGCAGAAGATTGATTTTGAATTGTCACGTAAAGATAATTTTATTTATAAATCCAATGAGGCCTTGGTTGCAGGAGTGGTCAATAGGGTGATTGGTGGTATGACTGGCTGGCATGATCTTGGAGACATGGAGACAGTTAACTTATTGGCGAATAAAGGCAAAAGTGCTAATTTGGCTTTTCAAAGCTATATGGATTCTTTTGTTGATCCGAGTAGACAGATATTGGCAGATAAGACTGGTAAATATACCAAACTTGATCGGTTGATAGTTAGTGTGGTGCGTGGATCAAATGATAGCCTGGATACCTTGGCAAGTTATTTGGACGATTTGCTTGATAGGACTAAAGACAGCTTGGGAGACAGTTACTTGGCTTTACTTGATACGTTAAATTTACAGCCAGCATATCCTCATCGAGCTACAGATAAGATGCTACTTGGGCAAGGAGACAAGCCACTCGATTTGATCGAAAATCAAAAGGGGATTGATAATAGGGCTCTTGCAGTTGTGCCATTGGAAGAGGAAACACCAGAGGAGCGAGATGATCTTGCAGAAAGGATTAAAAATACATTTTCTGACGAAGTTGAGATTGTGCCAGACGAAGATAGCGCCTCAGGTATAATTCGACCGACTGATACAGCAATTTCTTTTGAGGATTATATGTATGTAGTTGTTCCACTGAGAGGTGAAGATAAATAAAATTATATGAAATACAGTAGCTTATGCAAAATATTGATTATCAGTATAGTAGTGTTTCCAAGCTTGGTAGTTGCCATGACCAGTGAAAATTATGAGATAAGCCAGGATTCAATAAATTTTTCAGGAAGTGATAGTTCAACATCAACTAATTATAAGTTAGACGATACGATGGGTGAGGTTGGTACGGGTTTTATGCACAGTGCCAGTTATTTTACAGGAATTGGTTATCGTCGGATGTTAGTGGTAGAACCATCAATTTCTTTTACGATTTCAGACAACTCTTTAAATTTGGGGACATTGGACGTGAATTCAGTTTCATCGGCTAGTCATTCGTTTACAGTAACGGCGAATGCTACTCAAGGCTATGGAGTGAAGGCTTATGAGGATGGTGATTTACGAACGGCTGGAGGGAATACAATTGACGATGTGGCCGATGGTGCGGTGACGGCAGGATCAGAGGAGTATGGCATAGGCACGAGTGGCACTGATGGCTTGTTTAACACAACAGACGGAGCAATAACTGATGGTATGACATTGGCGACGAGTAGTACACCGGTTACAGCCCAAGAGACAACGGTTAATTATAAAGTAGCCATAGATGGCAGTACAGCGGATGGTTCTTACCAGCATATAATATATTACGTAATTTCAGGAATATTTTAATTGCAAGATATGAAGAAATCCATTTTAATTTTATTTTTAGTTTTTGGAGGGTTATTTTTAAATGCTCGTTGTCTTGAAGCTATAACCCTCTCCCCTCCAGTGATTGAGGTAGAAGTAGGGAAGGGAGAGGTTGGAGCCTTAAGATTTAAGATTTACAACGATGAAAAGCAAGCCAAGTTATATTATTTATCCAAAGGCGACTTTGGAGCAAAGGGCGAGGACGGCCAAGCAGAATTTTTTGAAGAAGGTATGATTGATGCAAGCTATAGCCTAGCTGCTTGGATAAGTCTACCAAAGAATCAAGTGGTTTTAGAGCCAGGACAGTCGGCGGAAGTGGCTTTGACTATTCAAGTGCCGGATGACGCAGAGCCGGGTGGTCATTATGGAGCTGTATTTTTTTCTGACTTACCGCCTTGGATGCAAAAAAGTGAATCAAGCCAAGTGAGTATTGGAACACGCATAGCAGCTTTAATTTTAGCCAGAGTGGACGGAGAAGTAGAAGAAGCGGGGATAATTGAGGATTTTTCTCTAAGGGATAAGAAAAGAGTTTATTCACATTTACCAATTGATTTTTTAGTTAAATTTAGCAATCAGGGCAATGTACATTTAAAACCAAGAGGAGAAATTGAGATTCACAATATGTTTGGTAGAAAGTTATCTCAAGTGACATTGGTTGAAACATTTGATGAGCAAGGCGAACAGATGGCAGTAGAGAAACTTGATTTTCTACCAGTAAATTTTTCTCTGGCAAATGTTTTACCGCACAGTACGCGCAAGTTTGAAACCAGCTGGCTGAGTAGCTCATTTGAGGAGAAAAGTAGTTTTTTGGCCAACTTGAGCAAAGAACTCAAAGATTTTAGGATAGGTCAATATACTTTTGACATTAAGATGAGATATGGCCAAGTAGGGGAAGAGGCGACTTATCAAAAAATATCAGTCTGGTTCTTTCCGTGGAGATTATTCTTGACAATATTGGTGTTATTTGTTATTACATTAGTAATATTTTGGCGAGTGAGAGCTAAAAAATGATTAAAAATTAGATAGATTGAGTTATTTTTGGGGATTTTAATTTCCCTAATTTGTTTAATTATATTTTTTCAATAAAACAGTTATGTTTCGCCTTATATAGTTATATATAATACGGTATTAAGATATGAGAATATTAGATAAACAAAGTTATATAGCAAAAAGCAGAAGAGTGGCTAAAAATACACTCAGGTTTTTTGCCCTTATAATGATATTAGTATTATCAAGCATAATTCCAAGCGGTGTAACAGCCGATGAGATTGGTTCTCCAGAAGATCAGACAACCAGACTTGAGGCGAGTGTCGGGGCAGATCATACTATAAAATTCCAGACACGCTCAGGAATAGATGCTTCAACTGACACCATAACTTTAACATTTGCCAGTGATTTTGATTTGAGCTCAATTGATTTTGGAGATGTAGATTTTTTTCATGGTGCAACAACCGGACTTGAGACTGATGAGAATTTAACTGACAGCGCAGGTTCAAACAGATGGGGATTTGGAATGTCTGGCCAAGTGATAACTTTGACTGCGCCGACAGATGCGGCTGTAGATGAGATAAGTGCAGCAGAATATGTGGTGATCAAAATTGGCACGAATGCGAGTGGTGGTGTAAATCAGATTATTAATCCAAGCAGTGCCGGGGTTTCCACTATTGCCATTAATGGCACATTTGGAGATGCAGGAGCGATGTATGTGCCGGTGATTGCAGATGATGAGGTGGTGATAAGCGCAACGGTTGGTGCTGGTGAAGAAGAGGAAGAAGAAGAAGGAGGAGGCGGCGGTGGAGGAGGAACAATACAGCCGGAAGATGAAACTCCCCCAGAAGTTGAAGAAGTTCAAGTGCAAGAACCAACATCAAATTCTGTAAAAATTATTTGGGAAACTGATGAATATGCAAGTGGCGAGATTGAGTATGGCGAAGATGAGGACTATGGCCTGACTCGCGAAGATATTGAAAATTTATTTAAAGAGCATGGTTATGAGATGGATGAATTAGAGCAAGATACAGAATACCACTTTCGAGTAAGAGCGAAAGATCAATCTGGCAATGAAGAAATTACCCAAGATTATATTTTTCGAACTTTGCCAGTAGCCAATGTTTTAAATTTTCAAGCAGTTGGAGGAGATAGTCAAGTTGGGCTTAGTTGGCAAAATCCAGAGATGGGCAATATGGCAGGAGTTAGAATTATTCGCCGGGATGACAGGTACGCTGAATCGCCGGAAGACGGATTAATAATCTACGAAGGACCTGGTGTTGAGTATGTTGATTTAGATGTTTTAAATGGCAAATGGTATTTCTACACGGTTTATGTGTTTGATACTTCACGCCAGTATTCAAGTGGTGCGATTACTGAAGCTGTACCACTAGAAGAGGGTCAAGAAATACCAGCTAAACCGGAAAGCGTGGATACTGACAAGTATGATGAAATTTTGAGAGGTTTACGATTTGGAGATTTAGATTTTTTTGTAGCCAATCAAACTCTGCGCTTGACTCCTGATGATGATAACAACATCAACACATTAACCCGCAGTCTTATCAAGGTTTTTATAGGCAAAGAATTGGTAATAAAAAAATTAAAAACAATTATCTTGCAAGTTGGAGATTCTAGTTATTTATTAAAAAGCAATAATAAAAAAGATAAATATTTAGCAGCCGTGACCGCACCGGAAGTGTCAGGTAATTACCCAATAGTTGTACTGGTGGTGATTTATGAAGATGGCAGCAAAGATACGGTTAGAGGAAATTTGGTTGTTAAGGATTACGGAGTAGTCAAAGGTATGTCAAAGGCAAAAACCGGTGAAGCAAAAGCTGGTTGGTATTCAGACAAAGTCAAAGGAGTCAGCGTTACTCTTTTTTTAAAAAATGGGGAAGGTGATTGGCAAGAGTGGAAAGGAGCAGAATATTTTCAATACAACCCACAAGTCACAGATGACAATGGCGAGTATGGATTTATGGTAGCTCAAGGTGAATATTATATGACACTTGCCAAAGCCGGATACAAGGAAAGTGTTACACCGTCGTTTGAAGTGGCAAATAATGTTATTAATTGGGATTTGCAATTGGATAGGACCATGAAGAAAAAATGGTATATGAATGTTTGGTGGTGGGTGATAATAGGGTTGCCATTAATATTATTTATCTGGTGGAAGAGAAGAAAGAAAAAAGAAGAAGAGGAGAGGGTTAAAAATAAAATTGAACAGGGAATAATGTAAAAAATAAAAAAACATGCTCGTCAGCAGAAATATAACAAGAATAATTGCCATAATACTCGTCATTACCACGAGTGTTTTGGGCATGCCGGCAAGTATTTTTATTGGATCAGCCAGTGCGGCAATCAATAAAGCATTTAACTATCAGGGAAAATTAATGGATTCATCTGGCAATGCGGTAAGTGATGCCAGCTATGATATTAAGTTTACAATATACGACGCAGAAACCAGTGGCAATTGTGCGTGGACCGCTCGAGGTACTTGTGCTGTTCCAACAGCCAAAAGCCTAACTATTTCTAGCGGTCTTTTTTCAACCATGCTTGGCGAGTCTGGTGATAATACTTTGCCAGATTTTAATAGCGATGAGTATTGGATTGGGATTACCATTGAAAGCGATAGCGAGATGACATCCAGGAAAAGAATTGGCAGTGTGCCACAAGCCATGAATGCAGACCATGTTGATTCAACTGGATATATTCGTATCAATACAGCTACGACTACTATCCCAGCTATTACGGTTCAAAATGGATCAGGCACTGATGTATTTACAATTGATAGAAACGGCAATGCAACCACTACGGCATCTATGGATGCGGTAGGTTTTTGTATTAATGGTCAAGATTGTATTGATGAGTGGGCAGACGTTGCTGTCTCTATTCCTTCCAATCAGGGCTGGGAGGAGATTTGGGCTGGGACGATAGCTCCGACTTCAACTTCAGCAGGATTGTTTGTGACTGGCTCAACGACTATTGATAATAATTTAAGAGTAGCTCAAAAATTTAATGTGGGCACAACTACACCATGGGATGGCTTTGGAGTGGTTGTTGCCACAAGTACTTTGATTGACGGCAATGCAACGACTACTGGGTCCTTTGATTCACTAAGTTTTTGTTTGAATGGAGAAAATTGTATTGATGAGTGGAATGATATCGCGGTGCTTGGAGGAGATAATTTTTGGGCAACATCATCAGAGCAATATTTTTGGAATAATACAAGTACTTGGTCAGGATTTCAATCAGAATTTGATAATAAATTAAACAATACAACAACCCTAGATTTAATAACACTTGAAGTAACAGATGCAACTTTTTCATATGCAACAGTAACAAACCATTTTGAAGCTGATTCTACTCTTTATGTTAAAGATGGGAATGTTGGGATTGGGACGGATAGTCCAGCTTATCCTTTTGATTTTACATCTTCGCAAAGCGGAGGAAGTTCAAATAGTTTTGCTTTTAATTTAGAGCCAAGTTTTACAGGTACACCTACTGCCGGAACATATATTGGAGAAAGAGTGGCACTTGCTATTGACGCTACTGGAAGTGTTTCGCCAGAATATCGAGGGTTGTCTTTGGAAGCAAATGTGAATGGTGATCAAAATAATGTAGTTAATTATAGTGGAGATATTGTGGGAGCACAGTTTGATGCTTTGGTTTATGGCAACAATGTGACCGCCTCTAGTATTTATGGGGGTAAGTTTAGATCTGGGAATGTTGGTTCTTCATCTATAACAGATGCTTATGCTGGGCATTTTTCTGTTTATAAGGCAGCTGGCAGTATAACCAATGCTTATGGTATTTATATTGATGATGTTTCTCAAGGTAGTAATAATAATTATGCGATTTATTCAGCGGGGGGAACTAATTATTTTGCAGATTCCGTTGGGATTGGTGTTGTTAACCCAGGAGCAACCCTCCACGTATCAGGAACATATGACCCATTATATGTATCAGCAACATCAGGTAAAGTAGCTATATTTGATACATCATTTCAAGATACATATGGATTCACAGTAGCTACTACTACATATATTGAAGGACAATGTGTGACTGGAGATACTCTTTTACCGATTGTTCAATCGGTAAAAGAAACCCAAAATCCAAAATTCAAAATTCAAAACATTCAGATTAAAGATATCAAAGGAGGAGAAATGGTATTATCTTTAAATCAAAAAACAGGTCTGTTAGAACCTGCTAGGATTAAAGGATTAATGGATATGGGAATTAAGCCTATATATAAATTAACGACAGAGTCAGGAAAAACAATTAGGACAACTGGAAATCATCCGTATCTTGTAAAAGAAAAAAATAATCAAACAAAAGAACAAATAAATAATAACAATTTATTTAGTCTTGGATTTGAATGGATGATCAAAGATAACAAGGTAAAGCATAATAGCGAGTACCAGACCCATGATGATGTAGAGAATAGTGTTAATGCTTGGCATAAAAATAAATTAATCTCGCCCACTGCGAGTGGCAATGAGATAGATTATAGTAGCAAAGATGCTAATGATAATATAAAAAATAAGGAGATAATTCATACTATGTTTTCTTTATTTGGTGTTAATTTAACGCCATATCCGAATAATAAGATAGATGCAAATACTCCAATAAGCAGAGCAAACACATCAACGCTTCCACCAGTGCTTTCAGGAAAGAAAAATCCAACCACAGTTGAAGCAATAAGCAACTTTGCTAAATCAACTAAAAATTCAGATGTTCGATCTAACTGGTTAAATGATAATTTTGTTTTAAATAGTCTTATTGACATAAATAATGATTATCCACAAGTAGATGATAACATAAAAACATTAAAACACAAAAACTCAGAATGGACAAAAGTGGTCTATCTTTCTATTGGCGATCAGATTGCAGTGTCTAATAAAAACAATTCAGAAATTATTTTTGAAAAAATTATCTCAATAGAATTATTACCTAGTGAACAAGTCTATGATATTGAAGTTGAAGGCACACATAACTTTGTAGCTAATGGAATAATTGCTCATAATACATATATTAATAATAATGCAACAACCACAGGCTCTTTAGCAGTAGCAGACTTTACAGCTACTGGTGATATTAATATTCCAATAGGATCAATTGCATCATCATCAATGGTTTGGACATGGGCAACTTCATCAGAACAATATTTTTGGAATAATACTAGTACATGGGCAGGCTCACAAAGTGAATGGAATAAATATACTAATGCAAGTTCAACAATCATAACTAGTAATGATATTAATACATTTTCAAATCTTCAAACATTAGTATCAGACAAAACATTAGTTAATGAAGAAGATGTGTTTACCATTGACGCTGACTGGGTCAACACAGTTAATCCTTGGGCAGACAATGAAGTAGCTAATAATTTAACAATTAATACATCTAATGAAGGAATATTTACAGGAAATATTAGAGTTAACCATATTAATGCCACCTCATCATTGTTTGATTCAGCCACAACATCAGACTCACTGTATGTTCAAGGAATATTAGTAGCCACAGGTCAGATCACAGGCAACTTAACAGGTAATGTAACTGGCAATGCAGATACAGCCGCTAACTTAGCAGATTATTCTTCCAACTATACATGGTCAGGCATAAATACATTTTCATCAGATGTCAGAGTGGCTGGAGCAGGAGCAGTATTGCATGCCAGTTCAACAAATTTTGATGTATTAGTAGTAAATGGTAATGCAACAACAACAGGATATTTAGTAGTAGGTACAACTCAGCCGACAGTAAATATGTCAGCAGGAGATTTATTAATTGGGAACAATGCAACCACCACCGGTTCACATTACATAGGAGGAGATTTAACAGTAGCAGGAACAACTAATTTTACAGGAGATATTAGTTTATCAGGAGCATTTAGTTCAGCTACTACAACAATAACAGGGAACCTAACAGTTCAAGATTCAGATGGAACAGCTCATTTATTCTTACAAAACAATACAGGTAATTTAGGAATTGCAACAACAACCCCTTGGGCTCAACTATCAGTAGAAGGTCAAGGAACTAACCCAGGGTTTGTGGTATCAGATACTGCTAATAATACTGATTTTATTGTTGATAAAGATGGGAATGTAGGGATTGGGACGAGTACGCCGATACACACATTGACAGTTCAAGGGGATGTAAATACCGAAGTAGCAAGTTTTAATCCAGATGGAGTTGTAGGGGGACATGTTGTTATTGGAAAAAGTTCGGCATCAAAATTAGGTTCAACTCTTAATCCAGGGCTTGATGTAAAAGGATATATAACATCAGATACGGGAGTTTGGGCAGGAGTATATAAGATGCACAATACCATAGGCTTTTATACTAATTTAACAGATGTATTATTTTCGGCAGCGATCAATAGTGGTGCAACTGGTGGTATTATTTTTAAAACTAATAACGCTGGTACAGTAACAGAGCGAATGAGAATAACAAGCACAGGCAACATCGGTCTAGGCACCACAGCCCCAGGAGCCACCCTCCACGTATCAGGAACATATGACCCATTATACGTATCAGCCACATCAGGTAAAGTAGCTATATTTGATACACAGTTTAGTGATGGTTATGGATTTAGAGTAAATACAACAACTGATTTTCAGGAATTGGTGAATGTATCTGATTTGAGAGTAACTACATTAAATGCAACTTCATCATTAATTGACACTTTAAGTTTAACAAATGCTTTAAGCTTGGCTGACGGTGGTACAGGAGCAAGCTTAACTGATCCAGATGATGATCAGATAATGTTTTGGGATGATAGTGAAGGAACAGCGACTTGGCTTGATTTAGGATCAGGCCTGTCAATATCTGGAGCAACATTAAATGCTATAAGCAGCGGTTCGTCTATGGGTTCTTGGTGGGCAACAACCACAAATAGCTTGATAGGTTATCCTACTTTAGAAAATGATTACGCAGTAGTTGTTGGAGCTTCTGCTACTTCATCAGATAATATCAAGTTTGAAGTTTTGGGTAATACAAAATTATCTGGCAATGCGACGACAACAGATACTCACCATTTAGGCCAACTTGGTTTAAATAGTGAGTATTTTGGTGATTTAACCGGAACTAATCTACAGAATTTAGCTGGAGTTCTGGGTGTAATTACGAACCCAACATTTACTGTGGTGAATGCAACGACAACTAATGTTGACGACCTAGTGGTTTACAATTCAGCAACCTTCC
>CAZNIO010000013.1:0-34129 GCA_964573135.1 uncultured Gammaproteobacteria bacterium
TAACCCACCTTTTTAAACAGGTTTACCTGTCTAGACAAGGGGTACAGTTTACTTTCGTCTTCGATATTATATTGAACATCCACCAAATAATCAGACCAGGCATAGTTATCTACCAATCTTTTTTCCTTAGTAGTAGCCTCTCGGGTTATATTCAGCTTTAATTCCTGAAAAGGCCCTATGCTATTATAGTTAATTTCCATGGTTGCTACTTTGCCATTTACCAATATAGAGTCATTAGATGATTTATCAAAAACATCAAACCCGTATATCTGGGCGACAGTAACGCCCTTGTCAATCAAGGATTTGATAAATTTTGGCGAAAAACGCACCTTAAGCTCCTCAGTCACCAGGCGATGATCAGGATTTGCAGCAAGGTGTCCATAAACATGAACATATGGCCGGTGCTTTGGAATTTGTAACGAATCGGGTATGTCGTCATAACGCCAGAAGACGTGGCTCATGCCACCTTTTATCAAAGCCTGCTCTAATTCCGGTTTTATTTTATTAAAACCACGTTGAATTATCAGTGGCTTGACCAGAAGTTCATGTGCTACAAAGAAGCAAAATCCAATTGCTAAGGACAATAACAATGTTTTTAATTTCATTCGTACCTCCGCTTTGTTGGTTAATATGTTGTTTTTGTTTTTAAGTGCATCATTCCATGTAATCATATTTGAATACAAAAGTCAATATTCTCGCTGAAGTGTTCATGCCATCAGTCTTTGCGGAGATTGTTTTTTTTACTATCAAAATATGCTAAAATAACTATACAATATCCCAACTATATATTTGGGTAATTTTTAGCTATTAACCTTAAAGATTTATGGATAAGAAGTTAAAATTAGAAGTTTTGGAAAAAATCTCTACTTTGGTTGCTGCTGGTTTTGGCTTGGTAGCCGCCCTTGCCTGGAATGAAGCCATTAAAAAGCTTTTTGAGCAAATTTTTGGCAAGCAATCCAATTTAACAGCCATGTTTGGCTATGCCGTTGTGGTTACCGTCATCGTCGTCCTAATCACCATGCGTTTAGGCAAGGTTGTTAGTAAACTCAAAGATGAACTCGGTATCAAACAAGAAGATAAATAATTATGAAAGTAATTAAAAAAGCTCGCATTAAAAAAGGTACACGCGTCTTGGTCCGCTGCGATTTTGATATACCTCTAAAATCAGGCAAAATAGCTGATGATCAAAGATTAACCAATCTTATACCCACTCTTCAGTATCTACTCAAGAAAAAAGCCAAACTCGTTTTAGTCGGCCACACTGGCCGGCCACAAGGCAAAACCGCCAAAGCCTTGAGTCTTTTGCCTATTAAGAAAAGATTAGAAAACTTATTTGACACTCAAATAAGTTTTGTAAAAACTGATAGATATATTTCAAAAAATATTCAAACACAGGTTAAAGATAACCAATCTAATATAACCATGCTTGAAAATTTAAGATTTTCAGACAGAGAGCGCGCCAATTGCAAACGCTTTGCCAAAAATTTAAGTAACTTAGCTGATATATATATTAATGAATGTTTTGCCACCTCACACCGCCCTCACGCATCATTTGACGCCATTCAAAGCTATTTACCTAGTTATGCGGGCCTTCATCTTGAGCAGGAGATAAAGAATTTAAGCCAAGTGCTCAAAAAGCCCAAACACCCCTTACTCTTAATCATTGGTGGCGCTAAAACCGCCACTAAAATTCCAGTTATTGAAAAGTTTTTACCCAAGGCTGAATATATTCTACTTGGTGGAGTGGTCGCTAATACTTTTCTAAAAGCCCTTGGGTATAATATTGGTAAATCTAAAATTGATAAAGATTATCTGGTAAAAGTCAAAAAAATATTAGCCAAAGACCGGGCAAAAATATTTTTGCCAGTTGACGTTAAATTGAAGGGCAATCGTACTAAAAATTTCGACGAACTAAACGCCAAGGATAACATTCTTGATCTTGGTAGTAAGACCATTACTAATTACAAAAAAATTATTAAATCCAGTCAGACCATTATATGGAATGGCCCTTTAGGATATATTGAAGATAAAAGATTCAGAACAAGCACTCAGGCTCTAGTCAAAGCCATTCTATCCTCAAAGGCCAAGACAGTTATTGGTGGTGGAGACACTCATGAAGTTTTAAAAAATAAAAAAATTCCAAAAAATATTTTTATCTCCTCCGGCGGAGGAGCTATGTTGGAATTTTTAGCAGGTAAAAAACTACCTGGTATAAAATAAGTATATGGAACATCTCATTCAAAACATAACTGCCCGGGAAATCCTTGATTCTCGTGGCGATCCCACCCTCGAAGTAGAGGTTAAGCTAAATACCGGCCTTTCAGGTGTTGCTTCTGTGCCCAGTGGCGCCTCAACCGGTACCCATGAGGCACTCGAGTTGCGCGACAATGATCCCAAACGGTATCGTGGCAAGGGAGTTTTACGCGCAGTTGACAATATTAATAAAAAAATGGCTCCAGTTTTAGTCGGCATGACTATTACCCATCAAAAGAAAATTGATAATACCATGATCGAACTTGATGCCACCCCAGATAAAGAAGAGCTTGGTGCCAACTCCATGCTGGGCATCTCGCTGGCTTGCGCTCGTGTTGCCGCCCTGTCTCTCAATACTCCTCTCTACCACTATATCAATCAAGTCTATAAAATACATTCAAATCCATATACCTTGCCTCTACCTCTTTTCAACATTTTCAATGGTGGTAAGCATGCCGATACCAATTTGGACTTCCAAGAATTTATGATCATTCCCATAGTTTACACCACTTTTAAAGAAAGATTGCGCATTGGCTCAGAAATCTTTCACGCCCTAGGACAAGTGCTTAAAGATCAAGGGCTAGATATTGATGTGGGCAATGAAGGCGGCTATGCCCCCAATCTTGATTCATCAGTTAGAGCCGTTGAATATATTATGCAAGGCATTAAACGTGCCGGCTATAAGCCAGGCGAGCAAGTTGCCCTAGGTATGGATGCTGGCGCCTCCAGCTTCTATTTAAGCACTCAGCACATGTATAATTTTAGTTTAGATGAGTCATCCCTTGATTCAGACCAGTTGGTCTATCTATATAAAGAATGGTTTGAAAAATATCCTTTTCTGCTTATCGAAGATCCACTCGCAGAAGACGATTGGTATGCCTGGCAAAAGATGTCAAAAGAATTTGCTGATATTAATTTGAAAATTCATAACTACAAGCTCGATAACAAAAAATTTATTAAACTGCGTGAAAAGCATTTGCATCCCGTCATTGTTGGTGATGATCTTTTTACCACCAATACCAGTCGTCTTGGGGAAGGTATCAAACTTGGCGTGGCTAATGCCGTTGTGGTTAAGCCTAATCAAATCGGTACTCTCACAGAAACCATTCAATTTGCTCGTTTAGCTCAAGATAATAACTACCAGCTGCTAGTCTCTCATCGTTCAGGTGAAACTCATGATGATTTTATAGCTGATCTGGCTGTCGCCCTTAACGCCGAGTTTATAAAAACAGGGGCACCATCAAGAGGGGAGCGCGTGGCTAAATATAATCGACTGCTTAAAATTGAAGAAGAATTATCCACTCTATGACCAATAAGCCAAAAACAGATAAAGAAATGTATCATCCCTTTGCCTTAGTTATTATGGATGGTTTTGGCGCAGCCCCTTCAGGTCCGGGTAATGCTGTTGAGCTTGCTAAAATGCCCTTCTGGCACGATTTACTTAACAAATACCCACATACCACTCTCAAAGCACATGGTCAGTACGTTGGCCTTTTTAAAGGAACTGATGGCAACTCAGAAGCCGGCCACATTAATATTGGTGCCGGTCGCGTAGTCCCTCAGGATATAGTCGCCATCTCCAATATGATTGAAGACGGTACTTTTTTTAAAAATGCCGCTCTCTTGCAGGCCGTTGAGCATGTCAAAAAGAATAAATCTAATTTGCATCTGACCGGCCTCTTAACTGGCGTCAACTCAGCTCACGCCTATCCAGCGCATTTAGACGCTCTACTTAAATTTTTAAGACAACAAAAAGTTAAACACGTCTATATCCATCTTTTTACTGATGGTCGCGATTCACCTCAATTTGAAGGATATGCTTTTTTGCATGATTTAATGAAAAAACTTGATCCCAAAAGAGAGCACATTGCCACTCTAATGGGTCGTTTTTATGGTATGGACAGAAAAAAAGAATGGGGTCGTACACGCATGGCCTATGATTCTCTTATTTTTGGTTCAAAAATTAAAGAAGAAGACCCTCTGCACGCCATTGAAGAATCCTACGCTCGTGGTCGCTCTGATGAATTTATCAAACCAGTCGTTATTCATCAGAAGGGTGATATAGCTCCAAGAATTTCAGACAATGACGCTGTTATCTTTTTCAATTCTAGATCAGACCGTGCCCGTCAATTGACCAAAGCTTTTATTCAACCAGATTTCAATCAAGATAACAAGGAGGCCTTTAAGCGTAAAAAGATATTAAAAAATCTTCTCTTTGTAGCGTCAACTGACTTTGGACCTGACCTGCCAGGTATTTTGACCGTATATCCGTCGCCCGACCTCAAATCTACTTTACCCAAAGAGTTAAGAGACTTGCGCCAGCTTTATTTAGCTGAAACCGATAAATATGGCCACATGACATATTTCTTTAACGGAGGCTATGCTAATCCTATTGGTGGGGAAAACAGAATATTAGTTAAGTCACCCGACGTCAATTCTTATGATAAGAAGCCAGAGATGTCAGCCAAAGAAATTACCGATTTAGTTATTAGTAATGTTAAGGGCAGAGTTTATGACTTTATTGCTCTCAATTTCGCCAATCCAGATATGGTCGGTCATACCGGTAATTTAACCGCCACCATCAAGGGTTTAGAATTTTTAGATAAATGTTTGCGTCGGATATATAACGAGGTGGTTGTTAGTAAAAATGGCTGGATGGTGGTGGTTGCCGATCACGGCAACGCTGAAGAAATGATTGATATAGAAAATGGCAAAGTAGATACCCAGCACTCTACATTTCCTGTGCCTTTCTTAATTTGCGGACAAGAAAGCCTGGTTAAAAAAATTAAATTAAAGGAAACAGGTAAATTAGCTGACGTGGCTCCCACTATTCTTTATCTTCTCAAAAGAGACAAACCCAAGGAAATGACCGGCAATAACCTAATAATTACTTAAAGACGCTTTATTTGCCAAATTTAATTTTTTGCGCTAATATACAGCCATATGCACCATGCTCATCATAAAGAAGATTTTAATAATTACAATACTTTTCGTTTTTTTGAAAAAACGTATGGTGGAGCCGATGACGGTCATCTAGATGAACTCACCATGCCAGAGCATAAACAGTCAAACCATTTTATTTTAAAACTAGCGGTATTTCTAGCTGTTATTGGTACATTTGGGTTGTGCCTACCCCCAGTTCTATCCTATGCCCTTAAAACCCCATATCCCATAGTTGTTATTTCTGAGAACTCCATGCAACCGGCTTTGCAAAAAAATGATCTTATTATATTCAAAGGCGTTATTGGTTCCAAAGATTTAGATCAAGATGATATTGTAGTCTACAGCTCAATCGCCGGCCAAAGCGGTCCAGACGCCATCTCAATCGGACGCATCTTAGCTAAAGGAGATATTGATGTCTCAGTTAAAGGGGATAGCTATACTTCACCCAGACACGACATTGCCTATCATCAGGTGATTGGCAAAGCCTCAACTTTTAAATTGCCCTGGGTGGGATTTTTTGGTAATATTTTTAAATAATTATGTCATCTAACGAACAAAATTTAATGGACAAAATAGAGTCTTTATGTAAAAGAAGAGGCTTTGTTTTTCAATCAAGTGAAATTTATGGTGGTTTCGGTTCCTGTTATGATTATGGCCCCCTGGGAACAGAACTGGCTAATAATATTAAAAAAGCATGGTGGAAAACCATGGTTCAACAGAGGCAAGACGTATCAGGCATCGATGCTTCAATCATCATGCATCCACGTGTCTGGGAGGCATCTGGACATGTCGAGAATTTTACTGACCCCTTGGTAGATTGTAAAAAATGTAAAAAGAGGTTTAGGGCAGATCATATCTTAGAATCTTTGAGTATCAAACCAGATATCGACAAACGGCGCGAGCCACCCAAGGATATTTCAGAAGTTGCTTGCCCGGAGTGTGGCGGAGAGCTTACGCCTCCTCGCAATTTCAACCTGCTTATGAAAACCAATATAGGTGCCGTTGAAGAGGAAGCCTCCTTGGCTTACTTGCGCGGCGAGACTTGTCAGGGTATTTATGTTAATTTTAAAAATATTCTAGATTCTACTCGCCAAAAAATTCCTTTTGGTATAGCTCAAATTGGTAAAGCATTTAGAAATGAAATAACCCCTGGTAACTACATCTTCCGTACTCGTGAATTTGAGCAAATGGAAATGCAATATTTTGTTGAGCCCAAGGAGGCTGATAAACATTTTAAATATTGGAAGGAATTAAGGATGCAATGGTATGCAGATTTAGGAGTAAAAGATGGTTTTTTGCGTTGGCGTGAACATGAAGAGAACGAACGCGCTCACTATGCCAAAGAAGCATGGGATATTGAATTTGATTCTCCATTTGGCGGTTGGAAAGAACTAGCAGGCGTACACAATAGGGGAGACTGGGATCTTTCACGCCATGAGCAATTTTCCAAACAAGATTTAACTTACACCAATCAAGAAACAAAAGAGAAATATCATCCATACGTTATTGAAACCTCAGACGGTGTTGGCCGCGCCATGCTAGCATTTTTAACCAATGCCTACGAGGAAGTCGATACTAGATCGGGGGATGGTAAGGCTAAACACGATAAAGAGGTTGTTTTGCGCCTACATAAGGACTTAGCCCCAGTTAAAATTGCCGTCCTACCTCTTTCTCGCAAAGAAAATTTACAAAAACTTGCCAAAGATATTTGGCAAGGCTTAGCTGCTACCTATTTCACCCAATATGATGATACTGGCTCAATCGGTAAGCGTTACAGGCGACAAGACGAAATTGGTACTCCTTATTGCCTAACTGTTGATTTTGAGTCATTAGAAGATAAAAAAGTCACCATCCGTGATCGCGACTCAATGAAGCAAGACAGAATAGATATTGCTGATCTCAAAAACTATTTTAATGAAAAACTCTGATATCTCAATTACTTCATATTCATGGCCACTCGGCATATTGGCCTTTGTCGCTCAATTTATAATATCTGCTGTCTTGTTTATACACAATATCATCTTTTTTAACGCCGTCACTTATCAGGGCATTGCGCCATTTGGTATTGAAAATGTTTTCTATAATTTCCTCGAATTAATATCTTTTACACTAATAGTTGCTGCCTCAACTATTTTTTTGGGTCTCAAATTCATTTCTAAATGGGATTTTTCTTTTGAGGCAGAAATTGTTAAAGTATTCCTATGCTTTTTTTGGGGAATGCTTTTCTTTTTCTTTATATTTATGAGGCCTGTATAAAAGTTTAAAAAATTAGAAATAAAAACGAACAAAAACCAAAAGAGGTTCTAAAATGACTTTTACAAAATTATTCCTCGAGGTGGGCGCTCAAATGTTATTACTGCTGTGTTCAACCCTTTTACTTTTATTAATGTCTCTCAAATATGCCAAGCGATGCTGCCGACAAGGCAAGTATATCCAAGAAAAAGTTATACATTCAGCAATAATCATAATTCTTTTTGTATTATTATTGCTTGCATCTTGGGCACCAACTGGCTGGTTATTCATAATTTTAGTGATTTGCCTTGGTTGCATATGGGCTAGAAAACCGCAAGCGATCTAAATATTTATTTAAACAAAAAATCAGGTATGTCATATTCATTGGCATACCTGATAGTTATTTCAGAAAATTAATTATTTTCCTGGTCGCTAGCGCGCTTGTTGCGCTGGAGACCCCTCCCGTCAGTGATGCAATAATTGCAACCCCTACTTTAATCCACGGATTCCATGGCATATTCCATGCAAAAATTGTTGTGGCTATTGCATGAATTACAACTGACAACACATAGTAATGCCGCCAATTGCGTAGTGACCACATGCAGCCCACTAATATTCCTATAGGAAAACATATCATTATCCATAAGAATAGAAGAGCTGCTTCCTCATAACTTTTTATATTAACCGTTATATCGGCAATCATTTTTTTCTCCTTATCTCATTTTTTTGGTATAATTTAATTACGATAATTTTATCCTATGTTTTTTCACAAGTCAAGTTTAAAAATAAAAATAGCAAAAGTTTTATCTATTTTGCTAAGTCCAATTGCCTGTCTTTTTCCTACTGGTCTTTTGATCGTTTTCTCGCATTATTCAGACGGATCCAATCGTATTATCTGGGGCCTAGGAGCCTTTTTTTTCTTAGCCGTCATCCCAGCCGGTGTTTTATGGCTCGGTATGAAAAAGGGCGCCGTGTCTGACGTTGATTTTACTCATCGGCAAGAACGCATTCCCTATTTAATTATCATGGTTGTTTTTTGGATCATTGCTTCTGGCCTATCACGGTTTTTTTCTGGCCCTAAGTTAATTACCGGTTTATTTGTAGCCACCACGGTTATTACTTTACTTGATTTAATTATCAGCCTCTTTTGGAAGGTTAGCAATCATTCTATGTTTATAACAGCCTTTGCCCTTTTAGTTAATGGTTTTTTTGGCTGGCATTACTTTTGGTTTTTCTTACTAATCCCTATAGTCTATTGGGATAGGCTAGTTCTCAAAAAACACACTTTTGCACAACTTCTAGGCGGTAGTGCTCTTGGTATAGTCTTTTTCCTTATCCTCGAGCTTTTTATTTAAAAGCCATTGACTAGAATTCAAAATTGATATATAATATCTTAAATATGATTAAAACCATTCAACACCATAAAATAACCTGGCACCACATTGACACAGTTGACGATGAGGCTATTTTGTTTTTAGAACAAAATTTCAAATTTCACCCATTGGATATTAAAGATATTCGTGGTGCAGCCGAAGAATCAAAAGTTGATATTTACAAGAATTACTTATTCTTGATCATTCAGTTTCCGACTCTTCACCGGGCTTCAGGTAATATAGATTACATGGAGCTTGATGTTTTTTTAGGAGATAATTTTTTAATTACCATTCAGAAGAGCAAGAATAAAACCAT
The DNA here is from genome assembly GCA_964573135.1 of uncultured Gammaproteobacteria bacterium. Lineage (GTDB taxonomy): Bacteria > Patescibacteriota > Patescibacteriia > UBA2196 > GWA2-42-15 > CAZNIO01. The sequence goes on from CAZNIO010000013.1 coordinate 9,118, forward strand.
GCGCGACTTCTATTACCGCCTGCAAAATAATCTTAGTTTTAGAAAAACTTGTTTTTCAGAAGGTCCGGGACATTTACTCTATCGTGTCCTTGATAAGCTTTATGGAGACACCAAATTTTTAACCAACTATGTTGGTAAAAAGGTTAGAACATTGGAAGACAAGGTTTATGGGGAGGAGATCAATGAAAATACTGCCAGAGAAATTGCTTATCTTCGTAAAAAAATCCTTACCTTAAAAAGAATTTTTGAACCTCAACAAGAGGTCTTACAAATACTTTCTCAGCTAAAAACTCAGTTCACCCCTGAAAGCCTTAATGTATATTTTGATGACCTTGACGATTATGTGGAGAAAGTCTGGAAATTTTTAGATAACCAAAAATATGCCATGAAAGATTTGCTTGAAGTACATGACTCTCTTTTGACTCATACCACCAACAGAGTGATTAAGGTTTTGGCCGTTATTTCAGTTGCCATTCTACCGCTTACCTTACTCTCGGGAATTTATGGTATGAATATTGATTTGCCATGGAGTCATTCGCCTTTGGCCATTTGGTCCATGTTCATAGCTCTCTTGACCCTTATTTTCATTGCTGTTGTCATTTTTAAGAAAAGACGCTGGCTCTAACCTAAATATTTTTGCGTATCAAAAAAGCTCACCTTGCGGTGAGCTTTTGACTTTTTTGTTAAAGCCATTTTTTCTTTTTAAAAAAAGCAAACATAAGTATCATTCCAACTGCCATAATAGCAATAATATACCAAAAATCATATGGGCTATCTACAAATGGCATAGAATTCATAGTATTCATGCCAAATATTGCTGCGAGCAATGTTAAAGGGAAAACCACTACTGAAAATATTGTTAGAGTTTTCATTATCTCATTAATTTTCAAGCTGGTCATTGATTCTTGTGTTTCATGTAAAGCGTTGATTGTGTCTTTATAGTTTTTTAAATAATCCCAAATATCTCTTGTATAATCAATCAAATTATTATATTTTAAGGCATTTTCTCTTTTAAAATTAAATTTTTCACTATAATTAATAAATTTTTGCCATACGCGAAAATGTGATTGCATAATTCTTTGAAAATCTACTATATTCCTCTTTATGGTTAAAATAGTTCGAATGGCTTCTGTTTCCCCTTGACCCAATACATTTTTTTCAGTATCTGCAATGTCGTTGTCAATATCATTTAAAAGCGGGTAGCAGTAGTTATATAATTTATTGTTAATTTGGTATAAAAGGGAAGCCAACGTCTCTTTGGTATTTAACCTGGCTCTAACTAATTGGTCAGTTTCATACATATGCACCAAATCAGTTAAAGGCTGTAGTTCACCGGTATGTACTGTTATTAGATAATTTTTACCTATAAAAAAATCAATTTCAGCTGCTTCCACTATACCAGTCTCAAGGTCATATATTGGAAATTGCAAGACAATAAATACATGATTTTCACGATCATGTATTTTTGGTCTTTGCAAGCTGGGTAAACAATTATTCAAATCTTGAGCTTCAAACTTAAACTCATCTTTTAAGTACCGTAAATCAGACTGACTGGCATTAACAATATCTAACCACCTAAAATCTTTAGTTTTTATCTCTTTTATGTTATGCATGGGGGTTTTAGGAATAATACAAATTTAGAAATATATTTATCCCCATTATCTGTATTTTTATTCTATTTTAAGTATATCATAAAAAAGGGCTTGACAGAAAGGGGGAATTTGTATAGGATAGAAAGAAGCTAAAAATATAAATAAAATTAAATTAAATTCAAGGATTGAAGAACAAAAAAAAATGAGAGGAGGTGATTGACATCAGCAGGCAACAACATACTATTGAACAGGTGCCCGTGGGGCAAAGGATCGCTCTTTTTTTATTGAAGGCTATTTTAGCCACTATAATCGCGTGGTTAATAGTGCGGTCATGGAGGCGGATATCCGTTCTTGATGATCCACTTTTAATCGTCGGGGGGATAGTTATGGGATTGGGATTTATTTGCCGTCTTGCACGCCCAATTCTTGGCGCACCCGAGACACATCTAACCTTGTGGGGAAAATTCCGTTGGAATTCAACCCCAATAGGGTATGCGATGATGGTTATCGGGGCGATTTTATTTTTCCTGGGCTGGGCACAGTAGGGATTGCAGGATATAAGAAAATTAATAATTAACATTTCTTATATCCTGTATCCTGTTTTTTTTTCTCCAAAAATATGCTAAAATAAATACATACTAATGGTGGGAAAATAGATATATGGCCATTCTAAAAAATCCGTTTTCTAAAGAAAAGAGTGACGAACAGTTCACTCCTGATTTAACGACCCCAGAAACATCCAAAGCTCCTGAAAAAGAGATTAAAGAAGGTGTTGAATTACAAAAAGAAAAGGCTCGTGAGCAAGTCGAAAAGCAAGCTCAAGAGAAGTTGGAAACAGTTGAAGGCGATAAGCCCAGTCAAGTCAAGCCCGCTAGCGCATCAGCTAAGCCATCTGCTTTTCAAAAATCTATAAACCTCCAAAAGATTGAGCGCGTCATGGAAAGTGACTTGGAAGAAGTATTTTTTAATATGGATGAGGCACATCGTCGCATGTTTAAAGAAGAAGGAGAAAGAACCGCTCATCAAGTTGAAGCAGTTGTTAATTCTGGCAAATCAGTTGCAGTTAAAGTTCTCGAACTTTTGAAAAGATGGTTGCGCTTAATTCCAGGAGTTAATAAATTCTTTTTAGAACAAGAAGCTAAAATTAAAACAGATAAAATCTTAAAAGATACTGGTAATCAAGGTAAATAAAATCCCATGCTAGATATTGGAAATTTTGTTCCAACTCTCTTAAAAATAGCCATCCCCATCGTGGTAGCTGTGGTCTTTTTTTGGTTGGCTCTTGTAATCTTACGCACTATTTTACGCAAAGGTACTCATTTGCCCCATGCTTTTCAAAAAGTTATATTACTCGTTGGTTTACCCAAAGAACTTTCAAAAGACGATGAAAAAAAAGAAATTACCAAAGAAGGTATTTGGGATAAAATTGCCCAAGCCGAAGAATTTTTTGCCACCATTGGTGGCATGCGGGCTCAATATGGATTAAATGCCTTTCTTTTTGGCAGATCAGACCATATTTCTTTTGAGATTATAGCTAAAGACGGTAAAATATTTTTTAGCGTTACCACGCCTCGCTATCTTGAAAGATATATTGAGCAGCAAATCCACGCCCAATATCCCCATGCTCAAATAACAGAAATTGATGACTATAACATATTCAAGTCTCAAAGCAGAGTCGCAGGTGCTTATTTGAAGTTTGCTCGCTCAAATATGTTTCCCATAAAAACATTCCGCAAAATGGATTCAGATCCTCTAGACGCCATAACCAACTCTTTAAGCAAGCTTGCAGAAAGTGATGGTGCCGTTATCCAAGTGGTTTGCCGCTCAGCTCAAAAATATTGGCACAAAATGGGAGTTAAGGTCGTCCGTGAAATGCAAAGAGGCAGAAAGCCAGAACAAGCTGTCAAAGCAGCTGGCGCCGAAGGTTGGTTGGGCAAATTGTCATACAGTCTGTCTCGTGGTAGTAAAGAGATGAGTAAAATTGCCTATACTGGTAAAACCGAAGATGAGCGTCGTTTAGCCAGCGAACAAAAGGGGACCATTGTCCCTCACAAGTTATCGCAACTTGAAGAAGAGATGGCCAAAGGGTTGGAAGAAAAAGCAAGCAAAGCAGGGCTTGATGTTAATCTGCGAGTAGTAGTTTCTTCAACCGATCAGTCTCAAGCCGATATGTATTTAGACAATATATTGAACGCCTTTTCTCAATACAATATATATGAATATGGCAACCGCTTTAATAAATCCCAGCCCAAGTCAGTTAATAAGCTAGTCTCTGATTTTATATACCGTAATTTTGACGAAAGCAAAAGAATGCTTCTCAATACAGAAGAAATGGCCTCTATCTATCATTTCCCCCTACCTATTTGTGAAACTCCTAATATTGACTGGCTAAAAAGTAGAAAAGCTCCTGCCCCAGTCAATATACCTCAAGAAGGCTTGATTTTAGGTGTTAACCATTATCGTGGCAAGGAATCAGCTATTCGCATCAAAGAAGAAGATCGCCGCCGGCATGTATATATCATTGGTATGACTGGCGTGGGTAAATCTGTCCTCATGGCAAATATGATTAAGCAAGACATTGACCAAGGCAAGGGAGTATGTGTTATCGATCCCCACGGCAGTTTAGCCGAAACAGTCCTTGAAAGTGTGCCCAAAGAAAGGGCAGAAGATGTTGTCTATTTCAATCCAGCTGATGTTGAACGCCCTATCGGTTTAAATATGCTTGAGGCTAATACTCCAGATGAAATGGATTTTGTTTGCCAAGAGATGATCCAAATTTTCTATAAACTGGTCACCGACCCCTCAATGATTGGCCCTATGTTTGAGCATAATATGCGCAATGCTATGTTGACTCTTATGGCTGATAAAGAGAATCCAGGTACTATGGCTGAAATTCCACGCATGTTTACTGATGATGATTTTCAAAAGCACAAGCTTCAATTTGTCACCGACCCAATGGTACGTGCTTTTTGGGAAAAAGAAATGGCCAAAACCTCAGATTTTCATAAATCTGAAATGCTTGGTTATTTAATTTCGAAAGTTGGTCGATTCGTTGAAAATGAAATGGTTAGAAATATTATTGGCCAGCCAAAATCGGGTTTTAGTTTTAGTGAAGTTATGAACCAAGGAAAAATATTAATTATTAATTTGTCCAAGGGACAAGTTGGTGAGGTTAACAGTAACTTACTGGGATTAATTGCCGTCTCCAAGCTTCAAATGGCAGCTCTTGGCCGTGCCAATTTGCCAGAAGAAGAAAGAAAAGATTTCTATTTATACATTGATGAGTTCCAAAACTATGTAACTGATTCAATTTCAACTATTTTAGCTGAAGCCAGGAAGTATAAGCTTAACATGACTATGGCCCATCAATATATTGGACAACTAGTTAACGGACAAGATTCAAGTATCCGCGATGCTGTATTTGGCAATGCAGGCACGATGATATCCTTTAGAATTGGTGTTGAAGATGCTGAAATGATGGCCAAACAGTTTGCCCCAGTCTTTGCTGAATATGACCTTATTAATATTGAAAAGTACCATGCCGTTACAAGGCTCTTAATTGAAAATACCGCGGCCAAAGCCTTTACAATGGGGACTTATCCGCCAGCTGATGGGAACAAAGAGCTGGCTAGCCAGATTAAAGAACTTTCTAGACTTAAATACGGTCGCGAGAAGAGCATTGTTACCGGGGAAATTATGGAAAGAACAAAATTAGGCGAAGCTGTAAAAAATGCTGATATCCCAAGCTCAGAGGCTAGCCTATAACCAACAATTTAATTTAACCAAAAAGACTCAGGTGTTTTCCCTGAGTCTTTTTAAATATTCATTAAAATGCTAGTTAATACAGGCAAATTTTCTAGATCTCAAATTGCCATCATATGCTTTGACTTTTTTGGTAATAAATTTAACCACACCTTCTTTTTTGGCATATAAGGTATCATCGCCACCTTTTTTAACATTATCCCCTGCATGAATCCTTGTACCTCTTTGACGCACTAAAATAGTGCCAGCTTTGACTTTTTGTCCGCCAGACACTTTAGTACCCAGTCTTTTCGATATTGAATCGCGACCCAGCTTTGTTGAACCGCCTGCTTTTCTATGTGCCATACATTTAAATTAGTTTAAGTTATTACTAAGATTATATCAGATATATGAGATATGTCAACTATTTGTAAACATTTTTTCTGTGACCAACTTTAATAATAAGTACAACCAATTCATGAGATCTGATTATATAAACTATCCTATAAGATCTGACTCGATATGACCATTCGCCCTTGTGTTCACCCTCAAGCTTTTTACCCAAGTATGGGTTGAAAGAAAGCTGCGTCAGGGCTATCATAATTTGTATCTTGTATTTCGCCTCTATTTTATTTAACTGTTTTTTGACTCCTTTTGGTACGACTACTTGATACCGCATGTTCTTGTATTTTAGTTATTGATAGTCCATTCTCGGCTAATAGATCTTCTAAGGTTGTGTAGTCGCCATTTTTATAATCTTGCTCAGCTTCCTTTATATCCTTTCCAAGGTCAGGAAAATCACGCATCACTTCAAGAGTTTCTTGCCACGAGTCAAATTCTTCAGCTGACATTACTACGGCTTTTGGCTTGCCATGTTGGGTTAACGTATAGTGCAACCCACCTTGTACGCTACTGGCTATATCAAATATTTTTTTTCGAGCCTCTGTAATGGATAGAGTAGTGTTCATATTTTTTAAGTTAATCAATATATGTACATTTTAACGTACATATATTAAATTGTCAAATTAATCGGCCAGTTCTTCCTTCTTAACACTTTCAAATAGATTTTTTAATTTTGGACTAATTTTTACAGAATATATATATTGCTTGTCTATCTCTTTATATCTATTAGGTAATGTTTCCAATTGCTTGCTCACACATTTTCGCATTTGATGCATGCTTGGCAGTTTTCTCACTAATTTTCCCCGTGATACCCATTTTTTAAGCATTGGTGTGCCTAACTTTTCATTTTCAAGTCCAATAATATCTCCTAGCATTTTACCACTTTTATTAAATTTACGGAAAATCTGTTTTTTACCCGGATAACTCTCTTTATTTTTTGCTAATTTAGCCACATTACGCACCTTTCTACCATCTCTTATTTCAGCCAACTTATAAACTACTTCTAGTTTTGGATCATCCGGAATAGTTGCCATTTCTGTAGCCGCAATATATATATCAATCGGCGCGCCGTTTTCCCTTAAACGTTTTATCTTCCACTCATTTAAATTACTGTATGCCAGAATTTGGATGTGCTTTAATCCTGCTTTGTCAAATTTATCTCGGGCATATTTTGCCTGAGACAATAAATCCCCACTATCAAGATTAATCGCATTGATTACCAATCCTTCTTTTTTATGTATATCAATCACGTTCTGAATGCCTTTTTTAAAGTCATAAGTATCTACCATTACTCTGGTTCTACCCGGAAATAATTTAGAAGAAGCGCGAAAAGCCTCTAACTCACTATCAAATGATTTTATTACAGCGTGATATGAATTAACAGAAATTTTATGTGGCTTTAAATTATATTTCTTAAAAAAAGCTGGTAGAGCAGTATCTGCTCCCACAATATATCCCGCTCGACTGGCCTTAGCCGCTGTTTCAAAGGAAGAGATTCTTAGTCCACCAGCTGTCATAAATTTTTTATCACCTGCCGCTAATTTCCCTCTGATCATTTTTGACATATATATTGAATTGCCAAATAAAGCGATCATTAAAAAGTTAGTTAGCACATTTGCTTCGCAAATCGGTGCTGTGATCCTGACGACTGTCTCTCCTGGAAAAAAGATTGTTCCTTCAGGCATCGCCCATATGTCCCCACTGAATTTAAATTTTGATAAGTATTTAATTAATTTAGGTGTTGCTAGGTTATTAGCACGCAAATATTCTATTTCTTCTTTGGTATATCTCCACTCAAGAATTGTTTTAACTATTTCCTCAATTCCCCCACAAATTAAAAAATTCCTATTTTTAGGCATATCACGCACCAATAGATCAAAAGTCGCTATTCTGTTTTCCATTCCATTTTCCAGCCACAAAGCACAAGCAGTGAAAATATTTTGCAATTCGTATAAATGCAAATCACCCTGTTCAAATAAATGAGAATTTGGGATTGTTGATTTTTTGTTCATATTAAGATTTTTTATTAATTTCTTGCTTGGTTCTTGTAATAAGTTTTTTTAATTTTGGACTAATTTTAACCGGATACTTATATGTCTTATTTATCTCTAAATATTTTTTAGGTAAATAGTTAAGTTGCTTTTTTGCATAATCACGTATTTCTAAAACACTGGGTAAGCCATATATTAGTTTGCCTTTTTGAAATATAGGTTTAAGCAGGGGAGTGCCCATGTTTTTTTCTTGATTTAATCCAATCGTGTCGCCTCGCCATTTTCCTTTTAATGTTTTTCTGTATACCTGCTTTCTTCCAGGTAAGCTCATTTTGCCAGGAGACAGCTTCATCTTATTTATCACCCTTCCGTCCTTCTCTATAATCTCACATATCTTATAAATTGCTTCCATTTTAGGGTCGTCTGACGATGTTACTGCTTCTGTAGCTACAATAAAGGTATCAGCTGGAATTTTTTTATCCATCAGTTTTTTTATTTTAAATTCATTTAAATTGCTAGCTACAATAATCTGTATATTTTTAAGTTTGCTTTTATTAATTTCTCTTTTTACCAATCTGGCATTTTCTAGGAGATTCCCACTATCCACTACGATTTTGAGAATTCTGCCTTTCTTGTCCATTTTTTTAGCAATTTCAATTGCATTTTTAATCCCTTTCTTATAATCATAAGTATCCACCATGATTGCTAAATCAACCTTCGCGTATTTAGCAGCCACATCCATGGCCTGTCTTTCTGACTCATATGAGTTTATAAAAGCATGGTAGGCGATTGTTGCATTATCGTCCATCGGCATGCCCATTAATTCTTTGACAATTGGTGATGGGCAATTTTTACTACCGGTAATAAATCCAGCCCTTTGGGCCTTAAATGATGATTCAAAGCTTTGCGATCGCTGAGGAGATGGCCCAACCACATTTTTATCCTTAGCCGCTATAACTGATCTAATAAATTTAGAGGAAAAAATTGTATTTGAGCAGAGTGATGTCATAAAAAATGCTGTCAATAGATTTCCTTCAATTAGGGGAGCTGTAATCCGCACTATAACCTCACCTGGGAAAAAGATGCTACCTTCTTTCATTGCATACATATCTCCGCTAAAGGTTATTTTTTTTAAATAATTAGCGAACTTTTTAGAAATTAATTTCCATTTTAAAAGTAATTTAATTTGCCCATCTAAATATTTAAAATGTTTCAATTTCAAAACCATTTCTTCAAGTCCGGTAAAAACAAGAAAATTTCTATTCTTGGGCATATCGCGCACCACTAAATCAAAAGTAGCCCATGTGTCTTTCATACCGGTATCATGCCACATTGAGCTAGCCATGTATATTTGGTCTAAATCAAATATATTTAAATATTCTTCGTGGAAAAAATGGTGTTTAAGATTTTGCATAATGTGTCTTTTTAATGTCTTCCTTGGTTTTTTTAGTTAGTTTTTTTAGCTCGTCACTAATCAAGATATTGTATGGTACTTTCCTGTTTATGTCAAAGAGTCCTTTTCTAAACTTTTTTATCTCTCTTTCATAATATCTATTAATTGCCTCCAGGCTAGGTAATTTACGTATCAGCTTACCCTTTTTAATATATGGTATTAGTAATTTTTTATCCTTTATCTTCTCACCCTCAACTCCAATTATATCCTCCACATATTTGCCTCTTCTTTCCACTCGCCATACTTGTTTTCTGCCAGGTAAAGACACCTTTTTAGATGACAGTTTCATTTTGGGGATATGCTGACCTCGTTTTTTAATCTCCGTTAACTTATATACCACTTCAAGTACTGGTGCATCAATCGGTGTTAAAATGTTTGTTGTACCACCATAAGTATCAACAGGGGCTCCGGCTTTTACCATTCTATCCACCTTATACTCATCTAAATTACTAACTGCCAGTATTTTGGTCTTTTTAAACCCAGCTTGATCAAGCATTAGCCTGGCTTTTTTAGATAAAGATAATAAATCACCGCTATCAATAAATATTGCCCCCGGTATTTTACCAATTTTATCTCTCATTTCATTACCAGCCATGATAAAATTTTTAACACCCTGGAGTGTTTCATATGTATCAACTAGTATGGAGCCTTGATTTAGAGCATATTTGAAATGTGCACGAAAAGCATCTATTTCCGTATCATATGCTGATATAAAATGATGAAAAGTTCCATATGAGTAGGCCCTTATTTTGGGTTGCCTAAAGTTTGTCATAGCCATTACCGGTTCACCAACGCCCACTATTTTACCAACACGATCCATTTTCATCGCTACATCCATTCCATAGCTTCTATTGAATCCAAACACCGTATTTTTGCCCTTGGCGGCATTAACAAAGCGAGAAAATTTAGAAGCCAAAATGGTTTGTAAAAATACAGTATTGGTTAGATAAATCTCAATCATCTGAGCTTCTATTATAGGTGCTACAATGCGAATTAAGGGTTCGTTGGCAAAAAACATGCTTCCTTCAGGCATTGCATATACATCCCCAGTAAACTTAAATTTCTTATAATAATCCATCGTTTTTTTAGGCAGATCGTATGTTTTTTTAAGCCATTGCAATTGTGCATTAGTAAATTTTAAATTCAACAAAAAATCGAGCACATGCTCGAGTCCTGCAAAAACTAAATAATTTCTTTTCTTTGGCATTTCGCGTACAAAGAGGTCGAAATTAGCTATTACATTTTCAAAACCTTCTTGTAAATAAATGGAACCCAAAGTAAACCGGGTTCCGGAAGTAAAGAGGATTAAATCTTTTTTTGTTATAAAATCATTAGGCATAAAGCTTACCTTTTCATTCTATTGTATTTTAGATATTTTTTCAAGGTAAAATAAAAGAAGGAATCACATTTAAATGATAGACCCCTTCTTTTTTTATCTTTTGCCATAGGGCAGCAATTTAGATGAGCATTAATTTAAGATGTTTTTCAACTACCCAGTAAGCTGCGTCAACCGGCGATGTAAAAACCTTGATGTTATCGACCACTTCCGAACTCATACCTAATGCCTTGAAACATTTGGCTATTGTTTCCCATTCGTCTTTCTTCTCGTACAGCGCAATTATTGGCTCGATCCCAGCATCAACTTTCATTTTTCTTGCAATTTCATTTTTGCGCACGGCTGTAAAACACTCGAGCTGAGTGCCTGCATCACCTTTACAAACAACACGAATCTTATCTGGATCTGTTAGTATCCCGTTTCTGATATCAAAATTAGCCACTTTTTTCACTTGGTTTTTTGGGAGTAATTTGATTGTCCAATGTTCTATTGCTTCGTGTACAACTCCAGTCATCATACAATTACCTCGCTTTTGGGCCCCTTGTGTAACCGCCAGCATTAAACCGCTGTCGCCATCCATTGAAATTCCACCGTGAAAAATGTGGACATATTCTGCAATCAATCTGGCGAAGGTTGACGCGTCTTTGAACGGCTTGGAATTCGGTTGAAAATTGCTGCCACCATAAATCGCCACCATTGGTCTTTGGTTCTTCAAAATATTTCTCCTGTTTTTTTATTATGAGTTTATTGTGAATTAAAGGTACAATTTTATTAAATAATTATAATACAAATTAAAACAAATGTCAATATTCCGACATTTGTTTAACTAATATTAGGTAAAGATACTATATATGTTCCTTTTGGACTTTTCCAAATAAGGTCTGTAATTTTTTACTAATTTTAGGTCTAAATTCGTATTCTTTCTCTATATCTAACAATTTGCTAGGGATTGTTTTAAATTGTTTATTAAAATATTTTTTAATTTCTAATAAATTTGCCGGTTTACGAATAGTTTTTCCACTCTTCATATATTGTTTTAACAATGGAGTGCCCAGATTTTTTTCTTGACTCAGGCCAATCGTATCCTGCCAAATTTTTCCATTTTTGTATTTCCTAAATATTTGCTTCCTGCCAGGATAACTTTCTTTGCCGGGAGTTAATTTGGCGCAATGCTGGATATTTCTTCCTTGTCTTAATTCCGCCAATTTATACACTACCTCAAGCTTTGGTGAATCAGCTAAAGTTATATACTCTGTGGCTGTCACATAATAGTCGATTGGTGATTTTTGTTTAATTAATTTTTTTATCTTATGCTCATCTAAATTGCTGGCTGCCACTATCTGTATTTTCTTTAAGCCGGCTTTATCAAGCTCTCGTCTGGCCTTATACGCCAACTTAGATAAATCGCCAGCATCAATCGTTACATAACGCAGGGATAATCCTTTGGCCTTCATCTCCAGCCCCACCTTGATGGCATTCTTAAGTCCTTGGTCAAAATCATAAGTATCTATCATAAAAGAAGCATTCTCTGCAAAATATTCAGTCATTTTTCTAAAAGCCGTTATTTCATCAGGGAAAGATTTGATAAATAAATGTTGTCCATTAATAATATATTTTGGTTGAGGTAAATTGAATTTTTTTGAAAAAATAGGAAAGGCGTCAGCTACCATATCACATATATATCCATTACGTAATCCTTTAATACCAGATTCGAAGGATTGAGATCTTTGCATACCTACGCTTATAAGAACCTTGCCATCAAATACTATTTTGTACCGTGCTGCTTTTGATAAAAAGCCAATATTTGATACTGCCATATTAAACATAAAGACTTCAATTAATGAAGCCTCAATTAAGGGAGCCGTAATGCGGACCACCGGCTCACCGGGGAAAAATATAGTTCCTTCAGGTATTGACCATACATCACCGCTGAATTTGAACTTTTTTAAATAATTAGCAAATTTTTTAGTGATTAGTTTTCCTTTAAGTAAAAATTGAATATGATCATCTCCAAATTTCATCTTGTTCAAATAATATACTATTTCTTCTAACCCAGCGAATACCAAAAAATTTCTATTCTTGGGCATCTCTCGAATTGCTAGATCAAAAGTAGCTGTTCTGTCACCCATGCCTTCTTCAAGCCAAATAGACCCCTCAGCAAAAGTGTGAGTTAATTGAGTTAAGGGTAAATCATTAAATTCAAACAAATTATTTTGTAGCATGCTATTTTGCAATATGGCTTAAATGTTGTTTTTTAGATTCTTCAAACAGTTTTTGTAGTTTTTTACTCATTAATACCTTGTATTTAAATTCTTTATCAACCCGTTTTAGATTATTAGGCAGAGTATCTAGTTGTTTAGACGTATATTTTTTAATTTCATCAAGCCTTGGTAATTTTTTGACTTGCTTTCCATTCGATAAATATTTTTGTAACAATGGTTTTCCTAATTTTTCATTCTCAAGACCAACTACATCACCGGCTAACTTGCCATTTTTGAATTTTCTAAATACTTGTTTTTTACCTGGATAACTTTCTTTGCCAGGAGTTAGCTTAGCGCTATAATGAGTTTCTCCATCGCGTACAAACTCTGTAAGCTTTAAAACTGCTTCAAGTTTTGGACTATCTGATGAAGTAACTAAATCAGTACAAGCCAGCACTCCATCAACCGGCGCTTTGAGTTTTACCAGCTCCGCAATTTTATTTTCCTCAAAATTTCCAGCTACTGTAATTTTAACCTGTTTTAATCCAGCGACATTAAGAGCCCTGCGCACATAAACGGCTTGCCTGGCATAATCTTTAACGTCTTTGCCGCTGTCTATAATAATTCCAGATATTGTCGTTCCTTTTGATTGTTGCACTTCTTTGGCTACCGTGATAGCGTTCTTCACTCCCTGTTTAAAATCATAGGTATCTATCATTAGACCGATATTTGGGAAGATGCTAGTCGCTGCCCTCATTGCCTGGATCTCGCTGGGGAATGATTTTATGAAAGCATGATATGCTTTAGTGTTAACATGCGTCATTGGCAAATCAAATTTTCTTGAAAATGCAGGTACTAAATTAGAAGGTGCCCCTAAAAAATAGGCCGCCCTTCCAAATTTCAAAGCTGATTCATTTGAGTGCGCCCTTGTGGTTGAGGCGGTAAAAATGTCTACCTTGCCGTTAGCTGCCAAAAAACTTCGTACAACCTTGCTAAAAGCTATTGTATTTGAAGATAGCGCTTCCATTAGAAAAAAAGTGAATAAGTTGATTTGCCAAATAGGTCCCGTCAATCTCACCACCGGCTCATCGGGAAAGAATAATGTTGCTTCCGGCATTGCCCAAACATCGCCGTCAAACTTAAATTTTCTCATTAATTTCGCTGTTTTTGGAGCAATCATTTTATTTTTTAATAAAAAATTAACCTCATTGGCTGTGTACTTCCAATCTTTGATACTTAGTATTATTTCCTCTAATCCGCCAAATAAAAGAAAATTCCTATTTTTTGGCATTCCGCGCACATATAGGTCATAAGTGGCTATTACGTTCTCCATACCCAGTTCTATCCACATCGATGATACAGAAAAAATTTGATCATAATTAAAAAGATGTTGATCTTCCGGTAGAAAAAAGTGATTAGTTAATTTTGGTTGACCTGATTTCATATATTTTATGTATTAAAATAAGATTATTTTGTTCCCCAATCGTCACCTAGCTGTTTGAAAGTATCTTTTTTTTCCTCAACAATATCTTTCAGGCTGACAAATCTATTCATATCTTTATTAATATACTCCTGTATTTCTTCCACCCTCTCTTTGTCTTTTGAGCTGCCCTCAATCGCGTTTTTGCCCTTTTTTATCAATTGATAGTATTCCAATATCATTTCTAGTTCCTTCTTCATTTGTGGATCATTAGCAAGTGTCGCAATGTCTCCATTTTCTAATTTGTGCCCAGCTAGTACGAAGGTGTCATCAGAAATCGTGTTAATTGTCCCTGGCGACTCTGCTTCTGCCAATGCAGCTTGTTTAACTAATGTATTCTTGCTGTCAATTACAATAAGCGGTCTAATATATGGCCTCCCTTCGCCATCTTTTGCCTTAAGCTGTCGAAACCATTCGCCCATGGCGGAAGCGTAGCTTTCCGTGATGGTTCCAATTCCCCCTGGAAGAGCAATAACGGCGTCTGATCTGTTAATAATCCCTCCGCTACGGCTGGTAAAATTATCATATTCATGTACACTGGCAGGTTTTATATATGTCCTTTTTTCAGCTAGTTTTTTCCCGATGGCTTCTTCTGACAGCACCACAGCCTGAAAATGTTCGCCAGCTTCATCTTCTGCAATATTTTTTTTCTTGCATATATCTTGGAATCCACGGGCAGTTTCACCCATGCCACCAACTGCATATCCGCCATTAGCAACATCATAGCCCCTTTCTCCCAACATTTTGCCAACTTCATATCCGTTGGTCATGGCCTCTGTATTTTTATTAGATGAAGCACCCATTACGCCGACTGTGTATTCTTTCCACTCAGGTTTCTCTTTTGTTTCGATTTCTAAGTCACTATTCCCTCTTTCCATGTTTTTTTATTAGTTTATAATATATTTAAATATTTTTAATAAAAACGTCAGCACAGCTTTTTACTTCAAACTTTTTGCTTTTGTAAATCTTTTTTGGCAAATCAATTGAATTAGTTGTAACTATTTTCTTAATATTCCTATCCTTCCCCAGATTTTTAATCACCGGTCCTGTAGCCACTAAATGTGTCAAAACAACATAAACGTCCTTAGCCCCTTTGGTTTTCAAATATTTCGCGCCTTTTATCAAAGTGCCCCCGGTTTGCGACAAATCGTCCACTATAACACAATTTTTATCTTTGACTTTACCAGTCATTTTAACTACCTTGCTCTCATCAATTTTTGGTCTACTTTTTTCAATTATAGCCACATTTTTAATTCCTAGCTCTTTAGCAAATTTTTTGGCCCGTGTAACCCCGCCCATATCAGGAGCCACTACCACGTATTCTTCTTTATTAATATCTGCAAAATAGGATGATAGTAGCTGATTAGCATTAAGGTTAATAATATTTGCGAAATATTTTTTTACTAGCTGGCTATGTAAGTCCAAAGCAATAATTTCTTTGGCTCCTGCTAGTTGTATAATTTCAGCCATTAATTTAGCTGACATTGCGTCCCCTGAGTATTTTATCCTATCTTGTTTGCCATAGCCAAAATAGGGGATAAGTACAACAATTTCTTTTGCCCCATTTTCTTTTAATGTATTTATGAGAATTATTAGCTCAAGTACGTTTTCTGCTGGTGGGTATGTAGAGCCCAAAACAAATACTTTTTTGTCTTTAACTTTTTCATCAAGGTGCACCAAAATCTCCCCATCTTTATAATGAGATATTTTGCATTTACCCCGTATCAATTTGTTAGATTTTTTAATAATCTCTTGCGGTAATAGGGGATTGCTATGAGTTGCAAATAGATGATATTTCATAAGCATTTGGAGAAACATCCTATATATCTTATAATAACATTATTACTAATTATTTCAACTCCACATGAACCATATTGTTATTATCGACTTTGGCTCCCAAACTACTCATCTTATAGGTAGGAGATTACGCGATTTTGGAGTGGAAGCTAAAATTATTGATCCCAAAGGGGCATATCAGAAATTAGTTAAAAAAAAGCCAGCTGGTATCATTCTTTCTGGTGGCCCCTCATCAGTTTATGAAAAAAAGGTCCCAAGCATTGATAAAAGAATTTTTGATTTAAATATACCCATCCTTGGTATTTGCTATGGCTGGCAACTAACCGCCCACTCACTTAAAGGCAAGGTGTTACAAGGCAACAAAGAATATGGACCCACTAAAGTTAAGCTCAATAAGCAGAGCCCCTTATTCAAAAATATCAAGAGTCGAGAACTGAAAGTCTGGATGAGCCACGGGGATGAAGTCGCTCAATTGCCAGTTGGATTTGACTATCATGCGTCCAGCTCAAACATTAAGGCCGCTGGCGTAGGTGATTTTGAACGCAAAATTTTTGGCGTGCAATTTCATCCAGAAGTTGAACACACTCAGGAGGGCAAAAGGATACTGCGTAATTTTGCTGAAAGTGTTTGCGGATTAATGATCAAGGAACGCAAATTAAAAGTGGCCGAGGTTATAGATGAGGTACGCGAGATAGTTAACCAACATGATTCCAAAGCAAAGATTATCTCCGCAGTTTCAGGCGGAATTGACTCAACCGTAGCTTCTGCCATCGTTGCCAAGGCTCTTGGCAAAAGATTTATCCCAGTCCATTGCCATAATGGCCTAATGAGGATAGGTACGCGCCAAGAGGTTGAATATATTTTTCAAGACGTTCTTAAAACAAAACCCGTTATTATTAACTGCCAAAAAGAGTTTCTCTCTAAATTGAAAGGGATTACTGATCCAGAAAAGAAAAGAAAAATTATTGGTAAATTATATATCAAGTATTTTGAAAACGTAGCTAAGAAGTATAAAGATATAAAATTTTTGGTGCAAGGTACCATCTATTCTGATGTTATTGAAAGCCAGGGTAGTAAACATGCCAGTAAAATTAAAAGCCATCATAATGTTGGTGGATTGCCAGCCAGAATGAAACTAGACCTACTTGAGCCCGTTCGTAATTTCTATAAAGATGAAGTCAGGGAACTTGGCAGGCAATTAGGATTACCACGCAAGGTACTCATGCAGCAGCCCTTTCCAGGACCAGGTCAAGCTATTAGAATTATGGGAGAGGTTACGAGAGAGAGGCTTAAACGCCAACAAGTTGCAGATCAAATAGTCCTTCAAATTATTAAAGAAGAAGGTTGGTATGAGCGCATTTTTCAAAGTTTTCCCATTATGACTGGAGCCAAAAGTACTGCTGTAAAGGGAGACGTCCGTGTCTATGGTGAAGTTGTCGCCCTGCGCATCTATGATTCCAGTGATATTATGACTGCCGGTTGGACGCACCTGCCCTATGAAATTCTACAAAAAATCTCTACTCGTATTGTTAATGAAGTCCCCGGTATTTCACGTGTCGTTTATGATATTACCACCAAACCCCCAGCCACCATGGAGTGGGAGTAATCTAAAAAACCCAGGGTCATCAACCTGGGTTTTAAAATATTGAGTATTATTTTATTTAAAGGGATTTCTTCCGATTTCTCCATCTTGAACCTCTTGTTTTTTCCATTCAGTATCTTTCTTAATTTTTTCCCATGTTCCTATATCTACCACATTAACCGCCACCTGTCTTTTGAGGACTCCAGCAATTTTTGCCTTACGCAAACCCTGATAGCAATTATTATACATAAATAATATAGCTCCAAGTAAAATTAAAACGGCTGCGCCGATACTGATTTCACGCACATATCTCATGGCTAGACCCATGATTTTTTTTACTTTAAAAATATCTATTTTTTTAATCTCCATATATTTATTGCCAATAAGTAAAACCGGACAAAGTTACATTCAAATTAGTATCTGCCTCTATAATTTCTCCTTCTTTTGTATCGCCTTCCACCTGTCGTCCAGGCGTACTCGTTCTCCCGATATTCGTCTCCTTGCGTATCTCAAGTGATTCAAAGCTCACATAATAGTTAAGTGCCTCTAAATCATTTAAATAACTAATAAAATCATTGAATCCGCCATTTACGTGCAAACTAAGCGGTATGATTTTCATGCCATCTTGCTCTACCATCTTGTCCGTTAAAAAAGAAATAGTCTGATCTATTTTATGCTTATCTGCCAGACCCTCAAGATCCGTAATAAAACCAAGCTCTTTTCCGGAATACAAAAAGACGCCATCAAGTACTCCTTGATCGGATTTTATCAACTGGTAGTTGGTTTTCATTTTTTCAATGCCTTGGCCCACATTCAGCAAGTCTTGTAAATGCTCATACTCATTCATTACCTCACTACCGCTACTTTTAATGCTTTGCTTAGCCGGAGATATTACACCAAAAACAAGACCGCCTGCCAGAACAACTAGCCCCAAGATAATAGTTATATATTTTTTACGCGATTTGGTCATAAATTCAAAGTAGCTTCCAGACTAAAACTAATATTTTTTTGGCTTAATATGTTTGAAATAGGGGATTCAAGGTCAGCTATTAAATCAGATTTTTCTAAAGCATCTTTTATTTTCAAAAAATCATCACGGGTTTTTGAATTGCCGTAGATTACCATTTTTTTATTCTTCTGATCCAGGCGCAAACCACCAATCGTATTCCCTTCAGGAATAATAGACAAAAGGTTAGTTAGTACTCTTGACCATTTGACATAGTCTTTTTGAATTAATTCCACTTGATTTATCTGTCTGTTAATTCGTGAGATTTCATTATCATACGTAGTCGCCGCGTCAATTTTTTCAAGTTTTTCCACTCTGTAGTTAAGATAAGTCTGTCCACCAAACAAAAGGCCGGCCGCTACAATTATTGATAGCACTATAATCCCCAAATTATTGATAACTAAAATTAAGCGGATATCTTGGGCGATTTCCCTTTTTTTTGAACTATTAATTAAATTTAGATCTACTGACATATGTTATTTAATTTCGCGCAAGGCCAAGCCAATGGCCGTGGTATAAGGCAAAAAGGCGTTTCTTTGCTTTTCATCACTTGGGTTGGAAACATTAATTAATGGGTCTGCCAGCACCGCTTTCCTGTTAGTTAATTTTTCTAAATCAAGGTCAATATCTATCAGGCCAGAACCACCGCTACATAACATAATTTCTAAATCTTTAGCATTTTTTCCAAAATGTGATTCATAGAAATTTTCCGCATTTTTTATTTCATCTGCCAATACACTTACTGTTTTTTTGATTGTTTCCATCATTTTACCTTTGCATTTTTTAGGGCTGTCTCCGCATATTCTCTTTATCTTTTCCGCTTCCTTGTAAGATAGCTTCATGGTTTTAGCAATATCTTCTGTAATAATTTCACCAGAGATATTAGACAAGCTATTGGTAAATTGGATTACTCCACGATCAAGTAGTATTAGACTGGTACGCGTAGCACCTAAATCCAAAATTATTCTTGCTGGTCCCACGCTCGATGTTGTTTTTTGTTTACTGTTCTTGTTAATTAAGCTTTTTATCAAATTCTTTTTATTAAAACTTTGAGTGGCAATCACACTGCGCACAATAGCTTGCGCTTCAATTTCAAGTGCCACTGCAGATAGTCCCGCCATACGCGCCACTTTAGTATAGTCATTAGCTATTTTTTTGGGTACAATACCAATTAAAAATTTACCGCTCTCTTTGCCGGGCAGTGCCTGCCAGTCAAGCTCAATATCTTGTATATCCACCGGTACATGCTTAGGTAGCTCGCGACTAATTACTTCACGCTGACTACCCTTTTGTCTTGATACTTTAATCACCTTGATAAAAGTTTTAGTTTCAGGTAAAGATAAAACAGCATATTTAGTAGTAAATTCTTGTGGGCTGGTTTTAATTAATTTTTTTATGGCCCGCGCCGTTCCCTTAAAGTCTTTTATAACACCTTCTTCAATTAAACCCGGTGGCAAAGATATTGAATTCCATGCTTCTAATTCAAGCTGGCCTTTTGTCTTTTTTATTTGCACAGCTTTAATCGACAGATCAGATAGATCCAGTCCAAATATTTTAGTTGGCGGTGTAATAAAATTCATAAATTATTCTTTTTCTGTTACTTCTTCCCATTGTAAGAATTTGTACTCACCATACGTGGGAAATCCTGGTGGGGGATTGTAATTTAAATGCGAGTCATAAATTGTATTAGTATTGCAATACCCAGAAGTACATGTGCCACTACCATTCACCCAGCTCCAAGTCCAGACTTGATTAGTGATGATCGTGCCGTATGTTGTAATTGTATCTCGTATATAGTAAGGCCAAGGAGAGTTGTAATAAGGGCGGTAAACCGAACCGTTTTGAGCAAGCATTACCGCATCTATTTCCAAATTTTCCGGTGCTGAATAAAGTGGCACCATTATATCTCCCTGAGCGATCAAGCCTAAAACATGATTGCCATCTTTGGCTAAATAGGTTAGGTCGCCATTAATTAAAATATTTCTGTGGTTGTTGGGAACTTCCGGCAATTTAGCTGCCACCAGTGTTGTCCTGCCATTCACCACACCATCAACCCAAACATTGTCCTCTATGAATATTATAGCACATTCTGGAGGCAGGTCGTAGTTTGCTAAAAATTCTTGAGTATCAATATCCCATGAATCGCGATGCCAATCGCCGTCCATACCGTAATACCACACATTATTTTTTAATTTTTTTACTCGATAAACATCAATCGTCCCATCTACCTTAAAATTTACCCGATATCCCAGCCCCTGTTGAGAAAGGTGAATACCAGAAGTTTGTGCTAGAGTTTCAAGCGTCGCTAAGTCAACTGTTAGCATGTCAAAATCAATATTAGAAGTTGGAAAGTCCCACAGTTCTTGATCCCCGCCAGTTCCCCAAATGCCAAGTTGGCTTTGTGCCGGATCACATCCATGATGTGGCTGGCAGGTATATGTTTCTTTGGCTGAAGTTACCAAAGCGTCATTCGTGCCATCCATTCGAATGCCTCCATTTGAGTGTACCGGACCATGCAACACTTCTCCGTCCCCGAACCACGCGTCGCTGTTGGTGATAAAAGCGAAAGAAGCCATTGAAGCCGTACCATATTTAACCTGTAAAGCTCTGTCCGCATCAGGATGAGCTGAGGCATTGCCCGTTGATTTAATACTTACCACGCTTGAACACTCCGATGGTGCTGTAATTTCTAAGTTATATTGGCCGATAACTCCTCCATGCGGATCCATATAATCATGTATTCCTATATCACCTTCATAATCCTCTGGCGCATGTGCTAGATGCCAGCGGTAATAGTTTAAGCCAGCCTCAGCCGTATTTAATGCCTGGTGCCAACTTACTTTAGTATTAGCTAAGCGATGCTGGGAAATAGCCAGGCTGGCAATAGCCAAAGAAGCCAGACTAAAAACTGCTATCATCACCAGTACTAGCATTAATATATTTCCCGAATTATTTTTAACTATTTTCATTTGTTATTTCAAAAGTTTTCTTTTAAATTACGTAAAGCCACATCTGACTGCAATTCGAAATTCATTGGTGCTCTGTCCTCAAATACATTAATTTCTAAATAAACACTAATTAATTTAACGCCAGTTGGGTCAGCCGGTGCAGATATTTCCGCGTACTCACCGTCGCGATAAGTAAACAATGGAATACTATTATTTCTCACATAGCGTGATATAATATGCACCTCTTCCTCCTCCGAATAAGTCAAGGGATTGCCGCTGGCTTCAATTACTCCTTTTTTGAATTCAGTCCCATCCAGCCAATAGTGCACCCTTTCAATTTGTGTATCACGATCATAATCAGCATAGAAAATTAATTCTTGAGCATTGGCTGAGTCAATTGGGTAAGCCCCTGTATCACCCGGCAAAGCTTCTCGTAGCTCTTTGACCATAGTTTCTATCCCTCGTCTCGCCTCGTTAATTGACGCTGATTGTTCCAAGGAAAAATTTTGTGCTTTAAAATTTTGAATTATAAAACCAGCTACCATAATACTGGCTATTACGAAAATACCCATAGCTACTACTATCTCAAGCACTGTTAAACCTTGGTTGTTTCTCATATTTTTATTATTCAACTAATGTGATCCTCTCAATATGGTAGCCCGAAGCATCAAATGAATCACTATAATTCTGATAGCCAGTTAATATAATATCTAATGTACTTGTGGCTTCAATCCATGGTGAAAAATATATCTGGCCAGAATCATTAGTAATTTGAGTTTCATCATAGCTTGGATTGGTTGTGTCCAGATGAACACTGGCTCCTTCGAGCGGTTGTTCATTAATATCTTGGACAATTACTAAAACTGAATGAGTCGCCTTCGGCTCCAGCGTCAAGCTTATACTGCTCGTAGTATCTGGCAAAAGGTTATATGGTTGTACTGGGTTGGTTTCAGCTATATTGTAAGCCGAGGCCTCAGGCAGGCTAAGAGTATACGTATCCCATTCAAGATTAGTAACCCCCCTCTGCCCATTAACATCCGTTGTTAAAGAGTTAGAATATTTAAGTACTGGCAGACCCAAATCATCGTAGCCAATAATCTTTGATCCTTCAATATCAAAATCAATATAGGCTAAGTCTAAATACGCGCCAGCCGGCCTGTCCTCTATAACACCCATAGAAGTCGATGGTTCAGGCGGTGTATATCTTCTGACAATAATTCGATCAAAATATCCTCGATCATACCCATCATTGCCGATCATTATATAATCCAAATCCTTGACTTGGCTTGTACGATTTATTACTTCATAGCCGTCAATCCACATTTTAGTACGATTGCCGTCATAATATCCTATTTGAGCATGTTGCCAGTTATTAAGGTTAATTGGTCTGCCTGTATCATATTCAGAATAACTGACTTGGGCATACCAGTTATTAATACTGTATTCCCCACGATGCCCTATTCTGTCCCATTTCCCCTTATTGCTTTTCGTTTGGAAAAAATAGTCAGCCGTCGTATCATTTCCTTTATTAGTCATCTTTACCCAATAATCAATGAATATATCTCCACCGTATCCTTGACTAGCTGTTCTCATCCATGAGCTATGATTATCTGACTTCGCCGACTTGCTACCGCTGTAGGCGTCATCGTCAGTCACCGTGAACGGGTTACCGGTGTATATTTCCCATAGCCCTTGTCCATCCAAGGATCCCAATGTATAGTCTTCAAAATCCTCAAACATAAGGAACGTATTGCTACCATCTGAAGTTGTATCTACTGTGGCATTACCATAATAAGCATAAAGATATCCTTGCCCGCTGGGCACTGTAGTGGCTTCAACCCAAAAAGTTGCTGTCGTACTTGCCGTATATGACTCACGCCAATAATCAAGTCCCATGCCATAACGGTCGGCAAAACGAACGTCATCAAAATCTTCCTGCATCTCGCTCTCATAATCAAGCACAACTTGTAATTGATAGTTAGATAACTCCCCATTTGAATTATTGGTAATAATTTGTTTTCTTTTTGTCCATCCTCCATTCCACCAATCACTAAATGATCCGCTAATAGTTGACACATTCAGACTACTCAGCCTATCAATAGCAAAACTAACATTCGTGGTCTGTCCTTCAAACACGCTAGCATGTGGTTTTTCAGGTGACGGTAATTCAGCTGTTGTCGCATACGTCTTATCAGTTGAATAACCGTTTTTGCTGACTGTAATTTCATAACTCTCGGTTGATTCAGGTGAACCCGGTAAAATTACATAACCTTGGTCATCAGTTAATGTATTAATATTAATATTTGGGACAACTGTCGCATTAACAATACTCACGTTGGCTTGTGCTACCGGCTGACCATAAGCGCTGTAGGCCAAAATTTTAAGAGTTCCACCACCCACCGCGCTTTCTAGTCCAGGGGGAACAATATTAGTCACAAATACAATCGGTTGATGTGTTAGTCTGTATGGCCAAGAAACTTCCACTCTTATCTTCTTGTAATCCGTATTTAATGTATCATCTGGGTCACCACCTAAGGTCCCGTCAAATGGATCATCTACGTATTGTATCTCGGTCGCAACCACATAATCCAACCCATTACGTTCAACCACCTCATTCGCAGGAATTGGCCCTGTAGGGATGCCACCCTCTGTCCCCACATCCTCATATGCCAGATTTTGTGCCATCTCAATTTTTTGATTGGCTAGTTGTGTGCCAATAATTTTAGCCTGTGATTCCCAAATTACTTTTAAAGTAAAACTAATCAGCGTAAAAAGACTTATGCCAACTACGACGAGTATTGTAATACCAAGCAAGGTTTCGATTAATGAAATGCCTCGGTTATCTTGGTATTGTAAAATTGACCTTACTTTTTTGAGCATGGGCAAGGAGTTAATTTACTACTTATATTATATCATACTTCTTTTATTTTCCTTATAATGATATAATCTAACTAGAGAAATATATGTCGAATTTAAGTAAGAAAAATATTCTAATCATTGTTGCATATAATGATTACAATGATCATGAATTTAATATACCTCATGATATTCTTGGCCGTACAGGAGCTCAAATCACCATTGCCTCATCTAGTATTGGAACTGCTACCGGTAAAGCAGGCACCAGTCTTGAAGTAGATTGCCTTTTAAGTGACATCCATCCTGAAGACTATGACGCCATTCTCTTTATTGGTGGCATGGGCTCAATTGAATATCAAGATTCAGAGCAGGCTCACCGCATTGCCAGAGGTGCTATGAATAATGGTAAAATTATAGCTGCCATTTGTATTGCCCCTTTGATTTTAGCTAAAGCCGGAGTTTTAGTTGGTAAGCGCGCTACCGTTTGGACAGATTCTCGGGATGGCGATCCAGTTAAAATCCTGGAAAATTCACGAGCAACTTATACCGGTCAAGAGGTTACCACAGACGGTAATCTAGTTACTGCTAATGGACCAGATGCCTCCGAGCAATTTGCTAATGCTATTG
>CAZNIO010000014.1:0-30328 GCA_964573135.1 uncultured Gammaproteobacteria bacterium
TGAAAAAAATTATTATTCTTTTCACATTCATTCTACTATTACTCGTAGTCACTGGTTTTTTTGGCCAAATTAAGTATATTAAATATGGCACACAGCCAGGTATCATGAATATTCATGGATCTGATCTATACAAGCCAAGTATCAATATTTTAACTTACGGACCATTGGCCAAGTCATATGTAGAAAATAATGATAATTATATATACACATGTGGGCACCCATGCCCCATGGAGCATACTTCTTACCAGGATAAGAAGTATTATCTAATACCACTTAGAGATTTCTTCCCCTGTGGCTCTGCTACAAAACTGGCATTTAATAAGGTTTTTGTTGGAGGGGATTATAAAAAAGTAACAAACTATCACTGGAGTAATTGTCAATCCGCCCTATCACTATTTTGGCGCAGTCTTGTTTATTGGGTAGTCATTTCTCTAATTCTAACTGCTATTCTAAGTATGCTTATAAAAAAAGAAGAAATTATTAATCCCAAAATATTACCAAATTAAAAACTTATGAATAAACTAGTAATCGACATTGAAACAGTTGGCAAGAACATGGATGACTTTGATAAAATATCTAAAGACTATTTTTCTCATTGGGCAGAAAATGCAGCTAGTAACGAAAAAGAAATTGAAGCAGAATTGAAAAAAGTTGAGGACAGCCTTGGCCTTTCTCCTTTAACTGCTGAAATAGCTTGTATTGGTATTCTTAATCCAGATACTGATAAAGGAAAAGTCTATTATCAAGACTTAAAAGAGAAAGATAAGAAGTTTGAAGATAAAGGTATTGAATTTGAGGCTATGACTGAAAAAGATATGCTTACTAAATTCTGGGATGATGTTGATCATTATGAAGAATTTATCACTTTTAATGGTAGGGGATTTGATATACCATTTTTAATGATTAGATCTGCTATTCATAAAATAAAGCCAACCAAGAATCTATTATCCAATAGATATCTAAATAGTCAATTTCGAGGAGCCAAACATATTGATTTATTGGATCAATTGCAATTCTATGGTGCCACCTGGGGCAAGCGGGGATACAGCCTGCATATGTTTTGTCAGGCTTTTGGTATAGAAAGTCCCAAAGACGAAGGCGTCTCTGGCGGACACGTCAAAGAGATGTTTGCTGAGGGAAGATATGAGGACATTGCCCGCTATAACGTGGATGATCTTTATGCTACTGCTAAGCTCTATAACTATTGGAATGAGTATATAAATATTTAATAATTTCCCCTATATAAAATCCCCAATTGGGGATTTTTCTGTTTGTACCTTTTTTTATTTTATGTTAAGAATAAATCTAAGTCATATAAAAACAAAAAAATAGGGAAGGAGAATAAGATGGCAGGTAATATAGCGGTGTGTTCAGAATGCAAGAAGGGGGAAAATTTTAAAGTCTCCACATTGAAGTGCCACATTGGAAGAAAACAAACTTTCTATTTATTCCGATGTGAAAAACACGGAGAGTTCTCGGTCACACTACCTCGGAAGGTAAGCTTGATCATTCAAGCTCAAATTACCATGATTCGCGAGGTGCGAAACGTAAAGACCCAAAAAAGATGAGAATAAACTATCTTTTATTTATTGGGTCTTTTTTGGTGTTATAAATTTGAAAAATAACCACATAAATGGTACTTTAAATTCATATGACAACCTTTGCTGTTCTGCCAGCTTACAATGAAAATCAAGAAAAATTAAACCAATTTTTAAATATTTTGGAAAATTTTGTTGATCATATTATTGTAGTTGATGATGGGTCGGATGATATAATAAAAACAAATATTGGGTATATTTTACGGCATGAGATTAATCGTGGTCAAGGCGCTGCTCTTCAAACCGGCACAGATTACGCCCTAAAGCATGGAGCTGATCTTATTATTCACCTAGATTCAGACGGCCAGCATAGACCTGAAGATATTCCCGCTTTAATTAAACCCATTCAGGAAGGTAGCGCAGATTTTGTCTTCGGCTCTAAGTTTTTAGATAAAAGTAATCAGATACCTTGGTCTAAAAAATATATTATAGTGCCCATCGCTAAAATCATTAACTATATCTTCACTGGCCTTAAACTTTCCGATGTTCACAATGGTTATCGCGCTTTCAGTGCCAAAGTTGCTTCCCAAGTCTATCTTACTCAAGATAAAATGGCTCATAATACGGAATACCCATATTTAGTTAAGAAAAATAATATTAAACATACAGAAGTTCCAGTTAAAGTCATTTATCATGAGTATGGGCAAGGTATTGGCGGTGGCTTTAAAATTTTAAAAGAACTCTTATTAGCTAAACTATTAAAATAAATATATGAATTTAATACAAATTCTCGCCATTATATTCTGTCTCTTTGCTCTGTGGCGCGTGGTTCTAAAATTTAGAAGAAGAGAACTCAAAGTCTCCGAGTTCATTATGTGGCTAATATTCTGGCTGGCCGTTGGTGTGGCTTTCGTTACCCCGGAATCTTTAACTAAATTAGCCAATCTTTTAGGCATTGGTCGTGGAGCTGATTTGGTTTTGTATGTGGCTGTCGTCGTCGTCTTCTATTTAATGTTCCGAATTTTTGTTCGTTTAGAAAACATGGAAAAAAATATCACCAAAGTGGTTAGAAAAAAAGCTATAGACCAAGCCACTGATAACAACAAGGACAATAATCAATAGATAACAAAAAACAACCCATTTTCCAGCATATTTTTTCACAAAATATTCTAGAAAATATAAGGGTTGTTTTTTGATTTTTAGTTTTTTTAAAATTTATATTTTTTATGTATACCAACCTCGGAATAAAATTCGAGGTTGATATTTTCCGTTTCGTCTTTGTTAATTTATCAAAAAAATTATCTTACCAACATCATTTTTTTTGTTTCCGTATAATCGCTGGCTTTAATTTTATAAAAATAAACACCGGAAGCCATGTCGCTTGCATCAAACTGAATTGAATACGCACCTGGTTTTTCTCTTCTGTCCACCAGCGTTTTCACCTTTTGCCCAACCATATTGTAAACGTCAATTTTCACTACCCCTGATTCAGGAATGGAATAATTGATAATGGTAGTTGGATTAAATGGATTTGGATAATTTTGGGACAGAAAATAGTCTTTTGATAATTGTGTTTCAAAATTAATATTTTTGGCACTTAAATTATCAAAACTTACTTCATCCCCATCAAGTAAAATTAAAAAATTATCTCTTGATGGATTAAAAACTATTTCTATACTTCCAGCCCCATGCCTTTTTCCAATTGCAAGGCACGACACCTTTTTTACTGGCGTAAAAACATCGCCTCTAATAAAACCAGTAAAAAATACTGTTGTGTCAGACTTTAATGGATTAAAATCCATAGAACTCGGGGAAAATACCCAGTCTTCGCCAGCAGGAAAACTACTAATAATTCCAGCCCATCGCTGAAATACTAGAGAGCAGTCAAGCAAATCGACAGTACTATCGCCAGATACATCAGCTAATAATAATTGCAATGAATCTAGCGGATTTATGCCAATAATGTGCATTAGTACAGTGTACACATCATGTACAGACCATCTGCCACTTGCTTTCATTTTGGAGGGTGTCAATATATATTCATCACCCCCAGGAAGATTCGCCAGAAATAACCCTGTTGAGTCTGTTATTGCAGTCCACGCAGAATCAGGACTCCATAGAACTATTTCAACAGAACCAACTCCCGTACTGTCTTGAGTCAGGATTTTACCTTTTATACTATAGACAGCAGGTACTGTATATGCTCCTGAAGCAGTACAGGCAAACCCTCCAAATTGAACATTACCTGTAACGTCCTCATAGGAGATGCGAAAATATCCTTCTTCGCCCCAATCTTCGCCCCAACTGTTTTTTACCTTGAAATATCGGCTGGGGTCATTATAGCCGACAACTAATACGGCATGTCCTCTATTCGGGGGAATTGTTTTGCCTTTATAATTGTAAACCCCGCCAGAATAACCAGTAAAGGTATTCCCTTCAGGAACACGCATACTGACTAATACAGGAGCTGATTGAAGTAAATTCTTCAGATCAGCTATCGTTCCGGAAGTCGGTCTTCCCCATAGACCATAAAAAGTGTAACTCAAAATACGCTCCAGGTATTCTGGGTTAGGACACTCATCCGCACAATTACCATCCAATGCCATGTATGGATAGCAACTTTCCGGAGGAATGCCGATATCATGAATATATCCCAAAGCATTTCCATACCAACCACCATTGCAGTCGCCCGTAGCGCATGATATAATAACTTGTTCTGAAAGATCCGTTTGAACTCCCAGATTCTCCACTAAAGCAACTGCCGCAAATGCCCAACATCCACCGCAATATAGCTGATTTTTCACTGGACTGTCATTTATAGACCAGTCAATCCAGTCAAGGAAGGCGGTTTTTTTGAGCAACAGGGGTACTTTTGTAGTATTCCAATAGGCAGTTATTTCCTCCGGTACTACATTTACCGGAGTATATTCATAATTAAAACCTTGCGCAAAAGAAAAATTTACGCAAAAAATAAAAAGTACTAAAACTATTAATAAATTTTTGACCATTTTGGCCTCCTCAATCTGTTTAGATAAAGAGTTGCCCCTCTTTCTTTAGGGATTATTTGAATCCTCCGATGTATAAATCCTTAGCTGAATTAAAAGAAAATGTAAAAAATATGCAAAAACAGCCGTTTTTTCTTAATACAGCTAAGGATTATTTAAATAGCTAATTGTCAACCTAGATTCCCATCCCTATCCGAACACTTATAAATAATTTTAAGCGTTCATTTAAAGGAGAATCTACTGTTTCAAGATTTTAAGAAACAGAGAAAATCTATTAAAACCTAATAAAAACAGTAATAATAAGCTTTCTTCGTTTCTTAGTTGGAATTTTAGTAAGCTATAGTAATATATTATCGATGAACTCTAAGTGTTCGGTTAGACCCTGGCGGGTAGGCAATGAACAATCTAACCATTTTACCATAAAACACTAATTCTGTCAAGTTGTTTACAGTTCAATTGCAGGATATACTAAAAGTATTGTCAAATAATAAATTTATGCCCAAAGCATATATTATCCTAACAACCTGGAACTCAGAAAAATATTTATCCGAATTGTTTTTAAGTTTGCACGAAATGGAGTATCCCAAAGAGGATTGGCATTTAGTGGTGGTTGATAACGCCTCCAAAGATAAAACTCTTGAAAAATTGCACGCATGGCAAACCAAAATGCATAATTTTGATAAATTAATTATTAATCAGAAAAACTTAGGATTTTCGGGCGGCAACAATCAAGGTATTCAGTATGCTCTTGATAATAACGCAGATTATGTAGTGCTTTTAAATGATGATACTGTCGTCACTCCCAACTGGCTAAATATTTTGATTGGCGTCATGCAAAATGATAAAAAGTTGGGCATTGCCCAACCATTAATAACAAGATATCCAGAAAAGAATAAAATAAATAATTTTGGTAATGCTTTGCAATATTGCGGTTTTGGATATAGCCTAGGAGAGGGAATGAAGAAGGACAAATTTTTTGATAAAAATTTATCCCAATTCCCAATTCCCAATTCCCAATTCCCAGATTCATATGAACCAGCTTACTGCTCATTTACAGCCGTGGTTATCAAACGACAAGTCTTTGAAACTATTGGACTTTTAGATGAGCTATATTTTGCCTATCACGAGGACACTGATTTTTGTTTGCGCGCCAGACTTCAGGGTTGGAATCTATTGGCAATTAAAAATTCAATAGTCCATCATAACTATAAGTTTCCAGCCAAGAAAAACAAAATCCGCTATTATTGGCTAGAAAAAAATAGAATGTACATTCTATTTAAATTTTTGAAAATTCGTACATGGCTTTTAATATTACCAGTACTTATTCCTCTTGAGTTTGGCCTTATTCTTTTCTCCCTTCTACGCGGATTTTTCTTTAAACGTATCAAGGCACATCTTTGGGTTTGGAAAAATTTTAAATCAGTATTAAAGGAAAGAAAAAAAATACAAACCACACGTAAATTTGGTGATGCTAAATTATTTGAATATTTTTCACCCACCATTGAATTTCAAGAAATAAGCAACCCGCTTTTAGATAAAATCGGTAATCCAATTTTAAAAATATATTTTAAATTAATTAAAAAACTTGTTAAATGAAAATAGCACACATAGTTTGCAAATTTCCGCCATATAGTTGTGGTATGGGTAGCGTTGCCTTTGAGCAGGCTAAAAGATTGACAGACAACCACGAGATCGTTGTTTTTGCACTTAGCCACGGCAAAGAGAAAACAGGCCATAATAATTTTAAAACCATTTGGTTAAAACCACTCTTGCGACTTGGAAATGGAGGTCTCGCCCTAAGCTTACTTTGGCAATTAAAAGATTTTGACATAATTCAATTGCATTATCCCTTTTTCGGTAGCCAAGAAATAATATGGCTAGGTAAGTTTTTAAAAATTTTTAAAAAACCCAAACTCGTTATCTATTATCATACAGATGCCAAACTAGATAATATTTTGTTAAAAATACTTAGTATCCCGTCAAAATTAATAAATCGCGGACTATTTAAAAAAGCAGACAAAGTTATTTGCTCGACTCTTGACTATGTCAGACATTCAGACATAAGTCATATATATGAAAAACATAAAAGTAAATTTATAGAAATCCCGTTTGGTGTAAAAGAATTAATGCCAGCCAGGGAAAGTATTACTTCAAGCAAAGAAAAAACAATTCTTTTTGTCAGTAATTTAGATAAGGCTCATTATTTCAAAGGTGTTGATATTTTAATTCAAGCTTTTAAAAAAGTTCAAAGCCATATAGATTTTGCCAGGTTAGCCATAGTTGGCGATGGAGATTTGAGGAAAAAATACGAAGATTTAGCTAAAAGGTTAAATATATCAAATTACATAACTTTTATCGGCAAGATAGGGGATAGAGAACTAGCCTCATATTATGACCAATGCGATCTATGCGTTGTGCCGGCCATTAATGCCTCTGAGGCCTTTAGCCTTATCCTGATTGAAGCCAAGAGCTTTGGTAAGGCGGTTGTTGCCTCTGATTTACCTGGCGTACGCCAGGTAGCAATAGATAATCAAAGTGGACTTTTAGCTAAGCCAGGTGATATCACTGATTTAGCTACCAAAATAGAAGAACTCCTGAAAAACGATAAATTACGGGCTGATATGGGGCAAAGAGGCCAACAAATTGTTCAGCAAAAATATAACTGGGATAAGCATATTCAAAAACTTGAGGCTGTATACAACTCGGTCTTGACAAATAGTCGTACTCGTCTAAAATAGAAGTACCTTAATAATTAATTTAGAAGCTATGAAAAAAGTATTACTTCTTACGCTTATGGCAACATTAATTCTCGGAGGGTGCTCTCTTAAAAAAGCAGAAACACAAAAAGAAAAAACAAAAACACCAGGTGGTATTGCCGCTGAATTTGACAGTGAACAAGGCAACCAAGGTGAGCAACAGTCAGCTAATCAAGATACTGGACAGACTCCGCCAGCTGTTACGCTTGAAGATATCGCTGGTGTTACGCTAAAAACAAATTTTGGTGATATGAAGCTAGCTTTTTATGGCAAAGAGTCACCAACCACAGTTACTAATTTTATAAACCTAGCAGCCGCTAATTTCTATAACAACGTGAAATTTCACAGAGTTATTAAAGGATTTATGATCCAAACTGGTGACCCGAACTCAAAAGACGACGATTGGAGTAACGATGGTACTGGCGGACCAGGCTACACTTTCCCTGATGAGTTTAATGAGTACAAATTAGTTAAGGGATCTTTAGCAATGGCAAACTCAGGCCCAAATACAAATGGATCACAATTTTTCATTGTTACAGCAGAGGACGCTGAAGGGCTTGATGGCAAGCACACCAACTTTGGATATGTTGTCGAAGGTATGGATGTTGTAGAAAAAATTGAAAATGTAGCAATCAATGAAAATGATCATCCTACTGAAGATGTTATTATTCAAGGCATTCTTATCGAATTGACTGAAGAGGGGCAAAAGAAAATTGACGAAGCTAATCAAAAACAAGCAGAAGCAGCTGCTCAGCAAGCGCAACAACAGCCCCAAGGCCCTCAAGCTGAAGAACCACAAGCAGAGGAAGACACAGGAGAGAATCCACAAGAGCCAGTGGAGGATGAAACCGGTGAGACAGTAAATCCACAAGAAATGTAGAGATATAAGTAATTTTTAAAACCCGTCTTTTTTAGAAGACGGGTTTTTTGATTTGTGATATAATTAAACTATGCATAAAAAAATCGCCAAACAAAAAGTTTGTCTAGTCGCAGTTGATTTAGGCTATGGCCACCAGCGTGCTGCTATGCCTTTGCGACACCTTGATCATAAAGGCCAGATGACTCTTGCTAACAACTATACTGATATCCCACCCAAGGATTTACGTACATGGTCACAAGGCAGAAGGCCCTATGAGATTATTTCTCGTTCCAAAAGAATACCGATTCTTGGTGATATGCTATTTTGGGGTATGGACCAAATGCAACTTATAAAAAACTTTTATCCCAAAAGGAGTTTACATACTCCCAGTTTTCAACTCAAAACCAATATCCACATGATTAAAAAGAATCAGTGGGGCAAAGATCTTATTGATAAATTAGATAAAAATAATCTTCCATTAATCACCACCTTCTTCACGATTGCTTACATGGCGGAAGAATTCAATTATAAAGGAGAAATATACTTAGTTGTTTGCGATGCAGATGTTTCTCGTGCTTGGGCATCTCCCAATCCGATCAAAAGTAAAATAAAATATTTAGTACCCAATAAACGAGTTTACGAAAGACTTCAGTTATATGGCGTAAACAAAAGTAATATATATTTTACTGGTTTCCCATTACCTCTTGAAAATCTAGGCGATGAGAAATTATCAGTTTTAAAGAGTGACTTAGGCAAGCGACTGCGCAATCTTGACCCTGGAAACAAATATATTTCAAAATACAGAAGAACCATTACAGAACATTTAGGAAAAAATGCCGTACCTGAAAAATCAACCCACCCACTAACTATTGCCTTTGCGGTCGGAGGGGCAGGTGCACAAAGGGAATCCGGCATAAAGATAGTCAGTAGTTTAAAAAAACACATAGAAAAAGGGGATGTAAAGATTATTCTAGTGGCTGGCATTAGAAAAGGAGTAAAAGAATATTTTGAACAAGAAGTTAGAAGATTACGGCTTAGCAAACAGCTAGGGAAAAATATAGAAATTTTATATGAAGCCAAGCGCGAAAATTATTTTAATAAGTTTAATAAAATATTACGCACTACAGATATTCTGTGGACCAAGCCGTCAGAGTTATCTTTTTATTGTGCATTAGGGTTGCCTATAATTATTAATGAGCCATTGGGTTCACAAGAGAAATTTAACCGAAAATGGCTAAGAGGAATGGGCGCAGGTCTTGACGCGGAAAACATAAAATATACAAATGAATGGCTTTTTGATTGGCTAAAATCCGGCTGGCTAGCCGAAGCCGCCATGCAAGGATTTTTTGAGGCACCTAAATATGGCACATGGAACATTGAGAAAATTGCATGTTGTCATTTAGAAAATATTAAAGAACCAGATACAGTATTGCAATATTAATTTATGTCTTGGTTATCCATCACCCTAATAGCATATTTTCTACTTGGGATTGCTGCAATTATAGACAAGACCCTTCTTTCTCGTGATATCAAAAACCCGTTTGTCTATACTTTTTATATTGCATCCCTGGGTGGTGTTATAGTTCTTGTACTTTCACCATTTTTTCTTGACTGGCCAGGCATAGAACAATTTATTATATCCATTTTGGCTGGTGCTACTTTTATAATCGCTCTTACATTTATGTTTTGGGGGTTAAAAAAAGAAGAAGCATCAAGACTCACACCCATGATTGGCGGGACTACGCCAATTTTTGTTTTTTTGCTAGCTTCGCTATTTCTAAGAGAAAGTTTAAGCCCCAATCAGATTTATGCCTTTATTCTTATCATTATTGGTACATTTCTTATTTCACTTGATTTTCAAAATTACGGTGCATGGACATGGATAAAGAAAAAAATAGGCATAAACCAAAAAATAGTTTTACCAAAAATTAGAAAGGCATTATTCCTATCTTTGCCAGCTGCTTTTTTCTTTGCAGTTTCCTGGGTACTTACCAAAGATATTTTCAACCATCAGCCATTTTGGCAAGGATTTATCTGGAAAAGCATTGGAGCTCTCCTAATGGCCTTTTTGCCAATGCTCTGGAAAAAGAATAGAGATGATTTGAAAAATCAGAAAAAAGAAAAACATTCATCAAAAACTGCCAAACGATTTTTATTTGGCCAGGCTTGTGGTGGTACAGGCAATCTCCTTATGACTTATGCAATATCTATTGCTTCTGTGACCTTAGTCCAGGCACTTCAGGGGACTCAATACATCTTTGTTTTCCTGGGTGTTCTTTTCTTAACTTTCTATTTCCCGCGTATCTTAAAGGAAAAGGTTACCAGAGAAATAATATTACAAAAAACCATCGCTATTCTCCTTATTATATCCGGTATCTGGTTTATACTTATCTAACTACCCGAAACTTGATAATATAGATATACACCTAGTAATTTAGGTGTTTTTTGATATATAATTTTATCTAATATTAGCCAAAAGTATAATAAATAGGCTATTTAGCCCTTGACAAATATTTAAATATGTGCTATACTGCTTGTACAATCATAAAAATGTGTTCACCAAGGAGAGAGATTTCTTAGGACTAGATGCGACCATTTAGCCCTGAGACACTCAACTCTTCGTGGTATTCACACAAAGAGTTTTTATTTTTTATAAGTAAATACAGTTCATTGACAAATATTAGTTAGTTGCACTTATTTTTATAAAATATTGTAGGAATAAGTGCAACTAATTAATTTATAATCCAAACAAACAATAATAATCCGAGGAGGATTAATTATGAAAACAACAAAAATCATTTTTTTCGTTTTTTTGATTTCATTGATACTTATGGCCAATGCCGCAGCCCAAACTAGAACAAAGATCAACAATATTCAAATCAATCGGTTTAATAGGCTGGTTGATGCAGGTGTTATTACGGAGGAAAATCTTCAACGTTACCTCGATTATATTTCCATGCTAGCAGGAGTGCAAAAAAGGATTGACGCCCAAATGCCGGATAGTATTCAGGTTATCTCTGTGCAAAAAAAGTTTCACGGGTATAACAGTTTAAGCAAATGGGGCGTAGAGGCGCGAGTTGGCACCGATACACTTATAACAGAGGTGAATATCTTTTTTCCTAAAAGACCAAAAGATCAACATTTTGACACTTCTGACGACCTGTACCGCATAACACACGCGATAGCCAATTTCCTGATTATTTATGATAAAGATAAAAATAAATAAAATAAAGCATTCCGGTGAAACTGGGGAGTACCAAATTATAAAATCTCCCCTCCTAAATTTAGACTTTATTTCATATAAATAAAGTTTGAAATGTAGGAAAGCTCATTTTTCCCCATCCATTTGGGGGCTGGTAGTAAAAAATGCTGAACACATTTTAGAGATATTTTTCTCTCCTTTACTATC
This sequence comes from uncultured Gammaproteobacteria bacterium, assembly GCA_964573135.1. Lineage (GTDB taxonomy): Bacteria > Patescibacteriota > Patescibacteriia > UBA2196 > GWA2-42-15 > CAZNIO01. The sequence goes on from CAZNIO010000014.1 coordinate 11,568, forward strand.
ACTCCTAAATGAATGGGGACAATGAAAAACAGCTATATCTCAATGGGCTGTTTTTTTATATCCCATTTTTGACTTTTTGCCCCAGAAATGGCACAATGAAATCAAATTATGACACTTCTATTCATCACGCGCAAAGTTGATAAATTAGACCCACGTGCTGGGTTTGTTTACTATTGGCTTTTAAAATTAGCTAAAAAAGTAGACAAACTTATTGTTATTACTCAAGAAAAAGGGGAGACCTTTGGTTTTCCCCAAAATATTGAAGTTTATTCATTTGGCAAAGATAAAGGCTATGGAAAATTAAGACAACTCATAATTTTTAAAATGTTAATTTGGAAGCATATCAGAAAAGTTGATGGCGTTTTTGCTCATATGATGCCCATCTATTCCATTGTGGCTGGCCCTTTTTGTAAAATGTTTAATAAAGAGTTAATTCAATGGTATATGCACAGATCAGTTGATTGGCGTTTAAAAATGGCCAATCTTTTTGTTTCCCAATTTGTCACAGCCTCTAAAAGGAGCTTTCGTTTAAAAACTAAAAAGAAAATCAACATTTTAGGACACGGTATTGATGTTGAAGAATTTAAACCAGTAACCAAAGAAAAGAAAGATAATATATTTCACATCCTTACTGTTGGCAGAATTTCTCCCACCAAAGATTATGAATCAATGATTAAAGCCATTTATGAATTGAAAGAGCAGGGGACTTCCAATATTAAATTAATCATTGTTGGAGGTATCGGGCTTGCCAAGCAACAACCCTATCTTGATAACTTGCAGGCCATGGTTATCAAAATGAATATCCAAAACCAAGTAGAATTTGTCGGTTCTATGCCGCACGCCAAAATTCCCATCTTCTATCAAGATTCTGACATATTCCTAAATCTCTCTGGTACAGGCTCTCTGGACAAGGCAGTTCTAGCTGCCATGGCTACTCAGTGTTTACCCTTAACCAGCAACGAGGCTTTTAAAGATATTTTGCCAGAAAGTTTAATGGTGTCCAAGGATAACCCGGAAGCACTCGCTCAAAAAATCAAATGGGCTATCGGCTTGTCCGAAGAAGACAAACAGAAAATTGTAGGACCACTTAGGCAGGAAGTAGTAAAGAACCATAATTTAGATAACCTAGTAGAAAAAATTGTAAACCTTTATGAACTTTGAAGATTTTAAATTAGAGCTTTTCTATCTTCGCAAAGCCCATTTCCAGTATCGGAGCTTTTTTAAATATGTATCTAATAAATATTTTTTATCTAAAAAATTAATTAAAGGTAATCAGGCCTTGGAAAAGGAAGTTAATAATAAGGATTTATCTATTCATGTTATGGCCTGTAGGCGCGATTTTCCTATGATTCTTTTTTCTCTTCGTTCTTTCTATGAATCTCTTGAAAGTATTGGGCCGCTATACATTCACAACAATGTCAATCTAACCCAAAAACAAAAGAAAGTTTTGAAAAAACTTTTCCCTTCAGCTATTTTAGTTAATTCAGCTGAATTTTTGGAAGAAAACAATTTAGATGATTATCCTTTAATTAAGCAATTTAGAGCAGATAAAAATTATAAAAGATTTTTTGCTAAATTTATTGATCCATATTTTGTCTCTTCTACGAAATATCGTTTAATTATTGATTCTGATCTGTTTTGGTTTAAGCAAGCCAAAGAAATTGATAGAGAGATTGATCAAGGTTGCCTGAATTCACTTATCATACAAAACAATGGCGCTTGCCCAATATATTTTAAAGACGGTTCCAAATTGAATGATATACTCGCTTCATATAACTCGTATTGTTTTGTATAAAAAGGAGAATTTTAATCTAGGCAAACTCAATGATTATTTAGAGAAAATAGATGAAGATAGGGGAGAAAACTACCATTTTATTGAACAAGCTGCTTACGCCTATTGCCTAGATAATCTCATGTCTCTGCCAGAAGATAAATATGTTATTAAAAAAGATTTAAATTCAGATATCACAGTTATCCACTATACAAGTCCTCGTCGCCCTTTGTTTTTTGTAGAAGCCGTTGAAAAAATTAAAAAAACACTATGAACATTGCTCTTGTAGGCGCATCTGGTCAACTTGGCACAGATTTGCAAAAAGTCATCCCAACAGATTATTTAACCCTTTTAAATTATCCAGATTTTGATATTACCAACAGACCTGGTATCCAAAAACTTTTAGCCAGAGACAAATTTGAAATTGTCATCAATACCGCAGCATATAACCTAGTGGATAGAGCAGAAGATTACGAACAAGAGGCTTATGCTGTCAATTTTGAAGGCACCCAAAATCTAGTCGATGCCTGCAAGGATCAGGGCATTACTTTAGTACATTTTAGTACAGATTACGTTTTTGGCGGAGACAAGAATAGAAATACTCCGTATACCGAAGAAAATAAGCCAGAACCAATTAATAAATATGGGGAATCAAAATTAGCAGGTGAGAGGGCCGTGCAAGAGAACTTGAAAAGATATTTTATTATTAGAACTTCTGGACTTTTTGGTACTGCCGGCTCCCAAGGCAAGGGTGGTAATTTTATAGAATCAATTATTAAAAAAAGCCAAGGCAGCCCTTCTGGTTGCAAAGCTTGCGTTGTTCCTGCCGTATCTCAACTGCCAATAGTCGATGATCAGATCTTAACCCCTACCTATACTCTAGATTTAGCCAAGCAAACTTGGCAATTAATTCAGGCATCACACTATGGACTCTATCATGCCACCTCGCATGGAGAATGTTCTTGGTACCAGTTTGCGCAGGAAGTATTTAAATCTTTAAATAAAGAAGTCCAATTAATACCCGTTAAAACCAAAGAATATGATTTGCCCGCCGATCGTCCCAGATATTGTGTCTTAGAAAACAGCAGGTTGCAAAAACTGGGGTTAGACATTATGCGCCCTTGGCAAGAAACCATTCCAGATTATTTAAAAGAAAAGAGTTATATATGAAAATAGCATTCTTAAATTCAGGCTTTCCTCCCAGTAAAGGCGGAGTTTCCACCTATAGCTATAATTGGGCAGTCAATACCTCCCAAAATCCTCAAGTAGAAAAAGTACAAGTGTTTGCTTTTGGCAACTCCAAACCTCGCAGTGAAAAAGTTAATCCCAAGTTAACTATTAATGCCTTTATCTCGCGTAATTTCTTTTTTGTTGGCTTCGCCTTATTGCCTATATTTTTGACCCATCTTAAATTTGACTATTTCCATGCTACCAATCTTTTCCCTGTGGGTTTCTGGACCGTTTTCTGGTCAAAAGTATTTAGAAAGAAAAGTGTTGTCACTTTTCACGGTACAGACGCTTGTTCGTCTTTGGGCTCCAGCAAAACCAAAAAATTAAAAAAATGGACGATAGAGCACGCTCACAAAGCTATTGCCGTCAGTCAGTTCACTAAAAGTAAAGCTTGCGAACTGCTCAAAATCAATCGAGATGATATTACCGTTATCTACGCTGGTACACCCCAGTTGCCGAAAAATAATTCTGGTACTCAAGGAATTAAAGATAAGTATAAGATTAATGATGATTCTTTCGTTATCCTCTCTGTTTGCCAGCTAGTTAAGCGCAAGGGACTCGACTATCTCATCCAGGCCATTAAGCAAACAGATCAGAATGTTAAGCTCCTTATTGTTGGTAAGGGTAAAGAGCTGGCCAATCTACAAGCATTAATCGATAAGCTCGGATTAACTGACAGGGTTTTTCTTGTCGGTAAAGCCAGTCACGTTTTACCATATTATTCAATTGCTAAAATTTTTGTTCTCAATTCATACTATCTAGAAGGCGACAATGATTTTGAGGGTCTTGGCCTGGTCTTACTTGAGGCTCAAAGTTTGGGTATTCCGGTTATCGGCGCTAATAGCGGTGGCATCCCCGAAGCAATTCATGATGGCTTTTCAGGCTATATTATCCCCACCCAGGATCCAGACACTCTTGCACACAAAATTAATCAATTTAAGAATGACCATAATCTCTATCAAAAATTCAGCCAAGGTGCCAAAAATTTTGTGCAAGAAAAATTTGATCCTCAAAAAAACATTGAAAAATATATTAATTATTTACAAGCATGAATAACTATCAAGCCCTAAAAGAATTTGATAATCTTATCAACTACTATTTTAACACCCGTAAAATTACCCGTGCTGGTTTTGACAAGCGTTGTCCCCAGGCAAGCGCAGGGGACAGTATGGAAAAAACCATTATCAATCTCTACCAACAACTTAGAAGCTCTATTCAATCTGCTCAAGGGTCGAAAGAGCAAGTTATTATTGATAAAACCCTTAATAGCACCAAAGATACTGACCAGCATCCCGTCTACAAAATTATTGGCTTGATGCAAAGACAACTCAAGCCCGTAGAACAGCTGATCCATTCCTGTCTAGTGCATGGTAGTTATGCTACGCAGGATTTTGTCCCCAATTGGAGTGATTTAGATGTTCTTATTATCTTCAATCACGAGCTTTTCGCCAATCAAGAAAATATTCTTAATATGAGACAAGCTATTCAAAAGACTTCTCCTTTATTCTATTCAATTGATCCCTTGGCCCATCATTTCTATCATATTTTTACCGAGCTTGATTTAGCCTCATATTATCAAGGCTCTATGCCTTTAGCTACCTACCAAAATGGCCTGCTCTTGCTTGGCCAAAACAAGGTAGAGTTCAACCTGATTGATATAAAGATAAAAGAAACCCAGTTAGAAAGGTACAAGAAGCATTTTGCGCAAAGAAAAAATAATCTGCCAACAACTCTTTTTGATTTAAAACTTGATTTATCATATCTTTTTCTCTTGCCTTCATTTCTACTCCAAACCAAAGACATCTATTTGTATAAACGGGATTCTTTCTCAAGGGTGGAGAAAGAGTTTTCTCAAATTAATTTTAATATAATTCATCAAGCATCCGCCATCAGACAAAATTGGCCAGCCACGGGTAGGGGATACACTGTTCATCGTCTTTCAATTTATGCTCAAAGACTTTTGGCTAAACGAAAAAAGATTAATAATCTCAACCATCAAGAACTCAAAGAGCTAATCACACACATTAGTTATCTTTTTGATTCGGCACACAAGCATGCAACATAACATACACTTAACCAACTTACCTCAAAAACTCAGCCGTACGGACTACCAAGATGTAGTCAAGCTGGCCGTTAAGGATTTAGTGGGCAACAAAGATATCGCCTCTATTTATCTTATGGGTAAAAATTGGCAACCCGGTATATCTGATATGGATATTATAGTTGTCTATAAAAAAGGTGCCAGCCATCGTCACGACAATGATCCCAGAAATTTATCCAAGCAAGCAGAATATATATTTCACCATGGCTATATCAATTATGATGTCGAGTCATTCAAAAAAATTTACTATATTTTCCCCAGTCAAATGGAACTCATTCATCTTTGGGGAGAAAAAATTGAATTTGAAAAATTAGAAGATAAATTAAATTATCAGGAGATTAAAGAATTAAAAACCAGCTTTACCATTGACTTTTTTATTAACAAGCTCTTAGCTCAAAATATTGATTTTAAAAATATTGATGTACGCCGCACCTTACTTTGGATCCACTCATTCAAGTATGATAAAATTTTGGCTGAGGAAATCATCGGCAAACCGATTCAGTCAGATTTTCCAGAAAGAATTACTAACTTGCGTCAAGAATGGTTTGACTTAGAGGAAGAACGCAGAAACGCAATGTTTATTGATTTAATTAATCAAGGACGCCAGTTAGTCTTTGAATTAGTTGATATCATAGATAAATATATAAAATTAACCTTTGATTTAAAAGATTTTCCTAATAATTTAACATTTAAGTCCCCATATTTCTATCTCCAGGGTAAAAATCCATGGAATAGTCAGGAATTTCTAAAAAGTAAGAGAATAAATCGTTTTAAAAATCCCATATCTTCGTTAATTTTAAGGCAAAATCAGTATATAATCCCATCTTCCTTTTTCTATATTTTCCAAATATATGCAAAAGGGCAGGGGCCATACAGTGCTTGGTTTGAAAAATTTCTAAAAACTGCTAAACTTCGTAAGATACATTCACCGGGTATTGAGAAGCGAATTTCTGTTATCAATCAAATTCCTTTTGGACAAGATGGGCTAACCTTGACTAACACCATGACCATGTACGGTTGGCATACCAATAAATTGATTAAAGAGATTATTAAAGTAAAGATATTAAAAATTGTTAGTTTTTTAAAATAAAAAAATTGCGAAAGCCCCAATGACTTTCGCAATTCAAAACAATATTCCTTTTAAGCCCAGCCTTCCCGTTTTGAATAGGACAATGCGCACATTTCGTAAGTGAGAAAATATAGCGGGTGCCTAAATCTTTTTTGGGCGACATCGTTGCCATAAGCCTCGTAATTCTTCGCGCTTACCCAATAAATCTCTAATTTACTCGCCAAGCTTTTTAAATATTTGTCAGCAAGTATTTTGTAAGCTTCTTGTACGCGAAGCATATGGATGTGATTAGCAATAACCAGCATACTTCTTTTTTTTATTGATGCTTCTACAAATTTGCCTATTGTTGCCATGTCGGGTAATTGATTCTTAATCGGGCAGTCAAAAAGATACATAATATTCGATACCAGTTCATAGAAAGTATTACTAATCCACTCGGCACCCATCGGGTCTTCAGTCGGTACAACCACATTTTGCGATTGTACACCTAGCGCAATGGCTCTAGCTCGAGCAGTTTGTGCCACATTTTTCCCATTCAGCGTAAACCTATTGGAGAATGAAATTTTTTCACCCCAGTTTAGCTCTATTTTAGTAACACGTTTCTTGATGATTGTATCCAGTATTTTGCTACTATCACCATTTTTGTCAGGTGAGAGCATCATTCCTACAATCAAATTAACGGGCTTATCCGGTGTTTTATCCGGTATTTCCCACGAGCCACATAGCAGTCTTGTTATCAATCCAGCCATCGAGCCTTCCTCCACTATTAGTTCATATTCAATTATTTAATATAGCTTTTTATTTTATTCATCTAACCATATTTTAAACCATTAGCCAATATGAAAATACTCTACATCGCCAACTCAAGAATTCCAAGCAACAAAGCTCACGCCAATCAAATCCTTAAAATGTGTGAAAAGTTCAGTCAGCAGAATGTTAATGTAACTTTGATTTTACCTACCCGTAAAAATCCAAGTTTTAAAAAAGTTGATCCTTTTGAATATCACAAAATTAAAAAGGTTTTTGAACTTAAAAAGATATGGAGCTTTGACCCGACTTGGTTAATGAAGCTACCCCAAGGTATCTATATCAAATTCCAACTTCTTTTCTTTATCAAATCCCTTATTCTCTACCTATTTTTCTTAAAAAATAGAAGCCAATACATTTTCTATACTAGGGACGAATACTTGCTTCCCATACTCCAATTATTTTCCAAACGTGTTGTTTGGGAAGGCCATTCTCTACCACGTAGAAAAAATAGGTATATCAGCATTTTTAAAAAATGCTACCGCATTTCAGTTTTGACTAATAACCTCAAATCAATGTTAGTTGACTTAGGTATTTCGCAAAAAAAGATATTGGTCTCACCTGATGCCGTTGAATTGGAAATCTTTGGAATCTCTATGGATAAAGATAAGGCCAGAAAAGAAATGAATTTACCAGAGGATAAAATAATTCTTGGCTATACCGGTACCTATAAAACAAAAAACATGGATAAAGGTATTCGTGATACCTTAAAGGCCATGCAAGTTTTGAAGAAGGAATATCCCAGTCTCTTCTTAGTTTGCATTGGTGGCAGCCCAGAAGATATTGAATATTACAACAACATGGCTAAAGACCTTGATCTTTCAGATCAAGTTATGCTTTTGGGTAAAGTAGACCAAAAAATTCTAGCCATATACAATCAGGCTTTTGATATTTCCATGATGCCTTTTCCCAAAACTCGTCATTTCGCATATTTTATGTCGCCTTTGAAGCTGTTTGAATACATGGCCGCAGGCCGTCCCATCATTGCCACCGATCTTCCAAGCGAACGTGATGTTTTAAATGAAGGCAATGCAGTTATTGTTAAACCCGATGATCCACAAGATTTAAGCCAGGGTATAAAAAAATTAATTGATCAGCCTGAGTTTGGTCAAAAAATTGCCAGCCAGTCTTTAATCGATGTTAAGCAATATACCTGGCATAAAAGAGTTGAAAAAATAATTGAGTTTTTGTATGAAACTTCTTAAGCTAATCTACAAGATAATTAGAACTAAAAAACTACTTTTTATCAGTCTAGTTACTCTTTTAGTTGTGCTTATTCTTATCCCAGTCGCTATTTTAAAATCAACCAGCTCTAGCACGCGTGCCAGGCTTTTAAGGGAAAACCCAACTGTTACCAAGCTTTTACCAGTTTATTGGAAAATTAGAAAGATTCGTGATATTACCTATCTACCTTACTATTTTAAAAAGAATAAATTACCAACCTATGAATTATCCATCAGTTCTAAAGACAGACAGAAAATGGATGATAGCTTACCCACGACTTTTCGAGGTGTCTTATACACCGACAAGCGATACGTGCCAGCTGAATTTAAATACGGTGATACAACATATCAGGTTGAAGTTAGATACAGGGGGAATAACGCCAATCATTGGAACGCTGATAAAAAATCATATTTAGTTAAGTTTAATAATGACAACCTATTCAATGGCACCAAAAAGCTTAGCTTTATCATTGCCGATGACCGGCAATTTGTTTTAGAGCAATTAAATCAATACAAAGCTGATAAGCTGGGGTTGCTTTATCCCCCAAGTCATTTTGGTAATTTGCAAGTTGATAGAAAAAACAATGGCCTCTATTATATCATTGAAGGTTGGAGCCAGGAGATGCTTGCCAAATGGGAAGTACCCGATGAAAGTAACTTCTATAGCAACAACGACCCTCCCAGCGTTAAAGGTGGATTCTATCTGGATGTTGAGGGGCATCAATCATGGGACAATTTAGATTATTGGCACAAAAAGAATAATGACAATCAGTTTAACTACGAGCACTATACAGAGCTTTACCAATTGCTAGATCTGTTAAATAATAGTAACCAACAAGATTTCTATGATTTAATCTTTAATTTAGTTGATAAAGACAACTTCTATGCCTGGCAAATTCACCAGGAGTTAGCTCATTCCAAGCATCAAGTTAATGATGTTCGGATCTATTATAACAATGCATCTGGTAAATTCTATTTTATACCCTGGGATCTTGGTGCCAGCCCCGTGGATGCTAAAGTAAATTTATACAGTCGTTTGGCTCAAAGAATTTTTTCCAATCCTCATTATCTACACGAAAAAGATACCGTCCTTTACCAATATTTAAGTGATCAGAAAAATATTCAAGATGATTTTGATTTTTTTGATAAAACTTACCAAGAAATAAAACCAGCTCTTTATCAAGACAGGATGAAAATTTATACCAATAAGTGGGCTGATAACTATATCAAGCGCACCCGGACTAATTTAGAAAGTAATATTAATAATTTAAAAGAATTGTTTGAGCTTAGCGAAGCTTTTGTTGATGTTGGTGTTATTGATGACGATAGCCAAAAATTTAACAATAACTATCTATTAGCTTCTTTTGATTTCAATATTGCCAGCCCCAGTGGTTTCTTTTTGGAAGATTTTAAAGTTAAATTAGATAATGATTTAGAATTAGAGCAATATCAGCTATATTATGATGTTAACGCCAACCACGTACTTGATTATGGGGATCAATTGATTGATGACCCCAAAGACATTCTACTATACATCAATACCGTTCTGGACTCTCCAGTCGAAAGAGGGGAGTTAGAGCTAACTAAACATAGAATATATCTAGTTAGTAATTCAATCAGCAGCAGTCATTTTTCTAATAATCTAAAATCATTTGATTTTGATTTAATTAATGCCATGACTTATAAAAAAATTAAAGACAAGGATTTAGATATCAAATTAATAAATCAAAAGGCCTTTAAGCATTTTGATTTAATTAATGATATTCAAAAATTCATATCTCTTAATCCCAATTTTTTTGTTAATACCAGTCAAAAGGAAATCATCATCTCAGGAAATCATAATATACATCAAACCATTATTATACCCCAAGGCTATACCGTAAAAATACTATCAGGCACCACCTTATATTTCGCCCCCCATACTTCACTTATTAGCTATAGCCCTGTTATGGCTAGCAACTGTAGTTTTTTGGCTCAAAATTCTGATTCACCTTGGGGAGTATTCGCCATTCTAAATTCAGCTGATCAAAGTCAATTTACTAATTGCCGTTTTTTTGACGGTTCCAATGACTACATTAATGGCGTCTTTTTTAATGGTATGCTCTCCAGCTATTATTCTCCCATAGAAATTGCTAACTCTACTTTTAGTAATGCCCACGGCGATGATGCCTTGAATGTAAAAAGTGCAGTAGCTCACATTATAGATTCAGATTTTAGTAATAATTCAGCCGACGCCATTGATTTAGACTTTATTAAATCCGGCTCAGTTAGAAATAGCACTTTTAAAGACAACGGCGATGATAGTATTGATCTTTCTGGCTCAACTGTCACTCTGCAAGGCAACACCATTCTTAATTCAGGTGATAAGTGTATCAGTATTGGCGAAAAATCAATTGATACCGTTATTGATGATAATATTCTATTTGGCTGTAACATTGGCGTTGAAATCAAAGATGAATCACTCATAACTATTAAAAATTCCTTAATTGAAGACAATCAGATTGGCTTACATGCCTATATCAAAAAATCAATTTTTGGTCCAAGTATCACTCAGGTTTTTAATACCGAGTTGATCGACAATGGACAAGACGTATCAGAGGAGGATGACTGTCAGATTGATATAAGATAATACTGGCTAAACTATTTATATATTCACTAATCAATGCTATAATACAAGTGTAAAAAGGTATTAAATTTCAACATAATATCTTACATTATTAATTAGATATAAAAATATGCTCGTCCAAGGCATTAAATTTGCGAACATCCAAAAGATGTTTTTTAGCAAACTAACAATAATTATGTTAGTTTTTTTATTAGTCTTTTCTTCTGTGGGACCAGTCCTAGCCGTGGATGACGAGCCTTATCTTTATTCTAAAGAGCCAGTCGCGACCGGATTGCATATTGGCAAAGATCCTCTAACTGGAGCTTTCAATTATGAATACCCCTTAACTTTGCCTCCTGGGCGTAATGGCATGCAGCCCGATTTGAAATTAATATATAATAGTAGTAATAGTGGCAATCAAAACCTTTTTGGCTATGGCTGGTCAATAAATATCCCATATATTGAACGCATTAATAGGCAAGGTGTAGAAAAGTTCTACAGTCAAAACGACTATTATTCTTCTCTTAGTGGAGAATTAGCCCAAAATGTATCTAGTACGGTTGGTATGTCAATGATGCTTTTTGATCCCAACGAAAGTAGCGTAGGTATTGCCCTGAAGGAGGATAGCCCAGAGGTTAGTCCCGAGTTGTATCCCACCTCCCTCCTCCTCAAGGCAGATAAATCAAAGATCCTCCACAGCCAAGAAGTTGATTGGATCATCAGAAGAGAAGATGGTAGTACCGAAAACAAAGGAAAGATCCAGAAATACCTCTACATATCAGATCAAGAAATCCCTCCATCCACCCATCGTGGACTAGAGGAAGATGTTTCCAAAAGAGTTAATAATACTCAATTTTTCTTACAAGAAGTTAAACCCAATGGTGATCAAGAATGGATAGCTAAAACCTACGCTGGTCAACCCTTCTACTTTGATGAAATACAGGATAAATGGTATCAAACTGAGACTGCCACCACTACCATTGAGGCCTACGAAGATCAAATCAAACTAAGTCTTTTAGATAGAATTAAATCTATCTTTGGATCACCTGCTTATGCTGATACTAGTACATTCTATTCTGGAGCAGGGGATGGAGGGATATATGGCAATAGCGCTGATTGGGATACAGCGCATGATGCTGGGAGTGGGGTGGCGGATTACACGAGTAGCGGTGCTGTTTTAGGAACACAATACTATAATCCTAATTCAAATTATTATATATACCGTGGCTTTTATCCAATTGATACTTCTGCTTTGCCAGATAGTGCGACCTTAACCGCAGCTACTATGTATTTTTGGATTTACGATCTATATAATCAAGATAATGATGGATTAGATTATTTTAATTTAATTCAAACAACTCAATCTTCTACAAGTCAGCTAGATAATGGTGATTATGATGTTTGTGGTGATACACATAGCCCTACTACTGGTGCAGTTTCCAAGGATTTCAGTGGATTAACAGATGATCAATATAATACTGTAGTCCTGAATGCTACGGGTACGAGCTGGATTTCATTAACGGGAACTACTAAGCTAGGTATGAGAGAGGGCCATGATCTGGAAGATGCTACTGTTAGTGGAGCTGGTGGGGCAGAGGGGAATATAGCCTATATATATGCTTCTGAGCAAACTGGCACGGACAATGATCCCTATTTAGAAGTAGTTTACACAGTGAATTCAGCTCCAAGCGCCCCAACCGATTTACTATGTGAAGGAGAAACTAACCCTGCACTGATAACTGATTCTACCCCTGAATTCAGTGCAATATATGATGATATAGATGAAGGAAATAGTGCTACCAGCTATCGACTTAACGTAGCTACCTCTTCCAGCTATTGGGGTGTGCCAATATGGGATAGTATGAAGACACCGATGGCGACAACAACCGAAGCAAGTAGAAGTCCAGATATATCATACAATGGTGACTCCTTGTCATTTGATGGATCTTCATATCATTGGCGAATAAAATTCTGGGATGATTCGGATAGTGAGGGCGATTGGAGCACAACTACAGCATTATTTACGACAACCAATGCTCCAAGTGCGCCAACCAATCTGCTAACCGAAGATACAACTAATCCAATTAATATAGAAGATGCAACTCCCGAATTTTCTGCAATTTACAATGATGATCAGGCTGGTGATACTGCTCACTATTATCAAATTCAAGTTACTGCGACTTCATCAGATTGGTTAAATTTAATGTGGGATAGTACTAAAACATCAATGGCAACGACTACGAAAGGTGAGAAAGTGTCAGATATTACCTATGATGGCAGTACTTTGCAGGACGATGGCACATATTATTGGCGCATAAAATTTTGGGATCAGCATGATCTTGCGGGAAGCTGGAGCAGCGGTGATGACTATTTCTCTCTTGGTGGAGATTATGGAGCCAAATATGACGGCGGGAATTTTACCAAATATAACTATAATGATATCTATTGGCAATCAACCGACAAAGTGGGCACTGTATCTAAATATGGTTATTCCACTTCCACGCGCCAATATGATATAGCCACATCAACCCGTGTCTTTAAGTGGATGGTTGAAGAAATTCGAGATACCAATGATAACTACGTTAAATATGAATATTTTAAAGATGAAAATCAAATCTATCCATCAAAAATAACCTATACTGGGCATGATGCCACTGATGGTATCTTCGAAGTGGAATTTTTACGCGAGGCAAGAAGTGACAACACCACCTCAACCGCTGCCACTTTTCCCATTAAAACTAATTACCGGATTAATGAAATCCAAGTTAAAGTCAATGGTACCTGGGTTAGAAAATATGAGCTTAATTATACCACTGGAGATAATGGCGTTAGGTCAGTTTTAGACACTATTACCGAAACTGGGCAAGATGAAGAGAGTAACACCATCAGCTTGCCCGTGGAAGATTTCGGTTATGAGGAAAAGACAGCTGCTTGGACAGAGGATGGTAGTTATTCGATACCCGTTCTTTTGAAATTGAATTCCGGTGCCCGCGTTACTGACATAAACGGCGATGGCCTATCAGATATTATCGTCAGCCAAGAAGATAATAGTGATAATGGAGTATATATTAACGATGGTGACGGTACGGGCTGGACTAAGGATGAGGGCTATTCTGTCCCATTTCATTTTATTAGTGACGGCAACAAAGACCTTGGTGTGCGCTTAGTCGACATAAATGGAGATGGCTTAGTCGACATTCTCAAATATTTTCCCGATGACGGAGCATATATTTACGTCAACGATGGTGACGGTACGGGCTGGACTGAGGATGCTAGCTATGCGCCACTACCACTTCCTTTCGTATACAATTTTGGAGGTGATAGAGGCGTCCGTTTTGCCGATGTAAATGGTGATGGGTTAATTGATATAATAATAAATAAAGAAGGCCAAGGAGATGACAATGGTGTTCATATAAACAATGGTTCGGGCTGGAGTAAATACGACAGCTATTCAATACCTGTTTATTTCATTGATACTAACGGAGATACCGGAGCAAGATTTATTGATGCCAATGGTGATGGGCTTGTTGATATCTACATCAACAAGGATGGTGGTGGTAACGGGGTCTATATCAATGACGGTGATGGTACTGGCTGGACAAAGGGTAACGGGTACAACTTGCCAGAAGAAATAATTGATGGTGACGGCGAAGACAACGGAGTGCGCTTTGGCGATGCTAATGGTGATGGGTTGGTCGATATTTTAAAAGCTAAGCTGCTTCAAACACCTAAGGCATATATTAATGACGGTGATGGTACTGGCTGGACCGAGGATAATAATCATTCACCATCTGGAACTTTTGTTGATAGCAGCGGTAATGACTACGGTAATCATTTAGCTAATGCCGATGGTGATGGGTTGGTCGATATTTTACAGTATAGAGTTGAAGGCGCTGGCAATGACTATACTTATATAAGTAATGGCCAGCCAGCGGATCTTCTGACAAATATTCGTCACAACAAAGGAGCTGAAACTAACATTATATACAAAGGCAGCGCTGAATACATAGATGGTTCAAATGATCCAGCTAATCCGAATCTGCCATTTACCCTGCAAACAGTCTATCAGCAGGGCATCAATGATGGTTTTGGCAGTATTGCCACTACTACCTATGCCTATTCTGGTGGTGATTACTATTTTTCAGGTGCTTTTGATCGCAAATGTGCTGGTTTTGGGAAGATTGAAACAACGAATTCTCTGAGCTATGTTTCCAATACATATTATCATCAAGGTAATACTTCAGCCACCACAACCGGAGAATACGATGATGACGTATCTAAGATAGGCAGAGTATATCGTACTGAAATATATGACGATTCGCAAAATCTCTATTCTAAATCAATTAGTAAATGGGACCAATACGCCCTAGATGATAATCGCACTTTTGTAAAGTTTGTACGCAGTTTAAGCTTTAGCTATGATGGTGATGTTGATCACAAGGAAAAGGCTGAAGAATATACCTATGGAAATACTTATGGCAACTTAAGTCAAAGGACAAAATGGGGACAAGTTAGCGGCAGTGACAATGGCACCTTCACTGATACAGGTACTGATAAATACACTACCGATTATACATATATTGCTTCAACCACTCCATACATAGTTGGTCTGCCTAAGCAAGAAACAGTCAAGGCTCAAAATGAACTTACAGTTAAAGATACCAAATACTATTATGACTCTTTGGCTTTTGGTAATGTAGATAGAGGGAACTTGACCAAGCAAGAACTGTGGGCAACCAGCACCACATATATTGATATTGAAAAAACATACAATATCTATGGTCTCGTAACTCAAGAAAAAGACCCCAGAGATAAAACCACTGATTATGTATATGATGAATATAATTTGCGCATAACTACATCCACTAATGCCTTAAGTCAAGCCATTGACCTATATTATGACTATTCTTCGGGTCAAGTTAAAAAAACGGTTGACCTAAATGACAGGGTTTTTGAAACTACCTATGACGCACTTGATAGAGTGTTAACACAAAAACAGCCCGATCTTGCGAGTCCGTCTAGCCTGGTCACAAAAAATTCATACGCATATACTGACACCATCGGCAGTCGGAAGATAGCTGAAACCAGTAATTTAGATGGTTCAACTAGTTTTATAACTTACACATATTTGGATGGTCTTGACCGCCCTGTCCAAACCAGGAAAGAGGCAGAAACTGCCAATGAATTTTCTATTAAAGATTTTAAATATAATGATTTTGGTCTTTTGGAAAAAGAATCTTTGCCATATTTCTCAAGTGGCACCAGTAAAACCACCGCCACTACAAGCGATGACCTCTTTAGCGTCTATACCTATGATCCTCTGCGTAGAGTGTCATCAATCGCAACCGCAGTCGGTACCACCACGCTGGCCTACGACGACTGGAAAACAACCGCTACTGATCCCGAGAGTAATATTAAAGATACATATATAGATGCGTATAATAATATTACTCAGGTTGATGAGCAAAACTCCACAACCACATACACTACGCTATATGAATATAATTATTTGGGTAATTTAACAAAAATTACTGATCATAATAGTAACTTGCGCAACTTTACATATAATGGACTTGGCCAGAGACTAACAGCAGAAGATTTGCACGCTTCGGGTGACAGCTACTTTGGATTTTGGACATATGTCTATGATGACTCTGGCAATTTAACTTCAGTTCTAGATCCCAAAAGTCAGACGACTAACTATACCTATGATGATATTAATCGAGTCTTGGTTGAAGACTATACCGGTGACGTTGGTACAGAAGTCAGTTATGGCTATGACACTTGTACTGATGGCTTTGGTAGGCTATGTACTGTTACTTCAACAGATGTCGTTGCTAGTTTGGAATACAATGCTCTTGGCTTGGCCGATCAGGAAAGAAAAACTATAAATTCCACTGATTACGATACACAATATGACTATGATCGTCAGGGCAATATCACACTTACTACTCTTCCGGACAACTCTGAAGTTAAATATACTTTCAATACCGCAGGTCTTTTGGAAACAGTCTCCAAAAAAGAAAGTGGCGAAGGCAGTTACATTAATATCATTGATGATTTTGACTATAACCCAATGGGACAAATTACATATCAGGAATATGCTAATGATATAGCCACTACCAATACCTATGACCAAAATGAACTTTATCGCCTCAAAAACAAAAAAACCGAAGTACTCGGTGTCGGTGGCGCGCTTTTTGTCGATAATTCATTCAATCAATATCTATTACGTATAGCCATTGAAGAGGAGGATGTTAGCAATTATACAACTAACCCGCCAGCAACCGAACCGACAATTTTTTCTTCGGAAAATACCACCAACACAGATACTCAGCCAGTCACCAAGCAGGCAGATGAAGACCCATCCTTATTAAATAAAATTATGGATACTGCCAAAGATATCCTTAACCTTGACCCAATTCCCGACCACCTTCAACTCAAAGCAGATAAAGCAAAGATTCTCAATAGCAGGGAAACAGATTGGATAGTCAAGCATAAAGATGGCACCACAGAAAACAAGGGCAAAATTATAAAATATTTATATGTCTCAGATAATCAAGCAAAACAAGAAACATATCAAGGACGGCTAGAAGATATCAGCCAAAGAACCAAAAACGCGCAGTTCTTTAAAATAGAAACACTCTCCAATGGAGCAACAGAATGGATATCAAAAGTCTATTCTGGGCAACCATTCTACTATGACGGGACAGATAATAACTGGTATCAAACCGAAACCGCTACTACCACCATAGATGCTTGGCACGATCAACACAAGGTTAGCTTGTGGAAAAAACTCTTTGGCCTTGATGCTCTAGCTACCACAGATACATATTATGCTGGTGCGGGCGATGGCAACATATACGGCAACAACGCTGATTGGGACATAGCACATAACGCTGAGAGCGGAGTGGCGGATTACACCAGTACGGTTGCTGTTTTAGGAACACAATATTATAGTCCTAATTCAAGCTATTATATATATCGTGGTTTCCATCCGATTGATACTTCTGCCATGCCAGATAGTGCAACTATTACCGCAGCTACTATGTATTTTTGGATTTATGATTTATATAATCAAGACAACGATGGACAAGATTATTTTAATTTAATTCAAACAACCCAGGCTGCTACAAGTGAGTTAGTTAGTGGTGATTATGACACTTGCGGTGATACCCATGGTCCTGCTACTGGTGCAACAGCAAAAGACTTTAGTGCATTAACGGACGATCAATATAATACCTTAATATTAAATGCTACAGGTACAGACTGGATTTCATTAACGGGGACTACTAAGCTCGGTATGAGAGAGGGCCACGATCTGGAAGATGCCACCATTAGCGGATCTGGCGGCAATGAGGGGAATATAGTTTATATATATACTTCTGAAAGAACAGGGACTGGTAATGACCCCTACTTGGAGATAGCATATACAGTTGGTAGCGCACCAAGTGCCCCAACTGATCTCCAGGCTGAAGGAGAAATAAACCCAACCAATATCTCTGATACTACTCCTGAATTTTCAGCTATCTACCAGGACCCAGATTCAGGAGATATTGCTGATTATTATCAAATGCAGGTAGCCACTTCCAGTACATATTGGGATATACCCACCTGGGATAGTGCCAAGATGGCCCTGGCCAGCTCTACTCCAGAGGGCATGAGAATAACTGATATTTCTTATGGGGGAAGTGATTTTAGCTATGATGGATCCACTCATTACTGGCGCATTAAATTCTGGGATGATGGTGCTTCTGAAGGTGCTTGGAGTACTACCACCGCTTCATTCACTATGCGAAATACACCCCTTCCTGATGGTTTACAAAATCTATCATATACTTATGATAGCGTAGGCAATATCACTCAAATTTTAGATGCCAGTGAGACCGATACCTATAAAACCTTATCATATACTTATGACGATTTATACCGTCTGACAAATGCCTCCTCGACCC
>CAZNIO010000015.1:0-22135 GCA_964573135.1 uncultured Gammaproteobacteria bacterium
TTATTGTATCATAATTCACCAAATACAGTTGTCTAGAGGATGGGTACATTATAAATACCATTTCTTTACTTTCAGCTCCTAAAAATATTACCGGTATATTAACCGAACTCTATCACCCTTCAGCTAAAGTTGAAGGAGATAAGCAAAAGCTAATTAACCAATTAAAATTAAATAAATTACAATTTGAACTTGTAAATATACTCTCTTGGTTTACCTTCTTCTATGAAGTAGGGGAAAGAGTCTCTGGTTTCCTCTATGATGAACTTTTAGCTCATCTAAACCAGGCCATTTCAAATAAAAAAACTTTAGCGCAAATTGAATGGTACGACCCTCTCAGTTTTAAGGGGTTTTTACAAGATAAAAAATTAACTTTGCAGGAACTCAAAGTAAGACAACAATTTTGGATCCTCAGAATGGTTAACGGTGAATGGAAGCTCCTTGTTGGTAAACAAGCCAAAGATTATTATATAAAAAACTTAGAAGAAAAAATAGCTAGCAACACCCAAGTTATTAAAGGTACTACAGCTTGCCTTGGCAAAGCTCGCGGGTCTGTTAAGATAATAATAACAGAGGAAGATCAGCAAAAGATGAATAAAGGTGATATCTTGATCTCTCCTATGACCACTCCACGTTTAATGACGGCCATTAAAAAAGCTGCTGCTATTGTCACCGATGAGGGAGGCATGACAGCTCACGCTGCCATAGTCTCGCGAGAATTCAATATTCCTTGTATTGTTGGTACGAAAATTGCCAGTAAAGTCCTCAAAGACGGTGATATAGTAAAGGTTGATGCTACCAAGGGATTAGTTAGTAAAATCTAGATATATGCCCAAAAAAGATCTCAATTGGTTTTTAATTAGTGAAAACTATGGAGCTAATCTCTGCCCCTATGCTTTTCATTTTGATGCAGATTACCATGGTTTTAAAAAAGTCTATGGCCGAGGCATACTTTACCAAGCCGTAGGTACACAAAACGGATTTTTAAGGCAAACCTATGATCTAGCCGACTATAACTCATTTGCTACTTTTATATTTAACAAACTATCGGGGGATAAGAGGTTCGCCAAGCGCATGCTCAAAAATATTTATGATATTATAGATATTTTTTTCAAATTCAATAATCAAATTTTAAAAACCGATTTATCCAAATTAACCAATAGGCAATTAGCTAATCTTTTTGAAAAATTCTACAAATACTTTGGCCAAATGAGTACCTGGAGCGTGCCCTTTATTTTTTCGGAGCATAGCACCCCTCTTTGGACCAATACCCTAACTGAATATTTAAACAATCTGTCTTTTTCAAGCAAATACACCACCTTGGAGATCTACCAGTATTTAACCAGTAGTAAAAGAAAAACCTATACCGCCAGAGAAAAAGAGAGTATTTTAACCCTGGCTATTCAAGTAGAAAAGTCAAAAAAACTCTCAAAAATATTTACTCTTCCAGCTGAAAGAATCACCCAGGAATTAATTAAAAAAGATAGAGAATTTTTAACCAAATTAGAAAATCATACTCAGAAGTTTACCTGGATCAACTACGGCTTTGAAGGCCCGCTTCTCGAAACTGATTATTTTATAACAGCAATTAAAGATTGGTTAAAAAAGAAAAAACCAGTCGAAGAATATCAGAAAATTAAAAAAGAATTTAAAACAGTTGATTCCCGTAGGAATCAACTCACCAAAGAACTCATGATTGATGACAAGCGTCAATGGATGTTTTGGGTAGTTAGAGAATTTAGTTTTCAAAAAGCATATAGAAAAGATATTGAATCTCACAGCTACTACGCTTATGATAATTTACTCAAAGAACTTGGTAAAAGAATACATATCAGCCAAAACCAAGGTCATTATCTATTAAAAAATGAAATTGTTAAAATTTTATTAAATAAAAAAGAAGTTGATCATCACGAGTTAAATGAAAGAATTAAATGTAATTTCTATCTTGTTATTCATGGTAAACCTAAGTTGCTTGTTGGCAAACAAGCCAAAGATTTTATTAAAAAAATAAAATCTCGTCCAGTACCCAAGGGCTTGAAAGAACTTAACGGCCAGTGTGCTTGCCATGGCCAAGTCCAAGGCAAAGTTAAGATTATTAAAAACAAAGAAGATTATGCCAAATTCGACAGTGGCGATATTTTAGTCTCATATGCCACCAATCCTAATATGGTCCCTTTAATGAAAAAATCCTCTGCTATTATAACAGACGAGGGTGGAGTTACCTGTCATGCTGCCATAGTTTCTCGTGAACTTGGTATACCCTGTATCATCGGTACTCGCTTTGCCACTAAAATCCTAAAAGACAATCAACAAGTCAAAGTTAATGCTACTAAAGGTTTAGTAAAATTATGAGTAAAAAAATAAATTGGCAAATCCTCTCTAAAAAAGGATCAAACTTCGAATTGTTATTGATCAGTCTTGTTGCTCGTGGCATGTATTTTAATTCCTTGCCAGGAAACAAGAAGCCAGGTCGATTTGCCCTTAAACTATATCGCCAAGTTGATGCTCATCGGGATACCAGAAAAGAAGATATACATAAATTTATTACTCAAAACAAAAAAAGAGAAGCCCAAAATCCTGGTTTTATCTTGAAAAGTTATCTTATTTATGAAAAAGAGCTTATCAAAATGGTTAAATTTACAGATAGGCTTAAAGATATTGAGTTTAGTAGTTGTTCTAACAGACAATTGATTAATTTTTTAGAAAAACTGCAAAAAGTTGTCTGTAATCACATAGACTATCTATATAACTATAATTATCACCAATACTTAGGAGATGATTTATACAACATTATTCGCCAAAAAGAAAGTAATTTAGAAAAACAAGCCAAACTCTTTGAAATCTTTAGCCAAGCCAAAGAGCCATCAGTCATGCAAAAAGAACAAAAAGATTTTTGGCAACTTATTAAAAAGATAAAAGAAAAGAAAGGCAAAAAAATACAGTTAATTGATCATCATTTAAAAAAATATGCCTACCTTGGCCTTTTCTATTTTAAAGGCAAACTTTGGGACAAGAAATATTTAGACACAAGAGTTAAAGATAATCTTTCCAGAGACCATAATAAAGAAATTAAATCTATCACCCAATTTGAAAAAGATAACAACAACTGGTTAAAATTAGCTCACCAATTAAAATTTAATCAAAAAGAAATCCTTCTTATTAAAACAGTTAAGCACATGGCTTATTGCACCAACCTCTTTGACGAAACCTGGAACTATTTTACCTATCACAGCCAACACCTTTGGCAGGAAATTACTAAACGTTTTAATATTAAATACAATCAATTAATTGAAATGGATATTCAGGAGATTGTTTGTTATCTTGAAGAAGCAAAAACACCAAGCTTGGAGTTTAAGCAAGAACTCAAAGAAAGAATCAGAGATAATACTTATATGCTAGAAAATGGCCAAGTAAAAATTTTTACCGGTCAAAAGCTAAAACAATATCGCAAACTCGAAGTATCTCAAGAAAAGATTAATAAAAACATTAAAGAATTCAGAGGCCAGCCCGCTTCCATTGGCAAGGCACAGGGCAGGATATCTTTGGTCTATGGTGTGGCCGATTTAACTAAAGTTAGAAAAGGGGACATTATGCTAGCTAAAAACACTGTACCTTCTTTTGTGCCTGCCATGGAAAGAGCCTCCGCAATTCTTACAGAAATCGGCGGATTACTTTCCCACGCCGCCATAGTTTCACGTGAATTAAAAACCCCATGTATCGTTGGCATTAAAAACATAACCGATATTTTAAAAGATGGGGATTTAGTAGCGGTAGATGCCAAGCAGGGGATTGTTAAAATTTTAAAGAATTAATATGTCCAAGCAAAAACTATATTGCTATATTGACGAAACAGGTCAAGATCAAGGCTCTGATTTTTTTGTCGTAGTCGCTATGCTTAGTGATGAAGAACAGAATCAATTACGTAAAAAAATAGAAGAAATTGAATATTTAGTTAAAATCGGAAACAGAAAATGGCACAAAACCAGGCTAGAAAGAAATATTAATTTTTTAGAAAAAACTATTAGTAAAGGTATTGGCCAAGGGGAAATATATTTTGGTCGTTATAAAAAACCAATTCCATATTTTTTACCCATGCTTGACACATTAGAAAGGTCAATAGCGGATAAAGCCAAAAATGACTATAAGGCCATAATCTATGTTGATGGCATCGATAGGAAGAAGTCCAGGGAATTAACCAACGCCTTGCGTATTAGAAAAATAAAAACAGGGCTAGTTAGAAGTGCGAGAGACGAAAGCGAACCGTTAATACGATTAGTGGACAGGTGGGCGGGTTGCATTAGGGCTAGTTTTATTGGCAAAAAACTGGCCCAAAATGTCTACAATAAAGCTATTGATAATAAGTATATTATAGAAATTAAAAACCCCGAATAAATTCGGGGCTAGATTGATTGTTCTCGGCTATTTCCGATAAATCGGAACCAATCTCTGCCAAAAGGGCAGGCCTTCGCCGAGCGACTTTCTATAATAAATATAGCATATATAAATAATTTGTCAATGCCATTATGGTCAATAAAAGAAACAGCAAAATCAAACTCATTATTATAGATTACTACGGGGTTATGACAAAAGGCTCATACAAAGAGACTTGCCAGTGGCTAGAAAAGAAGTATAAGAAGAAATATGGTTATACATATAAGTATCTATATGATATTGTTTATTACAAGTGGTTCTGTAGTGCTGCCATTAGAAAAATCACAGAACGAGAATCTTTTGAAGGTCCAATAAAGGATTTGGGGCTTAATGAAACATGGAAAGAACTACGTACTAAGCATTTATCTTTTCAAAAAGCAAATAAACCAGTCTTGAATTTATGCCGAGAATTACAAAAACAAGGCTATGCTATATTTCTTCTTTCAAAAAATACCCCATGGCAGTTTAATTATGCTTTTACTAAGACCCACATGCGTTGGTATTTTAAACACTATCTTAACACCTATGATCTGGGTTATGCCAAAGACTCTCCAAAAACCATTAGATATATTTTAAAAAGATTTAAAGTAAAACCCCATGAGGTGGTTATGGTTGATGACCAGGATTTTAATTTAGTCGAACCTGAGAAAATCGGGGTTAAAACTATATTATATAAGAATTTCCATGATTTTAAGAAGAAACTATTAAATATATTATTTAAAAACAATTAAAAATTAACCTATAAAACATATGTCTCTATTTAGTTGGCTTAAGAAAACAAAAAAATCATCAAATAATGATGATTTAATAAAAGGTATTGTAGCTCATTCAGGTAAAGCTCAGGGTAAAGTCAAAGTAGTTTTAACTGATGACCAGGTAGGCAAAATACAAAAAGGAGATATTTTAGTAACTGACAGATTTAGTCCACTTTTAAAAAACAAGATAAATCAAGTAGCTGCCATAGTCACCGATCTGGGAGGTCTTACCGACCACCCAGCTAAGATCGCCAGAGAATTAAAAACCCCATGTATTGTTGGCACTAAAAATGCTACCCAAATTTTAAAAGATGGAGACATGGTAGAAGTAGATGCAGAGCAGGGGATTGTGCATAAGTTATAGCTATATAATTTTTGAGGAAAATAAATACCGAGTCTCGTTATAAGGAAAACTCGGCATTATTTTAAAATTTGTACCTTTTTTGTTAACTTTAATATTGATTGGGGATTGTAGTTATTTTTTGGAACTTTGTGTTTTGAGGTAGGTGTCCATGTCAGGAATTTTTTCTGTATCTTTTTTGACTTCTTTTTTCGACGGCAATGTAATCCAGTCGACAAATTCAATATCACCCGACGCCTTCTGGCCAAAAATCATCCCTTCACAGGATTCAGGCTGCCGGTCGATTTTCATTTTCATATCAGAGGCAAACCATGCCGCACCTTCAATTACCGGGCTGTGGCCAGAAATTACCGCAGTATCACCTTGCATTGCACCAAAGGCATCTTTTAAACCATCCAAGGCATATTTTGCAAAAACCTTTATAGTATCTATATCATGTACTGCATTCAGTGCCTGCCAGTTAGTTTTACCACTGTTTTGGACCTCATCCATTACTTCTTTGGTGAAGAAGCCACTAAAAACGTTGCTGTTTCCAATTGATAAGTATTCATGAACCGTGAATGGTTTTTCGGGTAACAGTGACGCCAAGAAAGCAACAATTCCTTCCCAGGTTCTGGGCAATTCACCAGCAAAAATATCAGTGATAACAACATTGGCGCTACGAAACCATTGTCCAAGCTTCGCACCCAATGAAAAGCCACCTTTTCCGGTGCGCTGTTTTTTACCATTTGAATGGTCTTTATCCGGGTGTCTAACGTAATAAACCATTTTTACGAAATCTGATTTTGTCATGACAAATCTCCTATGATTATTTTAATATTCAATTTAAAAAGGTACAATTTTATTCAGTTATTTTAACATTTTTTCAAGTAAATGTCAAGCATGCAATCATTAATAATATGTTTTTTGGCTAATATAAAGGAAAAAAGAACTAAAATAGATAAAAAATGATAATTATTATCCCAAACAAGTTCAAATACATTTTGGACTCTTAAAACAAGGAGGAGCTACTATTAAAATGATTAAATTTTATAATACTTGTGATATAATGTAGATAGAATATAGCCATATAATCATAAATAAACAATGAAACTACAAATCCCAAACAAAACCATCCTTTTCGGCGCACTAGCTATAATGTTAGCAGCACTTTTTTGGAGTCTAGACGGTGTTTTTATCAGACCCAAGTTTTATGTATTGCCAGCCGGACTCGTCGTATTTTTAGAGCATGCCCTTGGCTTTTTGTTTTTAAGCCCTTTTATTGTTTTAAATTGGAAAAAAATAAAAAGCTTGAGTCGTAAAAGTTGGGGAGCAATTCTTTGGGTATGCGTTTTTGGCGGATTACTTGGTACCTTAATGATTACCAAAGCTTTCTTTTCTGCCATTCATGGAGAGATAACCTTCGCCACTGTTATTATATTACAAAAACTTCAGCCGATTTTTGCTTTGTTTTTGGCCAGAATTATTTTAAAAGAAAAACTAACTCGTCAATTCTATCTTTGGGCAGGCCTAGCCATTGTATCAGCATATTTTTTGGCATTTGGTAAAACTGGTTTAAATCTATCTGAAATTGACTGGTTAAATAATGCAGCATTTTTTGCAGTCATCGCTGCTTTTTCATTTGGGTCATCCACTGTATTTGGCAAGCGCATTGTTAATCATTTGGATTTTAAATCAACAACAGCCTTGCGTTTTGGTATAACCTCTGTATTAGTCTTTATTCTTATCCTCATAACAGGGGATTTATCTAAAATTAATTTAGTTAGTAACTTACAATGGTGGTTGTTACTCCTAATCGTCTTCACCAGTGGGGCAGTAGCCATGTTTATCTACTATTTCGGACTTAAGCGCATTACGGCTTCTACCGCTACGATATGCGAATTATTTTGGCCATTATCAGCAGTCATTTTAGATTTTATTATAAATAAAAATGTTTTAAATACTACTCAAATAATTTTTGCCTTAATTTTGCTTTTTGCTTTCTATAAAGTAGTTAGCAAGGGACAAGCAAAAAGTATTTCTTTTAAAGCAAAAGTTATCAGAGGTGCTGGCCGGGGGAAAGAGCTCGGTTTTTCAACCGCCAGTTTAAATAAAGAAGATATAGATATCCCACATGGTATTTATCTAGTTGATCTTGTTATAAACAATCAGAAATATAAAGGAGTTATGCACTTTGGATTTAAAGAAACGTTTAATGAAGCCACAACTCTGGAGGTTTTAATTAAAGACTTTTCAGAAGATATATATGGCAATGAAATGGAAGTTAAAATAATCAAAAAGATCAGAGAGGTGAAAAAGTTCAAAAATGTTGAGGAATTACAAAAACAAGTTAAAAAGGATTTAGGCAAAATTAATTGTATATGAAAAAACAAAAAGAGCTAAAAGATAAATATTTTCTATCGTTTGTCGAAGAAGCTATTTTTGATCCTAAATATAAGGATTGGGCTGGCGGTAGAATGGAGGTGTACAACGATGAAGGCCCATACGCGTTATATGAGATACGCTTCTTTACTCTCAGAAATAACAAATGGACAAAATTTGTTGATGAATATGACTTTAAAGAAGTTAAAAAATCAACACTTGATCGAATAACCAAAGAAATTCAGGATAATTATTATAAATTAGATTAAGCTTGACAAACCATCTCATTTCGAATATAATAGAAATGAAGCTTAAATTAGCTATTAAATATCGAAATGAGAACCATTTTATGCTTAAAAAAGAGATTATTTGGCGTGAGATACTATATCAAGCGTTAGAGAAAAAACATAATAATTTCACCCAAAAAGAATTAGCTCAAAAATTTGGATTTTCCTTGAGTACTGTTTTTAATGCACTTAAAATTCCAAGAGCCAGTGGCGCCATTGAGGTTAGCGGTAGATTCTTTAGAGTTACAGACAAATACAAATTTTTAAATATCTGGGCGACGCACCACAATTTAACCAAAGATATAATTTATAAAACCCATGTTGATTTACCAGTTCAAAAGATTGAAGGGCAGTTGCCAAGTACCGCTTTTCCTGCATGCTATTCTGCTTATCGCTTAAAATTCAATGAGGCCCCAGCTGATTATGATAAAGTTTATGTTTATACTGACAATCTAGAAGAAATTCAAAAGAGATTTCCACCCAAAAAAGGAAATGCTAATTTAATTGTTTTACAAGCTGATGATTTTTTAAAAAATTACCAGCCATTTCCTCCCCTGGCTCAAATTTATACTGACTTATGGAATTTAGGGGAGTGGCATGCCGAAGATTTTCTCAAGGGTTTAAAGAGTAAGTTTTAAGAACATGCAATATTACCAAGACATAATTACATCTAAGAGTTTTAAGATTCTTCAAGGCCTAAAACATCAATTTGAGTTTGTTCTTATCGATGGTTGGGCAGTTTTTTTATACACTCAAAGTTTAAAATCCAAAGATATTGATATTATTATAGACTATCAATCGCTTGATAAATTAAGATCAGCTCACGATTTAAGTAAAAATGACCGCTTAAAAAAATATGAAATTGTTATTGAAGAAATTGATATTGACATTTATGTGCCTTTTTATTCAGAGTTAGGAATACCCACAGAAGACATTCAAGAATACACACACAATCTAGAGGGATTTACTGTACCAAAAAAAGAAATTCTCTTAATCCTCAAGCAGATTGCTCATTATGAACGCCAAGGCAGTGCCAAAGGGGAAAAAGACAAAATTGATATTATTAGCTTGTTAGCTCGTGGTAATTTTGATTTTGAATTTTATAAAAATATTTTACATAAATACGATTTAGAAAAACACAAAGAGGAGTTAGTAAAACTACTCAATATAACCACGCAAGTTATAGAATTAGATTTGAACCAGTATCAATATTCTAAATTAAAAAAGAAAATACAAACTCAATTAAAATAAAAATTCTCCCCCAACGTAAATAATTTTTCTAAAATATAATTCAACCCTCATGTCTCAAATTTCACAGTCTCACAAAAACCGTCGCGAAAAAAGCGCAGATAAATGGTATACCATGTCTGCTGATGATGTTTTAATTAAACTAGATTCTTCTAAAAATGGTTTAACTCAAGATGAAGTTGAAGAAAGATTAAAACAATACGGAGAAAATAAATTACCAGAAAGTCGTCGTCAATCACGCCTCAAGATCCTTATAACCCAATTCAAAAGCTCTCTAGTATATATCCTCCTAGCCGCCTCTCTAATCAGTGCCCTTCTGAAAGATTTTGTTGATGCCGGCGTTATTCTTTTGGCTGTTGTCATTAATGTGATTATCGGCTTCTACCAAGAGAACAAAGCCGAAACCGCTCTTTCTTCTTTGCGCAAAATTGTCGTCAATCACTGCCAAGTCATGCGCGATGGACACAAAAAACAAATTGAAACCAAAAATCTCGTACCAGGAGATATTGTCTTTTTGTCTCCTGGAGACAAAATTCCAGCTGATTTAAGAATATTACAAGCCACCGACCTTAAAACCAATGAAGCTCCTTTAACTGGAGAATCTGGAGAGATTGATAAAAACAATCAAACCTTATCCGGTGATTTTATTATCGCCGATCAAACCAACATGGCTTTTATGGGGACTGCCGTCACTCAAGGCAACGCTATCGGCGTTGTTACATCAACCGCAGATAGTACTGCGCTTGGCCATATCGCCAGCTTAGTGGCTG
Organism: uncultured Gammaproteobacteria bacterium; assembly: GCA_964573135.1. Taxonomy (GTDB): domain Bacteria; phylum Patescibacteriota; class Patescibacteriia; order UBA2196; family GWA2-42-15; genus CAZNIO01. Next base: position 10,211 of record CAZNIO010000015.1, read on the forward strand.
GTACAGGCGAACTTGTAACTCCTCTCCAACGCCGTTTAAATATTTTCTCAAGAAAAATTAGTTTACTAGTGCTCGCGATTTGTCTTTTAATTTTTGGTATTGGTTTAGCCTCCGGCCGCTCATTCATCGATATTTTTATAACCGCAATCGCTGTCGCCGTTTCTGCCGTGCCCGAAGGACTCTTAGTCGCTGTTACTATGGTACTCGCCGTTGGCATGCAAAGAATTTTAAAGAAAAAAGCCCTAGTCAAACATCTTTTGGCCGCAGAAATCCTTGGCTCGACCTCTGTTATTTGTGCCGATAAAACAGGCACCTTAACCGAAGGTGAAATGCGCGTAGTTGAAATTAGTACCCCAGAACATCATCTCGAATTTTCCAGCCAAGAATTCAACCCAGCCAAGCATCAACCAGACGACTATATGCTTATCTTGCATGCGGCCTCAGCCTGTAATAACGCCTATACTGAGAGACACAAAGAAAAACAAGATATTGTGCGGGGTATGCCCACAGAAAAAGCTCTGCTTTTAGCTGCTCGTAGTGTTGGCATTTCTAAAAAGGAAATAGACAAAGAAGAGCCGCGCTTAGATGAAATACCTTTTGATAGCGCCTGGAAATTTATGATGACTCTTCATAAAGGCAAAGGCCGCAATACCGTTTATCTTAAAGGCGCTCCAGAAATTGTTATGCAATTTTCTAAATATGTCTATTCTACACATACCAAAGATAAACATGCAGAAATTACCACTGAACACAGGAAAAAATTGCAACAACAGTATGAAGAAATGAGTCGCCGCGGTTTGCGCGTTTTGGCCCTAGCTTACAAGCAAGTCGGGGAGACATCTAAAAAATTAGATAAAGTCAGTCAAGATAATTTTATCTTCCTTGGGCTTTTGGGTATTAAAGATCCAGTTAGATCAAATATTAAAAAAATCATCGATACCGTCAAACAGGCGGGATTAAAAACCGTTATGATCACCGGCGATCATGCCCTAACCGCCGCTTCCATTGCCAAAGAAATCGGCCTAAGTGCCGGTAAAAAGAATATTATTTCTGGCCATGAGCTAGCCCAACTTGATGATAAGCAATTAAAGGAGAAAGTTAAAGATATCACCGTTTACGCTCGTGTTACTCCAGAAGACAAATTGCGTATCGTTAAAGCCTGGCAGGACAGGGGACACGTCGTCGCTATGACCGGTGACGGCATTAATGATGCCCCGGCTCTTAAAAAAGCCAATATAGGGATCTCAGTGGGTTCAGGTACCGATGTAGCCAAAGAAACTGCTGATATGATACTTTTGGATGATAACTTTAAGACCATTGTGGCTGCCGTTAAAGAAGGCAGGGTAATTTATGATAATATTAAGAAAGTTATTCTTTACTTCCTTTCCGACTCATTCACCGAGGTTATTATAATAGTAGCCAGCCTTTTGGCGGGCTGGCCCCTACCAATTTTAGCCAGCCAGATTATCTGGATTAATTTAATTGATGATACTTTCCCAGCTCTAGCTCTAACTCAAGAACCGCCAGAAGGAGATATCATGCACGAGCATCCAGAGAAGAGAAGTAGAAACATTTTAGATAAGGAAAGAAAAATTCTTATAGCTACTATTAGTATTTTTACCGCCATTGGTACTCTCTTCATCTTCCATTTTTTCAATCGTTTTGGTGATCTTGATTTAGCCCGTACTGCCGCATTTTCTGCCCTTGCCTTTGACTCGCTTCTGTATGTGTTCTCTGTGCGCAGTTTGCGCAAACCCATCTGGCACACCAATCCTTTTAACAACCGCTTCCTTATCTTTGGTGTAGTTATTGGTATCCTTTTACAGCTCTTAGTGGTATATAATCCATTCTTGCAAAAAGTATTTCATACTGTATCTCTCGGCTGGCAAGAATGGTTTGTCATTATTATGGAGTGTATCTTAGTTATTGGCTTGATTGAATTTATTAAGAGTCTTTATTACAACAAGGGAAAGTAAAAATACTCACTTGACAATTGTTCAGGAATTGGTATAATTAATATACTAATTCCCAAACAGCTATTTTATGAAATTAAGTCAATTAAAATTAAAAACCAGTGATTTGCTAATCTTGGACAAAAAGATATTAAGAAATCTTGAGCCAAGCGAGGATGTATTATCTGCCAATATTAAATATTGGTTAAAAAATAGGGAGCTTATTGCCCTCAAAAAAGGCAGTTATATTCTGCAGGGTCAATATACTAAAGAGCCCCAAAAAGATCTCTATTTGGAGTATATCGCTAATCAATTGCTAACACCCTCTTATCTTTCCCTGGAATATGTCTTAGCTAAATATCAACTTTTAACTGAAGGAGTAACTGCTATGACCTCTATTACGCCAAAGACCAGCAGAGAAATTGTCAACGACTTGAGCGCTTTTCGCTATTATTCAATATCACCCAAGCTTTTTACTGGTTATACGGTTAAATATTTTTATAAAGCCCCCGTCCTGGAAGCCACTAAATCCAAGGCTCTTTTTGATTACCTGTATTTACGTTTTTTGAAGAATAAACCTATTAGTAAACAGGCTATCATAGACTTGCGCCTTAATTGGGAAAATATCAGTAAAAAAGAATTTTTATCTGCTTATTCTTATTTAAAATTAACCAGAAGCCAACGACTCAGAAAAGTTTTTAATCTAATTAAACAGCTATATTATGCTTAAAAATATTTTACAAGATATAGTAAACAACAAAAGGCAACAAGGCGTGCCTGATTTTGTTATTAAAAATTTTATCAAAGAATATTTACAGTATCCTACGCTTGAATTTATTTACAGCCAAAAAGAATATCAAAACTTTATTTTCACTGGTGGATCATGTTTGCGCATGTGTTTTGGCCTGCCCAGACTGTCTGAAGATCTTGATTTTGATTTATCGGCCACGAATTTTAAGAAACTTGATCTGCCCAAGATGGCCAAGCGCCTTGAAAAATATTTTAGTCAGAAATTCATGGTTGATGTTATCACTAAATGCCAGGGCAAAACAAGAATTTATTTAAAGTTCCCGATCCTTAAGGATTTAGGGCTGGCAACTACTGGGGAAAGCCAACTCCTTTATGTTAAAATAGAGCCCAATCAAACAATTTTTAAAAATCACAAAATTGAATTAACTCCAATTTCTAATTACGGCTTTAACACCCTGGTTAGAAACTATACCCAGCAGTTTCTCATGACCGGCAAGCTCAACGCTATTTTTACCCGAGAATGGTTTAAAGGCAAAGATAATGATGTTGATGTTAAGGGTAGGGATTTTTATGATCTTTTTTGGTATTTAGAAAAGCAAATTGAACCCGACTTCAAAAATCTTAAGAGATTAACTAATATTGATAATTGGACACAGCTCAAGAAGCTACTTAAGGAAAAAATTAATAAAAAAGTTACTACCCAAAAACTATCCTATGATCTAAAGAATTTTTTTTCAGATCAAAATTTTGTAATTGATTTTTGTAAAAATTACACGCAGATTATTAATAAATTTCTATAGAAGTATCTATGTTTAAATTAAAGTTATTTGATTATGCCTAAAAAACATGCATCCTCGGGCAAACCAAGAACAGAAAAAAACAAGAAAAAGACAGCTGATAGACGATCAGGTATTTGGGAACTAGATTATTTCCCAACGCCCATATCCGTAGCCCACAAGAAAAGCGGAAAGCTATATTACCCGCCTTTGGTTCTTATTGTTCATCAAGAATCTTATTTCATCATAAATGCATGCGTAATACCGGAGATGAGCATTGATGAACTTAAAAATACTTTTTTAAAAGCTATGGCAAAAACTCCGTTGGCTATTCCCCAAGAAATTCAGGTTAAGAAACAAGAATTGGTCTCAATTTTTCAAGATATTGCCCAGGAACTTGATGTAAAAATAATTTTAGTCAAACGTTTCAAGGTCATGCCCAGTATTAAAAGAGATATGTCCAATCATTTTAAAAGAAGCTTCGACATGAAAGAGTAGATTTGACAGACCCTTCTTCCTATGCTATTATTAGACTAATAGTTAGACCAATAATTAGACTAAAATTAGACTAATAATATGACCAATAAAAGCCAAAAAATACTCAATATTCAGTTTTTGGATAAATTTATACTAACCAAGGATTTATTGCCTTTTAATGATAAAGAAATCATTGAATTAGACAAAGAGCTAACTGAATATGAGCAAACACTAATGAATCCAGAAGTCGAAAAGACGCTGATCAGCAAAAATGAATTACTGGCCTCTTTTGCTATTTCTAAAGCTGAAAGATCAAACTTAACCCTAGCTGAAGCTAAAGACGTCTATGATTTAGTGGTCAATAACAAGGATTATGATTTTATTGCCAAAAAAATTAAGCTCGGTCAGAAATTAAATCAAAACGATCACGATAGATTGGAATTTTTTAATATTGTTAAAGTTTTTAGAAAATTAAATTCTCAAGAATTTCAATTAAAACAATTAACCCCTGCCTTTATTAAAAGCCTTCATCTTGAATTAACTCAGGGACTGGACATATTTTACGATCATCTGGGTGAATTTGAGTCATACAGATCTGGCAAATGGAGAAATAATGATTTAATCCGTGTTGGCAGTTATTTGCCAGCTCCTCATAAAATTATAGATAAAGGAGTAAGGGAGTTAATAAAATGGTTAAAAAAAGACTTTTCGCCAACATCCGTTGCTATTTTCCATTGCCTGCTTTATGCCCTCCATCCTTTTAGTAACGGCAATAAAAGAGTGTGTAGAATTTTGGAACATATATTATTGCGAACATTAAAAATTAATACCAAAAATCTCTATAGTACATCATACTATTATCACATTGAAAAGGATCGCTATTATAAACATCTGCTCTATTCTTTAGAAAGAAAAAATTTAAATCATTTTACTTCCTTTGCCTTAGAAGCGATAGTATTATCTATTATTTCAGTTATCAAAACTAGTATAGAAGTCCAAAAAGACAATTATTTAAATAACTTTGAAATAGATGATAAAATCAAGATGGTTTTAAGGCCACTTGTTAAACGAGAGAAAATACAGTTTAAAACTTTATTTAAAATTAGGGGCAAAAAAGTCGCTCGCCAAACTTTTGTTACGTATTTACAAAAAGCGCATCAGGCAAAGCTGATCAATAGGATTCAAGTAGGCAAGGCCGTTTATTATAGTTTAAATTTAGAAGTAGTTGAAAAAGAAGTTTTAAAAAATTGGATCGATTTAGCTAAGAAGAGATTTGATTATATACCTGATGAAATTAAGTTAGCTATCTAGATAATTTATTAATTATGCGTCATTTTTCAAACATTCTAATACTCACCAAAGATAGTCAGATTATCCTTCAAAAAAGGAAAAATATCCCAGGAATTAAAAATCCAGGTAAAATTGGTTTTTTTGGTGGTCGTTGCGAACCCAACGAAGACCCTTTGGATTGTGCTGTGCGTGAACTTCATGAGGAAACAGAAATTCTCATTGATAAGAGTCAGTTAGAGTACTACTCGGATTTTTTTGTTAGCGCCAAAAAATATCCCGCTCAAAAAACTGACGGCATGGGTCACGTATTTATTTTAAAAAATATTGATCCTCGTGATATTAATGTTAAAGAAGAAGGGGAATGCCTTGTCTTATTTGACCCGGATAAGAACCAACTAGAAGATTTTGATATATGTGATAACGTAAGAGATATTTTAAAACAGTATCTATAATGAAAAAATCCATCCTCCTCCATACCTGTTGCTCGCCTTGTGCCTGCTATCCAATAGTAGAACTACAAAAAATAGGCTTATATGTAACTCTCTTTTTTTATAACCCCAACATTCACCCGCGTGAAGAATATCAAGCAAGGTTGGATGAGTTAAAAAAATATATTAAAAGTCTGGATAACGTCAAATTAGTCGAAGGCCCATACGAAGACAAACAGTGGTTTGAATTAACAAGCGGTTTAGAAAAAGAACCCGAGCGTGGTAAGCGCTGTGATATTTGTTATCAAATGCGTTTAGAAAAAACTGCGCGCACTGCCAAAAAACAAGGCTTTACTCATTTTGGTTCAACCCTTTCTATAAGTCCTCATAAAAAAGCAGGTGTTATCAGTAGAATTGGCAATCAATTGGCCAAAGAAATAGATATACAATTTTTTGATAAAGACTGGAAAAAAGCTGACGGCTTTAAGCATTCTTGTGATATTTCAAAGAAAAAAGGATTTTATCGTCAAAACTATTGTGGCTGTATTTATTCTAAATAATGTTATATACTTAAAGCATGACTAAAGACAAATGGCTTAATCTTATAGACACAGTTGAGGGCAAATTTGGCGTTGATAAAGAATACAAAGAACCGATTAGTAATGATATCCCAGGTGAAAAACACATTATTGAGTTTATTAGCCCTATGGGAAAGGTCAAGTTAGAATTTACGGAAAAACCACGTGTTCTTGATGAAAAAACAACTTATTCTAACCGCGTTGGCTCACATGTCAAAGTTGAGAAGATTTATGACGAGGAAGATAAAGTTTGTTATTTAAACGCCTTTAAATGGGATGAGGCGGGAGAAGAGTGGCAAGCCATAGACTCGAATCTTTTTAATTAATGATTTAAAATTATATGACTAAACAACAACTCTTTGTAAAGCATCATTTTACATCCAGTATTGTACTCGGACTTGTTGTTGTTTTATCCATCTCTTTTGGAGTTATTGCTGAAGATACTAGTTTGTTTAAAAAATCAGATGGTCAAGTTATGGGTGTCAGTACTGTTCAATCGATTGATAACCAGTCCAACTTAGTTATTAATTATCAAAATCAAGTTAAAAACCTTGTTGCCACTTATTTACAAGAACGCTCCGCTTATCAGTCGCAAAATCAAGACTGGCTTTTTCTCATTAACACAACCAAATACAAGCTCATGAATTTAGCTACTCCAGTCGAGTATCAGGATCTTACCTTAAAATTAATCAGCCTGCTTGAGGCAGAAAAACAAGCCGTTGCTCAAGGTAGTAATTCCGGGATTGATGTGGCTAATAAAAAGTGGCAAGAAATGCTTGATCAATTCTATTGGTTAGATTAGTTTATAAATGTCAATTTATCTCTCCTATCTATATAGCTTAATTATTATCATTGGTCTTGAAGTCAGTCTTCTCAAGCCCAGTTTTTTTTGGTGGGCAGCTCTAGCCATTCTTGTTTTTAATGTTTTCTTTATCTATTTAGCCACCCATCGGCGTCTCGATATCATTTTTTTCAATTTTTTGATCTCTCCTTTTCTATTCCTATTATCTGGCCTGCTCTTTCTCCTCTTCTCAGATTCATTTCTGATTAAAGAAATTATTATAATCTTCCTAGTTATTACCAATAGTATTTACCTCCGTCGTTTAATTTTCCTTAATTATCACCGTTATCAATACAAAAATCATTCTCTTTCAAATATATCCCGTATTATTAATGTGACTACCGTCTTTTTCTTTTTTGTTGGATTTTATAACTTACACGTTTTCCTTCGCTTGCCACTTTGGTTACTCTCAGTATTGAGTTTTGTTGTTGTGGCTCTAACGGTTTATCAATATTTTTGTATTGCTAAAATAAATACTACCGGTAGAAAATCCTTTATTTATTTGTCAGCCCTGGTTTTACTTGAACTTTTCATAGTTATCCACTGGTTGCCCTTTACCCCCTTTGTCAAAGCCCTCTTGTTAACCAGCTCATATTATTTTATAATAAACCTATCAAAGCATTACTTAGCAGGCACCTTAGTCAGGCAGGCCTACTTGCGTTATTCGCTGATTGTCGGCATTATCTGGGCAATTACTCTGCTTACTGCCCGTTGGACTTAAAAATACTATTCATGGCTAAAAAATTTACCAGTAAACCTATCAGAAATAGATCGGATAATAACTCCAAACAGCAAGCCGAGGAGGAAATAGTTGATTTCTATAAAGAAACCAAAGACTATCCGGAAATAAAGAAACCCACCTATCACCGTAGCATTTGGCTGCTGGTTATTTTGGTTTCTATTCTTTTCGGCTTTGCCTCAAGCATGGCTTATGACTTCCTTTTCCCAAGTAATCCCACTACTTCAGGTAATGGACAGGTCATAGTTGAACGCCAAGAAGATATAACTGTTACCGAAGATGTCAGATTGCAGGACCTGCACCAAAGAATAAATCCAGTCATTGTTAGTTTTTATGATAATTCAGATGAAGTTTCTGGCCCCTTCTACCAGGATAGTTATTCATTTGGTTCTGGCTTTATTTTAACTGCAGATGGTTGGCTTGTTACCACCCAGAGTGTGCTAGATAGAATAGGGGATAAGGACTATGTTATTTTAACCGCTGATTACAAAATTTATGCACCTACAAAAGTATTTAAAGATCCGACTAGCTCGGCAGTCTTTGTTAAAATTGATGCTAAGGATCTACCTGTTATAAAATTAGGCGGTTTAAATGATTTGACCTCCGGTCAAAAAGTCTATGGCTTTATTGCCTCATACCCAAAAAGCCGTGTCGCCAGCTTACACATTGCCAGTCTGCATGAAACCATCTTAGAAGATGTCGTCGCATCTTCTGAGAAATATAGCCATTTCATCTCTTGCCGTGAAGGCTATGATCCAAGTCTTGCAGGTTCACCCATAGTCAATCTCTCCGGCGAAATCGTGGCTGTAGTTGCTGATACATCAATTGCTATTCCCATGGATTATTTAAATACGGCCATTGACGACTTGGCTAAAAAAGAAAAGATCTACCGACCCTACTTAGGTGTCCACTATATTAATCTAGCCAAGTACCCCAAAGTTGATCCCTCTACTGGAGAAATGAGAGACAAAGGAGCTCTTCTGTCTGGTTTTGAAAACTTCACTGCCGTTACCAAAGGCAGTCCAGCTGACAAAGCTGGCCTCCAGGTTGGCGATATTATAACCATGGTGGAAGATGAGTTGGTTAATGGTAGAAAAACCCTCACTGCTATAATAGGGGAGTACAATCCAGGCCAAGAACTCAAATTCACCGTCCTTAGATCAGGTACAGAGAAATTGTTTGAAATCAAACTCGGGGTATTTGATTGATTTTATTGAATTTAATCATTTTAAACACCCCGCCTTAATAAAAGGCGGGGATTTTATTTTTTAGCTAATTTTAGCCAAGACTTGACAAATATTAAGAAATATGGTAATATACTTGAATAATTAAATAGAACCTATGCATGAAAAGCCCTCGAAAAAGAGCTCTTTTCCGCTATACATTATTATATTAAATATTTGTTATTCCATTATTGTTGCTTTTTTAAGTTAAGGCGATACAGATGGAATAATAAATGGAAAGCTAATTGACAATTAAATAATTATAAACTATAGGAGGGGAATTATTTTTGTAAGTAAAAAATTAATTAATATTAATTAATAATAAATAACTCATGGACTAAAATAGGAGATGTCCAATGAAGGTACACAGAATTTGTTATTACGTAGTATTTTTTTCTCTGGCCATAGTATTATCTGCCGACGCCATGGTTTTTTTTCAGGCTGAGCAGATTACTGGAGCAGTGCCAGGTGGGAGCTTAACTGGATCAATGAAAGATCAGTTAAGAGCAATCCTTTATGATGTTGACAAAGTTTTTCTTGGCGGCATGTCTGACTCACTTGGCTGGGCACGCACATCAAAAAGATTTTGGCACACAAAAGATGATTCAGTAAATGCTATTAGGTTTAACGACGGCAAGGAAGTTGCTGAATCCATGGACGTTGAAGTAGTTCAACTGCCTCATGTCTTCAACTCACCGCATCGAGGATTACAAGTTATACCGGTTCGCACCGATGAACCCAATAAATCACCGCTAGCATTAGTTATAGAGCCCGACTCTTTAACGTTGTCAGTCTCTAATCCATTCAAGTCTCTTTCCGCTCGACTCATTTATCCCGGAAATAAATCATTCCCAATTGTTCCAGATGACAAGGATCTAGGACTTGAGGCGGATGAGACTGTCGTAATTGACTACAACTGGATTGTGTCAACTGATGATTTCTCGCGCCCCGACACAGCCATGATCGTTGGTACATATCATCATGTTAAAAAAGAGTATATTCTGTCGGGAGCTTTCCCAATCGTTGACTCGGTTACAGTGGTTTTACAAGATACAGTTATTGTATATATTGAGCCACTATGCTCCGATACCATATATTTTTCATCTATAGTGAAAGGCACCAAGGTCGCCATTGCCCGTATCGTAAATGATAGCTCGAGGCACTTGGCAGAACACGATACGTTGATAGCCAATGGTAGCCAATATAGACTTCTTAAGCCAGGTAGTGAATATGTGTTTCACTTTTTTGTGCCCAAAGGAGGATATATACCTGATTTCCAGAGTTACCAAACCTCGAAAGAGGGGGGTAATATGGACATAATTATTGGTAAGCCCCAGCGTATCATCCATATCCCTAAGACAGCAGAGTTTTCTTTATCTGCATTGATGGGAGAAGGTGGAGGTGGCCTTCAAGGTCAAATTCGCCGAGGGTGGCTTGGAGCAGGTGGAACTTTTGATAAATGTGGAACTGATTTTTATGGCTCATTAAAAATTCCTATTAATTTTCTGGACCCTTATATCAACATGGGGTACAGAAAAGAGAGATCAAAAGACCAGTGGGAATCCAAGGGGCTATTTGTTTCATTAGATATGCAACAAAAAATTTGGAAGGATTTTTTCATTGGTAGCCAGGTTGGACTAAAATACATGCAAACCATTTGGTTTGAAAAAAATGGCTACAACCTTGAAAACACCAATAATCCCTTCCAGCTTTTGGAAACTGGTGCTAATCAGCCCATGGTCAAAAAATCTGATTATGAATTACTCATCAGGCTTTTTGGACGTATTTATTTCTAATCAATGAAATTAAATCTCAGAATAGGAGTTTGGCAATGAAAAAACATATCTCTGTATTTATAATAGTTATTTTCTCTATTTATTTTTTCTCCAGTTGTGACAAATTGGAAAAAAAGAGAAAAAACCCTGTCAGTTCACAATTGTCGGAAGACATTCTAAATCTTCCGCGACAAGTTAATCTGTCTGTGACCGACCACGTCATCACGACATTCGTGGGTATTGAAGGTACTACTATTTTGCGAACCATCGGTTTAGATAAGTTGGTATTCCACGATGGTCGTGTAAAATCTATGAATCCAATGGTTAATCTTGATACCACATTGACTTTTCCGGCGGATTCTATAGGCATCTGGGAATACAAGTTTATCGGTTATTACGCCGATACGAGTATTACTCGCAAGATGATCTATCAGGTTGTTTCAGTAGATCAAGAATTACCAGATGCCCGATTCGTTGATATTGTAGTCGATCTCGGCACCGATGAAAATCAATATACACTTAATCTGATTAACAATGGCGAGGTTACTGGTTTATGTAGCTTATCTACCCTGCCTCCTCTTAGTATAAATCCAAATTTTATACAAATTAACGGGAAGGAAATAGGCAGTTCTTTGCTAAGTTTAAATCGCAGTAATCCACCAGGACTTGATTCCAGTTGGGTATATAGCCATGATCAATTTAACAATCGTGATTCCACATTAATTAAGTGGACCATTCCGGATAGTAACAGCATCTTTACCAAAAACGTTGCATTTGATCCTGTCGGCACATTTGCTACTCGCACGCTTAACACATCACGTAACGTCATCGTTAAAGAATACCGCTCTGATAATTCAGTTATTGATGGCACTATCAATTTGTCATCAACTGATGCCTCAGTTGTTACTGTTTCTGGTAACTCATTCACGGTTGTCGGTTACGGCGAGGCTGATGTAACTGGTTCATATACTGACCAAGATGGTAATAGCCATCCATATTCATTACATGTATTGTCAGTAGAGCCAAATCAGGAAATGCCGGTCTTTACCAAAAACGTTGCATTTGATCCTGTCGGCACATTTGCTACTCGCACGCT
>CAZNIO010000015.1:22235-27518 GCA_964573135.1 uncultured Gammaproteobacteria bacterium
TAACTGGTTCATATACTGACCAAGATGGTAATAGCCATCCATATTCATTACATGTTCTTGCGGTTGAACAACCAACAACTGGTGACATTATTGTTGTCACTCATCCGCTAGGCGCCAGCGTAACAGTTGTCGGACTCGGTACTAAGATCAGTCGTGCCGAATGGATCAATTTGGAACCCAGATCGTATGATGGATATATTGAGCTCAGTGGTTATTATAGAGCTGAGTTGCCAGGCGTACCAGTTGTGGCAGGGCAAAAAACGTATATACACGTTACGTTAATGCCCCAATGGTCTATAATACCCAGCGATTTAATTCTTGTCTGGAATGGCGATGCCGTGGTCCGTTGGGACATTGTGGAGCAGAGAACGAAGTCTTTGGGCGTTTTTGATTTCAATGATGTTAGCAAGGTTTGGGCCGAAGTCGAGCTTGACGCTCATCAGTCACATGAAAAATGGAGCCTTATATTCCGCAATGTCGATACCGGACAGGAGTATAATTCGTCTATTTTCCCAGACTTTGGCGCTGGTGCTTTCCCGTTACAGGTTTATGGAAAAGTGCCTGATGGGCAATATGAAGTGTTTATTGTTAGTCATGCTGGTCAAGGTGTTAATTCAGTGCACCTTAAACGATTGTCTTATCAGCGCAAATAAAAACCTACCGATCAAGAAAGGGTAGTGATAATTACCTTGATCGGGTGTACAGCCGAGTTGTAGTAGCTACCCAAATGAAGGTGCAAAAACAACTCGGTTACTGGTGTCAAGGATTAAGAGCCGTTCAACCCTGGGTCTATTTTCATCCTCGATGTATACGACCCTTCCGCTCTTATCCTTGACCCATTTATTTATATCAAACCACTGCAAACTTTGCGGGCAGTAGTTTTGATATAGACCCTTCATTCTGTCTTATAGAATAAGGATTAGAAAACTAGAAATAGTTTTCACAATAGTCTCGAACGCAAAGAAGTTGCCGGCTAAACATGTGGGTAAGAAGATGCTCATATTAACTTATCGGTCGTTAGACAATAGTAATTTATGAAAAAAAATTACAGCAGAAATAAAAACAAATAATAAATAAGGGAAAAAAGAAATCTAAAATTCAAAAATATAAGAAATATAAAAAAACGAAGAGTCATATGTTGTTCATAAGGTGAACAACGTTCGGCTCTTTTTTTTGTTGCCAAAAACAGGTAAAAAACGGTATAATGATAATATAAGATAAATTATCAAATAAATTGTAATATTATGGCAATTAACCCAGAGCAAATCAAAAAACAAGTATCTCCAAATAGTGATATAAAAAAGATGCTTGAAGAGCAAAGAGAAATTTTAGATGATATATATAAGCAAACTCGTAAAACCAAACGATATATTGCGCTTGGTCGCATTATTAGCCTTATATATCTTGTTCTCATCATAGCTCCTATTGTCTTCGCTATCATCTACCTGCCTCCTTTTGTTGAACAAACATTTGGTCCATACAAGGAATTGCTTAATATACAGCAAGGAGCCGCCAGTAATCTTGATATGGATACCGTTAATAATCTATTAAAACAACTAGGTAGATAAATTCATGCAAGAAATCATTAAAGGTGCACAAACTTTACTCAAAAAAATCAAAGAAGCCTGGGGGCTTCTTGATTTGGATACCAGCCAAACTCGTATCAAGGCTCTTGAAATTGAAATGTCACAGCCTGATTTTTGGTCAAATAAAGAGAAAGCCACCAGAATTTCCAAGCAGGCAGCTGATTTACGTGAAGAAGTAGAATCCTGGCAAAATATCAAAAAGGAAGCCGAAGAAATCCTATCTGTTGCTAAAGAGTCTGATAAAGAGAAAGACAATTCCTTAAAAGATGATTTAGAAAAAAAGTTAGCAAAACTTGAGAATAGTTTTGCTAAAATGGAATTTAATCTTTTAATGTCAGATGAGTATGACTCACATCACGCTATTTTAGCCATCCATGCCGGAGCAGGCGGTACAGACGCCCAAGATTGGGCAGATATGCTTTTACGCATGTACCTACGGTACTCTGAAAAGAAGAATTTTAAAGTTAATATAATAGATAAGTCCTTGGGCTCTGAAGCCGGACTCAAATCAGTTATTTTTGAAGTCAAAGGCAGGCATGCCTATGGTTATTTAAAATCAGAAGCCGGTGTTCATCGCTTGGTGCGTATTTCTCCTTTTGATGCTGAAAAGATGCGACATACCTCATTTGCCTTAGTTGAAGTTTTACCCGAATTGGAAGAATTAGAAGAAGTTGAAGTTAAAGATGAAGATTTGATCGTTGATACTTTTAAATCCTCTGGTCATGGTGGCCAGAGTGTTAATACCACCGATTCTGCTGTACGTATCCGCCACAATCCTACTGGCATCGCCGTTAGCTGTCAGAATGAACGCTCTCAGCACCAAAACAAAGAAACTGCCATGCGCATCTTAAAATCCAAGCTCCATCAATACTATTTAACAGAAATTGAAGAAGAAAAACAAAAACTAAGAGGAGAATTTTCTGAAGCCGCTTGGGGCAATCAAGCCAGGTCGTATGTTTTGCATCCATACAAGTTAGTTAAAGACCACCGTACTCATTTTGAGACCGTGGAAGTAAATGACGTTCTGGATGGGGGATTGGATGAATTTATTGAAAGTTATCTTAAAACCGCTAAGGCGCAATAAAGATGCGCAAAACACAAATTTTTTATTCAGTTTGCTTGCTTTTTATTCTGGGTATTTTAACCGGAAAGTTTTGGCATATCGATAATTTTTACCTCTTTATTCTCATCCTATTTACTCTTTCTCTACTCTTTATCTTCCGTCACAATAAAATTATGAAGATAATCAGCCTTATGGCTGTTTTTTTAATTCTCGGATTTTATCGTTATCAAATTTCAATTCCAAGCATTGATCAAAACCATATTGCCTCATATAACGGGCAAAGTATGGAGTTTACGGGCCAGGTTATTGATGAGCCAGACATTAGGTCAGATAAGACCAGGTTAACCATTGGTAATATTAATAATTTAAAAGGAAAGCTATTAATTAATACTCCTAATTTCCCTCCCATTAATTATGGTAATTATTTAAAGATAGAGTGCCAATTGCAGGAACCGGAAATGATTGAAGATTTTAACTATCCAGCCTATTTAAGTACCCAAGGAATTTACTCCCTGTGTTATCAGGCAGATAACTTAGAAAACCTTGGAGATCTATATGGATTATCCTTATATCAGAAATTCCGTCGGTCAGTTATTAATCTAAAATTTAAATCTAAAAAAATTATTGATAGCTCTCTGCGCTATCCTCATTCGGAAGTTCTTTCAGCCATGACTTTGGGTTTGCGTAGAAATATTCCGCACTATGTTAATAGTAATTTTTCTCGTGCCGGCATTTCGCATATTATTGCAATTTCAGGCCTGCATATTTCTATTATAACCCTACTCTTGTTCAATCTATTTATTGCTATTGGCCTAAAGCGCTCACGCGCTTTTTGGCTTTCTATCTTTATTCTCCTTCTCTTTCTCTTCCTTATTGGTTTTAGGCCTTCTGCCATACGTGCTGCCATTATGGGTTTTTTAATGGCTTATGCCTTAAAGGAGGGCAGATTAAATAGTTCTATGAATGCTATTCTCTTAGCCGCTTGTCTTTTGCTTATAATAAACCCAAAGTTATTAATTAATGATATTGGTTTTCAGCTATCATTTTTAGCAGTTAGCGGTATAATATATTTAGGTGACTATTTTGATAAATTTTTAGAAAAAATTAAAATTCCTAAGAAATTTGAAATAAGGTCTACTTTAACCATGACCCTAAGTGCTCAAATTATGGTTTTACCCTTGGTTGTCTACTATTTCGGTAATTTATCCTTTATTGCACCTTTAGCTAATATATTGGTTTTGCCCTTACTTCCTTTTATAATGATAATAGGGTTTATATTAGTTATTTCAGGATTTATCTTTCTGCCTTTAGCTAAACTTTTAGGTTATCCCTTGTGGCTTGGTATAGAGTGGATTTTACTTGTAGCTAAGAAAACATCAGGTTTTAGCTATAATGTGGAAAAAATCGACTTCTTCTGGGTATTTATATTCTACTTATTTCTTGTTTGGTTGATTTGGTTTCTAAAAAGAAAACAGCATCAATATCATACCCCCTTTTAAAAAGAGATATTGATGCTCATATTATTCGATTTCCTTTGGGTTTATTGTTCCACGGAGGCTATATGTTGAATAACCTACGCCTGCAATTATTTCATCTTTCGACCCGCAGTCTTCGCAAACAAAAAGACTGAGCGATTCATTATTTACACTCGCAATGCCTTGTTTCTGGCCGCCTATTTCTACAAAATGCCTCTTGCATTGCGGGCAATAAAATATACAACTATGGTATGACATTTTAAGCCCCTTATTTTATTGAGTTTTTGTTTATTTTTAAATCATATCACCATGACGCATAAAGTCAAAAAATTGTCAATATTTAGCCTTATCCTATCTCTAATAATCATTGCCCTTACTCAACTTGACTTAGGCACACATTCTGATTCTCCCCAAGGCCAGGTTCAGGGGACGTCCCAAGAAAACTTACTCCAAGTTACCTTTTTTGATATCGGCCAAGGCGATTCCGCTTTAATAAATACCCCGAACAACAAACAAATCCTTATAGACGGAGGACCAGACAACTCAATACTTGAAAAGCTATCTTCCAATCTAGATTGGAATGACACATATATTGATGTTGTAGTTCTTACACACCCTCATAGCGATCACGTTGACGGATTAGTCTCAGTATTACAAAGATATGAAGTAGGCGAAATTTGGTTAACTGGCGTTGTACATACTTCCAACAAGTATTTAGAATTCTTAAATTTAATTAAAGAAAAGAATATTCTAACTAAAAATATTTTTACCTGTCATGCAAATCAACCAGACTGTGTGGATGAAATAGCTTTTGAACCAAGCATCAAAATTACCTTCCTTTGGCCAATAGAGAACATGGCAGGCAAAAAAGTTGATAATTTAAATAATTCTTCAATCACTTTTAGGCTAGAACATGGCGAGAATTCTTTTCTATTCACAGGAGATATTGAAAAAGAGGCAGAGCACACAATGGTTGATATGTATGATAATTCATCTCTTAGCTCAGATATATTGAAAATAGCTCACCATGGCTCTTCTACGTCCTCTCTGCAAGAGGTTTTAGCCCTAGTGGTCCCCAAATATGCCGTGATATCATCTGGTAAAGTATAATGTACCCATCCTCTAGACAACTGTATTTGGTGAATTATGATACAATAAA
>CAZNIO010000016.1:0-27049 GCA_964573135.1 uncultured Gammaproteobacteria bacterium
AAGATAACTAGAATTAACTCAATAGTTTAGGCTCATTGTTCAATGAGAAAAGACTTTAAACGCCCAGCCAACGTCAATACCCATATTAATACGCAAAACTAAAAAAATACCGCTTAAGCCAGCGCCTAAAAAAGTTAGTAATAATAGAACATTCCAAAACTTTCTATGACCAGCAATACTAATAATTTTCTTTTTTGATAAAATATGCGTGACTAAATATATGACAATTAAAAAGATAGCTAAAGGCAAAAAAAGATACTTTCTTTCTTTCGTATCTATTTCAATTATATCTTCTGGGACTAGTTGAGAATGGTCACATATCTCATCTTTATTTGTGTCAATATACCTACTGCAATCACCAGGATAAGGACAATCAACCTCTCCGTAAGGACAATCATCCCACAAAGCAAAAACAGGCCCGGCAATTAAAATTAAAAATAGTGAGATAAAAATTATTTTTTTCATAAATACATTCTAAATATAAATTAATTTTAACATAATTTGTTAAATTGCAAAAGCAATCTCAAATAGATGAGATTGCTTTTGTGGAATATAATTTTCCTCTTAGCTGTCTAAATTATTATTCATCCTATTACCATTGCCTTGCCCTCTACCCTGGCTATTGCCGCCACCAAAACCAGAACCTACTTTTACTCCATCCTTACCACGCAATCTTAATTCTCTGCGTATTGCATCAGCCTCATCATATCTGCCTTCTTGAGCCAATTGATGAGCTTCAGCAAATTTAGCAAAGTTGTCTTCATTTACAACTTGGGTAACTCTACCTTTACCATTCATTAATTCTTTCCATGAGTCATAGTCATTGCTAGTAAAAGCCTGCTCCATTGCCTCGTGCTTTTCTGGAGTACAATCAGGACCTTCTACAGTATAATCACCTTGGTAAGCTAGAGCTGAACCAGCGGTGACCAACATTGTTAAAGCCAATAAAGATGACATTATCGCTTTTTTATTGTTTTTCATGTATTTATATATTAATTGATTTATTTATACTTTTTGACCTTTATTAGAGCTCTACTTATTACTACGCCAGCATGTCATATTTTATTTCATAAAAAAATACCCAATCGATTGATTGGATAATATAACTTGCCAAACTTTCTTTTTAAAAGATTATGGCCTTTTTAAGCCTCTTTTTAAAACCCTTCTTATAGCTCTATACAACCTCTTAATTTCCGCTTGCCTTAATTCCCTAATCCCCTTCTCCTGATTAACTCTTGCCTCAATACAAATTTTATTCACATATTCATCTCCTATGCCATAAATATATTTCTGATTTTTTAAAAAATTCCTAAGTGCTGCTCTCTTATTCCTTAAAATTTGCTTAAATTTTAAAAAAGTAAATTTCTTGCCCAAAGGATCTGTACCAAAATAAACCAACCTTCTTTTGCGTTGCTTAGCGTTTAAAATCTCAAAAGTCACATTAGCACGCTTATCTGTAAAGTATAACTTTAATCCTCCTTTAAATTCAAATACTGCCCGCACATATTTAGGAGGACTTTCACCCAGCACCACTTTTTTGGATTTATCAAAAAAAGTGGTGCTGGGTTCACTCAAAACAAACTCTCCATTTGAATATAAATTAACAAAAAGAAAATAACCCGAGTTTATTTTAATAATTAATATTCTACCCATCACCCGAATATAACGGAAACTACTACCAACTATCTTTCTCTGGAATAAACTCTTATCCCCTTTCAAAATCCTTTCATTAAATACCTCAAAACCAGTCATCTTCTTATTAACCACTCTACCGACAACCTTTCTTCTCATCTTTTTAATTTGAGGTAATTCTGCCATAGTTCCTATAATCTCATTAGACTTATTGCGTAATTAATTTTGTAATGAAATTTTCTTTTTATCTTTTAAAAACCAACTAGCTAAAAAAGTAGTAATCGGAATTGACAATACTAACCCAATACTACCTGCCAATGTTCGGACTATTTCAATAGCAATTATTTCATTATTTATAATCTGATTAAAAGTTAAAAATGGAGGTTCATTTATTGTGAATAACAATAACAATGGTAAGGAGGCCCCAGCATAAACTAAAAATAAAGTATTAATCATTGAACTCATATGCGAAACCCCAATTTTCATTGCCTTTTTATATACATCTTTTTTAGACAAATTAGAATTAATTTTTTTGATCTGTTCAACACTCACAATCTGACTGATAATTACATCGTCTAAAACACCTAAAGTACTAATAATTATTCCTGCCAATAATAATCCCTTAAAATTAATCATTGTCTTACCAAAATCAATCAAAAACATTGACTCTTCTTGAGCAAAACCAGTTAATTTTGCAATGCTAGTAAATATAATAGCCAGTACGCCAACAATTATCAAACTTATTGTTATACTTAAAACAGCTAAATGTGATCTTTTACTTATCCCTTCTGTTAAATATACCACCAACAAAAGAATTAAAATTGAACCAAAAATTGAAACAAGCAATGGGCTTGCACCTGCTAAAATTTGTGGTACAATAATTTTCATTATTACAAAAAAACTAGCCACTAAGCCAACCAAAGCTCGCAAGCCCTTCCACTTACCAACCAAGGCAACTAAGATAATAAAAAATAAAGCCAACCAGTATAGGCTAGTATGGCGAATATAGTCTGTAATATAATAGAAACCTTCACCCTTCCCTCCTTGACTAAATACCATCATAACTTTATCACCAACCTCGTACTTATTATTTTTTATCACCTGAAAATCATCAATACCTTGAAAAATAACTTCCTTGTTTTGCCACTCGTCTTCCAGCCCCCTTAATTTAATATTTTGCTGAAATATTTTCAAACCGTCTTCCCCTATAATCTCTTTTTCTTGTAAAATTTCTACAACCTCAGCTTTAAAAACATCCTCACTGTTTTGCGCCAAAACAAAAACTGGTGTTAATAAGAATAATAACAATAAAAAAAATAAAATAATTAATCTTCTATTCCCTAACATAATAATAAAATTTATTTTTACACACTAACTAATTAAACTTCTCCACTAAATCATTATAAATATCCAAATAATTATTAGCCAACTGCTTTATCCCTTCTGGTGACTCCACTAAATTCTTCATATCTGCATAAATTCCTTGTGTGTCAATATTTTCTATTCTCTTCCTAATTAATTCCCAAATATCATTATAGTTATCTATTGCTTTACCTTGCTCAGCTTTAACAATTTGTTGTACTCTTTTTAAATTTGGCTTAATGCTATTCTCCAAAAACCAAATTAAATCATAAAAATCCCGTCCTTTAAAATCAAACTTATCTTGGAATATTTTGTCCTTTCTTCCTAATATCGCACCTATCTTATTGGCAAACAAGGTTTCTAAATCATAATTTTTTACTACAAAAAATAAATTATTCTTAGTTATAGGCGTTGCTTTTGTATTATAAGCAGAATATTTATTTTTTTCTATTTCTATTTTTAAATATAATAAATCACTTTCAGATTTTATATTTTCTACAAAACCCATCTTCTGCAATACTGGAAATTTTAAAATTATAAGCTTACCACTCTGCCTAGCGGCATAGTTAAGATCATCAAAACCCAACTGCTTAAAGTATCCGACTAAATCCAATAAAAATTTGCCAGAATCAAACTTTTTTCCCATATAATCCATATCCAAATCCTCAGACAATCTGGCTGTCTTGCCAATCATTTTCAAAGCTGTCCCTCCGCCAAAAACTAACTCATTCCACTTGGGTGAATTATATATAAAATTAAGGGTATAATAAATAAGCATTTCCTTTAACTCTATCTTGATATATTCAGCAGACATATTTCTATCCCTACCCAATTGGACTATGTTTTTCAAACTATCTGGCAACATAATTTTTCATTATTTTATAAATCTCTATCATTTTTGATGGTGCTTTTGATAAATACTTTTCATATTCTTGCCAATCTTGTTTTTGCATTACTTCTAAATTTAATCTCAATCCCAATAATTCATTTTTAGTAATTCTATTAAATTTATTTTGATTAAAATAGATATAATCGAATAAGGCTTTAGCCTTACTGGCGACACTCCATCGCATATTACCATAAGACTTTACGGAGAATCCAATAAATAATTCTTTTTTGATTGATTGATAGTTAAATATGCCAAACTCATTATCAATAGAATTTGTTTTTTTTCTAGTTACTATTGAATAACCGTAAACAACGTCTGTTAACATCTGATAATCCTGTAAAACAAATTCTTTACTTAAATAACTCGGCTCAATCATTTTAGTGGCTAAAAACCGGGAATAATACAATGAATTATCTCTTTTTTCCAAAAATTTCTGAAAGACAAAAAAACCCCTCTTCAAACGAATTAGAGATTTATTCTTTACCCAATAGCTTATTGAATTTCGCAAAGTATTGGGATTTTTATCTAAATAATTAGCCAGGGCTGTTTTAGATAAATATGGTAAATTTTCTATCTCTTTTTTCATTTCTATAGTTACTAATTATTCTAGTACTTACAGAAACAGTATAACATATCAAATTACAACTGTCAAGTCATAATTTAACAATCTTTATTGCCTTACCCTCAATCAGGGCCTCACTAATCTTTCTATAAGCCGAACTTAAAATCCTCTGAAAAGTACTTTGGGAAGTATTCATTTTTTTTGCACATTCAACTTGATCTAAATCTTTAATATTTTTCAAACGCAAAGCTTCTACTTCTTCAGCAGTTAATTCTATTTCCTCTAAATCCCTCATAGGTACTCCTCGTGGTTTAAAATAGACCACATTGGGATTAAATTTAATTTTTCTATTAAGTCTTGGTCTAGGCATAAAATTATTTCTCTATTTTTTTAATAATATTTTGAAATACCTTTTTATATTCCGAGTTAATCTCTACTACTGGCTTCATTTCAATAGTTGATTTAACAAAATCTTGATGATAAGGAATCTTGCCAATAATTTTAATATTGCTTTCATTAGCAAATTTTTCTATTTTCAAACAAAATTTATCTGACAAACTATATTTATTAATCACAATCCCATGTTTAATTTGAAAATAGTCAGCTAAGTATAAAACTCGTTTTAAATCATGCAAAGCTGACGGGGTTGGTTCAGTTACAGCTACAATATAGTCTGTGCCAACAAGTGAGGCAATTACCGGGCAACCAATACCAGCTGCAGAATCAATTAAGGTTATTTCCGTCTTTTCTTTTTTGCCTATTTTTTCAGCCTCTTTTCTAACTTCAGCTACAACTTCACCAGAAGCTAACTCTCCTAATTTAAGTTCACCTAATATTAAGTTTACACCATAATTATTACCTGTGTAAATAATACCAATTTCCTTTTTAGTTTCAGAGATTGCATTATTTGGACACGCCACAATGCAAGCCTTACAACCAATACAAACATCTTTAACAAAAGCCGGGTATTTATCTTTAACAAAAACAATCGCATTTTGCTTGCACACAGTCGCACATTTACCACACTTGGTGCATTTACTCATATCCCATTTAGGAATTGGTTGGTAAATTTTATTAAATTGTTTTCTTTTGGCAGAAAGCAGTAAGTGATCATTCGGACACTCAACATCAACATCTATTAATGTTGTTTTCTTATCTTTGGCAAATTCAACTGCCAAAGATGTGGAGACCATTGATTTGCCAGTACCGCCTTTTCCGCCAGTAATTGCAATTTTCATAATTAATGTTGGCAAGCATCTTCATTGCTTGCTAATTTTAATTTATTATTCTTCCATAATTCAAAAATATCTTTAACTGTTTCTGCTTGATAAACAAAAACATCTATTCCAAATTCTTTACATAAACCTAAAGCTCTTGAGCCTAAACCTTGACATAATAAAATATCTGATCCATGCTTTTTCATTAATTCAGGTGGCAATCCTTTTCCGCCATTATGCTCACTAGTATTTTCTATTGTTTCCAAAACCTCGCCTTTTTCATTAAGAAAAGTATAAGTTAAACAACGACCAAAATGCTCAGCTATCTCATCATCTAAACCTGTCTTGTTATTTGTTGGAATTACTATTTTCATTTTTTTATCTCCTCAAGCTTATTATTAATAAAATTTTGCACAGCTTCTCTTACTACACCACTGCCAGCATAAATTTTAATATTAAATTGGCTTAAAATATCAAAAGCTCTTGGCCCGACATTGCCAGTAATGATTGCTTCAACCTTTTCTTCTGCCACTAATTGAGCTGACGAGATTCCAGCTCCGCTGGTTTGGTCTGTACTTTTATTTTGGATAGCTTCTGTTTTTTCTATTTTTCCATCTTCAATTTCGGCAATGATAAAATATGGACATCTACCAAAAGTCTCATCAATTTTATCATCAATGTTCTGAGTTGTTGAACTAATTGCGATTTTCATATTTTTTATAATTAATTATTAATTTTTAACTTAACTTAATTTTACAAAATTTACTTATAAAAAACAACCCCGCTTTAATAAAAATTAGCGGGATTATTTTTTATTTCTCGGATTTAAGATCTTTTAAATAATCTTCTGTATCTTTGATTTCGTCTTTTAAATCTTGCAAATAATTTTGTGTATCTGAAACATTACCTGCTTTTGTTGCCCTGCGAGAGCCTAATCCAAATCCTTTACCAAAATTAGAACCTCTGCCCATTCCACGACCAAATCCTTGTGCTTGTCCAGAATTAACTGCTCCAGTACAATTGCCCATTCCTCTGCCTGTTTTTGATCCTTGATTTTGCGGACCCATTCTATTTAAATTCATATATTTTATTAGTTATTTTATTTATAATTCACCCTCACACCAAAAAGTATTATTTAGCTGATGATTTATCCACAACTTCCACATTAAAAATTTTTGGTGTGAGGGTTTACTCGACTTTTAACTAAGATTAGGTAATTATGAATAAATAGTCATAATTATCCACATCTCTATATTGAGTATATACCCATAACTATATTTTGTCAAGCAAAAAAGTCCCTCTAATATTATTAAAGGAACTTTCATTAATTCTACAAGTTAAGGGGGCCGTAAAGAAATAACCTCCCTAACTATTCTTCAGTTACACGCTTTTCTAAAATCATCGTATTATCTGAATAAAACACTAATTTAGAACCCCCGTCCTCAATCTCCACGGTCAAACTATTCTCATCCAAAGCAATTACGTTACCCGTTAATCTCATCATGCCACCTCTTGCTTTCTTCATCATACCCCCATTGCCCACGCCTCTTTCAGCCTTCATTTTTTCCATAAATTCCATTTTCTCCTCTTGGCTGATATCTTGCATTTGCTCAAAATTAGGTCTATCTCTATTTATTACTTGATTATCTATATCTTCATCTTCAACCTCAATCATCATCCCTCTACCCAATTGATTAAAATCAGTTTCATCATCTCCTAATATAATTTGATTAGCCAAAAGACTACCATCACTATTTGCAATTCCCATAACTAAAATCTGGCTACCAATCGTCAAATAACTCCTATCAAGCTCTTCAAAATTTTCATCCCATCTCAACATTTGATTATTTTCCGCCTCTTCTTGGTGTTGGCTTCTGTTTATCCCATCGTCTTTATTGCCGCAACCAGTTACTATCGCTAAAACCAACAACAGTGGAAGTATAATATAATATTTTTTCATGTACATAATAACTAATTAATAATCTTATTCATACCTTAAAGCATCAATTGGATTAAGCTTAGCCGCTCGATGTGCCGGATAATAACCAAAAATAATTCCAATTGCAGCTGACACACCAAACGCTAATAATATTGAAAATGAAGTAATAACAGTTGTTGTTCCGCTAAATTTTGTAACTGCCAAAGACGCCAACCATCCCAAAAAAATACCAATAATACCACCAACAAAAGTCAAAGCAACCGATTCAGCTAAAAACTGAATATTAACATCACTACTTTTTGCCCCCAAAGATTTTCGCAAACCAATTTCTCTTGTTCTTTCAGTCACCGTCGTTAACATCATATTCATAATACCAATACCACCCACCAATAAGGAAATTCCAGCAATTGCTCCCAAAAGCAAAGTTAAAGTACCCGTTACAGAGCTCATTGCCTCCATAATATCAGCCTGATTTATAACACTAAAATCAGCATCATCTGAATTGGAAATACCATGTCTTGCTAAGAGCAAACTTGTAATTTGGTCTTGAACAGTCGTCATTAACCCTTCGTTAACAACTTGGACATTAATACTACTTACCGCGTCACCACCTGTCATGTATTGTTGAGCAGTAGAAATTGGAATATAGATTAAATCGTCCGAACTCATAAAGCTAGTTCCTCCTTTACTTTGGGTAATACCAATCACAGTAAATTCTAAGTTCTCAATCCTAATTTTTTGGCCTATCGCATCAACCCCCTCACCAAACAAATCATCTCTTGTTGTCGGGCCTAAAACTACAACTTTTGATATTCTCTTTACATGCTGATCACTAATAAAACTCCCTAAATCAATATCTATACTTTTTACTGATTGGTAACTGGCAGTCACCCCATAGATATTAGTATTAGTATTCGTTCCTTGGGTAGTTTTAACTTGTTTTTTGTTGGCAGTGTTTGGTGCCACC
Source organism: uncultured Gammaproteobacteria bacterium (assembly GCA_964573135.1). Classification (GTDB taxonomy): domain Bacteria; phylum Patescibacteriota; class Patescibacteriia; order UBA2196; family GWA2-42-15; genus CAZNIO01. Next base: position 8,569 of record CAZNIO010000016.1, read on the forward strand.
GCTTCAATATTTATAATCTGCGCTTCAATGACTTCTGCGTCCTGTAAAATTAATGTCGTAGCTGACCCAGCCCCTCCCCTAACCATAGAGCCTGGCCCTTGTTGCGAACCAGGAGTCACAACCAATAAATTAGTACCAAGCGACTGAATATTTGCTTGAATATCTGCCGCCGCTCCTTGGCCGATAGAAATCATAGCAATAACCGAACCAATGCCAATTACAATGCCCAAAATCGTCAAGGCCGATCTGGCTTTATTAGCCCATAAGGTAAGATATGTTTCTTGGAATAAATCTGAAAATTTCATAAAATTATTTATTCTTTAATTCAGAAAAATTTGTCTTTCTATCAGCCACAATCATTCCATCTTTAATTTCAATTATCCTGTCAGCATGTTCGGCAACATACTTTTCATGAGTAATTAAAATTACAGTATGACCTTTCTCTCGGTTTAATCTTTTAAAAGTATCTAAAACAATGTCACCGGTTTTTGAATCAAGGTTGCCAGTTGGTTCATCAGCCAAAATTAAATCAGGCTCATTAACTAAAGCCCGAGCAATTGCTACTCTCTGCATCTGCCCACCTGATAATTGGTTGGAAAGATGATGCCAACGATCTTTTTCTAAGCCAACTGCCTTTAATGCCTCCTCTGCTTTTTTTTGACGGTTGGCAATAGGGGTTTTTCCGTCATACACCAGAGGAAGAATTACATTTCTCAAAACCGTAGCCCGTGACAATAAATTGAAAGATTGAAAAACAAAACCAATATTCTGAGAACGAATTTCAGCCAATTCATCATCGGACAGCTCAAGTACATTTTTGTTATTTAAAAAATAGTGACCGCTAGTCGGTCGATCCAGCACCCCCAGAATATGCATCAAAGTTGATTTACCACTTCCCGATGGTCCAGTAATTGCTACAAATTCTCCGCTTTTTATTTTAAAAGAAGCCTCTTTCAACACCTCAAGTTGAGTGTCACCAGTCTGATATATTTTAGTAATATTTTCACATTTAATCATAAGCTAATGCGCTATTCTATACATACTTTTCATTGAACTGTTAGATTGGCCTCCTTGAGTATTTTTGCTAGAAACTCCCGAGGCATCACCATTATTTATAGTTTGAATTATAATTTGTTCACCTTCCTCAAGTCCATCAACCACCTCTATCATTACATCATTACTCAAACCAGTAGTTACCATTCTTTTTTGCGGTAAAGAATCAGCTAAAACTTCAACATAACTGGATGTAGCCTGGCTCTTAACTGCACTAATTGGTACCAATAAAACACCTTGTTTTGCTTCTAGTATAATAGAAGCACTCACACTCATACCCGGTTTTATCCTCTCATCCTGCACATCAAAACCAATCTTTATATCATAACTCACCACGCCCTGAGTCACCGCACCCAATTCATCAATTTCAACCACTTCTCCCGTAATTGATAAATCTTCAACTGCGTCAAACTCTAAAGTTACTTTTTGTCCTACTTTGACCTGAGCCGCATCAATTTCATTCAAAGTAATTTCAGCAATTTTTTGCTGAGAGATAAAATCAGCCACCATCGTTGAATTAGTAATTGATTGCCCAATACTTAAATCTAAATTGGTGATTATTCCATCTGACGGAGCATAAATATAATAATCAGCTAAATTTTGTTTAGCATCCAGTAAAGAGTTCTTTCTTTGCAAAATAGACAACTCTTGAGATTGGATATCAAGCGTATCAGAACCAGCTTTCAGATCAGCCAATATCTCCTTTTTCTCATCTATATCCCTTTGGCTATTAACAATATCTTCCTCTGAACTATCAATTAAATTCTTTGCGCTAAGTAAGCCTGACAAATGACCATTAGTGGTATTTGTATAAGACGCTAAGCTACTTTGATGGGCATTCACTCCATTCTTGACCGTCAACCCGACTTGAGTCATCACGTCTTCATGCAAATCAACTAAATTAGCGCCATTCTTAATTGCTTCCGCAATATATTTAACAGTTTCATAAGTTTCTTCTATTAAATCCTCTATTATCTCTGCATCAGAAAAACGACTGGCTTCTTTATAACCGTCAAAACTTAAATCATATTTTTCTCTGGCCAGCTGATAGCTGTCATAAAAATCATCCCTGTAAGTTACAATCTTATCATTATAATCATCAACAGAGTCAACATAATAATCCAAATTCCACTGACTATTATTCAAGCTATCTTCAAAAAAAATATCTTCCAACCCACTCATAATTGACGGCAAATCAAGAAAAGTATCAGCCGTATCATTAAAGCCCTCCTCATAAGCTTCCACTAAATCTCCCTGTGCATTAATTTTAGCCTCCTCTGCTTGAATCGCATTATTCTCAGCCTGGAGTATCGATAATCTGCTGGCCGGTTCTTCTAATTTCTCAAGTGATAATTCTGCACTGGTTAAATTAATCTCGGCATCACGCACGGCCTTCATAGCGTCAGTTGCGTCTAGCTGCGCTACCAACTGACCTGCTCTAACCTCTTGATTATTTTCCACTCCAATATATACGACTTTTCCTGATGACTCTGATTTAATATCAATCTGGCTTGAAGCCGAAACTTGACCTGTCCCAGAAATGGACGAGATCAACATCCCCCTCTCAACTGCCTGAGACACATAGCTTATTTCGCCTTCCTTCGTATTTATTTTTTTGTATGAAGAATAACTGGCTACTATTAAAACAACCAATATTATTAGAGAAAAAATCTTATGCCTTTTAACAAAACTTAGTATTTTACCCATATTTTTATTGTATTATAAAATAAGCTTATCATAGCCCTTAATATATACTACGCATATAATATACGTTTTATTTCATCATGTGTCAAAAAATCCAGCTAATTTTAGCTGATTCATATATAAAACTTTTAAACAGATTAAATAATTTTTAAAAAAACCTTATACGCTAGACAATTTGGTTAATTAATTATCTTGATAGTATAAAACTACCAATTTTTATTTGAGCAACCAATTCTTCATCAAGTACTGACCTCTCAACTATATTTTGCAAAAACACTTCTCTCTCCACATCCATCATTAAACCCACCTGACTGCTTTGCGACCTAAATGGATATAATTTAAAATTTACTTCATCTTTTCGAAAAACTAATTCCACCGCTAGCCCTTTCTGCGTCTCTTGCGAAAAATATTGATCAAAAACAAAATTACCTAAAGAATAAAAAATTGGCTTACCGTTATAAACCTCGATCCCCTGCACAACGTGGGGATGATGGCCAATAATTAAATCTGCTCCAGCATCAATTAATCCTCTGCCAATTTCCTGCTGATATAAACTAAATTGAGTTTTGTATTCTTCTCCCCAATGAATATTAATTATAACAAAATCAGTTGTTACTGCTAATCCCTTAGCCAGCTCTTTAGCTTGCTCTAAGTCGAATCTCGAATAAACCATGCTCAAGCCAACCAAACCAATTTTCTTATTTTTTACATCAACAACCTTCGCGCTACACTCATCCACTCTTCCATCCCTGCAACCACTATAATAAAACCCTAATTCATCCAAATTCTTTTTAGTTTCCGCCACTCCTCGCTCACCCTGATCAGTTAAATGATTATTGGCTAAATTAAAAAAACTAAAATTATAATCCCCCAGTTCTTTAACAACCTCGGGATCAAAAGCAAAATCATTACCCATTGCTGGCAAATAATGTGCTCCCCCGTCAGTCACCGCTCCTTCAAGATTAGCCACCATCAAATCATAATCATCAAAAAAATTATCTTCCTCCAACTGACTAAATAAATAATTAACTCCTTTCCCCTTTATTTTGTGTGCCACCGACCGGTCAAGCATTAAATCTCCCCAAAAAAGCATCCTAATTGAAGGCTCAACCTTCTTGTTCTTAGGCAAATAAACAAAATCAACAATTCCTTGCGCGGCCTCTTGCGGCAGTTTCGTTACATTCCAAAAACCCTTAACATCATTCTCCCCATAATTCATACTAAATATTAGAAGGGCTACTGATAAAATAACTAAGCCTGTGAGCGACAGGCTTAGTATCAAAATCTTAGGTTTAATCTTCTTTAACCACATAATTCATCGCCAAAAAGTAATGGCAAAATAACTCGTTGTTTCTGTTGGCTTAATTACGGAAAAATCAAACGAATTAGAATTATGAATTATTTCAGTCTGCAAATCATTCTCCTCAGCATACATTAAAGCCGTTACTAAACTGACCGGTGAATCAACATAATCATTGTTAAGTACTACAATTTTCTCGATATCTCTCTCTAAAATTAACTGCTGGATAATATCATCATTGCGGTCAGCCTCTTGTTTTGTCAAATAATGAGAAAAGTCTGTTGAAATAATAACTAAACTTCTGGGCGGTAAATTGTCTATCAACCACTGGCTAATTTCCCCAGCTTCACCCATGCCGGCATAAGAGCTAAAAACAATTGGCAAAATCTTTGCTTGCGGCAAATAATATTTAACAAAGGGGACAATCGCTCCAACTGAATGTTCATTAGCAAAAACCTGGTAGTCGGATTTTAATTTAAAATCGGCTGCGAAGTTATCAACCAGGTCTTCATTTGTTTCTACTAGACCCAAGGGTGTATCCCAGCTTGCTTTTACAGTGGCTACACGATCAGAACCAATATTCTCGTGGTTTGGTCCAATAATAACAACTGTATCTATATCCCGACCACTCGACATTTTTATCAGCTCGGCAATATATTCAGATGCCAATAAATGATGGGGTATCACTATCGAATAAATATTATCTTGCTTAGCGGTCCCTTCAGCCAGTTTAGTCGCTCTGCTAAAATTTTCTAACTCATAAAACATCTCATTCAGATAAATTATCTGTCGTTCACCACTCTTAGATCCAAGTATGGCAGATTGGTCATTATTGTTATAACGCACAGCATAAATAATCCCGCTCACTACTATTATTATAATTAAAATAAAATATACTTTTTTCATTCACTAATATTTATTGTCCCACTATTTGAATAATTAATATAATCTGGATTTAAAAAAGATTGAATAATAGCTGGCTCTGCCTTATATTCGCCTCTGTTCTTTACTCGAGCGTAATATTTAATAAAATCACCACCACAATAATTGCTTCTCCAATACCGATTAATCTTATACTTAACCATCCGGCCATCACTGTTATACGGATACCAATAATGGCAATCATACCTGCCACCTCTTTGATATAATTTAGTGATCGGCATCAATCCACTTGGTAAAATATCTGTAATTTGGTATTCACCATTGATTGCCTTGCTACCAAAAGTTGGGTATAAATGCACCTCAATAATATCACTTTCACTGAAAGTATTGGTTTGTTTACCGTTTACATAATATTCTCGCCTAATACCAATGGCTGAATCTGGCTCAACCTGGCTCAAATTAATCGGCTTAGTCTGGCGCACAGAAATACCCACATCTCCCTCAACAAATAAAAATTTAAGCTCACTCACATCAGTTGGTTCTAAGCGGAATGTATGAATCTTGCCACCAGTAATCTTTGCCTCTTTCTTTTTGCCAAACAACTCATACACTATTTTAGCTGGACTTGGTTTCAAGTTGGGCAATGTGTGCTCAATATAGTTTAACTTTTCTAAATTAAATAATCTCTCACTATTTTTCTTATCACCCCATAGTCTTTGATTCTCAGTTAAATATTTCCATAAGCCATCACGTTCTGGCGCATCTAAGGAGCTGGCCAGAACAGCAGCCAGTGCTGTCATATGGAAAACCTCATCTTGATCATTATTCACTCTAAGAATTACGTAAGGCTCTTTTTTCTCCGCATGCTCTTCTAAAATTCCATAATATAAACCTCTGGCCATTTCTTCCGCCCCTAAATCAAATAACGCTTGGGCTAAATACATCTTCTCTTTGGGACTTAAATCATCTCTTTCTAGCCAAACTCGTATTCTGGTTAAAACAGGTCTTTCAAGTTCAGCCAAACCATACAAAGCTAAAGAAATTTCCTCTCGATTACTGTTTTTATCTTCAAGCTTCCGGAAAAGATATTGAGCTAAAGATTCTTTATCAAAACCATCTGCTCCCACACTCGCCATGCGAGCCGATAACTCTAACTCGTCATCACTGTAGGGCAATAAGGTAATCCCACCGTTGGACATCTGATAATTGTGAGCTTCAAAACTATACTCTCTAATATCCTCTTCATATATATCATTCAAAATTTCCCTTCCTTTTTTCCTAGAAATTTGTTGGTCAACTCTATCACCCCAAGACCAACTTAAACGTTGAAGCGGTTTGTATAACTGACTTTGTCCCTCATCACTTAAAACAATCACCATTGGTTTATCATTATCAGCTGTCACCTGAGTTTGGGCAGTTAATTTTTCGCTTCTGGCAAACTGTGCCTCCAATCTTGATTCAATTACATCTAACGGTAATTTAATAGCATCATCACCCTCATCGGTAGTAAGCTCATATATAATATCATGCTTGCCCTCCGTTAAATCAGGCAAATTGAAATAAGCTGGTTGAAAAGCCTTGGCCTTAAATGGTCCTGACGAATCAGCCCCCATGCTTGGTGCTTTAACAGTAAAACTGGCTGAGTCATCTCCACTAAGTGCTACACCAAAAGCCCTCATTCGAGCAATTGGCTTATCATCTTTTAAATATTCATCACCTATCGTCACTTCTGCAAAAACAGGCAAAGAAACTGGCACCTTAGTCGTACTCACGCCAACAAAGATATCTTTGCTGATTGCCTGAGCTGTTGCCCGCCAAGAAGTAATATTATCAGGTAAAGTAAAAGTTACACTCGCCCTACCTGAACTATTAGTCTTAACTGACTTAAATAAAGCTGCGTCAGTAAAAAATTCACGTGGACCCCCGCCCTTTTCATTATGTACATAAAAACCACCAGCGAAATAAGTATGTTGAGGATCAATGCGTAAATTGTAAACAGGCACAATTTCACGTCGCACTTCAATATTTTCAACTATAACTTTTTTACCAGTTGAATCCAGCAACCAATCACCAACTTTCAGTCCACCCGCCTCTTGAAATCTATGATTACTGTAGACCAAATGTTGGGGCGTTACTTCTAATTCATCATTAATAATTAAATATTCTGATACAATATGCTGATAAACTTCACTCACTACTCCGCTAACTTTATCTAAATCTCTTGGGTCATCAAAAGTCATCACTCTCTCCCCAGCTACCACGTCTTCAATCGGCTTTTGTGCACCATCAGCCATCAAAATCATCGTACCTGCCCCGAAACAACCACCTTTTTCTGTACCACCAAACTGCTGGCTAATAGGATAATGACTTTTATTCTCCAATAACGAACCTGGTCGCAGACTATTGTAGATAGCCGCTAAAGGCGTGGCGCTATCATCCACTACTGCATAAAAAGCCTCGTCAATTAAATTGATATTTACATCCGCTTCACGCGATCTATTCTTTGTATCCTTAACCTCTAGGCTCAAAGTTACTTCCTCACCCGGCTCATACATCTCTTTATCTGTCTTAATCTCGATCTTCAGGGCTCTCTCGCTATTATCAAAAGTTACTGATCGCCCATAATAACTGGTTTGAGTAGTCGTGTAAGAAGAACCATTAAAATAGACGCCCACTAAATTAACATTGGGTATATCTCGCGTCTCAAACGGAAAATAATATTCATAGTTATTGGCTATGGCATATTCCTGCAACCCATTCTGTAATTGCAAAAACAAATATCTGTTATTCCCTTCTGGCATCGGATCATCGTTGATCATAAATTTAGCCTGGACTCCTTCACCCACCACATATGCATCATCTTCTTTGCTAAAACTAAAATGATAATATGAATAATTCCCCCCAGTATAACGGTGAATTGATCGACCATTGTGATAAAAAAGATGGTAGGTATGTACATTGTACTTCCCAGAACTGTCATAATATTCTAAGTTGACTCGATATGAAGTTTCTGGTTCCACGTTGCGACGATAAACATATTTCCCGTTATTATCAGTTACTCCACTAAATGAATCTACTTGTTCTTCCTTTTGGCCATAACTATATTGTTTGTAAGTTTTCTTATTTATAAAATCATAATAAGTACCTGTCTCATTTTTAGTATATGTTATTTTCGTCACCTCACCCTCAACTTTAACTCCGGGTGCTATTTTTTCTCCCAATTTGCTACCCCACCAAAAATTTTCAGTTACGGCTTCTAAATCAATAAATCTACCGATCATTGAAATCTCTGCGACTCCTTCTTGCGGGTAGCTTACTTCACCTTCTAAATAAACATTAGGGCCATAAAAACGCACATTCGCATCAGCCGAAATCTCAGCTAACTCACTATTCTGCGGATAAATAGATAAATAAGCATGCTTCGGCCAACAGCTATAACCCTGATAACACTCCTCATATTTTTTAGTATAAGTTAATTCAGCTTGACCCTTTTCATCGGTTTTAAACTTGTACTCTCCTTCGGGCATCTTTAAAACTAAATCTAGATCAGGTACTGGCGTACCCTCAAAAAAAGCCGCCTGAACCTTTAAATTAATATTCTCACCAACGAACGCCCTTTTCCGATCAGGAATTAATGTTAATTCATAAGCCGGCTTAATATATGGTCTGATATTAAGATATTTACGCTTAAGAACTTTATCACCCACCTTAATTTCTAGAGTATAATAATCTGGCCGCAAATCACTGAATTTCATCTCGCCTGAAAATATACCCGCAGAGGACAATTCAACTTCCTGCTCCATAATATGTACTGGTCGATAATAGTAGTCAACATAACCCTCCTTAAATAAGGTAGCTGTAACCTTCTCCTTAATCTTATTATTATCCCGCCCCTTAATCATTCCCCAATATTGAATCGTATCCGTAGTTTGATAACGAGGACGATCAGTATATAGATATTGCCAATAATCATCAGCTTGAAGGATACTATTCCAGCCATATGATCGACTAATCTTAGACGCCGCCATTATTAATACATCTCCACCTTTACTTATCTTAAAATAATATCTTTTATTTCCCTTTTCATTATCCCCACTCTCTATCAATTCAGCTGGTGTATTAAAAGTAGCTATACCTTTCCCATTTGTTTGGCGTCGATAATTCATATTTACCAACTCAACTTCTGCCCCGCTAACCACTGACTTAGACCGTAAATCATTCACCCAAACCAATGTATCTGTTTTTGTTATATTCAAATAAGCTGCTAGATCACTTACTTGCAACCAAACTTGATCTTTGATACCCCTAACATTAAATTCTATTAAATAAAAACCTTTATTCAGCGCCTCCGGTAGCTCAATATATTGTACAGAACCTTCTTTCTTAATTGTTTGTTTAAAAGTGCTTACCTGCCGCAGTCCTTGGGTATTTTCTCTAAAATCATCCTTGCTATATGACCACCAGGGAAGCTCATCGCGCTTATCAATTGAATTCATATAAGCCTGCCAGCTTGTAAACTGATAAACCCCTACATCTACCTCGTTACTTTGTAGGTTACTGGCTGAAACTTGAATCAATGGTGCTTGACTTGAGCTAGCCTCATGAATTCTCCTATAAATTCTAAACCACTCATTATTAGAATAACTGGACTTAGGCTGTGTTTCAAAAGTAAAACTATAATCCTCTGCCAAAACTTCATTTGAACTATCAATCGGCAATCCTTTCTTAACAGTCACGGTGTACAGTCTACCAACTTGAAGCTGGTTCAATGGCACAAAAACCATCGTGCGTCCATGCCTTTCAAATCTACCCTGCACTTGAGGTGTAATAGAAAAATATTTCTCAAAATCTTTAAAATTATCATGACTAAAGGTTATTTCAATCCCAGTATTAGTCGGTACTTGTGTGCCTGTGTCGCGTGGAATACTATGCAACACTTTAAAATTATCCTTGATTTGAAAAGCCCATGAATAATCACGCTCTTGTTGCTTACCAACCTCATCAATATATGAAGTTGCCAAAGCAACCCTTACAATTGTATTGGGTTCAACTAAACCTTCTGGAACAATTTGCCATTCAGTATCAGAAATCTCTTTCAACTTATAATCAAACTCAGGTATTATTTCCAAATGATCTTTAATTAACGCAGTATTAAGTGGTTCTTTACTTTTTAAAATATAAACTGAATTAGTCTCGACCCCTAAACTGTCAGCGACGCTCGGGATTAACTCAAAATTGTCCTGGGCATAAGCCGGACTAATAAGGAGTTTAGAAAAACCACTAAATGGCGTCTCGCCGGGACCCAGCGGACCAGCTGGCCAAAAATGTAAAGTGCCAAAAACAATTGCCACGATTAATAAGGCAGCCACCGCAGGCACTAGGCGTTTGGGTCTCAAGAGACCTTCGAGCAAATTTCCAAAAAAATTAGGCGTTGTATTTTTCATAGAGTTTTTTTGTCGCCGCTTCTCTAAAATCTTCATCTTTAATTCATTTTGAAAATTTTCAGAAGCAACTTCTGGAGTATGTTTTAATTTATTAATTTTCTCCTCTACTTCTAATAACGCCCCATCATCTGATTTATTACGCTTGGCTTTGTTTTCTTTATTATTTAAATTGTCTAAAAACTCTTCATTTTTCATATTTTTTATATATTTTTTGAAAATTTTTAAGTGCTCGATATATTAAAACACCAGCATTATTACTTGATATTTTTAATGTTTGAGCTATTTCTTGATTAGACATTTCAGCAAAAAACTTCAAATGCAACACCTTACTGTATCTTTCCGGTAATTTCTTTAAAACAAATTTTATAAACATAGACTCTTCAGCATTTTGTATTACTTCTCCCGGTGACGGATTATTACTTTCAATCTCGCCGACTTGTTCAATATCTACCTCTTGTCGCCTGCCAGATTTACGATAATAATCTATCAAATTGTTCGTAGCAATCCGATAAATCCAAGCACCAAAAGTGTATCCTTGATGTTTATACTTCCCCAAATTACAAAAAACCTTCATAAAAGCAATGGAGGTTAAGTCTTCTGTTACCTGACGGTTGCCTACTCGCTTAAAGAGATATCCATAGATCTTGGGAAAATAGAAATTATATAATATCTCAAAAGCTTGATCGTCTGTTTTAGCACGCTCAATAAGTTCCATTTCATTTTCAAGTCGTTGATTCGTAATTGTCTGTTCCTCCATAAATATAACGACAAAAATATATAAATATTACACTTTAATTATACCACAAGTGGTTATTTTAATCATAATAAAAAATTCCCCTAACTCTAGGAGAATCTTTATAAAATAATAATTCTTAAACTATATACTTTTGCGGTTATTGTAATTCCTCTAATATTCAGGAATAAACAGGATTAACATTTATATATTTCTACTTCAACAAAAATTCGAAAGCATAATAAATTAAAAATGCCGGCCAAGCCAAAGCTTTTAAAAAACCAACAACCCCCACCCAAAAACCCACAGCGTGGCTAACAAAATAGACAACGGCACCAATGAATCCTAAACAATAAATACCCGAGCCACCATGTTTAATGCATTTACTCATATTGTATACTTTAATTGAGCATATCTATCTAAAAACTTCCTGATGGTTCGATAATACTTGATTTATCAACCATTGTGTTGCCACTCTCATCTTCAATTATACCACCAATCTGAACCCCTCTACTAAAATCATTGTCGACTACTCTAACATTGCCACCGCTCATTAGGGTAATTGTCAATACATCTCCATCGGCGTTCATGGCTAGTTTGGCAGTATAAGTCAACGATCTATCCACAGAACCCACATCAAAATATGCAATGTCCTCAATCGACACTGCTCCACCAGAAATAACAGTTATACCACCAGTTCGTGAATATAATATATCATCTACATAATCGCCTACTTCTAAATAAGGGTTGATTGATTCGGGATCAAGCGCTTCATTGAAAGTAAGAGCAATCGTGTCACCTACGTCAATATATCCACTCGTGCCATGGTTGGCAATTGCTATTGATTTAATATATGGAGCACTGCCGTCATCACTCGTATTATCACCGCCAAACGTACCCACCGGGTCATCAATACTTTCATCATCGTCCATTTCATCGCCACTCTCATCTTCAATTGTTCCACCGACTTGTTCAGCATCATCAAAATCCTCATTAATAATCTCCACGTCATCTCCATCAACTAACACAATAGTCAAAACTTCACCATTAGAACTCAAATCTATATCAACGGTAAAAACTTCCGATTCATCCACCGACCCCACATCAAAAGTAGCAATATTTTTAATAGTCACTCGACCAGAAGAAGAAACCCTTACTCCTCCAGTATCTGTATAATCAACGTCATTAATACCATAGCCATTTTCTAAATCGTTATCAATTGATTCTGGGTCAATTGATCGACTAAAAGTTATTTTAATTTCATCTCCTACATCAATATAGTCATCATTTCCATCATCGCTCACCCTGATTGAAGTAATATGAAATTCATCATCGTTGTCACTAACTCCTCCTCCAAAACTACCAGTCAAATCATCAAGCCCTGCATTACCCTCCATAATACGACCATTTTTATCTTCAATCGTACCACCGGTTTGTGCTAAATCGTCAAAGACTTCTTCCTCAATTTCTACATCATCACCATCAGTAAGAGTAATAGTTAATACTCTGCCATTAGCACTCAACGCCAACTCTACTTCAAAATTTCCTGAGTCCTCCACTGAGCCCATATCAAAAGTAGCAATATTTTTAATAGTCACATCTCCTGACGAAGAAACACTTACTCCCCCTGTTTGGCTATATTCAACTCCAGAAATATCATCTTCTTCTTCTAAATCATCATCAATTGATGCTGGATCAATTGCCTTACTAAAAGTAACAATTATCTCGTCATCCACGTCAATATAGTCATCATCACCACCGTCGCTTGCCCTAACAGAGAGAATATAAGGAGGATTTTCATTTACTCCACCAAAGGTTCCTTTTGGATCATCAATCCTTTCATCATCATCCATTTCATTGCCATTCGCATCTTCAACCGTCCCACCAGTCTGTTCAGCATCATCGAAATCCTCATCCGTAATTTCTACATCATCATCACCAGTTAAAGCGATCGTTAAAATTTTGCCGCTAGAATCCAACGCCAATTTAACCGTAAATGTGCTATCATCACCAACCGAGCCCATATCAAATGCAGCAATTCTTTTAATAGTCACAATCCCAAGTGAAGAGATCCTAACACCACCTGTTTCAGTATAGGTGACATCATTAACATAGCCACCCTTTTGTAAACCACTATTAATCGATCCGGGATTTACTGCCTCACTAAAAGTAATTCTAATGGCATCTAAAGCATCAATCGATCCATCACGACCATTATTATAAACATAGATTGATTGTATATAAAGATCACTGCTACTAGTATTGTCGTCATCATCAATATCTTCTCTGTCACTAAAACTTCCCGTCGGGTCGTCAATGCTTTCATTACTCACCATTTCATTACCACTCACATCTTCAATTGTTCCGCCAATTTGTCTGGCATCATCAAAATTCTCATCAATAATTTCCACTTCGTCACCTGAAGTTAAAGTAATAGTCAAAATTTTACCACTCGAATTTAAAGCTAATTTAACCGTAAAGGTAGCCGCACTTTCAATTGATCCCATATCAAAAATAGCAATATTTCTAATAGTCACTCGACCAGAAGAAGAAACATATACTCCACCTGTTTCAGTATAGGCTACGCCTGATACATAACTCCCTGCTTCTAAATCATTATTAATTGACTCTGGATTAATTGACTCATTAAAGGCAATAGCAATCATATCATCTTCATTAACATACATGTCATCATCACCACTTGTTGCCTTAATTGTCTTAATATAAGGGGCACTATTATCATCTACAGCATTATTACTATTTGCCTGCTCGCATTCACGCACATACGAAGAGCCTGACATCACTGCCTTGCACTTGCCGGTACGTGCCCTAGTAGCATTCCGTATTCTTAATCCCTTATTATATTCAATGGTGTCAGCCTCTATTATTTCCTGATCGGGATCATAATCCGTCTCATCGCTGATTGTATCTCCAATCGTATAATTAGTGAAAAAAGAATCAGGTACATCATCAATTAAAAGATGCCAATTACTACCGTACAATGCTCTCACCATGGCTTCGCTCTGAACTGAACGCAGTACACCATTGTTAGCTACAGCATACACAGTTGGGCTAGTTGTAATTTTAATAAGTACTGCACCAGGGCGATAAAAAACATTACCACCAAGAGGTATCTGCAAAAGCTCTTCATAAGTCAAAGCTAAAACATCACTAAAATCCGGAAACCATGATTTAAAAATATTTTCATTGGGAAAAACATAACGTTTGCCCTCAGCCACGTAATACACAGCCGAGGAATCTTTCATTTTAATAAGTTTACCATCATAATCACCGGCAGCTAAAACTGGTGAACTAAAAGAAAAACAAGCTGGCCAAATTAAAATAGCCACTGCAACAAGAAAAAATATTTTTTTAAGCATATGCATATTATTAGTGTTAATTTATTAATTTAAACTGTTCTATAATAATTATACCAAAAAAAACCAAAATACAACATCCCTTAATAAATCCAGTAAATCCTGATTAAATCAATTATAATTTGAGTGTCAAAAGATCTAGCTAATATTAGCTAGATCTTTTGACAAACTCCGCGTATTACCTGTTTTCCGAACTATTGAGAGTTTATGAGGTGGTTAGAGTTAATATGGGTAAATTGCATGATTTGAATTTTTTTAAAATCCATAAACATAAAAATTATTTTCCTCCTATTAACACCTCTAAAGCTCTCTCAAAAATAACATCTTGGCCATTTTTGGTATTTTCTTCAGTTAATTCAACTAACTCATCTGGGATTAAACCGTTTTTTGAAATTGAATTGCCATTGGGTGTATACCAGCGAGCAACGGTTACTTTAAGTGACATATTATCTGTAATATCAATCAATTCCTGCACACTTCCTTTGCCAAAAGTTTTTTCACCCACTATCGTCGCTACTCCATGCTCTTTGAGAGCTCCAGCTAAAACTTCAGCAGCTGAGGCTGTATTTCTGTTTACCAAAATAACCAAATGCAAATCTTTAAAATCTTTCAAAGTATCATAGCCTCGGCTTACATCAACACGCTCTATTTGGCTTGCTCCAATTTTTTCCGTCACAACCACTGCGCCTTGTGGTAAAAAATGACTTGCTATGTCGATTGCCGAATCCATATAGCCACCTTGATTATCGCGCAAATCAATAATCAAATTCATGGTATTTGATTTTTTAAATTCTTCAATTTCTTTTAAAAAGGCCTCTTTTGATGTCTTGGAAAAACTAGCTAATTTGAATACAAAAAAATCCTCTGCTTGTAGCTCGTCTGGAATATCCTTTTCTTGTTGACTACCCGGAATAATTTTCTCTTTAATCCTTTGTAATACATTATTTACAGAATCCTTCACCTTTGACGCAATCGCTACCGCAGTTGACGGAATAGCTACTTTCCCGCGCGTTATTTCAATATCTATCGGATTTTTTTCTTCGTGCCTCCAAACTGTCAATATCACTTGAGTATCCCGAGCTCCGCGAATTTTTTGTATAGCTTCAGGCATGGTCAGCCCCTCAATACTTTGTCCGTCAATGGCTATTATTATATCATTTGACATAAGGCCGTCCCGTTCGGCAGGCGCTCCATCAATCAATCCTGCTACCGCGAGCATTCCCTGCGCTACGCCCAAATGTGCGCCAATTCCCTCAAATTCACCATAAATTGACTCCTTAAAATTATCATTTTCTTTCTCTGCAAAAAACACGGTGTATGGATCATTGTATGAGCTGACTAATCCCTTAATGGAGCTAATCACCTTTTCATGGTTATCTATCACATCTTCAGTCGAGGTAGAAACCGGACTGTACTTTTCCGATAAAACATTCCAAGTCTTCCAAAACGGAGCAAAGTCATCTAAACCTTGCGCCTTTTTACTTCCCAATACATATAGTGTATTACCATTATCTTTTTTGTTTTCCAGACCCTTGACTTTATTTATTTCAGAATTGATCTCAGAAACTCGCAGTGCTTTTTGCTTCTCAACGCTCCACACACCAAAACTAAAACCAATATAGCCGATGGCTAAGGTAAAAAAGGTAAAAAAAATAAAATTATATAGATATTTGTGATTCATTACTTAATTTCAATTTAGTAAAGTATAAGGCAATATAGATTTAATCACAATCCTCCATTCCTAGATTCTCTATATGAGTATTTCCAGCCGAGAATCTGTGTTCACCTTGCTCAATAACTAATCCTAATCCAAATTTAAGCAACTTCTTTTTGTCTTCATTAATCTTAATTTTATGAGGTACTTCTAAACAAGCCCACTGATGACCTTGCCCTTTGCCTGCTGTTATAGAAAAAAGATGAATTTGCAAATCATTTTCTAAATTGGCAGTCTTATGTTCTACTGTTTTATTCCCTCCCCTATCTAATTTTGTATCTGGAACATTTTGCCAATCCAAATCCTCTCTACCTACTATCGTTTTAATCTTCTGTTCTAATTCATTACTTTCCCACTTACCACCATTCTCCCAAAGATGGCCAGCACCTGCTTTTTCCTTGTCATCGCCCTGGTCCATAACTTTACCCATTTCTTTCATTTGTATAGCAACCTTTAATGGTCCCCCGTCTTTTGCTAAATCAACAGACAATTCCTGTTTCAAATTATTAAAATACTGCCTCTCCCTATCTTGGCAAGGCCCTCGATCACATTTGGCTATGATAAATTTTCCATTTTCACCAGTATGCTTCTCATAGTTATAATGGCTCTCGCCTTCCATTCCGTCTTGTTCTTCTATCTTTATTTCCTGCTCTTGTTTAGCAGGATTTAATGTTTGATAATAATCTCCCATATTATTTCCATTTTTTCTGTCAAAATCCTGATCAAAATTTACACAAAAATTAATTTATTATTTTTCATATTCTTATAACTTTACTATATTTTTATAGTACCATCTATCCCCTATTATTTCCAGTTTGGTAATGACAACATGGGTATCAAAAAATCCAGCCAGGGTCAGCTAGATTTTTTGACAAACTCCCCAGATTACCTGTTTACCAAACTTTTTGAGATGGTTAAAATTAGTATGGTAAAACTAAAACAATCACCCTTCTTAAAATAAATTCCGCCAATAGATAAAAATTAGTTTGCTAAAATTTTATCCAATATATGAAAAGCTTTTTTAATTGGAATTATCTTTATACCCTCATGATATTCCTCTCTCCTAATATTGCAGAACATAAAAGATTTTGCTTCTGGGTAATCTCTACCAAAAGCCCTTAATCCTTTTAAATCTTTTTTATTAATATTAGACTTTCGTTTTATTTCAAAAGCAAATAATCCCTTTGGCCCATAAAGCACAAAATCAACTTCAAGACCGGTCACTGATCTCCAATAATAAATATTATACCCGAGTTCATAATAATCGTTTAAAGCCCTAATCTCTTGCAAAAATAAAGTTTCAAGAGCTGCTCCGTCTATTTCACTTTCAGAATCAAGAGGGCCTTTAGGCCTCAAAGACCTAAATACTCCTGTATCAAAATAATAGAACTTACTATGGCTGATCAATTTCCTTTTAGCTCTCTTTTTAAAAATAGGCAAACGGATCCCAATCAATAAATCCTCTAATACTTTAAAATAATTCTCCACTGTTTTTCTTTCAATTTGCACTTCCTGAGCCACTTGACTAATATTCAAAATTTCACCTTGGGAAAAAGATGCAACTTCTAAAAATCTATTAAAATTGCCAATATTACGGGTAATACCTTCTTGCAAAACTTCCTCTTCAAGATAGGTATCTATATATGAATCTAAAAACTTTCCCGGATTTTTAGAAGTCTTAGCCATTGGCATCTGCCCATATTTCAAAGAGTGATTTAAAGAAAAATCTTCACCTAACTCCTTCTCTGTTAATGGGTGCAAATAATATGTCAAGGCCCTACCGGCTAATAAGTTTATTCCTTTCTTCCGTAAACTTCTAGCACTCGAGCCTGTTAAGATAAACTTATACTTTTTTTCTTCTATTAACCTATGCACCTCATTTAGAAGCGACGGTATTTTTTGTACTTCGTCTAAAATAACCCAGTCTTTACAGCCGGAAGGAATATATTGCTCTAATTTTTCCGGCATAGCAGATAATGTCCGACGAAGCTTTGCATCAAGCAGGTCTAAATAAACGGCCTTTTTAAAATTTTGCTTCAACCAAGTAGTCTTTCCAGTGCCACGAGGACCAAATAGGAAAAAACTTTGTTTTGATTTATTGTCTATTTTTAATATTCTTTTATACATAAAAAATTGTGTAATTATGGAACTAATGTTTCCATTTTAACACACTTTCTGGAAATGTACAAATCACTTATCCACATATAATTTCACTATTATTTCCAGTTCGGTAATGGTAATCTGGGTATCAAAAAATCCAACTAAGGTTAGCTA
>CAZNIO010000017.1:0-25553 GCA_964573135.1 uncultured Gammaproteobacteria bacterium
GGCACGAAGCTCTTTGATCGGAACTTCAACGATTTGTATTTTTTCTTTTTGCATATTTTTTAAATTAATTATTAATTGATGCTTGCCACAATTATTTTTAAGACAGAACTCGACTTTTAAAATAAAAAACACCTATTTCGCATTCCAACACAAAAAAACGAGTGTGTTGTTTTGCGAAATAGGCGCTCTGTATTAGAGGAGTGACCTCATAATATATTTTGCTCTATTTCTATTAAATTGTAGCAAGGTACTTATCTGGATTATTCCAGTATGCTTTAATTATACTGCTGTGGAAAAGATGTGTCAAGAGTGTCAACAAAAATCTATTGACATTATAAATGACTTATAATATAATGAAAATAGAATTAAAAAATTATAAATAAAATTAACTTTAATTTTATGAAAGATTTTCGTCAAGAAATACTTAAATTAGCCAAGAAAAGGGATATTTCTAAGATGAGTTTTAGGGAAATAATGAGAGAAATAGGTGCTAAAAATCCTCAAACCGTTATATACCATTTAGAAAAGCTGAAAGACAAGGGGTTGTTACATGTGGATACAAAAGGGCGACAAAGAGTATCAAAACCAAAAGCTTTTGCTGTGGATAACTTTTTTAATATTCCTGTAGTTGGTGCTGCAAATTGTGGCCCGGCATTAGAATTAGCACATGAGGAGATTCAGAGTTACTTAAAAATATCGCATAAGTTACTCAAAA
Source organism: uncultured Gammaproteobacteria bacterium (assembly GCA_964573135.1). GTDB lineage: Bacteria > Patescibacteriota > Patescibacteriia > UBA2196 > GWA2-42-15 > CAZNIO01. The sequence goes on from CAZNIO010000017.1 coordinate 716, forward strand.
GACCTAAACCAGATGGATTGATCGCTGTTAAGGCTGTTGGTGATTCACTTAATAGAGCAGAAATAGGTGAAAATAAAACTAACATTGAAGATGGTGATTATGTGATTGTAGATTGTAGAGAACAACCGGAGAATGGAAGCTATGTTTTGTCCGTCATTAATGACGCGGCTAATTTCAAGAGATTTTATAAAAATGATGAAGAAATTAAATTAGTTTCTGAATCAACTTTAGATATACCACCAATTATTTTACATAAGGATGATGTAAACACCTCAGGTTATATGGTTAATGGTGTTGTTGTTAGAGTTATTAAAAATTAAATCAAAAACATATGTCAAATTATCATGTAACAAAAGATAAGGATACGGGTGATTGGAAGGCAAAACGTGAGAGATCAAATCGTGTAGCTGGATATTATGATACACAAGCTGAGGCAGAAAAAGCGGCTAAAGAATTTTCTGCAAAGTCAGGTGGCGGAGAAGTAAGGATTCATAGCCCTAAAGGTCCAATCAGGGACAGTGATACAGTTGCTCCCGGCAAAGATCCATGTCCACCTAAGGATAAAAAACATTAATATGATTGAGGAAGTGAAATGGAATAATTTTAAAGCAAAATTCAACGGCCGTGAGCAGGCCGCTTTTGAGCGACTTTGCTATCTTTTGTTCTGCAAAGAGTATAACAAGGATTTGGGAATATTCCGTTTTAAAAATCATGCAGGAATCGAGACGAATCCAGTAGAGAAGGACGGGAAGGTTGTAGGATGGCAAGCAAAATTTTACGATACCCGTCTTTCAGAACATAAGGACGATTTCATCCAATCAATTGATACGACTAACACCAGACATCCGGAGGCGAACAAGATCATTTTTTATACTAACCAAGACTTCGGACAAGATAAGAAAAAAACTGATCCTCAATACAAAACTAAAATAGAAGATCATGCGAAAGGAAAAGGAATAGAAATCGAATGGAGAACAGGGAGCTACTTTGAGTCGTCCTTTGTTCGCGAGCAGAATTTCAGCATAGCCCAGCATTTTTTCAGTCTAAAGAAAGGCATCCTCGATTCGATCACCGAATTGGCTCTTTATACAGAGTCTATTTTGAAGGCCATTCGAACGGCAATTGCATATGATGGTAAGACGATAAAGTTAGATAGATCTCAAATAACAAAAGACATATCCGATGTGGCTGATGGTGGCTTGCCGGTGATTTTGAGCGGAGGTGTCGGGGTTGGCAAGACGGCGATAATTAAGGATTTTTACGAAGCCATAAAAGACCGTTCGCCACTATTCGTATTCAAGGCAACGCAGTTCAGGAATATCACTCATATCAATCAGTTGTTCAAAGATTATGGCGAGATTACCGCGACGGATTTCATCAATGAGCACAAAGACATCAAGACCAAATTCATAGTAATTGATTCGGCCGAGCGTCTTGCTGAAATCGAAGACCAAGATGTTTTTAGGATGTTCCTTTCCTCTTTGGTTGAAAACGGGTGGGCCGTTATTTTTACAGTGCGTTACAGCTATCTTGATGATCTTCGCTTTCAGTTGAAAGAGGTATATGGAATCGGTTTTACCTCTCTTAACATACCAGATCTGACCCGAGAAGAAGTTGAAAAGATTGCTACCAATAACGGTTTCAAGTTGCCTAAAAATGAAAGATTAGTCGCGTTGCTAGGAACCCCTCTCTATCTCAATGAATATTTGCAAAATTACGCTAGTGTCGGGGAAAACGCGAGCTATGGCGATTTTCGCGAAATAATATGGAAAAAGCAAATTCAAGATTCCACAAAGCAATCAGGAAATATACATAGGTGCAGAGAAGATTGCTTCCTGAAAATCGCCCGCAAGAGGGCGGATGATGGCGGTTTTTTCGTGAAGACCGAAGATTGCGATCAAGAAGCCCTGCAGAAACTGGAGGCAGATGAGATTATCAAATTCGATTCGAATGCCGGAGGTTACTTCATAACTCATGATGTTTACGAGGAGTGGGCATTGGATAAGATCATTGAACAGGCTTTCGTTGGCGCAAAGGATTACGGAAGTTTTTATGCACAGATAGGAAGCTCCCTTCCTATTCGAAGAGCGTTTAGGAGCTGGTTGTCGGATAAGCTTTTCGCGAATGACAAGAATGCAAAGCAACTGATTGATTTTACTATCAAGGATGGCGCAATAGATAGCCATTGGAAAGACGAAGTTTTGGTTTCGGTGCTTTTATCTGATTATTCAGCTGTGTTCTTTGAGCGATTCGAGACTGAATTACTTGAAGAACCGGAAAGAGTTGTTACAGAGGGAGCCTCCTCAAAAGTCGTAAGAAGTGTTACGGTAAGTTTTAAGTACGAAGACAAGTTGCTTCACAAGATACTTTTTCTTTTGAGAATCGCCTGTAAGACGATAGACGAAGATTTTTTAAGTTTGCTTGGAGTAACGAAAGCAGGCGCGATTTCTCTGAAAACGGTTTTCACAAAGCCGAAGGGAAGCGGATGGGACTCCGTCATCGTCTTTATAAACAAGCATAAAGAGAAACTCCAGTTCAGGTATATGAATGCTGTACTTCATGTGCTTGATGATTGGAATCGGAGCCGCAAGAGCGGAGAAACGACCAAACATGCGAGCCAAATAGCCTTGTATTATTATCAGAAATTGACAGAGCAGGAAGGTTTTTATTTCAGTTCTCGCGATGACACCAAAGACAAGCTCATAAGGACAATTTTGAATGGATCGGGTGAAATCAAAGCTGAATTGACCGAGATAGTGAACGAAATCATTGCGACTGATGACACTTCCCACAGAGGAAGGTATTACGAGATAGCGAAAGCAATACTCTCGTCGGTCAGTGATAGTTCCGAGATTGCGAAACAAATTCCGAAACAAGTGATAAAGTTGGCAAACCTTTTCTGGTTTTATAAGCCAAAGGAGAGAAATGGCTATCCCTTTTCAGATTACAGGAACGATATTGAACAATACTTTGATTTGACCGAAGGTCATCTGGAATATTACCCGGCAAGCGCGTTTCAAACGCCTATTTTTCCGCTATTGCAGACTGATCCTCAAAAGACAGTCGATTTTATCCTTGCGTTTACTAATAAGTCGATTGAATATTTCGCGAAGTCGGAATTCGCCCAATGTGAGGCAGAAGAGACAGATGTTGTTATAGACGATTCAGGACAGACGGTGAATCAATACGTCTGTCACAGGATTTGGAATTTATACCGCGGTACTCAGGTGGCACCGCCATTGCTCGAATCGATCCATATGGCTTTGGAGCGATGGTTGCTTTGGTTTGTTAAATCTGGAAGCAAAGAGGTCGCGGAAAGCTGGTGCTTGTATTTACTCAAGAATTCTCGGTCAACATCAATTACGGCTATTATTGTGAGTGCTGTTTTGGCTGAACCCTCGAAGTTATTCAATATTACCCAAGTATTGTTCCGGACTAAAGATTTATTCCTTTTTGACACGGCGCGGATGCAACTGGATATGACGGCAAAAAGCACCTATGCTATAAGCCATGATCCAACAGGGCTTTTTAGGAACGAGCGCATTGCCACTTGCGATGACAAGCATCGTTCGGGATCGCTTGAGCATTTGGCTTTTCACTATCAAATGTTTGCTAGCGAAGAGGAAGGAGAAGAAATTGCCAAACAACGACAAGAAATAATTTGGAAGATTTTTGACGATTATTACAAAAAGTTGCCGGATAAATCGAAAGAGACGGAGGGCGACAAGACATGGAGATTGTACCTTGCTCGAATGGACAGGAGAAAGATGAAAATAACCACAGAAAAGAAAGATAACCAGGTTCTTATAAGCTTCAATCCGGAAATAGACCTGGAATTGAAAAAATATAGCGAAGATGCACTGGCAAGGAATTCGGAATCCATGAAATATTTGCCACTGCAGCTCTGGGTCAGGAATAGGCTCGAGAAAAACGAGGACTACAAGAAATATCCAAAATACGAGGATAATTACAAGCTTGTTATATGCGAAACGAAGAATGTCATTAAGGGGTTAGAGATCGACGAAAGCGACGAGAAGAGCTTCACTTTGTTCTATCGCTCTGTTCCTGCATATGTGGGGGCGGTATTGATCAGAGATTTTGCTGACAAGCTTGATTCGGAAGAAAAGAAATTCTGCAAAGAAATAATTATCAAAAGCGCTTCTACTCCAATTGGGGATGCTTATCATTATCAAATCGGCGATGGCGTAGGTGTCGCTATTGGCGCATTGCCACGTCTGCTCAAAGATTTCCCTGAAGATTCTCATGAAGTAAAGAGGATTCTTCTTTTCACGCTGTTTGATTCGTATCCTATTGGCATGAGCCAAAAACTTTCCGATTACTCGTCAGGGGCTATTCTGAATACTCTATGGAAAGAAAGTCCTGCGGATGCAGAAGCGCTCCTTTTCGGGTATTTGCAAATAAAACCGCTGTACGACGAGATGTGGGAGTCTTTTCGCAAGGAGAGTCACGAGAAAGGAACTTACAATTTTTCTAAAAAAGAATTACTGGACCAGTTTTCCAAAAGATACAAAACCGAAATCACCAAAATTCTCGAAAATAGAAACAAATATGGCGATATAAAAAGTATTGATCAAATTGATACCGATACGCTTGTCATCGCCTTCGAGCTTTTGCCTGCTGAAATTCCGGAGAAAAGTCACAAGACCTTCGTTAAGCAGATTCTTCCAGTACTTTCGAAAAAGTTATTCAGAGATCGATATGGAAGAGACGAAGATGAGCGTTTTGATTCCGGTGGGAAGCATAGGTTTCTCGATAAGCTTGCTTGCATAATCTTGTATTTGAAAGTCGAAGAAATCGAATTTTATCTCAAACCTATTCTTGATGACTTCAAAGATTCTAAAGATGCGGCAGAATTTTTCGAGTCTTTTATTAGTGTGGAAGACCGCTTGGCTCAATACGAACAATTCTGGACTGTCTGGAAACTTTTCTACCCGAAGGTTGTTGCTCTTGCCCAAGGCAAAGGATCCAAATTTTATTCGAAAGAAGTAATTCGTACCTACCTCCTTGCTTGGAACTTTTGGAGAGAAGGTGTCACGGAATGGCATACTCTGAAGGACCGAGAAAAATCTTTCTTCAAGAAGGCATCTGAAGATATGGGTGCCAATCCATCTACACTATATTCTCTTGCAAAGTTCCTAACTGATATAGGAAGTAGCTTTAAGGATGAAGGAATATTTTGGATTAGTGATATGCTGAAAAATAATCATGATTTATTCGACCAAGAGCTAGAAGTGAACACCGTTTATTATCTGGAAAATCTCGTTAGAGGATATGTCCTAAAAAATAGGCATAAAATTAAAACGACCCTTAACATTAAAACTAAGGTTTTGGTCATTTTGGACTTCCTGCTTTCCAAAGGATCTGTAACAGCGTATATGTTGCGTGAGGATATACTATAAATTTAATTTTGAGAATGTTTAAGTACTGTCGCATTTGTCGCATTTTACCCCGACCCGTTCCCGTTATTTAGCTAAACGCAAGTCGCCCAAAGAAGCCCCAAAGGACCCCAATTTGATGGTACTAGACCGTAGTGGGGAGCCCTAGTGAACATAAAAAAATTACCTAATTTTAGGTAATTTTTTTTGTGTTTTTAAACGGAGGTGGTTCGGTTACGAACTTTTTGATTTTTCTTTTGATATTAATTGATTATAATGGTAATATAAAATACAAAATTGGTAATCCAAAATAAACATGAAATCAACTAGTATTAAAGAAAAAATAGAACAATATATCAAGAGCAGTTCTGAATTTTCTCCCGAAGGTTTAAGTGCGTTATTGCTAATTGACAGTCTTTACGAGCAGGTTCCTGAAGATATCGAGAAATTTAGAAGTTTATACTCTCATTTAGACCCAGGCATAATTGATAATTATGCGGAAGGGATTACGTTTTTAAAAATTGTGCAAAGTAATGAACCTGCTTCGATAATAAGAGAAAGATTAAATAATTACATTAACATAAAATTTAATTATCTTGGAAATCATAAATCATATGAGGAGAATATGATAAAATTTGAGTCATACTCAAAAATAATATCCAAGGTTTTAAAGGATGTGTTGGAGATTGCAAAATTACCTCAAGAAATCATAGATGTTTTAAGAGAGGATGTTAAGGTGGAAAATTGCCATGATTTTTATGAAATTTTAAATTTATATAAAGATAGTAATGATAAAAGAACTAAGTTTGAGATTTTAAGAAAGATTGGCTTGATAGTAATTCTAGCAAGAATAAAAAGAAGCCTTATTGTTGATGAACTAACTTCTGCCTTACAAGAAGTAAAGAGGGTTTTTTCTTCTGGTTTAGAATTAAAGAAAAAACATGAAGATAATTATTATCTTTGGATTGATGAAAATGATAGTCTAAAATTATCAAGCAACAAAAACAAAGTAAGGGATTTATACTTTGATGACATGAAGAAGAGAAGTAAGAAGGGGTTAGCAATTATTGAAATACAAAAATTTGTATTTAACCCTTTTGAAACAAAATTTGGGCTAGACATTCTGCATGTTGAGGCTAGGAATAAATTTAAAAATAATCATGAATTGTCATACACCTCTTTTATAGAAAAGATTGTAAGAAAAAATTTGGAGTACCCTAATCAAGTTCATGATGTTTTAGGAATAAAACTAATTGTTGATAACGAAAGCCAAATTCCTGTATTAGTATCCTGCCTGGAAACATTTATAGGCGGGACTTCGACGAGGAAGCAGGAAAAAAATATGTTGGATAAATTTGGAAAAAGAAAATTGAGTGAATATTCATCAGGAGACTATTACGTGTGGAAGGCGATATACGACATAGCATTGCCTCATCCATCGGTGAAGCAGGTGAATCGCATGATTGAGTTAACTAAAAGCAATAGATTATCGCAAGAAGAGCTTGGTAGTCGATTGAAATATTTTATGTCAATACCAAGAGATTATGTTGTAGAAGTTCAATTACAGGATATTAATACATACTTACTAAGTATAATAAAAGGCAGTCAAACTGATCATGAATTGTTAAAAATGAATCAAATAAGGGCGAATTCGTTTTATAAATTTTTCCCGAAAGAAATATATCAAAAGGAATTAATAAAGTTAAAGCTAAAAATATTAAAGCTTTAGTTTTTTGAAACGATAAAAATTTGTTATAATTAATAATGAATTTTTGTTGGCCAAGATAGAGGGATAGTGAGCTTGGAGGCTTATTTTTTAATAAAACTACTTTTTAATAAAACTATTTTATAATTAAACAAATATGGATAAAAAAAATTATCATCATTTAATGATTGAGGATGTGTTAAAGCTATTCGAAACTCAAGCCTCAGGACTCTCAATAAAAGAAGCAGGTTCACGTTTTGAGAAAAACGGCCCCAATGCTTTACCAGAAGAAAAAAAGCTTTCAGTAGCAATACTTTTTTTGCACCAGTTTAAAAATCCGTTAATCTATATTCTTTTTGTTGCTTTAATTATTAGTTTTGCTACCAAGCATTTTGTCGATGGCTGGATTATCTTGGCAGTAGTTTTAATAAGTAGTGTAGTTGGTTTTTTACAAGAATACAAGGCTAATCAAGCTCTTTCGAAACTTAAGCAAATGGTGCAGCACAAAGCTAAAGTATTAAGAAATGGAAAAGAGGTCGTAGTCGCACAGGAAAAACTTGTTATAGGAGATATTGTCTTTTTATCGCCTGGAGATGCAGTCCCGGCAGACGCTAGGTTAATAGAATCTCAAAATTTTGAAGTAATTGAGGCGGCGCTTACCGGAGAGTCAGTACCGTCGAATAAAAGCATAGATGTTTTTTCTGAGGATACGCCATTAGCTGACAGAGATAATATGATATATCTCGGAACAGTAGTGGCCAGAGGTAGTGCCAAAGCCGTAGTGGTGGCCACGGGAGAGCGCACCGAATTAGGCCATATTTCATCTTTGGTGAAGACAACTGAAGAAACAAAAACCCCTTTGCAAGAACAGCTTTCTTATTTTGGTAAAATTATTGGAATAATATTAGTAGTTGTAAACGTTCTTATTTTTGGTATAGGTGTCTTTACTGGCAAACCTCTCTTTGAAATGTTTTTAACTTCAGTTGCAGTTGTGGTGGCGGCGGTGCCAGAGGGCTTGCTTCCAGCGATGACTGTTATCTTAGCAATCGGTATGCAGCGATTAGCTAAACATAATGGGTTGGTGAGAAAAATGTTGGCTGCCGAAACATTGGGTTCAGTTTCAGTTATTTGCTCTGACAAAACTGGGACACTAACGCAAGGAGAAATGAGGGTTTCCCAAATCATAACTGAAACACAAGATATATTTTCTCATAATGAATGTTTTTCACAGGCGGAAAATTCAGACGAAGACGCTAGCCATATCAACGTTTTAAGGATTTGCCAATTATGTAATAATGCAATAATTGAAAATCCCAAGAGCGAATTGAGCGAATGGGTAATTAATGGAAGCCCTACAGAGAGAGCTCTATTGTTAGCTAGTCGCTCGGCTGGCCTGATCAAAGAAGACCTGGAAAATGAAGAGCCTAGAGTAGCTGAAATTCCCTTTGATTCAGAATATAAATTCATGGCGACATTACATAAGAAAAAGAATAAATCTGTTATATATACTAAAGGAGCGCCAGAAGTAATTTTGGCTTTTTCTTCCTTTGTAGATACTGGTTGCGAAAGAGTAGTTTTGACTGAAGAAAAGAAAAAAGAAATTCGAAGACAATATGAGGAGTTAACTAGATCGGGTTTACGAGTTTTGGCTGTGGGGTATAAATTAGAAGACAAGATAGGTAGTAAGGATGAGTTTATTAGGGAGAATTTAAAGGATTTTGTTTTTGAGGGATTGGTTGCCTTGAAAGACCCATTAAGGCCCGAGGCAAAGCAAACATTATCTCTTTGCCAGGAAGCTGGCATTCGGCCAGTTATTGTGACTGGCGACCATAGACTGACGACAACGGCTATTGTTTCTGAGCTGGGAATTAAAATTGGCCCAGAAAATGTCATGGAAGGGAAGCAGTTGGATGAGATTAGCGATGAAAAACTGCAAGAATTGGTAAAAAAGATTATTATTTTTGCCAGGGTTGAGCCAAAACATAAGATTAGAATTACTACGGCCTTGCAAGCCAATGGTGAAGTGGTCGCCATGCTTGGCGATGGGGTTAATGATGCACCGGCTTTAAAAAAGGCAGATATCGGAGTGGCGGTCGGGTCTGGCACTGACGTGGCTAAGGAGACGGCAGATTTAGTTTTGTTGGATAATAATTTTAACACTATAATTGAGGCAGTTAGACGTGGCAGGATTACTTTTAGTAATATTAAGAAAGTTATTTTATACTTACTCACGGATTCTTTTTCGGAAATGATTATTATCGGCGGCGCTGTTATCCTGGGATTCCCCCTTCCGATTTTACCAGCGCAAATTTTATGGATTAAGTTAGTAGAAGATACTCTTCCGGCTATGAGTCTTTCTTTTGACGAAATAGACGAGGATGTCATGAAGGATAAGCCTAGGAAGAAGATAGAACCAATATTGGATAATAAAGCAAAGAAATTAATTGCATTTTACGCTATAATAATGGATTTGACTCTTTTCGGTTTGTTTTATTATTTTTGGAAGACAACTGATAATCTTGAATACGCTCGAACAATTACTTTCGTTGGTCTAGGTTTAGCGTCTCTTTTTTATATTTACGCAGTACGTGGCTTAAAACACTCTATTTTTAAGATAAATCCATTTTCAAATAAGTTTTTGAATATTACTACAGTTGTTGGAATAGTATTGTTGTTAGTAGCGATTTACGTTCCGTTTTTTAATAATATTTTACAAACTATTCCATTGGGATTAAAAGAGTGGGCAATATTGTCTTGCTATGCTGTAATGGGTATCGTTGTTTATGAAATTGGAAAAAAACTAACAATAGCGCGGGTTTAAATAAATTAAATATTTAGGTATGAACAATAAACACTCACTTGATATAGCATATTTTTCAATGGAGGTGGCCGTTAAATCCGCTATGTCTACATACAGCGGAGGTTTGGGCGTATTGGCAGGCGATACGCTAAAAACGATTGCTGATTATAAATACTCAGCTTTGGGAATAACACTTTTACATGAACATGGTTATATAGAGCAGGAGTTTGATTCAGAAGGAAGACAATTATATATGCCTGAAACTTGGCAAAAAGAAGGTTATTTAAAAAAATTGTCATTTACAATCAAGATTCCACTTAAGGATCGTTTTGTTGTATGTGCAGTTTGGCAGTATGATATTATCGGGCAATTTGGCAATAGTGTGCCGATATACTTCTTAGATTCAAATGTATCGCAAAACAATAAACATGATCGAACCTTGACTAGTTATCTGTACGGGGGGGATGCTAATTATCGGCTTTGCCAAGAACAGATTTTGGGCGTAGGCGGGTTGTTGTTGCTTGAAAAATTGAAGCATGGTCTTGGGAATACGCGTATTTATCATTTAAACGAGGGTCATGCTTCATTTGTCGGCCTATCTCTTTACGAGCAGGCTAAAAAATATTTTAAGTCGCAAAAAAAAGCAATGGAATTCATTGCTTCAAGACTGGCGTTTACTACTCATACGCCGGTGGCGGCTGGGCATGATCGGTTTTTATTATCAGATGTTAAAAAAGTTATTCCGGATAATTTATTTAAATTAATTCCAAAAAAAGCTGTAGTAGCTGGAAGGCTATGCATGACTCGGCTCTCACTTAATTTTTCCGGCATAGTGACAGGAGTTGCTAAAACACACGAAAAAGTAACAGAAAAGATGTTTCCTGAACATGATGTGGTGCCGATAACAAACGGCGCTTATCACATTGAGTGGACTCATTCTGATTTCAAAAAACTATATGATAAATGTATGCCTGAGTGGAGATACGACCCTTCATGTTTGCGAAAAGCGATAAGTATTCCAGATAACAAGATTTGGGATACTCATATTCGAGCAAAAAAGAAGCTTATTAAATTTATAAACACTATTTCATCCCATAAATTTTCTGTCGATGTTTGCACCTTGGGCTATGCCCGCCGATTTACATCGTATAAGCGCCCGACTCTTATACTGAGTGATCTAGACAGGCTTGAGAAGATGATTTCCAAGGTCGGTAGATTGCAGATTGTTTATGCAGGGGAGTCTCATCCCCAAGACAAGCAAGGCGCTGATTTTATTAAGCAAATTTTTGAGAAAATTAGAAAGCACAAAGGTAAAGTGTTAATTGTATTTTTAGAGGATTATGATATGGATATGGCTATCAAGTTAGTGGGGGGAGTTGATATTTGGCTTAATACCCCCTTGCAAAAACATGAAGCATCTGGCACAAGCGGAATGAAAGCGGCCTTTAATGCCATACCTCATTTAAGCGTGCTGGATGGTTGGTGGCCGGAGGGTTGGGTTGAAGGAGTGACAGGATGGTCGATTGGTAATGATTCAGCTACCGCTATTCTTGATAATCAGGCTACTTGGGAGATGGAGATCGATGATTTGTATTGCAAGCTGGCTGAAACAATATTACCATTGTACTATAATAATCGTCCGGGATTTATTGAGATGATGAAAAATGCGATTGCTTTGAATGGCTCATATTTTAATACCTATAGAATGATGGACGAATATGTTTCAAAAGTTTATTTCCCTCTGGAGAATAGATTGACGCAACAAAGTAAGAATAAAAAAATTATTAAGAAGACAAATGGAAAATAATAGAAAAACAAAAATAATTGCTACAATTGGTCCTGCTTCTAAAAATGCTTTGGTATTAAATCAGCTTATTCGTGAAGGAGTTGATATTTTTCGTTTTAATTTGAAATATAGCACGCCGTCTGGGCATGGGCGAATTATAGATAGGATTAGAAAAATAACAAGAGAACAGAAAAAACATGCCCAAATTTTAGTCGACATACCAAGCTTCAGCTTTACAGAAGGAGTTATCTTAGCACTAGATAAAAAAGCTGATTTTATTGCAGTTTCGCATGTAAGAAAACCTGTCGATATAAAAAAGGTGAAACAAAAAATAATTAAAAATCAATTGTTAACCAAGATTATTGCAAAAATAGAAACCAGGGAAGCCCTAAACTGCTTTGATTTAGTATTGGACGAAGCTGATGCCTTGATGGTGGCTCGTGGTGATTTGGGCAAAACAATACCAATTGAACAAGTGCCATTTGTGCAAAAAGAAATTGTTTTGGCCTGCAAAGATGTCGGCAAAATTGTTATTATAGCTACCGAAATGTTATTGTCAATGGTTTCTAATAATAAACCTACGCGAGCCGAAGTTTCAGATGTGGCCAATGCTGTTTTAGAGGGAAGTGATGGGGTTATGCTTTCAGAGGAAACTACTGTTGGCCAAAATCCCGTGGAAGCAGTTAAGGTTATGAATAAAGTTATTTGCGAGGCGGAAAGTTGGCAGAGATTAGGTCATCTACATATATTTTCGGCCAAGAATAAAAAATTTAAATTTGGAGAATAGTTTTAGTGTGAAAAATGTTTCCCATCAAGATAATTAAAATTAAGTTGTTTAGAATTAGCCAAAAAAGTTCGGAAGCTGTCCGAGTATGCGAGCAACGTGTATAAGGTTGACCCCAGCGGTTAGCTGGGATACAATTAAATTATATGAAATTTAGAGAAAAAAATTATGCTTTTATTGATAGCCAGAATTTAAACTTGGGCGTTCATAATATGGGTTGGCACTTGGATTTTGCGAAGTTTTTTATTTATTTAAATAGTTTAAAAAAGAAATTAGGACAAAATAAAAAACCCGTTTGATTTTGGGTTTTTTATTCTCACGAAAGGGAGTAACCTTCGGACGGAACCTTAGGCGTGCCCTCTCATCGTGATAATGTAAAAATAGCAATATTTGTTCATATTGTCAAGTGTAACAATTTTATCTAATGTTAGTTAATAAGCAGTATTAAAAAATATTTTTCCACGATTAATTTTAAAAGTTTATGTTTAAAAAGAAAATTGTTGTTTTAGTTATTGTAATAGTCTCGATTGTTGGTTTAGTTTGGTTTTTTTGGCCAAAAAAGTCATATGTTTACGGGGGCGCGACTTATGTTATGTATATTAAAGATTGTGATTGTTTGGGCATAGAAAATAAAGAGAACAAAATTCCTAAAAGCGTGTATGCTGAGGGTGCATTTGAAAGATATTGTTATGGCATTGTGCATAACTGTAGTAAAAAATAATTTAAAATTATAAAATATGTATATAAAAAATTTAGAAAAATTTAAAGATAAAGAAACAACTCTTAAGGGTTGGGTATATAATTTGCGTTCTTCCGGCAAGATTATGTTTTTGCAATTACGTGATGGCACTGGCTTTGTCCAATGTATTTTAAGCAAAGAGGATGTGGGAGATAAGAAATGGGAAGAAGCTCAGAGAATTACCATTGAATCATCAATTGAGATAACTGGGCTGGTCGTTGAACATCCAAAGAATAAAGGAGAGTTTGAATTGCAGGTTAAGGATATTAAAATTTATCAAATTGCTGAAGAATATCCAATCTCAAAAAAAGAACATGGCCCAGAGTTTTTACTTGATAATAGGCATTTATGGTTGAGGAGTAAAAAACAATGGGCGATCCAAAGAGTTAGAGATGAAATAATTCAAGCAACTTATGATTTTTTTCACAAAGAGGAGTTTATAAAAATAGATTCACCTATTTTAACTCCCAATGCTTGCGAGGGTACAACGACCTTGTTTGAAGTGGAATATTTTGATCTTGGTAAGGCATATTTATCTCAAACAGGCCAACTATATATTGAAGCCGCTATTATGTCTCATGGCAGAGTATTTGATTTTGGTCCAACTTTTAGAGCTGAAAAATCTAAGACTCGCAGGCATTTAACTGAATTTTGGATGATGGATGCTGAGATGGCGTTTTGTGATCATGAATGTAATATGAAAATGCAGGAAAATTTAATTGTGTATATACTTAATCAAGTATTAAAAAATAAAAAACCAGAGCTTGAAATTCTAGAAAGAGATATTGTGAAATTAGAAAAAATTAAAGCTCCATTTGCGAGAATGACTCACGCTGAGGCTGTAAAAAAATTACAAGCTCTAGGATCTAAAATTACTGAAAAAGATGACTTGGGTGCGGAAGACGAAACGCTTTTAACCAAAGATTCAGATGTTCCAGTGTTTGTTGAAAAATGGCCAAAAGATATAAAAGCATTTTACATGAAAGAGGATAAAGAAAATCAGAAATTAGCTTTATGTTCGGACTTAATTGCTACAGAAGGCCATGGAGAATTAATTGGCGGGTCCGAGAGAGAAGATGATTATGAAATTTTAAAACAAAGGATTATAGATGAGAAATTACCCATGAAAGAATTTGAATGGTATTTAGATTTGAGAAAATATGGGTCTGTGCCACATTCTGGATTTGGTTATGGGTTAGAGCGATTAACCGGCTGGATTTCCGGTGTACATCATATTCGAGAAACAATTCCTTTTCCTAGGTTGATAAATAGGATAAGACCGTAAAAAATGAATTATGGGAAAGAAAGATTTAAAAATTAAAAATAATACACAAAATAGTTTGCCAAAAGGCGAGATTGTGATTTATCGTGCCAAAGACGGCTCGGCTAAATTAGATGTGGAATTGAGAGAAGATACTATTTGGTTAACTCTTGATCAAATAGCTTTGCTTTTTTGTGTTGATAAGAGTGGCACATCAAGGCATATAAATAATATTTTTAAGAGTGGTGAATTGAAGGAAAATTCAGTTGTTGCAAAAATTGCAACAACTGCCTCGGACAGTAAAGTCTATCAGGTAAACTATTATAATTTAGATATGATAATCTCTATTGGTTATCGTGTTAATTCAAAACGGGCTACTGATTTTCGTATTTGGGCAACGCAGGTGTTAAGAAAATATATTACCGGCGGTGTAGTAGTTAATCGAAAAAGACTAAAAGACAAGAATGTTGATTTTAAAAGTTTAGAGCAAGCTGTAAAATTATTACAAAATACAATACAATCTAAGCAATTAAAAGCTGACGAAGCAAAAGGGTTACTTCAGGTGATAACAGAATATGCTAATAGTTGGTTGGTTTTAAATAAATATGATAATGGTGATATTAAGGTAGAAAAAGGCAAAATTGTAGGGATAAAACTGATTGATTATGATTTTACTAAAAATTCTATTGAAAAATTAAAAATTAATTTAATTAAGAAAAAACAAGCCAGTCAATTGTTTGGTAAGGAAAATAGCAATAAGCTAGAATCAATTTTAAATTCAGTTGCACAGTCTTTTGGTGGCAAGCAATTATATCCATCTTTGGAAGAAAAATCAGCTCATCTCTTGTATTTTGTTATCAAAGACCATCCATTTGTTGATGGTAATAAACGAATTGGGTCATTACTTTTTATTCTATTTTTACAGCAAAATAGTTTTTTGTTAAATAAAAAGGGTGAGAAAAAGATTAATGATAATGCTTTAGTGGCTTTGGCGTTACTGGTAGCAGAAAGCAATCCAAGAGATAAAAATATAATAATAGCTTTGATTACTAATTTGATAAAATAAATTGAATAATATGAAACAAGAAAATTTAGATCAAAATTCAACTGAAGTTACTAAAATTCAATCAGAACCTGAGCCTAAAAAATTTAAAACCTGGCTGTGGGTTTTAATTGGTGTAGCAGTAATTGCCTTGCCATCCGGATGGTATGTATGGAGCAGCGGACAAAATGATCCAAATATCCAGTTGGCAACAGAACTTGGGCGATGTCAACAACAGAGGGAAGAGCTGACCAAGCAGTTTACTGGCGTTAATTTGAAGCTTGAAAAATTTAAAAATCAGGAAAAAAAGATTTTTCTAGAGCTTAACAAGAGTATATATAAAGACTACCCGTCTCTGGAGGCAGGGACAAACAGAGCGCAGTTAGGTGCTTTTAGTTTAATCAATAACACCAAAGAGGATTATTCTTTGATGAATTTTAGCATTAGTGGTTTGGAAGTTAGTAAATACTTTAATAATTTACAATTCTATGTAGACGGCCAAGAATGGGGTGAAAGGACGATTTTATCTAGTCAAGTGAGATTTGGATATCCCACTGCTCATCCGGAGAAACAGCTACTAAAAAAAGGCGAGTCAATGGACATAAAGGTCTATGGTGATATAAACAGTGATGTATCAACTGATCGCACATTTATTTCTCCATTTTATGTTAAGGCTAATTTATTAGGGCCGGATATAATGACGATTGATACTGGAGCTGTTTTGGCTCCGTTAATGTCCATCAAAAGCAGTAGTTAGAACATGCTAGTGGTGGTATTATAATTTTTAATTCATGATTTATTACTCATAATTCACAAAATAATATGCAAAGAACAATATCAATAGAAACAATTAAAAAGGTAGGGGAGACAGTCAGATTAAATGGCTGGGTTCATGTTCGAAGGAACATGGGCAAGATTGCGTTTTTAGATTTACGTGATAGATGGGGGATTACACAGATAGTTTGCGTACCTCAAGAATTAGATGATGCGTCGCAGGAGACTTTAAAAGAAATTCGAGGTGAATTTGTGCTTGAAATAGAAGGGACTGTGCAAGCCAGGGGTGAGAAAGCTGTTAATAAAAATTTGGCAACTGGTACAGTGGAAGTTTTGGCTAAAAAGATTATAATTTTATCTAAATCAGAAACCCCTCCATTTGAGATTGAAAATGAAGATAGGCAGGCTGGAGAGGAATTAAGATTGAAACATCGTTATCTTGATTTGCGACATGAGAGAATGAAGCGAAATATGGAGATGCGTTCAAATATGATGCAGTTTGTGCGAAATTTTTTGTATAAAGAAAATTTTATTGAAATTCATACACCTATTTTATCAAAGTCAACGCCTGAAGGTGCGCGTGACTATTTAGTACCTTCTAGAAAATTTCCCGGTAAGTTTTTTGCTTTACCCCAAGCCCCACAGCAGTATAAGCAGTTATTACAAGTGGCAGGCATGGAAAAGTATTTTCAAATTGCACCATGCTTTCGCGATGAGGATGCTCGGGCTGACAGGAGTCCGGGAGAATTTTATCAGATAGATATGGAAATGAGTTTTATGGGTCAGGACGAGATATTGGATTTAACTGAGGAGATGTTTACCAAAATGGTTAAAGAGTTGTGGCCAGAAAAGAAAATGACATTTGATAAATGGCCAAGACTGGATTGGCAAGAAGTAATGGATAAATATGGCACAGATAAACCTGATTTACGAAAGAATAAAGAAGACAAGAATGAGCTGGCTTTTGCCTTTGTAGTCAATTTTCCATTATTTACAGAACAAGCTAAAGATAAGAGTTCAGAGGAACATTTTCATGGATCGCAAGGAGCTTGGGCACCGTCACACAATATGTTTACGCGACCCAGAGAGGAAGATTTAAAGCTACTTGATAAGGATCCTGGAAAGATAAAGTCATATCAACATGATTTGATATTGAATGGCATTGAGGTGGGCGGTGGAGCCCTTCGAATATATGACGCGAAAATTCAAGAAAAAGTTTTTGACTTGATTGGATTTGATGAGAAGAAAAAACAAGAATTTAAACATATTTTGGATGCCTTTACATATGGAGTACCTCCACATGGTGGAATTGCCCCTGGATTTGATAGAATGCTGGCTATTTTACAAGGAGAGGAGTCAATTCGTGAAGTAATAGCATTTCCGTTGACATCTGACGCTAGGGACCTTTTAATGGACTCACCAAGCGAGGTGAGCGATGATCAGCTAAAGGAATTAAAGATAGAAGTTAAAAAATAGTATGAAGATATTATTGGTGGTCAACCCTAAATCAGGGAAAAGGTTAGGCAAAAGAAGCTTTTTTGATAGAATTTTTGAGATATTGGACGGTAGACATCAAGTGGAGCGATATTTTCTCAGGGATTATTCAGGTGAGATTTTTGATAAATATCAAAGAGGCGACTTTGACGTGGTGGTAGCTGTGGGTGGTGACGGTACGGTCAACACTTGTGTTAACTTAATTTTGAAATACTTAAAAAAAGCTTCACTTCTGATTATCCCCGCTGGATCAACTAACGCGTCAATATTTGGATTAGGGGGCTCAGATTCGCAAAAGAGTAGTTTAAAAAAATTGAAAACAATAGATAGGCTAGACAAGATAGTAACTGATGTTGGCTATCTAAAAGATCTTGATAGGTATTTTTTACAATCATTAGTAATTGGATATTTGGCGACAATAAGTGAATTAACTGACCAACCGCTTAAAAATAAGTATGGTTTTTGGGGATATTGCCTTAAAATTTTAAAAAATAATAAACCGGTTATCAGAAATTTCAGATTAGAGGTAGATGGGCAAGTTTTTGACATAGAAGTTGGAACCCTGGGGATACATAATGTTTTTCGCAATTTGGGAAAAATTCCGACTAGACAGATAGTAAAATGTCAAGATGGGAAATTGGATGCTATTTTTTATGCTTATGATAATTTTTTTAAGTTTTTTGTGAGTGTGTTATATTTTATTTTTTTAAAGGGCAATACAAAGAGGAAATTAAAGCATTTTGTAGGGAGGAGTTTTAATTTGGAATTAACAAGTGGCTTGCCAGCAGAATGGAATATCGATGGTGAGAAGTTGCCAAAGATGTCGATTGGAGATAATATCTGTTGTGAGTGTTTGGCCAGCAGGCTTACGATTTTGGTGTAATAATTGGCTTGTTTGATTTTTTCTGATATAATTAAAATATATGGGTGATAATAGCAAAAAATTAGTAGAGGAAAAACAAGAATTTGATAAGAATGGCTTAGAAAAAGCGCCCAAGTGGCAGCCTAAGGTTAAAATAAAGCCTTGGTTAGTTTTGTTGATTATAGTTTTAGTGATTGGTTTTTTCGTATTTTTGGCTTGGCAATCATCTAATAAAGAAAAAGGCGAGGTATATGGAGTGACAACAGCTGATGCAGAGGAATTGATTTTAGTTAACTCAACTAAAACTAGATTTTTAGAGCCTTGGAAGAACGTAATTGATGGAGATGTCGATGGTTTTTTTGGAACTACTTTGGCCAGAGTGGTGTTGCGTAATAGGCCATATGCTGTTTTCGAATTTAAAGATGACAAGCCAAGAAAGATAAGCAGAATCAGAATAATGACTGATACGGGTTTAAGAAAAAGAGAAAGGTATTTTCTAGAATCTTTTAGCTTATACGTTGCCAATAAAAGTGGTAATTATGAAAGAGTGCTTGATGATGCGATAAAAAATGGTGGGGGTTGGCAGACGTATAATTTTCCTGAAGTAGAAGCCAGATTGATTAAATTAATTTTAAACAAGCCAATAAACAAGAACTGGATTCAAATAGGTGAGTTTGAGGTGTATACACAATCAGAGCTAGGTTTAGACGATTAATTTTAGTTAAGTCTATTTAGAAATATATTTATGTTTCATGAGCGCCATTCAAGATCTGTTCTAAAGTCACTTACTTGGACGTTGGTGGCTTTTCTGGTAACTACTGTAGCTTTATTTGTTATTCAGCGTGACCTTGTAGCCGCGGCTGGGGAAGCAGTTGTCATTCAAATAGTAAAGTTTATATTTTTCTATTTTCATGAAAGAATATGGAATAAGAGTAATTACGGGCAATCAATCAAAGCAAAATAAACCAATTAAGACATTTAAACGGGCAAGTAATCGACTTGCCTGTTTTATATTGATATTTTTTGGTATAATGAACATATAGAAGTAGGTAGCAAAATATGAGACTATCTGCCTTACAACAATATATATTGCTTGAGTGTTTAAATTCGAAAGGCGGTCGAATAAACCGCCAAATTTTGGATAAATTCTATTTAAAGAAGAAAAAGCCCAAAAAGGAGTCAAAGACCAAGATCATATCACAAAGCATTGAAAGACTTATCAACAGGGAGTTTTTGATAGGATATGGTGTAAGAACACCACATAAGTGGTTTATCCGGGAAATTAGATTAACTATGAAGGGTAAAAAATTAGCTTTTAACCTTCAGGGGGAGCAGATGAGATTGCCCCTGAAGAAGATTAATAATTAAAATATTAGGATATGAGACAATTTAATCTGGAGCTTATGAGATTTGTTTTTAGGTGGGCAAAGTATAATAAAAACCTAATTGTTATTTTTCTGATGGTTTTTGTTTTTAGTTTTTTGCCAACAAGTTTTATTTTCGCTTCTAATGAAAATCCTACGCAGGCTGATTTGCAGGGAGCACAGGCGATTGAGTCTGGGGGTAGTTATAGTGGCGGAACGATTAGCGAGGGTGGTGGTAAATTTTATAAAATAGCGGTAAAGCCTGGCGAGGAATTGAAAATTTTTGGTAATTTTAAGAATTCTGGCGAAAGTGTACTTTGTAAGGTTTATACTAAGTTTTTCCGTATAGATGGCAAGCAGATTGCCGGTGATAGTAACATAGTTTCTATTCCTGGCGGAGATAAGGTAAATTTATTTTTTTTACCTGGAAATAATTCCGATAGTGCTAATTATCCTGATAATATGGTTTATTATCAAGTATTTGTTAGTAAAAGTACTCTAGGTTCATATTCTTTTAATGTTCAAATTGATAGGGACAAAAAAGATGTAGGGTCAGAGACTGACGCACCTGAAGGGTTTAGTGGCGCGTTGGAGGTGGAGAGTGGGGATTATAAAGATAATTTTATTGGTAAAAATGAAAAATGTCGAATTTACTGCTCCAGTGATTTAATGGATACTTATAAGGTGAATTTAAACAAGGGTGAAACACTAAAAGTAATGATAACACCAGCAGATAGCCTGGAGCCACATCTGTCTTTGTTTAATCATAGGAGGCAACTAACAATTATTGACAGAGCTCAAAATCCTGGACAGATTGTTGAAGCTGAGTTTACGGCAATAGATGATGCGGAGGCCTATATCCAAATTACTGGCCCAAGTTATGCAAGCGAATATTTTGGTAGATATGACATGAGTATTTCTGTCACTCAAGCAGAAACGGCTGAAATTGATTTATATGAAGAGGGTGAAAGTGATTATTTTTATGAGGACGAAGAGTTTTATGAGGATGATTTGTATCCAGACGATTTAGAGTATGGGGGCACAGAAGAGTTTGATGATGAGTTTGATGATGTTGTTGATGGCACAGGTTCTGTCGATTATGATATTCCTCAAGATGTAAAAGATGTACAAAAGACAATAAAGTGGTTTACCGGTGGATTTTTAGCTATTTTTATTACTTTAGTAATAATAGGTATTGCTACTTTTGTATTTTGGGTAATGATGTTTATTGATGCAATAAAACGTGATTTTCCTGATGAAAACCATAAAATTTTATGGGCTCTTGTCATCTTCTTTACTGGATTTATTGGAGCTGTAATATATTACTTTGTTGTTAAAAGAAAGGATAATGAAAATGATACCCTCCAAGGAGGGTTGCCTCCGCAACAGCCACCGACTGTAAAATAAATAATTATTAATTAATTATATAAATATATGAATGAAAGAAGAATTCCTAATATAAATAGATCTGGGGATCCGCATTTGGTAGAAGGAGGGGATTTGCCTGATTTTTCCAAAAAAATGACTAGAGAAGAGGCACTATTGAGAGTTAAAGATATTGGCGAGGACATTGATAATAGAAATTTGCATTCAGGGGAAATGGAGTATGAAGAATTGATGACTGAAATTGGAAAACTCAAAAAAATATTATAATTAGTTTATAAATTAAAGTGTGTAGAGATTTGCTTTATTCTGCCACTGGCAGAATGTGCAAATCCCGTTTTCACAAATTCGAACTATGGAAGAACAACAAATAGATCCTGCTACTAACCAGGATAATTCAGGCTCAGTTGCTCCTGTTGAGGCGTCGCAAAAGTCTACTCCAACCGGGCAATCTGTCCCAGTTCAAGATAATGATATAAAAGAAAATAAAATATGGGCAGTTTTGTCCTATATTTGGATTTTGAGTATATTTGTACTTTTATTAAAAAAAGATAGTGCTTACGCTCATTATCATGCTAAGCAAGGTTTTGTTTTGTTTTTGGTAAGTGTAGCCTTGAGTGTGATTGATTGGTTTGTTCATTCTTCTTTGGCAGGATTTGCCATTTGGATTTTACAAGTAGTTCTTTTGGTGTTTGTGATTGTGGGTATTGTGAATGCAGTTAATGGCAAGAAGGCACCATTGCCCTTGATCGGTGAAATGGCTGAAGGAATGAATATTTAAAATATATATTTTATTAATTAATTTTTTGTATATGGACGAACAAAAGCAAGAAGCAAATGTAGAATCACAAGCACCACAAGCACCACAAGCACCACAAGAAGAGAAGAAGTGTAAGTGTTCCAATAAATGGTGTTGGATTATCGCTGTTGTAGTGATAGTTGTGGTAGTGGTGGTACTACTTTTGGTTCTATAATTTAAATATAAAATATAATATGTTCGATGCTGGTTTTCTGATAAAAGTAGTATATTTTTATATAATTGCGATTTTTTTGGCAATTTTAGAAATACAAATAGAAGGTAAGCATGGCTGGGCGGAGAAGTTGCCAACTTGGCGACCCAGGCCAGGAAGTTTTTTTGATAGAATTTTTAAGAAAATGTCTGGTCAAAAAGAATTAACTGGATATCATACTGCTTTGATGATATTTTTATTATTATTCATGCATTGGCCTTTTGTTTTTAATGGCAGTTGGGATATAATTTCCGAGTTTGAGATATTGGCTATTTTTGTTTTATTTACTACTGTGTGGGATTTCCTTTGGTTTATATTAAATCCTCATTTATCCTTGCATAAATTTAACAGAAAAAGAGTTTGGTGGCATAAAAAATGGTTGATGGGTTTACCAGTTGACTATTATGTGAATATTTTAGCCAGTATAGCCCTGTTTGTACCCGAGATGGTTTTAATTGATAGCTTGGGGGGTTTATGCAAAGTAGGTATGTTAGTTGGAGTTAACCTCATTTTACTTTTAGTAACAATAATTTTTTATCCAAAAGCTTATTAAAAATTTAAATTAATTTATATGGCTATATCAAAAAAACTACAAAAACATCTTGATGCTAGTGGAGTAAAATATGAGGTGGTTGAGCATCGTACGGTTTATACAGCCTATGATGTGGCGGCTACGATGAAGATTAAATTAAATCAAGTGGCTAAAAGTTTACTCGTAAAATTTAATAAACCCTTTATCACTGGTGAAAAACCGTATGCTATGGTTGTTGTGCCGGCTGATAAGAATATTGATCTTAAGAAATTAGTTAAGGCGGTGAGTGCACGAGCGGTGGAATTGAACAAGAAATTGCGTTTAACAAAACCAGAGAAAGGCAAGAAGCCTGTGGTGGATCTGTATAATAAAGTGAGTAAAGTGTCTATTCCTAAAGAAGGAGAAATGAAACTTAAATTTAAAGTTAAGCCAGGAGCTATGGCAGCTTTTGGATTGACATATAAGTTACCGGTATTTGTGGATAAAGCGGTTAAAGGTAGTTTGGTTTTTTCAAGCGGTTCGTTTGAAGAAAGCATAAAGATGAAAGTAGGGGATTTTGTGAAAATAGAAGAAGCTGGTTTGGCTAATTTTTCAGTGGCCAAGAAGTTGAAAAAAACTAAACCTAAGAAAAAATAGATTAATTAAATAATAAAATATATGGATAGATTAAAAATATTTTTTGTAGTTTTTTTGTTAGCAGTTTTGGTGATGCCACTTAGTGTATTAGCTGATGGCATGATGATTGCACCACCTGATAGATATATCTGGGAAACAGACCAAAAGGCTGTTATATTCCACGAAGATGGAATGGAGACTTTGGTTTTGTCCGTGACTTTTCAAGGGGACGCAGAGGATTTCGCCTGGATTGTACCAACACCATCACAGCCAGAGGTTTCAAAGTCATCGGATGAGCTGTTTGCCTCTTTGGATGAAATAACCCATATCATGCCAGATTATCCTAAAATGGCGGGGTTTGGCTATATGGGTAGCATGGACTCCATGAATGAAGGAGTTTTGGTTCTTGCGACTAAACAAGTTGGATATTATGATATCTCTGTTTTAGCGGCTTACGATTCTACTGCTCTTGTAAAATGGTTAAACGAAAACGGTTATAATTATCCGGAAGAGGGTAGATATATACTAGGGGAATATATTGATAATGGTTGGTATTTTACAGCGATTAAAATAGTTGATGAATATGCGGGAAAAGCTGTCAGGGGGCAATTGCGTGATGGCCATGCAATTCCTTTACGATTAGATTTTGCTACAGAGAAAATAGTTTATCCTTTAAAAATCTCTTCTGTTGTGACAGATGAATTTTTGAACTCTAAACCGGTTGTTGATTATGAATATATGGAAGATTATGATGGCGTTACTATACCAGTGCCTGATCCAAGGAGAGCGCCAGACCGATATTATAGAGATGAAAGTATGGGTATACTTTTGTATGTAATTACTGACAGCAAGCAAATGATACCGAAATTTGATACATTATATGCTGGATGGGTTAAGAATGAGACAATAGAAGATTTGGCATATGGCGATGAAGGAAACTCCTGGATGGAAGTTAGTCAAGAGAAATATTTTTTGACTAAGTTGTATCGCCGAATGGAAAGAAGTCAAATGACAAGTGATTTGTTTTTGCGCCAGGCTAAAGACAATGATGCGATGAATGCGCCACAAGAAAAAGATAAAAGTTTTGCTGCTTTTGTGTGGGTGGTGACTGTTGGTGGAATTATGTTTTTAGTTTTATTGGGACTGGTCGTAGTGCACGGTATAAGAAAAGAATAATATGAAGCAGGAACAGTTTGATTTTTTATATAACAAAGCTAGAGAATTAATACAAGATACTATAATGTACCCATCCTCTAGACAACTGTATTTGGTGAATTATGATACAATAAAG
>CAZNIO010000018.1:0-23991 GCA_964573135.1 uncultured Gammaproteobacteria bacterium
ATTTTGAGTGAGAAACACGGGGAGAGTTTAGGCTCATCTTGTATGAGACAAGACTGAAATTTGACTTATTTCTCTTTTATATATACTATATAAGTAGACTAGTTTAAGATAATTAAACTAGTTTTTTTACTAAATAATTTTAAACTTATGGCTTCTGAACTTGCACAAGCAATACAACAGGTATGTGATGATAAAAAGATACCGCTAGAATCAGTGGTATCAACTATTGAGTCAGCTCTAGCGGCTGCTTATAGGAAAGATTTTGGTGAAAAAACCCAAAATATTAAGGTTGAATTTAACATGGATACCGGTGGTTTTAAGGTATATGATGTTAAAGAAGTGGTGGAAAACGAACTCAAAAAACAGTATGAGAAGGTTAAAGAAGAAAGAGCCAAAGCCGCTGAAGAAGGAATTGAGCTACCCAGAGAAGAACCTGTAGAGGAAGGGGGAGAAGAAGTTAAAAAATTTAATCCAAAGACAATGATTTCATTGGCTGAAGCCAAAGAAATTAAAAAAAGTATAAAAATGAGTGAAGAGCTGGTACAAGAACTTGAGGTACCAGGAGATTTCGGGCGCATGGCAGCACAAACTGCTAAGCAGGTTATAATCCAAAAACTACGTGAAGCTGAAAGAGATACTATCTTTGATGAATATAAGGACAGGCAAGGAGAGTTAGTAAATGGCACCATTCAAAGACGTGAAGGCGGGGTATTCTTGATAGAGATGGGCAATGTAACGGCAGTCATGCCTTTAGCGGAGAGTGTACAAGCTGAAAACTACCAGCCGGGTAGATCATTTAAATTCTATATCAAAAGTGTGGAACAAACACCTAAGGGACCAGAAGTAGTAGTCTCGCGTAATCACCCAGAAATTATACGCAAACTATTCAAGCTTGAAGTACCTGAGATTTCGGCTGGTACAGTACAGATTAAAAGCATTGCCAGAGAAGCTGGCTCTCGTTCAAAAATTGCGGTGGTGGCTAAAGAGGATGCTGTTGACCCGATCGGCTCATGCGTTGGCCAACGCGGTACTCGTGTACAGACGATTATAAATTAATTGGGTGGAGAAAAAATTGATATTATTGAGTGGGATGAAACTTCAACTAAATTCATTGCCAAAGCATTGTCACCAGCCAAGGTGAACAAGGTGGAAATTAAAGAAGATAAAAAAGATAAGGTTAAGAAAAAGAAAGAAGGGGAAAAGGAAGAAATTAGTGGCAGAGAAGCTGTGGTTTATGTGAATGCAGATCAACTATCTTTAGCTATTGGTAAAGAAGGTCAAAATGTAAGATTAGCGGCTAAGCTAACTGGCTGGAAAATCGATATTGTAGAAGAGAAGGGTACTGGCGAAGGAAAAGAAAGTGATGATGAGGATGTAATACAGCCAAAGAGTAAAGAGGCTAAAGAAGAAGCAAAAAAAGAAAAGAAGCCCACTGAAGAGGGGGAAAAGGATAAGCCAATAGAAAAAAAGTCATCCACAGAGGAAAAGAAAGAGAAAGTAGAAGATAAAGAATAAAAATTTTATATTATTAGCTAACAAGTATATATGTCTCCAGAACTCATTTTTCCCCTAGTGGCTGCCGTGGTAGCCATCTTATATGGTATATTCTTAATTAAATGGATCCTTAAATTGCCTAAAGGTAATGAAAAAATGCAAGAAATTGCAGGCGCTATTCAAGAAGGCGCTAAAGCCTATTTAATCAGGCAATATAAAACTATTGGCATAATTGCTGTGATAGTTTTTGTTTTGCTTGGACTTTTTATTAACTGGGTGACAGCTTTTGGATTTTTGGTTGGTGCAGTTTTTTCAGCTGCTGCTGGCATTATCGGTATGAATATTTCAGTGCGTGCCAACGTGCGAACTACTGAAGCTGCCAGACAAGGTATTGGTAAAGCTCTTAATGTCGCTATGAAAGGTGGAACAATTACAGGACTACTTGTGGTTGGGCTAGGACTTCTCTCTGTGGCTGGTTATTATGCATTAACTCATGACATAAAAGCATTGATAGGCCTTGGCTTTGGTGGCTCTTTAATATCAGTATTTGCTAGACTTGGTGGTGGCATATTTACTAAAGCTGCCGATGTTGGGGCAGACCTGGTTGGAAAAGTAGAAGCAGGTATTCCCGAAGATGACCCAAGAAACCCGGCTGTGATTGCTGACAATGTGGGAGATAACGTGGGAGATTGTGCTGGTATGGCGGCTGACTTATTTGAAACATATGCAGTAACTGCAGTAGCAGTTATGCTTTTAGGACATCTGATTTTTAAGGATTTTTCTGGAGCGGTACTTTATCCATTAGTACTTGGTGGTGTAGCAATATTTTGTTCTATTATTGGCTCTTTCTTTATAAAACTCGGCAAAAAGAAGGAAGGGAAAGATCACAACATCATGGGAGCACTTTATAAGGGTCTTGTGGTTGCTGGAGCTCTAGCGGCATTACTCTTTTATCCTGTAACTGTATTTGTAATGGATGGCAATGGAAAATATTCAAATCTAAATCTTTATTTAGCTTCTCTTGTTGGCCTTGTTGTGGCAGCTTTGTTTGTTGTTATTACAGAATACTATACTTCAACAAAATATAATCCAGTCAAAAAACTTGCCAAAGCATCTGAAACTGGGCACGGAACAAATGTAATAGCTGGCTTAGCTTTATCAATGATTTCAACTGTATGGCCAGTACTTGTTATTGCCGCTGCAATTTATGTAGCATATGCCCTTGTTGGTCTTTATGGCATAGCCCTTGCCGCTATGAGCATGCTTTCTTTAACTGGCATTATTGTATCAATTGATGCATATGGCCCAATTACAGATAATGCTGGCGGGATTGCTGAGATGGCTAAGCTTGGCGAAGATGTTCGCAATGTAACAGATCCTCTTGACGCTGTAGGAAATACAACAAAAGCTGTAACAAAGGGATATGCAATTGGTTCAGCTGGCCTGGCAGCCTTGGTATTGTTTTCTGCATATGTTCAGGAGTTCGCTGATCTTGGAAAAAATCTGGTTTTTCTTTTATCTGACCATAAAGTATTAATAGGTCTTTTTATCGGTGGTATGTTGCCATATTGGTTTGGGGCATTATCAATGGAAGCTGTTGGCAAAACAGCTGGAGATGTAATCAAGGAGGTACGAAGACAATTTAAAGAAAAACCTGGTATTATGGAAGGTACTGAAAAACCTGATTATGGTAAAACAGTTGATATTGTTACAAAATCTGCACTTAGACAAATGATTATACCAGCACTAATTCCTGTAGTTATGCCTATTGTGGTTGGTTTTATTCTGGGTCCCGTGGCGCTTGGCGGACTTTTAGTGGGATCTATTATAACAGGAATCTTTGTAGCCATTTCAATGACATCTGGCGGTGGCGCATGGGACAATGCAAAGAAATACATAGAAGAGGGCAACTTTGGAGGCAAGGGCTCCATGGCCCATGAAGCAGCTATTACGGGCGACACAGTTGGTGATCCGTATAAAGACACTGCGGGTCCGGCAATTAATCCAATGATTAAGATATTGAATGTGGTAGCTCTTCTGTTGGTATCGTTTTTGGTATAAAAATTCAAAAATCTCGCCTATATTGCTAGGCGAGATTTTTTGTTGAATTAATATTTTTTGGTTATGTCTTGCTTATAACACCAGTTTTCTGATATCGAACTGAAAATATTGGCTCATAAAGATTATTATACTCGTCTTTTATCTCTACGGCCTTACCATCAATAAAATAATTTAATGTAATACCAGCCAACATTTCTTGATTGTCTTTTACTTCATGCTTAAGTTTTTCTAGTCTTTCATAGTTACTTCCCATTTCTTTTTTAACAGAATCTTCAATTTCTTTTTTTCTTTCCTTGCCTTCATCCAAATCTTCAATTAGCCTTTGGTATTGATGATTATTGTTTAACGAATCTCTATATATCTCTCTAATATCTCTTTGTTCTTTTTTGGCCTTTTTTATCTTATCAAATATCTCTTGCGGATTTACCATGCTTTATTTTATTTTAATTTATAATATGATAATTATATCATAATCACTATAATACTCAATGCTTTGATTTTGTTACTTTTTTTGTTAAAATAAACCCATAACATACATCCTATATTCAAAAAATATGCAATACATTACAGATTTTCATGTACACTCTAAATACTCGAGAGCAACTTCTAAAAATATGGACTTAGAAGGTATTGATGAGTGGTGTCAAAAAAAAGGTATAGATATCTGCACGCCAGCTGATTTTACTCACCCACTGTGGTTTAAGGAATTAAAGCAAAAACTCGTGGGAAGCAAAGATAAAGGGCTTTACGTACATAGAGATGACAAGCCAACTAAATTTATTTTAACCACAGAATTGTCTTGTATTTATAAGCGCTACGACAAGTGTCGCAGGATACATTTGGTGGTTTTTGCACCAGATCTTAAGACAGTTGCGGAGATAAACAAACAATTGGGAAAAAGATTCAATCTGAAGTCAGATGGGCGACCAATCCTTGGCATTGATGCTGAAGACTTGGTAAAATTACTTTTAAAGATAAATCCAAAAATAATGGTTGTGCCTGCACATATTTGGACACCATGGTTTGCTTTATTTGGATCCAAATCTGGTTTTGATTCATTTGAGGAGTGTTTTGGAGAGGTGACAGATAAAATTTTTGCTGTGGAAACTGGATTATCGTCAGATCCTTTAATGAATTGGCTTATTCCTCAAATTGATCCACGAACTATTATATCGAACTCAGATGCCCACTCCCCTGATAATTTAGGGCGTGAAGCAAATGTATTTGAGGGAGACAAGATGAGTTATGATGATATTTATGATTGCTTAAGTAATAAAGGTAAAGGAAAAAATCTAAAATTAAAATATACAATTGAATTTTTTCCAGAAGAAGGAAAATATCATTTTGATGGACATCGAGACTGCAAAATAGTTATGCACCCCGATGAAGCTGTAAAAAATAAAAATATATGCCCCAAGTGTAAGCGTGAATTAACAATTGGGGTGCATCATAGAGTGTATGAGCTAGCTAAAAGAAAAGAAAGTGGCGACTTTTCAAAAAGAATTCCATTTAAAAAAATAATTCCTTTACGAGAAATTATTGGTAATGTTTTAGAAGTTGGCAAAAAATCTAAAAAAGTAGACGGAGTTTATGAAAAAATTATCAAGCTTGGAGGAAATGAATTTAATGTTCTCTTACATCTTGATTTGGAACAATTAAAAGGTGAGATTGAAGATGAAATCATTAAAGCGATAGGGCTGGTACGCCAAGAGAAGGTTATAATAGACCCGGGGTATGATGGAGAATATGGTAAGATCGGAGTGGATTTAAAGAAGGTAAAAGCTAAACAAAAAAGTCTTTTTTAATTCAAATTTATAGCTAATATAAGCCAAAAACCCCGCTTGCAACACGGGGCTTTTATATATCTGGCTATTTTCTTTTCTTTCTTTTAACTACCTTCTTCTTTCTCTTGGGTGCAGCTTTCTTTTTCTTCTTAACTACTCTTTTCTTTTTCTTAGGGGCTGCTTTTTTCTTCTTCTTGGGGGTAACCTTTTTCTTCTTAGCTGGTTTTCTTTTCTTAACTACTTTCTTCTTAGCTACTTTTCTTTTGGCTGGTTTTCTTTTAGCAACTTTTCTCTTAGCTACTTTTCTTTTGGCTGGTTTCTTCTTCTTTTTTGCGGGCATATTATCACCTCCCTTCCTTTGGGTCTTCTTTCCTCAGGGTTGAGCATGGGGAAAGATAGAAAATTTATAAAAATAAATTTAAAAGTTATCCACATTGGATTACACTATTAATTATAAATTGTTTTGGAAGAAAAGTAAATAGAAAATTTGGAAAAATAAAAACTCTAAAAATATTTTAGAGAAAAAATTATAAAGTAAAAACTATTTTTGTTGTTCGAGTTCGCACATGGCTTGCCTAAAGAGTTGTTTTGCCTGGGGGTTTTTAACTTTTAGTTTATTAATTATTCTTTTAGCCCTATGGGAGGTAACTCTTTGATACATCCATTTTATTTTATCGATAGTTTCCTGCCGTGTGTGACTCTTAAGATAGCCATGCTCTAAATTGTACAGAAAAAAGGACAAACTATCAGCGTCTTTAAGAATATTACTATCTGAATCACCACCAACTTCGTGTTTCTTAATTAAGCTCTTTACTTTACGTATCTCTTCGGGTGAAATATTGTATGTTTCGAGTATCTCGGCAACTATTTGGGCGCTTCTTTGGGAATGAATTCTTTTATACTTATTATATTGCCCCTTATAATCAGCTCGTTTTATCCGTGGAGCTACTCCACGGTCAATATCGTGGCCCAATGCTGCAATTTGCAGGAGGCAACTTGCACTGGGTTTTAATTGAAGAACTAATTTGTAAGTAGACTTGGCGTGTTCTACCTCTTCTGGGTAAGGGGAGTTGGCTATAATGGCCAATATTTCTTTTCGAATTATTTTGAACTGTTTATTGATCATTTTTTTCTTTACCTAGTAAGAAGTCTTCGATACTTTTAAAGTTAGGTTCTAATTCTTTTTTACAGTAATCTAGACTAAGTGAATTTTTTTTCTCTTCATACTTATACCGCACACCCTCAATGGCCTCTTTTCCGCCTGTTTGCCTTTCTTCTCGTAGCATTTTATAATATTTTTTGATATTTTCTGGTATCAAAAACTTGTAGCAATCAGCGTTCATAATAATTTCTGCTTCTAGGCTGGGAAACTTATCGGTTCCATGATGATATTTTACGCCATTCAAAATTTTTGTTTTTATTTCTGAATCTATATCGTATTTGCCTAAGAAACTTCTACCTTCATCATAGGACATTTGCACGTGCTCCTTAATTTTATTTTGCTTAAGGGCACGGCCGAGGGCAATATCCATAAGGATAGTACCAAGCATTATAACACCTTTGTCCACTTCAAAGTGTGTGGCTAGTTTTTGCCCAGCTTGATTAGCTGTATCGTAGGCCCAGATAGGTACGCTATAAGTTGTAAATTCATCGCGAGCCCATTCGTCTGCCTCTTGAATTATTTTTTTTAATTCCTGGTTGAGCATAAAATTAGATTTTAATTTGCATTAAGTCTTTGGCTAAAATTATAGGGCCTTTATAGTGTTTCTTGGCTAATTTCTTGATATCTAGTTTCTCTACTTCTGGATAGAAGTGGGTTAAAACTAATTTTTTAACATTAGCTTCTGCTGCAATTTTGGCTGCGGCTTCTGGGTTAAGGTGGGCGACGTCGGCTCTGGGCTTGGCCGATTCAATAATTAATAAACTGCAGTCCTTTGCTAGTTGAATAATATGCTCTCTGTCCTTAACAATATTATCACCACAAAAAACTAACGATTTCTTTCCATAATTTATCCTATAACCTACCTCATAAGGCGAGAAGGTGTGTGTTTGTACCCTGCCTGGCATTAAACGAGATTCGACAGACAAATTACCAATTTTGAATTTACTATTTTTTACTTCTTTGACGGCCACCTTAAGTTTCCTGGCCGACTTAATCGTTGGTATGAAGACCGATGATATTTTGTCAAAGAACTGTTTAAATTTTTGGGGGCCATAAATTTTTAGATTGATAACCTTCTTCGAACCCCAAACAAACGGCCATAAGATGGCCGGTATTTCTGCAACATGATCAACATGGGTGTGAGTAATTAGAATATGAGATAACTTAAAAAAATCATAGCCAGCTTTAACTATTTGTCTTTTGGTGCCTTCACCGGCATCCAACATAATTAATTTGTTATCTACATCAAGCAAATAGCCAGGAGCATTCCTTTTTATACTAGGGAGTCCAGTACCTGAGCCCAAAATCGTTAATTTCATATGGTTTATTTATAAGTTTCTTTTCTCAGTTTCTTTATTATATTCAAATTTTTCTTGTCTAATTCCTGAGTGGGGGTTTCAAGAATTAAATCAACATCTTTTAATCTTTTATCTTCCATAAGAGCGCGGAAACCGTTCAAACCAATCTTTCCCTTGCCAATATCCGCATGGCGGTCACGGTGTGAGCCAAGATCAGTTTTTGAATCATTGAGATGGATAAGTTTTAGATTTTTTAATCCTAGAATTTTATCAAAATCATCAAATGTTTTTTTAACAGACTTTTTGTCGCGTAAATCATAGCCTGAGACAAAAGCATGACAAGTGTCATAGCAAACACCCGCCTTTGACTTATTTTTTAATAATTTAATAATTTCTTTAATTTCCTCATAGGTATCACCAATAATCATACCGGCGCCGGCAGACATTTCAATGAGGAATAGAGTTGTTCCCTTATAGCCATCTAAAACCGTATTTATTCCTTTGGCTACTTTTTTGATGGCTTGTTTTTCACCTAAATCCTTGGCAGATCCTAGGTGGGTCATCATATATTTAACACCAAGCTCTGCACCGCGTTCGAGTTCTTCACGTAAAACAGAGACTGAACCATGATATATCCTATTATTTGAAGAAGCTAGGTTGATATAGTAAGGAGCGTGAATGTATGAGTTGTGTTGCTTATATTTACTCATATTGGCCTTAAACCCCTTAACAACCTCTGAGGTGAGCTTGGGGGCAGGACCGCCTCTGGGGCTTCTTGAAAAGAACTGAAAAACTTCTCCACCGATGTTAGCTGAATTTTTAGGAGCATTGTATGCACCTCCAGCGGCTGAAATATGAGAGCCAATATACATATTTTACTTTTGAATAATTTTGCCTTTAAGAAAGTTAACTACTTTCTGACTGGTAAGGCTGTTAGCCATATAGTTGAAGTATTCGGGAGATTTTAGCCGGCCAAGTATTTCAGCGTTGTCATGATACATATCTTCAAGCTTCTTTATTTCTTGCTTGATATCATCATCTTTGGCTTCAATTTTTTCCTGGGTAGCTACTTGGCGAATGATGAGAGCGCTTTTTACTCGGCGGATGCTTTGAGGGCGAAAATCTTTTACTAGGTCCTCTTCTTTCTTCTTCATGTTATCAAGCCAAGTATTAAATTGTAACCCTTTCATTTCTAGGTCTGCTTTTATCTCATTGGTCATAACTTCTATTTCACTATCTACCATCTTGTCGGGGATTTCTCCGATGTCAGTTTTGGCAATTAACTTATCAAACATGTCATTTTCGAGCTGTCGGTCTTGCTTAGTTTGCTGCTCCGATTTTAAATTTTCTTTAATTTTTTCTTTGAGCTCTGCTAAATTCTTAAACTCACCTAGGCTTTTAGCAAACTCATCATCAAGTTTTGGAGTCTCCAACATATAGACTCCTTTAATAGTAACGTCAAACTCACCCGTCTTACCAGCAAAATTCTTTTGAAAATAATCCTTGGGGAAATTAATATCAAATTTTTTCTTATCACCGGCTTTAAGCCCAATAATATTTTTCTCAAAGCCTGGTACCATATGCTTTTCACTTAAATAGGCTGCAAAATCTTTTTGTTGCCCTCCTTCTTGTGGCACACCCGCAATGGAGATATTATAGTCCATCTTAACTAAATCCTTGTCGTTAGCAGGACCATCCTTTGAAATTTCTTTAGCGCGTGAACGAGTTAGGTGTTCTAAGGCATGATTGACTTCTTTGTCTTCTACTTTTATATCTTTCTTTTTAAGACTAACTGAACTTATGTCTGGGAGCTTGACTTGAGGTAATAAAACAACAAGAGCTGTGTAAGTTAACTTTTCTCCAGGCACCATTTTCTTAATATCAATTTCTGGCTGGCCAATAGTATCTAATTTCTCCTGACTAATGGCTTTAGCAAAAGAACTGTTAATAATATCGCCTAAGGCTTCTTGCATGATTTCTCCCTCACCTACTCTTGATTTTATGATATCATAAGGGGCCTTACCGGGTCGGAAACCCTCTATCTTTATGCTATGTGACATTTTAGAGGCAGCAGTCTTTAAATACTGCTCATATTCCTTGGGTTCAACTGAAATAGTTAATTCGATGAGCGATTTGGGTTTTTGGCTTGTTTCAACTTGCATATATAGGTTTAATTAATAAATAACTGATTAATGTCTGTATGTTACCAGTTCTGGCCTGATTTTTCAAGGATGCTGTTTTGACTGTTGTTCTTCTTTTTGTTAATATCTAGTAATAATATATATGAATAAAGATAAAAAAAGAAAAACTGTTATCTTGCTTCTAACCACTATATTTCTGGTAATAATTATAGTCGCAGTTTTTGTAATGGCTCAGGCACGAGAAAATGGCAAAAAGGCATTGGCGATCTATGCACCTCAGGAGACTGTGCTTTACACTGAGTTTAAATTATCCGACGAAAATTTAGAAAAATATTTAAACAGACGAGTGGGATTTGAAAAGGTTATTAAAAAATTCTTTTTGGATAATGGTTTTCCATTAGTCTTATGGGAGGCTCGCCAAAAAATTGAAAAAGTCGCGCTGGTGAAATACCCTAATCCAAAGGGAGGGTATGAAGAGCTGTGGCTAATACGTTCAACTAATGGAGTACGCGAGTTGGAAACTTTGTCAATCAAAAACTATTATCTAGCAGTGATTAATAAAAACACGGCGGTGATGTCCTTATCAGTGAAGGCTGTAGACAAGGTGCGTAGTCTGCGTCCAGCCAGGGGTACTGTTAATTCTGTACTGGGAAATAACAATAGTTTGACACATGGGTATGTAGACAATGAGTATTTGGATAAATTTTTGGGAAGCAGGGTAGACAACTATATTTTTTTAAAAAAATATGTAGGACTAGAAAAAAATAGTGTTACAAGGTGGCAAGCTGACTTAAAAAATAGTGAGCTACATTTAAATATAGATGTACCGTTGGCTGGCTATCCAAAGCTAAAAACATTCAAAGAAAAAGGGAATAAGAAATTAGTTGGATTAAATAATGTTGTGGTGTTCAACGAGTTTGCTCCATCTCTACTAATGGAAATACTTAAATTGGAATTGGAAGGTAAGGATAAAAATAACTGGCAATACCTAAAAAGTTATATGAAAGAGAAGTATAAAGTAGACCTAGAAAGCCTGTATACATTTATTGAACAACCGTCTATTTTAGTTATACAGCCTAAAAACACCATAACACAATGGGAAGATTTATTTAGCCTAAGCAATTATTACTATACTATTCTACTTGGAAAAACAAATCAGGCAGACGAGGAGGGGTTTATAAAATCACTGGAGCTATTTATCCAAAATTATCTAGCTTTTAAATACCCTTCCACAAAAAAAATAGTGCTACCTGACAAAACAGAGGGTATGGAATTGGTTGCAGACGCCTCAAGCTTTAAATTAGAAAACGTTAAAGGTGAAAAAAATCTAAAAGCAGTCAGTAAGAATGGTTTTGAATTTAATTACCTTAACCGAGAGAACATGATCGCCCTAACTAATCACGTGGAACTGTTAGAAAAAATATCATCGGCCTATGACAGATCGATGCAGGAAGAGGATAGCGAGTTTGACGCCTCAATTGATTTTAAAATTATTGATAGCAAGTGGACCCCATGGCTAAAGGTAGGATTGTTTAAAGCCCAAACAAAAGGAAGTGCCTTAAATATAGAATCTCGTATTGAGCTTGAGTAGAGACTGGTGCTTTTCCACAGTGGTCAAGGATTGAAAATAGATATATACAAAGACGTCTTGTGGATAAAGAGGGATGTGTGGCAAATTGCCTTGAAAAACACACTTACTTTCTTTGACACAGCCTTAAATTTATGCTATAATTCTAAGTAGGGTAAGAAATGATTGTTAGAAATACTACTATAGAGGTGAGATAAAGCCCGGTAAATAAAAACAAAAACAAATTTTTAACAATCATTTCTTACTGTTCTTCATTTCATATCAGGTTCGTGGAGCCCGAGAACCTGCAAAAAAAATATAAAATAAAAACAAAAAGGTATTTCTTCATTTGTTCAGACTTCTGACAGGCGGAGTTATTACCGGGAGAGTGGTAAGAAAGATAAAAACGCTTTTTGTTAATTCGGCCCAAAAAGCATGTATCCCTAGTATTGGAAAATCTTGGGTGCGTACCGTTATTTGAATTCTATAACAGATAGATTTTAAATAACGGTACGTTCCAAGTCCCATTAGGGATCTTGGGGCGTTTGTTGCCATATATTAATAATAATAGGGCGTACAGCGCCCCTTTTAGTTACCCATAAATTTATTGGCTTGATCTTTTTTAACTTTACTGCTATCATAATATTGTATAATGTTAAACCTGCTACATGGAAAACGTATGGCAATAGATAAAAAATTTACTCAACAAATGAAAAAAGAGCTGGAAAAGGAAGAAGCTAGAGTTAAAGAAGAGCTGGCTGATTTTACCGTGAGTACCGGAAAAGCAGATGCTGATTATGAAACGACTTTTCCGCAATATGGAGACAAGAGCGGAGAAAATGCAACTGAGGTAGCTAGTTTCAATAATAATGTTTCCTTAAAAAACGTACTTGAATCAACTTTGCGTGACGTGCAGTCAGCTTTGAAAAGTATTAAGAAGGGTACTTATGGCACGTGTAAATATTGTAAACAGGCTATAAGTCAGCCGAGATTAAATGCTAGACCAACCTCATCTTCTTGTATTAAATGTAAGAAAGGATTTTTAGGTGAAGATTAAATATGAATACGAAGAATGACAACTTGAAGAAATATATTATTCCTTCATGTGCCATCCTTTTGTTTATACTGGATAGACTAACTAAGTATTTAATAATAAACGACCTCTTTGGCGAGAGGTGTTTTTTTATTACTTTATTAAAAAATAAAGGAGTGGCTTTTAGTTTGGCACTCCCCGAACAGATGGGAGTATCCTTTTATGTATTAATAGGAATAATTTTAATTTTTTTATCAACTTGGTTTGTACGATCATGGAAAGAGAAACTGTGGGGTGAAGTTTGTGGCTTACTGCTGGTAATTATTGGAGCAATTAGTAATTTAATTGATAGGATTAAATATGGGTCAATTATAGATTTTATTGATTTAAAAATTTGGCCTGTTTTTAATATAGCCGATACAATGATAGTAGTGG
Organism: uncultured Gammaproteobacteria bacterium; assembly: GCA_964573135.1. Taxonomy (GTDB): domain Bacteria; phylum Patescibacteriota; class Patescibacteriia; order UBA2196; family GWA2-42-15; genus CAZNIO01. The sequence continues at coordinate 12,976 of CAZNIO010000018.1, forward strand.
GGGCGGTATTGTTAATCTGGCAATATTTAAGAGATTATAAATTAAAAAGATAAGAACATGTGGCTCAAAAATTATCTGAACAAAAAATAGGAGAATTAGCAAGAATGGTTGGCATGTCTGTAAAAGACTACAAGGCGATACTGTCAGGATATGAGGAAGCTGTTGCTGCGGAAACTGATAGGAAATTAGATGCTAAAAAAGCAGAGCAAGAATGGAATAAAGACAAGGTAGGGATTCGTATGATGCTTGATTGTAATAAGGAAAGGCTCATCCCAAAGGATGGACGCCATGTTAAGAAGGCGGGCTTTAAGAATGAGGGGTTGAATATCCCCGAGGGAGAAAAGAAAAATTTAAAATAAAAATATTGGACTTTAAACAGCGAGCACTGCATGCTCGCTGTTTAATATTTAAAGCTTTTAGGTTAGCTATCTATTGGCTACCTTAATTTTCAAATTCTCCACCTTAAAATCCTCGTCGACCAAAGCCTCAATAATTTCGACTTCTGCTTTGGCTAAATGCCTTAAAACGGGCATTTGATCTTCAATTAGTTCGTGCGCACCGGCTATTTGTAGATTAATAACTTTTTTATTATCAATATTACTATCTTTCCTAAATGAACGAATGGAAGTAACTAGTTCTTGAATAAGACCAAAATCTTGCATAGATTGAGGGTCTATCTTTTTATTATCAGATTCAGGCCATTTTTGTATAATTAACATTGAATCTGGGTTAATGAACTGCCAAATGGTTTCTGTAACGTATGGAGTGAAAGGATGAAGGAGCTTGAGTAATGAGCTATAGATAATAAGTAAAAGGTTATATGTATTTTTATCATTTTGATATTTAGCAATTTCTACATACCAATCAGCTAGTTCATGCCAAGTAAAATTATATAACTTTTCACCGGCCAGAGAAAAACGGTATTTTTCTAAATCTTCCGTAACTTCATCAATTAGACTATTGAGTCTGCTTAATATCCATCTGTCAGCTAAGGTTCTTGGCTTACAATCAGATTGGATATCCTTGTTTTTAATAGAAAGGTTCTCCCCCATCATTTCAATAAAGCGACCAATATTCCATAGCTTATTGGCAAAGTTTCTGAAACTGGCAATTTTTTGTTCTGATAAGCGCAGGGGGTTACCGGCAGTATTGCCTATTATAAGGCTAAGACGCAGGGCATCTGTACCATATTTCTCTGATACTTCAATGGGTTCAATACAGGTTTCTGGTTTAGACTTACTCATCTTTTTGCCATGTTTGTCACAAACCATACTGTGTAAATAAACAGTGTTAAAGGGAACCTTGTTAAAACTATAAAGAGTCATCATAACCATTCTAGCTACCCAGAAAAAGAGAATATCGTGCATGGTTTCCATGACAGAAGTTGGATGGAAGGCTTGTAGGTCGGGACTATTATTGGCCCAATCATTGAGATTATCAAATTTCTTATAATCCTTAGAGAGTAGAGTTGACCATGTCCAGAGGGCTGAAGAGAACCAGGTATCTAGCGTATCTTCGTCTTGAACCCAACCATCCCCTTCGGGTGCTTTAAGGCCTACATATATTTGGTCATCTTGTTTTCGGTAATTGTAATTCCATCCTGGCTGCCAATTTTTGGTGTTGCGCCAATCGGTATCAAAAGCAACCTCCCATGTTTTGTCATTAATTATAACCTCAAGGGCGAGCTGAGAGTATTTGTGCGCCATAACGGCAATTTTTTTACCTTTATATTTTTTAGAAATTTCTTCTAAAAATTCTCTGATCCTTTTTTCAACGTCGTGACAACTTTCACCATTGGGGTGGCTGTTGTTGATATAATATTTTCCGTCGCTTTTAAAATCTTTATCAGGATGGCCGTTCAAAACTCCATAATTACATTCTCTCAACCTCTTGTCAGTAATAATTTTTACATTACTTCTTTCAAACAGGGTTTCAGCTGTCTCTTTGGCTCGAGCTAAATCAGAGCAAAAAACAACATCGTATTTATCACCTCTTTTTTGAAGTGCTTCTTTAAGTTCTTGATTTTGTTTTTTGCCAAGCTCTGATAATTCACCATCTAGTTGCCCTGTATGTAGATTCTTTTCATTATCAGTTGTTGTACCATGGATAAAATATGTAATATCAAGTCCTTGATCATTCTTTTTGTACCAAACAGGAATTCGGTGTCCAAACCAAATCTGACGGGAAATACACCAGTCATGAAGGTTATCCATCCATTGATAATATATTTTCTTAAATCTTTCAGGGACTATTTCAATTTCTCCTGATTCAACTGCCCATTTAGATATTTCTTTCAAACTGGTGGTGTCTTTACCAAATTTTTTTATTAAGTAATCATTGGTTAATTTAAATTCTTTATCAACGGCTATAAACCACTGGAGAGAGGGCAGGGGCTCAATTGCGGTTTTACAGCGATAGCAGACAGACAGATTATGTTCATAGTTGTCATCAATATAATCAATAAGCCCCATATCTGTCATATCTTTGAGGATGGCTTCACGCGCCTCGAGTGTTTTCATACCAGCATATTTACCACAATTGTCCATCATGCGACCATCTTCGTTTATAATCTGCTTACCAGGTATATTGTGTTTTTCAGCCATCTGCGCATCAGCAAAGCTGTGTGAAGGGGTGACTTTAACTGCACCTGAGCCAAATTCCTGATCAACTGTATGATCGGCAATAACTTCCACTTCAAATTCGCCCAAAACTCCGGGAATCATGAATTTTTTACCAACCTTATCTTTATACCGTTCATCACTGGGATGAACAGCTACAGCTGTGTCACCAAGCTTGGTTTCTGGTCTGGTAGTAGCTAATACAAATGGGCCATATTTTATCCAATAAAGCTTACTTTTAGTGGGCTGATGTTCAACCTCGTCATCAGCTAAAGTTGAATGGCACCTGGGGCACCAGTTTATAATACGATTACCGCGGTAGATAAGACCATCCTCGTACATATCTTTAAACTGCATTTTAACTGCGTGAGAGAGCTCGTCGCTCATAGTATAGCTCTCGCGAGACCAGTCACAAGAAGCACCCATCTTACGGGTTTGATTTTCAATGATTGATTTACTGTCTTTGACATATTGCTCAACACGTTTAAGAAATTTTTCGCGTCCCAATTTATGACGGCTATTTTTTTCTTTTTTCAATATTTTTTCTACCACATTTTGGGTGGCAATGGCAGCGTGATCTACGCCTGGTAGCCAAAGGGTTCTATCCCCTTTCATACGGTGATAGCGGACCATAATATCTTGGAGAGCTATACCCAGAGTATGACCGACATGCAATTGCCCAGTAGCATTGGGCGGGGGCATTGAAATAGTAAAACTGGGAGCGTCTTTTGATACATCTAAATTATCTGGATTAAAATATCCAGACTTTTCCCATTTTTTATAGATATCATCTTCGTAATCTTTGGGTGTGTATGATTTGGGTAAGGACATATATAAATTTTAATTATGTAATAATATAAAAACCCGTCTTCAAAAACAAAACAAATAGTCTTGTTTCCAAGGACGGGTCTTTTTAGACTCGCGGTACCACCTTGGTTCCCCTGGTTTAGGGCAACTTCTTTTGAAGCTATAACGGGCATACCCGGCGGAGTCTACTTTTCTTGAAGTAAGGCAAGAATTTCTTTCCACAGCTCTCCTGGTGACAGACCAGGATAATATCGCTTGTATATTGTATTATATGGGGAAAGAGCGGCTTTGTCAATTTTTATTGAGTAATTTCTGGCGTTGTGGTGGAAGTTATACCAATAAGATAAACCTCTTGCCAAGGAACGTAATGAGACTCCCACACTTCTTCAATCGATTCTTTATCTGTGTCTTGTGGCCAAGTAATAGTACGAGTAAAGTGAGCGTCAGCGCCATTGTGAGCATGCTCTTGGAGTCTTTTCTCTCCTGGCTTTAGTTCATCTGTCTCAATGTATTTAGTGGGTGGTGGAGCTTTAATATTATACACGACTGGATCAGTGGTCTCCACTTGCCTGCCGTCACTGGTACCCCAGAATTCAAAAATTATGTTATTACCCTCAATTCTTGTTTGGAGTAATAAATAGTTGGGAGTATCATTAACAAATTTAAAATCTGGCCAGGGGTCATAGATGGTAGCGTCTGTACCAGCTGGTTCATAGTAGCCAACGCGATAAGAATGGTTGCGTCTCTGAGTAACAGGTAATCCAGTATTGATACTTAGACGAAACATGGTGGTGCCAATTTGGCAGAGTCCTCCACCATACTCTGGAATAGTTTTGCCTTCTTTAATAACTAGCTCTGGCTTATAGCCAGCTTGGGCATCAATTTTCCCAAGAGCCTGGAGTAGAGAGAATTCTTCATCTGGTTTAATAAGTAAACCATTCAGGGAATTGGCACCATTGGTAATATTGTGGCGACGATTACGAGGAGAACCGGCGAAATTGGATTCACCGGTACTAATTAATTCACGAATACCAAGATCATTGACATTATCATTTGTTATTTTTGATTTATCTGGAGTGAGTACTAATCCCACTTTATTGTTTTGATCTACGACAAGCCCGTTTTCTATACTACCAATGGTTTCTTCTATATTTAAAACAAAACCATCTTGGGATGATTGCCATTCGCTGACTTTGCCATCGGTAATTTCAAACTTAGCATCTTTGGCTGGGGTATCTATTTTTTCAGTAATATCAGTTAGATATTCTTCAACTATTTCTTGATTAACACCTAAATAGAAATCCTGGTTCGTTGATCCTAAATTAAACTGTTTAATTTCGAGCCATTTTTTTAAGTTTGATTGAGTAATAATCCATTGGGTTTGATAGAATGCTTTTCTGCCCTGATAATACTCGGGGACCGTAAAGGACAGATATAGCGGAGAAATTTGAAGAGTGCTATTGACCTGATCAAGGAATTTCTCGGCTTGGGCTTTGGTTACTTGGGGATTGTCGGTTATAAGATAAAGGGATATGGGCCGGCTTTGTATAACTCGCAAGCTTTGTTCGAGTTCTTTTTGGGCTTGCAGATAATCAAATACTTGACCCTGCTTTTCTTCAAGTACGGCGGGGGTACCTTGGCTAAAATTAAGCTTGGCATTTTGGCCAGGTGATTCTAATTCGCTGAACTCATTTTTTAAAATACCTTCAAATTCTTCCTGATTGAGTTGATAATCCACGGTGATATGAGGCTTAACTAATAGAAAATAGAGCTGATTAAAAGAATTGTATAACCAATTTTTAGATCTACCCAGACTATATAAAGTCATCGCAATCTGCTTAGTATCATATGACCAAACCTCATAAGCTAAGCCGATCTGACTACCAACAGAGATTATTGGATTTAGAGTAAATTGGCGATCCTCAAACTGAAATTCAACGCCTTGGTCGGCTAATTGGTCAATTTTAGCCTGCAACAGGGCTTCAACTTGAACTTGGGTTTTACCAGAAAGTGATAGGTCTCCAAGGCTAATGCCTTTATATACTTTGTTTTGATAAGAATATTGATAAAGAGAAAAAAGACCTGCTAAAATCAAAAAGAGTGCCAAAAAAATGGATACTAATATGAGCACCCATTTGGGAATAATCTTTGTCTTGCGTTTTATCTCTTTCCTTATCTCTTTGCCTTTTTCTTCAACCTCTCTCTTAGTTTTTGTAAATTGTGGCCATGGCATGTGGTTATAATAAATATTATTAATGTTTTGTTTGTTCTTCTTTGGGTAAAACAATAGCTACAACCTCTGCTTCCCCCCTTGAACTTGTCCTTCTACTGCTTAAGTTTGATTGTATAAACTTTTCTCGCTCTTCTTTATTAATCAATTTAGGGCCGCCTTGAAAGGAATCCAGAAGTAGATATTGATCTGGGTGCGCTGTTGGCGCTATCCCCCTGAAATGCTTATTGACTGTAAAATATATTAATTTATTATCTGGTCTTGCCTCTATCTGTCGCAATATATAAGTCAGATCGTCTTCATCAATAATCGAAGATGCTTTTACCTGTAAATCAGTGTGCTTGGTGATATATCTTTGAATGTCTTGATCTGTTAACCAACCAGTTGGCGGTATCTCATCTAGGTGTAAGTATATTGGTGCTTGTAAGTTGCTTTCCCTTCTTAAATTATTCACATCCTGCCTTATGCTTGCCACGTTGCTATGAGGAATTTTCAATTCTAGCGCATTGACGGCATTTAAAATGAGGCAGGGACCGCAATCAGAGGTATTTTTTTGCTGGTGCCATTGTTTGCCATGCCAAATTTGATCCGCAGTTTTCTTTTTTTCCGGTTTATTATATTCTTGTTCAATTTTAAACTTTTTTTTCTCAGCTTCTTCTTGTTTTGTTCGAGCCTCTTCTTCCGTTATATCTCCAAATTTAATTTTATCATTTAAATAGTCAACGGCTATTAAAAATTCTCGTTCTCGAACCTTCTGGCCACCCAATATATTAGACACTATTTTACCGCCTTCGCGGTCAGACACTTCTTTCTCCATAATACTGTATCCCAGTTCACATCCTAGGTTGTAGATGTAATTCCGTGCCTTAAGAAGATTCTCAAGTTCCTGAGTATCTTCTTTGTGCCTAATCCTATCTCTACCCTGCTTAGAAAGGCAGTCAAAAGTTTTTTTAAGAGTCAGCTCATTATTATATTGATCCAGAGCATCATCACTGGTGTCACCATACAACTCACTGATAATTTTACCGGCTTCTGCGGGAGACATTTCTACTTGATACAAGCCCTCGGCTTTTTCCAAGACCATTTTTTTAACCCCTTCGTAGTCTTGGCTGGGTTTCTTAGCTTCGCTGGTGTGGATTTTAAATCCATTTTCTTTGTCCATAGAATAACATTATCAGGTTTTTAAAATCTCATTTAAAACAGCCTTGGCTGTTTCCTCTCTTTCTTCTTTTTCGGTTTTTTTTGAAAAAAGAACTAATTTAATCTGACTGCCTTCTTCAGCGTCACTTGGTAGGTTTTCTCTTGGCCAATTAATTGCTTGATTGTCTTCGGTTTTAAGTACGGCAAAAGTACCTTCAAATCTATCCAAGGTACAACTGATTGAGTGTTTTTTATTAAAAATTTCTTCCATATCTATTTAACAGGGACAACTATTGATTTAGGTTTTTTAATCTTTAATAATTTAACGGTGAGTACGCCATTTTTAAGGGCAGCCTCCGCGCCGTCTTCTTGAACGGCAACCGGTAGTTTTAGGACCCTTTCAAAACCGCCCCAATAACATTCTTGGTAAAAGAAATCCTTTTTACTGATAGTTTCTTCTTGTTGCCTTTTACCACGGATGGTAACGACTTCATCATCAACCATAACTTCAATGTCTTCGGGAGAAACACCGGCTAGAGTTGATTTGATAATAATATGATCACCTTTTTCATAGACATCAACTGAAAGTTCACCAACCTCTTCATCACTACCAAGCCAATCAATAGACTCTTCAGATTTTTTATCATCAGAAGATTCCTCTCCTTTTTTTTCTTGAGTATCAATCTCAATTTTTTCCTCTTTGACTCCCTCTTCCTCTTTAGTCTTATTAAATATGGACATGTGGATATGTTTAACTGATAAGCAATGAGCAGAGTTAATAATTATTTATTGAAATATTTTTCCTTTTCCTCGCGTGCTACTTTCTCGTCTCTTTTCTTTGGTAATGTTTTTGTTAGATATTTTATAATAAAAAATATCCAGATTAGAGCACCAATGAAGACTAAGAAAAGTAGAAAAGGCATGCTTAGGAAACTAACTCTTTGCTGGCGTGCAAGAACTAGCAGTAAAGTAACAATGCCAATAGCAAAACAAAAAAACTGAAGTTTTTGCCAAAATCTTTGAATTAAGAAATCTTTTTCATTCTTCTTAATAAAAATCCAAGCAATAACACCAGCTACTAGAAGTAGCCCGATAGCTACTTGTCCTACTCTTAAAACGCCTGGCAGAAAAGGACCAGGGTTAAGATTAAACCAATATTGCAATGATAGAAGATTAGACATAAATTATATTTTTTCAAAAATAATTCCGTAATGAAATTTACCGGCTTCAAATTCTTTTCTCTTTTTCAGACCCGCCCCAAGGGCAAGATCACTGACTTTTTCTGGAGCTATTTTTCTATCGGCAGATGGCCCCAGTGGAAAACGGCCTTGTTTCCAATCAATAACGAGCAACTTGCCTTGATTCCTGAGCATACGAACTGCTTCACGTAAAACTTTCTCTGGATGTTTGTTTTGGAATAAAATATTGACAAGTAATACAAAATCAAGAGAACCATCGTTAATTTTGGTAGCACCAAAAGATTCTAGATTAGACCAGACGACTTTGATATTTTGGAGTCCAAGCATCTTAGCTCGATGTTCAATATTTTTTAAAATCATTTTCTGAACATCAACTGCATAGACTAACCCCGTGTCTCCGACTAGTTGGGCTGATTGAAATGTAAAATAGCCAACACCACCACAGCCGAGGTCTCCTATTTGAGATCCATAAGTTACTTGTAGCTCATCATGTAGAATACTTTGTGGATTGAGGAGCTCATTGCCTCCCGGCATTTTTGTATTTGCCATATTTTTTGTTTTAATGCTTACGTTTTAATGTTATATAAAAAGAGAGTAAAAAGCAAGGGAACAACTAACAATAGTCCATTAACGGCCTAAAAGATAGACGGTGAATATTGCAAGTGCCATGTTTTAAAATATTGTCTTTATGATGCTTGGTACCATAACCCTTATGGCGATCAAAACCATAATGCGGAAATTTCTCGTGATAGTCACGTAATATATTATCCCGGACTACTTTAGCTACAATGCTGGCAGCTGCAATTGAGGTTATCTTTTGATCGCCTTTGGTATGAAATTCAATTGGTAGGCTATGACCAAAAAATTTTAAACCATCGGTTAAAAGATAGTCTGCCTCAAGTGATAAGTTGTCAATGGCCTGAAGGAAAGCCATGCGCGTTGCTGGAATAATGCCTTGTTTGTCAATAATTTTTTCTGAAGTTATACCAAGGCCAATACCCAATGCATTCTTTTTGATATAGATAGAGAGTTGTTCTCGCTTAGCTGGAGTTAACAACTTTGAATCTCGAATGCCCTTAATTCTTAATTTAGGTGGTAATATAACAGCGGCAGCGACAACTGGCCCTGCCCATGCTCCACGTCCAACTTCGTCTAACCCGGCAATATTTTCATATCCCCTCTTGCGTAATTGGTTTTCAATTTTGTAACTTGGTTTTAAAAACATATTAACTATTGTTTTTTATACGAATATTTAAGCCAAATTTTTTTAAATAATCCGACAGTTAGGGTGGACACGACAAAAGCTACGGCCGGGACTAAGGCATTGATAAAGGGTTTGGGTATTTTAGCTATTAGAAATACGATGAGTACTACTATATAAGTTAAAACAAAAACAAGTGCCTTTCTAATCCAAGAAAGCTCCCAGGCTTTATCACCTTCAACGCGTTGATTACGCTCAGCAATTTGCTGGACTTGTTGCTCAATTCGCTTAATTTTTTGTTCAATATTCATGGGTTAATTTTAGCATTTTTTGTAAAATAAAAAAAGCTAAACACATGTTAGCTTCAAGTTTGTTATACTACTAAATATCTAGTATTTTTTCTAAATATTCCTTAACTTTAAGTTGGCACTCGATACTTTCTTCTAGTTCGATGGCGATAATATTAGGTAAATATTTACGGATAAATGTTCATTATATTAACTATTGGTTGATAAATTATCCTAATTATACTACATTACTAGTATGGAAAGCAAAAAAATATATTTAATAGCTCAAAATGTTAGAAGTTTATACAATGTAGGCTCATTGTTCAGAACTGCTGATTGTTTTGGTATTGATAAGATATATTTAACGGGTTATACGGGTGAACCCCCCAGAGATCAAATAAGTAAAGTAGCCTTAGGGGCAGAAAAATGGATACCCTGGGAAAAATATTATCAAACTCATTTATTAATACCTAAATTAAAAAAACAAGGCATAAAAATTTATGCCCTAGAAACTGGTAAAAACACTAAAAATATTTCAAAATTTAAACCTGAATTCCCGTGTGCTTTGATCGTGGGTAATGAGGTAAAAGGAATTTCTAAAAAAATACTTGAAATAGCTGATGAGATAATATCTATTCCAATGTTGGGCAAGAAAGATTCGTTAAATGTATCGATTGCAGCTGGGGTGGCTTTATATGAATTGAGTAAAAATAGATAAAAATTATTCTCTCAACTTTATAGCTTTCTCAATTCTACTCAAAGCTAATACAAAAGCAGCTGTTCTTAAATCAGTATTATATTTATCTTTGATTTGCCAAACTTGTTTAAATGAATCTACCATTATTTTCTTCAATTTACCTTCAACTTCGGCCAAAGGCCAATAGTAATTTTGAAGGTTTTGAACCCATTCAAAGTAGGAGACAACCACACCACCGGCATTAGCCAAGACATCTGGGGCAATTAGTTTGCCCTTTTTTAGTAATTTAGTTTCAGCTTCTGGAGTAATACCACCATTAGACATCTCAACGATAACTTTGGCTTTTACTTTACCAGCATTCTTTTCATTAATGGCGCTTTCGAGAGCTGCGGGAATTAAAATATCAACATCTAATTTTAACAACTGTTCATTGGTTATTTGCTTATAGTTATCACAATCACAAACTGTACCAACACAATAGCAGGCACCAATTTTCCCCTCTTTCTCTTTGGTAGCCATAACGTTTCTAGGATCCATATCCAATCCATTCTTATTATATATCCCACCTTTAGAATCAGAAAGCGCCACAATCTTGTAACCTGCCTTGTGGAGTAGGTCAGCGATATAGTAACCCACATTGCCAAAGCCCTGAACTGCAACTGTTGTCTTTTTCTTATTTAATTTAAGTTTGTGAACTAAATCTTCTAAAATATAGAATCCACCAAGGCCGGTGGCCTCGGTTCTACCTTGAGAACCACCAAGCTCAATGGGTTTACCAGTAACTACGCCGAGCACGGTATGTCCTTTAATTTTTGAATATTCATAAACTATCCAGCT
>CAZNIO010000019.1:0-20099 GCA_964573135.1 uncultured Gammaproteobacteria bacterium
GATAACTAGAATTAACTCAATAGTTTAGGCTCATTGTTCAATGAGAAAAGACTATTTCATATAAATAAATATTTACTTGCTTTTTACCGCCCTTGTCTATTCTGACCGCATCCCAGCCCTCAATGGAAAACACATATGAAATTATTTTGGTGCCAGGTTTCAGCTCTTTTTTTAGTTTTTCTTTGAGCTTATTCTTAAGACTCGCTGGAAGCCCGAAAAGATAAACTGCATTTGCATCAGAAAAATCAGTTTTAAAGAAATCTCCCCATATAAATTTGGCGCGTTTATTACCACTAAATATTTTCCTTATCACACATATTATATAAAAAGGTAATCCAAGCTCAATACCCCTAGCCCGCAATTTGTACTTCCTAGCTCCATACAAAACCACTCCTCCAGTCCCACAGCCCAAATCATATATTATTCCACCCTCCTTCAAATCTAATAACTCAAAGATTCTTTTTAAATCTTTTTTACGCGTTGGTACCCAGGGAGCCAAAGAAATTGTGGCCAATGCCACAGAAAAAAGTAAGATGCCTAAAATTATAAAACCAAGTGAATAAAGATAATCCATTTTATTCTTTCTTAAATTTTTTCTTCATTTTTTTCTTTCTATTGAACATAACTATTACCCCAGCCAAAACTATCAGTATGGGTACTCCAGCTATATTAAAATATTTTACTCTGCTTCTTTGTTGGTCATTTTCAAACAAGAGTGGGGCACTGGCTAGATTTTTAGTGCGGATAGAGGATAGTACGTTATCTTGTGCTAGCCACTCCAGAGCATTTAATATAAAGATACCATTTTGTTGATGATTTTGCACAAAATCCATCAAGGCGAATTGTGTATTACCAACTATGACCATTCTGGTTGATTGACCATCCTTGATTCTTTCTATCCCCAAAGCCATTGTTTTCTTTTCTAAGGTATTCTGTGGCCATGATTGCTGTGGGTTTAAATTAAAATTATTTTTTTGAACACCAGCTAATTCGCTTGTTGTAAATAATGGTATTATATTTATACTTTCATCCAATTTTTCCGGCATGACTGATAAAGAGGAGGCCCACGGTAACACAATTGATTTTATATCCCCAATCATCATTGATTCTTCACTCTGAAAGACCCTTGTCCAAAACGGATACGGTAAGACATAGTTTACAACCCCACTTCTCATGCTTACTGTTTCATGGGACTGCAGATCAAAAACTAAATTTGCGTCAATATTTAATCCCCATTTATTGAGTAAGGGATTAATAGTCGCCGGAGAGCTCGTGGCCATCATCGTTTGTGGATCAACTCTAATACCTTCAGCCAATATCAGGGCGCTTCCACCGCTTTCTAAATAGGTATTAATTTTTTCTATTTCTAATTCTTCCAAGGGTTCGTTTGCCAGAGCTATGACCAGTACCTGAGTGTTTTCTGGCATTTGGGCATTGTTATTTTTTTCATCTGGATCTTTTAGATTAACTTCATACATTTCGTATTGCCCACTCAAATTTTCCGGTACATAACTCATCTCGTTATACAGTGACTCTTCCCCATGCCCTATCAGCCAGCCAATTTTTTTCTGAGTTTCATTTACCATATTCCATATAAACCCAGTTAACTGATATTCAAGTAAGCCCACCTTTTCAATTAAAGGAATCAATTCTTGTTTTTTATCCTCTCCAACTCCGCTTTCGACAGCTAAGCCAAAGTATCCTTTTTTGGTTGAAAATTCATCTTTGGCAATTACATTAAATTGAATAGCTGGAATACCCAGTGTTTCTGCTTTTGTTATGGCCGTCGCGTCCTTATCTGGATAATAGATATTCAGTTTTATCTTTCCCTTGCCAGCTTTAACATAATCATTCAATAGGTCTTTAACATCCTGGGCCGCATTTGATAATTGAGCTGGCATTTCTCTACTGACTACAAGGGATATATCAATCTCATTCTCTAGTCCAGTTAATATTTTTTTAGTCGCATTTGACAGAGTATATATGTTGCCTGAAGTCAAATCAATTCTTCCTCCGATATAGTTGCCACTTAGATTTACAACAAGGGCCACAATTACAATTACTACAACCAAAGAAGATAGTTTCTTGTACTCTTTTAACACTCTCCCTCCTTTGGTTTTAAGTAATGATAAATATGCTAAAAAACCAAAAATTAATATTAAAACTATGAAATATATGATATCTCTCAAATCAATCACCCCGCGTGTTATGTTATAGAAATGATCTAAAATACTTAATCTTTTTAAAATGATATCAAAAGGGTATGACAAAGCCACTGTAACCATTTCAAAACCTGCCATAATCAAAGCGAAGTTAACGCCAATTGCCCCGATAAAAGCCACTACTTGATTTTTTGTAATTGATGATGCCCAAGTTCCAATGGCGGTGAAGGAGGCCAAGAGAAACGCAGTTCCAGCATACTGGCTGAAAACAACGCCCCAGTCAAAATCACCAAATCTACTCAATGTCAGAGGAATAGTCAATGTAATCAATACCGCCACCATCACAAAAAAGAAAGCCCCCAAAGCTTTGCCAATTAAGATATCCAGTATTCTAACAGGTTGAGTGGATAAAATTTCAAGAGTACCCTTATCTTTCTCTCGAGATACTAATCCCATGCAAATTGCTGGTACGAAAAACATCATTATCCAGGGTAAAATACTAAACAGGGGTCGCAAGCTAGATTCGCCAGTTAAAAGTATTGGGCGAAAATAGAAAAAATATGATATTGCCAAAAAAACAACCAATAATATATATGCTGTTGGGTGATAGAAATATGAGCGTAGTTCTTTTTTTAGGATTGTTAATATGTTTTGCATATTTTTTAAAATTTATTTTGTTAGTTTTCTAAACACATCTTCCAGGCTCATTTCTTTTTGATTCATCTCCCATATCATCCAATTATTCTTTTTAGCTAAATTAAATACTTCTGGGCGCACCTCTTTTTCCGCCTCAAGTGTAATCTTTATTCTCCCATTTTTTTCTGAAAGCACGCTGACTTTTCCATATTTTTCTAATTGTTCTTTTACTCCGCTTCCTTCAATCTCTAAATTCAATTGTTTTTTACCTCGTGCTCCATTAATAATTTCTTTTGTTTTGCCATCAGCCACCACCTCTCCTTGGTTGAGGATAATAATCCTTTCACAAGTATTTTCTATTTCCTGTAAAACATGAGATGAAATAATTACTGTTTTTTGGGCTCCTAGGTTTTTAATTACATTACGAATATCAATTCGCTGGTTAGGGTCAAGGCCCTCTGTTGGCTCATCTAATATTAGAATTTCAGGATCACCAAGAATAGCGGCTGCCAAACCAACTCTTTGTCTAAAACCCTTAGATAAATCATTAATTTCTTTGTAATACACGTCCTCAACTCCGGTTTTAACTACTGCTTTTTTTATCTCTTTATCCCTTTTGTCTTTAGGGATTTGTTTTAATTCTGCTAACATTTTCAAATATTCTTCTACTAGCATTTCAGGATAAAGAGGATTATCCTCTGGTAAATAACCAATCTTTTTCTTGATTTTTTTTGCTTCTTTAGTTTCATCAATCTCTTTATCATCAATCAACACTTTCCCTTTATTAGCTGACAGATATCCTGTTATAATGCGCATGGTGGTTGTTTTGCCAGCCCCATTCGGACCAAGTAATCCCACTATCTCACCACGCTTAATACTAAAATCAAGTCCCTTAAGGACTTCATTATTATCAAACTTTTTTGTTAAATTTTTAACTAAAATCATATTTAATAAGTATATTTAATTACTAAAAAATATTTGTATTATTAATTTTTTGTTTGCACAAAGCTTCTTTTTTAAGTTGTGGCATTTGATCTGTATATGTTTCCCTTTTCTCTTTATAGATTACCCCAATTGGCATCTTTTTATCAACCTCAAATTCTTGTGATTTTTCCACAGCCCGATTATATTCCCCTGGGTCATATTCATGCTCTTCCAGCTTATACACAACACTTCTGTACCACTCAAATGTATTTTCTTTATTAAACGAAACACATGGTTGCAAAATATCAACATGCGAGAAGCCCTTATGCCCAATTGCTTGTTTAATAATATTACTTAGATGTTTTTGATCTCCCGCAAATCCTCTAGCCAAAAAACTAGTTCCAGAAGCTAGAGACATCATCAACGGATTGACCGGCTGCTTTGTCTCACCAAATGGCGTAGTTGGTGTTTTTATATTTTTATCAGTCGTTGGTGAGGCTTGACCCGTGGTTAAACTAAATCTTTGGTTATTAGCCACTAAATATGTTATATCTATATTATATCTGGCCGAATGTATTAAATGCTGTACTCCTTCACCATAGGCTCCTCCATCTCCAATTAGAGCCAAGACCACTAAATCTTTATTAGCAATTTTAGCTCCAACTGCGGGTGGTAATGCTCGGCCATGTAAAGAATGAAAAGCATAAGTTTTTGTAAAGTTTGTCCCATTACCAAAACATCCGATATCGTAACTAATATATACTTGGTGAGGGTCTAAATTTAATTCGAATAAGGCAGTTTTTAATGCCTGCCAAATACCATAATTTCCACATCCTGGACACCAAGTAGGGGAGACTTCAGTATTAAATTTTTGATTAGCTGTTATCATCTTTTATTTTTTAATAATTCTATTAATTTCTCGCACCACTTCTTCTCTAAAGAATGGTCTACCATCATATTTCAAAAACTTATTCTTTATTTCAATACTCGTCTCTTGGCGAATTATTTCACCAAGCTGCCCTGTCTTATTATTCTCAACCAGCATTATCCTCTTGGCTTTGCCAAGTATTGCCTTAACTCTTTTTTCAGGAAATGGCCAGATATATGTTAAATGTAAAAAATTAACATCTTTATCTTGTATGGCATCTAGCACGGATCCTTTGACAGAGCCCCAGCCTACCAGAGTTAGCTTGGCATTACGTGGACCGTATAAAACAGGTTCTTTAATGTCTGCTTCCATTAATTTTAATTTTTTAAACCGTTTATCCATCATTTTGGTTCTCATTCTTGATTCTTCGATCGAAAATCCATATTCATCATGATCATCTGAATTAATTATGTGCACTCCTCCTTTTTGTCCTGGCACTGCCCGTTTTGATATACCCGTTTTACTTAATGCATATCTCTTATAATCTGCTAATCTCTCAACCTCATTATCATCTAAAAATCCTTCTCTCTTGATTGCTACTTTTTTATTATCCACCCCATACATTGAAAAATCAGATTCAGAAATCATCTTGTCCATTAGAAATATTACCGGTACTTGAAATTTTTCAGCTAGGTTAAATCCATCTTGGATCATATAAAAGGCTTCTTCTGCATCTCCCGGAGCTATCACAAATCGAGGAAACTCTCCATGTGAGGCATTTACCATAAATTTAAGGTCTCCTTGCTCTGTCCAAGTCGGCAACCCCGTAGCTGGTGCTGTTCTTTGGGAGTTTATAACAACAAGGGGAGTTTCAGTAATAGCTGCCATTCCCAAACTCTCTGTCATCAGACAAAAGCCCCCGCCAGAAGTTCCCGTGGCGGCACGTACGCCAGTAGTTGCCGCTCCAATTGCCGCTCCAATTGCCGCTATCTCATCTTCAGTTTGGTGTACAACAAAATTATGTTCTCTCTGCTTGCTTGCCAACACATGCATAATTGAAGTGGCCGGCGTCATGGGATAGGCTGCATACAATTTACAACCAGCATTTATCATGCCATATGCCGTAGCTTCATTAGCTGTCATTAAGTGATTGCTTGATTCTTCAATCGCTGGTTGCCATTCACTATCTGCCAATCTATCGCCTTTCTTTTTGGCTACTTCATAACCTAACTTAACTGCTTTTTTATTCATCTCCACCACCTTCTTGCCTTTGGGCCCAAATTTAAGAGCCAACCCATCATTTAGTTGAGTCGCTTTAGCATCTAGCAGATAGAGAACTGCTCCCAAAGCCACCATATTTCTTGCCAGCGCACTACCCGTCTTTTTGGCCAATTCCATTAATGGTATATTAATATTTTTAATACCATTATCAATTTTTAAACTATCATGTATTATCACGCTACCTTTTGTTAATTCATCTTTGTGTAATTCGACAGTTTCTTGGTTCAACGCTATCAAAATATCAATTTTTCTAGTTGCCGACGTAATTTTTCCCTGTGAAACATTAATTTGGTATGTATTATGCCCTCCACGAATTAAAGATGGGTATTCACTATATCCAAAAACTCCAAAACCCATTTTAAATAAGGTTCTGGCCAAAATCAAACCAGATACTTTAATGCCGAATCCAGCTTCGCCCCCAATTTTAATAGCAATTTCTCTCATATATAGAATTATAGCAGAAAAACAAAAAAACCTCTATCTAAAGAAGAAGAGATTTTTTTGGTGCCGGAGAGAGGACTTGAACCTCCACGCCTTGCGGCACGTGGTCCTAAACCACGCGTGTCTACCAGTTCCACCACTCCGGCATATTTGTAATAATACTAGCTTATTTTGAGTAATTTTTCAAGATGTATTCTACATAATTAAATAACCGCCCTAATAGGCGGATTTTTAAGTAAATTTAAAAGTAAGAGGAGGTTTGTTTGGAGGAGTTTGAGTTTTTGTTGGGATTGATATGGATATAGTTGAGGGGAAAGCTTGAGGCTACGCGTTAATATAAGCTCAAGTCTTCCTCTCAACCAATATTCATATTTCAAACTTCTTCCTCCTCTTACTTTATGCCTACATTATATCATATATATAGGGGTTGTCAAGGTCAAACATATTAACCTAAGGTAAGGTAACCCTTATTTACTTATCCACAGCCCACTTGTGGTATAATAAAGGTGAATATGAAGCTCAAAAAAATTACATTAATGCTACTTCTCGTGTTGGGGGGCATTTTTTTGTTCTTTACTGATATTCGAGCCGCTAACCCAGGGGACGTACTTATCAATGAAATTTGCTGGATGGGATCGCAAGACTCATCTTCAGATGAATGGGTCGAATTGTACAACTCTACGGGCTCTAATATTGATTTAACTGGCTGGGCATTAGTTGCAGAGGACGGTTTACCCAGTATTCAGCTCTCCGGGCAAATTGCCACCAACGGATATTTTTTGCTTGAACGCACCGACGATGCCAGCTCTCCAGCCACAGCCGATCAAATTTATTCTGGCGCTCTTGGCAATGGTGGGGAATACTTACAGCTTTTTGATATAGATTCTAATATCATCCATGAAGTTAATGGCTGGACAGCAGGGGATAATACTCAAAAATTTACCATGGCCAGACAGGATAATCAAAGCTGGGCTAACAGTATTTCAGTCGGCGGTACTCCCAGACAGGCCAACAACCAAGCTGTACCCCCAAAAGAAGATCAACCCCCGACTCTAGATTACTCACAAGACTATTCTGATCTTGTTGTTGTCAACGAAATCTTGCCTAATCCGGAGGATGAATCCCTTGAATGGATTGAGTTCAAAAATTTATCAGACAAAAGCGTTGATCTTAATAATTGGTATCTAGCTGACAGCTCAGGTAAAATTTTTATCATATCATCTCAGAATATCCCATCCCAAGGATTTATAGTTTTTGATAAAGCTGACACAAAGATAGCGCTTAACAACTCTGGTGATATCATTAGTTTATATAACCCTGCCGGTGATCTTGTCTATTCTATAGAATACACCGACTCTTATGAAAATTGGTCTTATGCCAGAGATGAAGATAATTTATGGGAGTGGACCACGCTGCTTACACGACTGGAGGAAAATCAATTTGACTTACCTCAAAGTCAAACTCCTCAAGACACAAGCTCCCCAGGCCTAACTACCAGCCCAAGCTATTCAGATAATATTTTTATCTCAGAATTTTTACCCAACCCCCAAGGTTCAGACTCCCAAGAGTGGATTGAGTTATATAACAACAGTCATCAAGAGATTGATTTAACTGGTTGGCAAATCGGCGACAATTCTTCTCGCAAATACACTCTTTCTCCAGATGATTTTTCATCTATAATTATTAAAGCCAATACATATTTTATTCTACCGCGCTCTGCCACTGGTATCGCTCTTAATAATTCCGGTGGCGACGAGCTCAAACTTTATCAGCCAGATGGCTCGCTCGTTGATAAAATAATATATAGTGAAACAGCACAAGAAAACTTTGCCTATTCTTTAATTGGCAATAAATGGTTATGGACATCAACTCCGACCTCTGGTAATTCTAATCTTTATACACAAAAAAACGAGCCGCCAACGGCCAGCTTTGAGATTGATGGTGGTCTCATTAACCAGCCAGTTAATCTTGATGCCTCAGAGTCATACGACCCAGAAGGTGAAGATTTGCTTTATGTCTGGACTTTCAATAATTCAACAACCACCATCTCTACCTCAACTCCCCTTATAGCTCACATCTTTGCCACGCTTGGTAATCAGATCATCATCTTGCAAGTTAAAGATGACCAAGATCAAACCGACAGCCTTAGCAAAGAGATGTATATAACCAATCAAGTTGATGATACTGGTTATATAAGCAATGATTTGCCAGTAGACCTTATTATCACCGAACTCTTGCCAAACCCCGCTGGCAGTGATACAGACCTAGAATGGATCGAGATTTTTAATGCCGGCCCCGCACCAGTTGACCTAGCCAACTGGCAGCTCGATGATGCAGAAAAAGGATCACGCCCCTATACAATTACCGATACATACATATTAAATCCAGGCGAATACTTAGTCTTTGACCGCCCCACTACCGGCATTGCTTTAAATAATGGTTATGACTCAGCCCGGCTTATAGATCCCCAGGGTAATATATTGGATCAAGTTAGTTACGACGAGGTCATTGAAGATGCTTCTTATGCATTAGATATAAATTACACCTGGCATTGGACCTATGCCCTTACTCCCGGGGAACACAACATAGTTGATATTACTACCGTACCAGCCGTTAGTGAAAACAAATCAAACATTAAAATTCCCATCCATACTAAAATAGCCGATATTCGCCAATATGATTTTGGAGATTTACTCACTACTCAGGGTCAAGTCATCGTTGAGCCAGGTACCTTAGGTAAAAACATATTTTACATCAATGGCATCCAAATTTATTGTTATAAGAAAGATTTTCCGGGCTTAGTCATTGGTGATCTTATCGAGATAACTGGTACCTTGTCTGAAAGTAGGGGAGAAACACGCTTGAAAATGCAAGGCAAAGAGGATATTAAATTTTTACTTGCCCAAGCACCCTCATTGCCCCAAGAATTCAGTATTGAAGATATAGACGAAAATATTGAAGGTTTACTCATTCAGATTCAGGGAGAATTAACAGAAATCAAAAGTTCTTCTTGGTGGCTAGATGATTTCACTCAAGAAATTAAAGTATATATTAAACAGAGTAGTGGTATTAAAAAAGGTGATATTAAAGTAGGGGATACCTTGAAAATAACCGGTATTGTTTCACAATTTGATGAAGAATACAGGATTTTACCCAGATGGCCTAAAGATGTTGAAATAATTAAAAAAGTTAAAGGAGCAGCTATCAGTAAAGATACAATCAAAGATTCCCAAAACCAATCCAGCAATAGCCAGTTACTCAAGTATCTGCTGGCTGTTGCTTGTGCTGTCATTCTTGTCTTGTTGAGTATTATTATTGAACAGAAGAAAAAACGTACAAACTAAAAACCGGGCTAACCCGGTTTTTGATAATGTATTAATATATTATTTTTCTTCTTCCTTCTTGTCCTCTTTTACCTCTTCTTTTTCCCCCTCGGTTTTTTCTTCAGCAGGCTTCTTCTCTTCCTTTGCTTCCTCTTTCTTCTCCTCAACCTTCTCTTCTGCGGGCTTTTCTTCTTTTTTATCTTCCACTTTCTCTTCGCTTACTTCTTCCTTCTTGTCTTCTACGGGTTTATCGCCCTCTTTCTTTGCTTCACCGCCTTTTTCTTTCTTTTTCTTCTTATTAATCTTGGTTGCTTTAACTTTTTCACCTTCAATAATTTTTTTATCTATCAGCAAATTGTTAACCGTAGCTGACATCTGTGCACCCACTGAACGCCAATGTGCTACTCTATCTTCTTTTACGGTTAGTTCTTTAGTATGTGGATTATAGGTACCTAAAATCTCGAGAACCTTTCCCCAAGGGTCTCGCTTTTTATCTTGAATAACTAACCTGTATTCAGCTTTTTTCTTTTTACCGACGCGCGATAAACGAATCATTAACATATTTTTTGGATTATTTCATAAATCTATCTCATACATAAATCTATCTCATATATGAGATAGATTTAATATAATATCAAACATCTTAATAGTTATAACGTCCAACCTTATCTCCACCGCGGAAATAAGGACTTTTTGGTCCTAAATAATTTAGGAAAATCTCCTGTCTCGATAAATCGAGACCGACCTCCCTGACTAAAAGTCAGGGGGAGATGTGTTTAACTTTCGTTAAACAAACACTCCTTAGAAAGGAGGTGATCCATCCACAGCTTCCGCTACGGATGCCTTGTTACAACTTCGTCCCTGTCGCCGATCCTACCTTTCCCCCTCGAACGAGAGGGTTTGGATATTACCGACTCCCTTGACGTGATGGGCGGTGAGTACAAGAGCTGAGAACGTATTCAACGCGGCGAGGCTGATCCGCGTTTACTAGCGATTCCAACTTCATGGGGTCGAGTTGCAGACCCCAATCCGAACTTGGGCCACCTTTGATGGGATTAGCTCCGCCTTGCGGCTTGGCAACCCATTGTAGTGGCCATTGTAGCACGTGTGTAGCCCAGAGCGTAAGGATCATGCTGATTTGACGTCGTCCTCTCCTTCCTCCTCCTTATCGGAGGCAGTTTCCTGATGAAAAATAAATCAGGATGAGGGTTGCGCATGTTACCCGAATTAACGGTGCACTTCACAGCACATGCTGACGACAACCATGCAACACCTGTCACTGCCACTAAATCCGTCCGGTTAAGGTCGGATATAGGCAGGATGTCAAGCCCTGGTAAAGTTCCTCGCTTAATATCGAATTAAACCACATGCTCCACCGCTTGTGCAGCTCCCCGTCTATTCCTTTGAGTTTTAAGCTTGCGCTCGTACTACCCAGGCGGGATACTTAAGGCGTTAGCTTGTTTAGGGCGACACTGATAGGGTCGAAACTACCAATGTCAAGTATCCATCGTTTACGGCGTGGACTACGCAGGTATCTAATCTGCTTCGCTACCCACGCTTTCGTCCCTGAGCGTCAGGAGTGTTCCAGTCAACTGCCTTCGCATTTGGTGTTCCAGCTGATATTAACGGATTTGACTCCTACACCAGCCATTCCGTTGACCTCTCCCATCCTCTAGCTCAAAAGTTTTTTTGGCAGCTCCGGAGTTAAGCCCCGGAATTTAACCAAAAACTTTTTGAGCCGCCTGCGGACGCTTTACGCCCAGTAAATCCGGATAACGCTTGGGGCTCACGTATTACCGCTGCTGCTGGCACGTGATTAGCAGCCCCTTATTCCTCTAGTACCGTCAACCGAAGTTTCTTCCTAGAGAAAAGCTCTTTACACCCCAAGGGGCTTCTTCGAGCACGCGGCGTCGCTCCTTCAGCCTTTCGGCCATTGAGGAAGATTCTCGACTGCAGCCTCCCGTAGGAGTCTGGGCAGTGTCTCAGTCCCAGTGAGGCGGATCAGACTTCCATCCCCGCTACTGATTGCAGCCTTGGTGGGCTTTTACCCCACCAACAAGCTAATCAGACATAGGCCCCTCTCTAACCGCCGGAGCTTTACTCCAACACCCTTAAATAGGATTGGAGACTATCGAGTATTATCCCCGATTTCTCGGGGTTATCCTCGTGTTAGAGGTAGGTTACCAATGTGTTACTCACCCGTTCGCCATGCCAATCCGAAAATTGACATTCGACTTGCATGCCTTAGACACGCCGCCAGCGTTCATCCTGAGCCAGGATCAAACTCTTAATAAAGTTTAAGAATTAAACCTTGGTTAAGATTTAAAGTTTAAAAAAATAATATAGACGTTATAACTATCAAAATGTTGATAAAAAATTCGTTATTGTCCTCCCCAAATATTTTGTTGGCAAAGAAAAACAGTAATATTTTTACCAAAATATCACTGCTTTTCTTTGCAATTGTTTAAAGTGCTAATTGTAATTGGTTAATTACATAATTTCTAGAGCTTAAATGGTTTCTCGCAGTTTTTCCACAAGACCTACTTAAATTAAATGATAATTGTATGATAAAGGTTTTGACAGAATATGTCAAGTATATATTTTCTAGCTATTTTTTTTTCTCCAATTCTTGATTTCCATGTGATTTCCAGACAAAAGTACACTAGGTACTTTAAGCTTTTTTTTCTTGCCTCTTTCTCTGTATTCAAAGATTTCAGGTCTTGTATATTGCGGGTATTCCTTGCTATTTTCTGTATTAAACGTCTCTTCTTCTAGAGATTTTTGATTGCCCAAAACCTTAGGAATTAATCTTGCCACTGCCTCTACTATTATACCTGCACCAAGCTCACCACCAGATAATATATAAGGGCCGACTGACACCCTTTCATCTACGAATTTTTCTACCCTAGCATCCATGCCCTCATATCTTCCGCATATTAAAATAAGCTGGTCTAGTTTAGAAAAATTCTTAGCCATTTTTTGGTCGAACTGTTTTCCTTTTGGGTCGAGTAGAATTACCTTGCTTTTTTTCTTATGTTTAATCTTCTTTAATGTCTTATAAATTGGCTCAACCATCATCACCATGCCAGCTCCTCCGCCGTATGGTTTATCATCCACCGTCTTGTGTTTATCTTTGGTCACCTTGCGCAAATCATGTGTTTTAACTTTGAGTAATTTCTTTTTTTGACCGCGTCCCAAAATAGATTCATTAAAATATGAATCTAGAATTTGAGGAAAAATTGTTAAAATATCAAATTGCATAAATTGGTTTCAAAAGAACCGCACTATAATAATAGCACGGTTCTTTCTAAAAGTTGAAATTGAAAAATTAGATTTTCAAATCATCTACAGCGGAAGTATCAACAACCTCTTCACGAGGAGCAACCTCTTTACGAGGAGCAACCTCTTCACGAGGAGCTTGGTCTCTACCTCTGCCTCTTGTTGAACCTTCTGGTTCGTTGATTTTAAGATTAACGTGTGCGCTATTCTTAGCACCTACCAATCTCAAAAGAGTACGGATAGCCTTAGCGTTTTGGCCTTGACGACCAATTACATAACCCATGTCTTGAGGGTTGAGATTAAGAGTTAAAAGAACTCCCATTTCATCAACTTTTCTCTCAACAGCTACGTCATTTGGGTTATCAACTAGAGCTTTGACAACGAACTCTAAGAACTCCTTGTCATTTACTACGTCAGTCATATATTCTGATCTGTTTATTAATAAAACGAATTGTGAAACGACCTTTCAGTTAAATCTAAGTATAACATAATAGGGGAGTTTGTCAAGTATTATAACAAGATAAACTCTTTATGATAAATTATTCCGCAAGTAATTTCTGCTCTTCTTGAATTACCTTCATTGATGACTTTTCGATATCCATTCCTCTTAGGTGTGCCAGTTTTACAACCTGCATTAGAATGTCGATAATGGCATTTTCTACTTCGGCCTCATCATGCTGATCTTTGCGTTCTACCTTGTTCACATATTGCATGGCCAATTCACCAACTTCTTCCACTAAATGATTAAACGCACTCTGTTCGTTTTGGACAAAATTACGTTTTTTAGCCCAGGCATCTGAGAACCCAGTTATTCTTTTTTGAAATTCTTTTACTTCCATAAATTTAAGTTAATTATAAATTCTAAATTATAATTTTCAAATAAATCTTAAACTCAAAATTTGTATGTTTTCTCATCTCGCGTTTTTATAGCAAAAATAATAGTCTCTTTGCCTTTGTCAAAAGTAAAAATAATTCTAAATTCACCTTTTCTGGCTCTGTAAAAATTACCGCCCTGAAGTTTTTTGATATTTAATGTAGCCCATTGTTTTTTAATCAGTAAATTAATCACAGCCTTCAGTCCCGCTCTGTCTTCCCCAGAAATCTTACGTAAAAGTTTTTCTATTTTATCCATCTATTTTTTCAAGAACTTGTAAAATATTTTTAGCTTTCACTCCTTTGCCCTTATTGTCTCGGATAGCATCAAAAACAGTATATTCTGATAGTTTATCAATGTCAGCCGGGAGGATCTCCAACTTGTTGGCAAATCTTCTTATAACAAACTGATTTGTCTTAAATTTGCTCCTCCAATCAATGGGCAGAGTAATTTGCCCCTTAGAGGTGGTTTTTTGTATGGTAGCTACCTGCATAAAATAGTGTTTAAGTAATAATTTCTTACATTCTTACTTTAGCATAGTAAAATTTTTTGTCAAATAGCTAAATCGTTCAAACAAAAAATCATTCTTGCTTTTTTTTTATTCTATGTTGATAATTTTTTGTATATTACTCTAGTATTTTTACCCTCACCCCTTGATCCTGTAAAGTCTGCCCGTCGTTGCCAGTTAATATAACATAAACATCATACTCTCCAGCTGGAGCTTCGAGTAAAAGCACTTGAGCTTCATTCCCCGATAATTCCTTATAATCAACCCATGTTGAAGATGCTCCTGCCTTCTTTATATAAAAGTCAGCCTTACTATATAATGTATAGTTATTGATCCTTACCTTCATATTATATGGAAATTCTGCTCCATAAATTTCATCTCCATTTTCAGGTGATAGCCACACAACTGGTTTTGTATACTGTTCAGGCAAGTTTAAATATATTGAAATACTTTTCTCACGAAAATTCCCCACATCATCATACGCCTTGACGCGTAAACTCCTGTGTCCATTACTAAATCCCAATAGTTTATAATCACGTAAGGTATATGGATATCTGGTTTGTGTGCTTATCAGTTGATTATCAATATAATATTCAACGCGGTCCATAGTTCTCTTTGTTTGTATTCTAATATCTGTATTTAAATTAGGGCTTGAAAAATGTGCATTATTTCTTGGTTCTAATATATCTAAATTTGGTTTATTCTCTTCGGTATGAACATCATCATACTCGGTTGGCATATCATCAACTATCTCATACTCATTTTCCTCTGCCCATTTTATAACCCCCTCTTCAAATGCGCCATAATTCTTATCTCTCTCAGGATGTTCTGGTATAGACCCTAATATGTTATTAGTATTCACATAATGCAAAACTGAATGTAACTCTCTAAATATTTTTTCTTCAACAAATTCAGCTGGAGTTGCAGGCGTAGCTAACTTGCCAGAAATCTTGTCTATCTTAACTATATTCTCTTGGGCAATTTTACCATTTAACATTGGTTTTTCTGGCAATTCTTTTTCTTCTGGTTCTCCGAAATATTCTATTGGACTACCCTCCAAAGCTCGCCTCATGTATGCATTCCAAATGGGTGCTGCTACGTTCCCCCCAGCTGCTGCGCCTTTCATTGCCGTATTATCATTATTACCCGCCCATACTCCAGTCACCACAGACGGCGTATATCCAATTGTCCACCCATCCCTATAATCATTGGTCGTGCCAGTTTTAGCTGCTACCGGTCGATCACCCAAGGTTAAATAATTTGCCTCACCAAAGATAAAAGTTCGCGCTTCATTGTCTGATAATATAGCATTTACAGTTTTAGCAACTTCTGGATCCATTACTTCTTCGCCCGGGTTATCTTCTGGATGGAATTCTTCCAATGTCTTGCCACTACCATCCTCTACTTTGAGCAAGTATTCTAAATTTTTTCTTTTACCATCCTGGGCCAAGGTAGCAAAGGCTTTCACGTGGTCCACTAACATGACTTCACCACCACCAAGCACTAAAGACAATCCAAAACGTGACCGATCTTCAAAGGTCGTATAGCCCATTCTTTCAGCCAGATCAAGTACGTCTTGTACTCCCGTTAAATAGAGTGTTTTAACTGCAGGAATATTTAAAGACCCCGCCAGGGACTTGCGGATAGACACTGGGCCAAATTCTTGATCATCATAGTTATGGGGCTCATAATCCTTGCCAATTTCTGTTTTAAACGTTGTTAAAGTATCAAATAGAATTGTTTCAGGTGACAACCCTTTGGCAAAAGCTGCTGCATACACAATTGGCTTGAATGAAGATCCTGGCTGTCTTCGTCTCATCGTCACGTTAACCGCTCCATCATATTCTTCATTAAAGTAATCTCGTGAACCAACCATGGCCAACACCTCACCCGTTTTGGCATCAATTGATACCAGAGCCGCATTGTGTCCGCCATAATTTTTTTCATTTTTCTCTACTCCTTTAGTTATTTCTTCCTCGGCAATCTTTTGTTTGTTGTAATCCAAGGTGGTAATTACCTTTAATCCTCCTTTTTCTACCATCTCTTCCCCATATTTTTCAGCTAATAGTTCTTTGATATATAGTACAAAGTGAGGCGCCTGAATATTACTGCGCAATCTTTTAAATTCAAGATCTTGTGATTGAGCCGCCTCTGATTCTTCTTGTGTAACATATCCAAAATCAGCCATCTTGGTTAATACAAAATCCTGACGATTTAAAAGCTCATCTAAATGGCTACCATACGGGGAATAATATGTAGTTGCTTTAAGCATAGCTGCCAGTATCGCCCCTTCTGCCAAATCTAGCTCTTCTGCTTTTTTACCAAAATATGTTTCAGCTGCCGCTTCCAGGCCATAGGCTGTTGAGCCATAAGGTACTACGTTGAAATATAGTTCAAGGATTTCATCTTTTGAAAATTTCTTTTCCATTTGATAAGAGATAACCATTTCCTTTATCTTTCTTTGGTAGGTTCTTTCAGGGGAGAGTAATGCATTTTTAACCAATTGTTGAGTAATAGTTGATCCACCGCGTTGTGGTCCAATGCCAAACACTTCATGCAACCCCACTTTAATTAATGCCGGTAGATCAAAACCACGATGAGCAAAGAACTGATCATCTTCAATTGAAATCAAAGCCCACTTAACGTGCTCTGGAATCCTGTCTAAAGGAATCCATGTTTTTTGTGTATCAGTATTTACGTTATATAGCATGTGCTCACCTGTGCGATCATAGATTCGTGTTGAGTTCCCCTCAGCTGCCTCAATAAATTCTTCTCGCGTTGGCACTTGAGAAGAATAATAAGCAAACATCAGCAAGCCAATTACCATCAAACCTATGATTCCCAACACTCCTAATTTTATAACTTTCCTTACTAATTTGTTTTGCCAAAAACCCTTGGGTCTTGTGCCAAAGTAGCTCGACTTACGCTTTATTGTAACTTCTCTCTTTGGTTTTTTAGGAGAAAGTCTATTCGTTTTAACATTCCGAAAAGCGCTCTTGCGCCGTCTGGCGATCAAGCGTTTGCTTGGATAAGATTTTTTCTTTTTCCAAGTTTGAGGAGATTTGACTTTAAGAGCTGGAATTGGCATAGAATTTAAAATTTATATGTCTATTGTCATTATACCAACAATAAGCTAAAATAGTAATATATATAAAAATTAAACCATTATGTCACCAAAAGATCAAGCAAAAATCGACGAGCTATTAACTAAAGGAGTAGCTAATATTTATCCTTCCCGTGAATTTTTGGAAAAAGCCCTAAAATCAGGCAAAAAACTCACTCTTTATCAAGGCTTTGACCCCACAGCCGACAGTCTTCACATTGGTCATGCTGTTGGCCTTATAAAACTAAAACAATTCCAAGATTTAGGCCATAAGGTTATTTTTTTGATTGGCGACTATACTGCCCTTATTGGTGATCCCGACAAAAGATCAGCTCGTAAACCTATGACTCGAGATGAAATAATGGCTAATTGTAAGGACTATCAGAAGCAAGCTTCTAATATTTTGGACTTTACAGGTAAAAACAAAGTTGAGATAAAGTACAACAGTCAATGGCTTTCAAAATTAACTTTTGCCGACACTCTAGAACTTTTAACTAATTTTACCGTTCAAAGAATGCTTGAACGAGATCTTTTTGAAAATAGAATAAAATCAGGTAACCCTCTATATATACATGAGTTTATGTATCCCGTTATGCAAGCTTATGACTGTGTGGCCATGGAAGTTGATGGTGAGATTGGTGGCAATGATCAAACCTTCAATATGTTAGCCGGCCGAGATTTGATAAAAACATTAAAGAATAAAGACAAATTTGTCTTAACCACTAAACTCTTAGTTGACCCAGCCGGCAACAAGATGGGCAAAACAGAAGGCAATATGGCCAGGCTTGATGATCCGCCCAAGGAAATATTTGGTAAAGTTATGAGCTGGCCAGATACTTTTATTCCTCTTGGCTTTGAGTTATGCACCCACGCTTCCATGGAAAAGGTTGATCAAATCAACAAAGAGCTGGAGGCTGGTAAAAACCCCCGTGATTTAAAAGTAGATTTAGCTAAAGAAGTTGTCTCTATGTATTATACTAAAGAAAAAGCCAAACAAGCTGAAGACGAATTTAATAAAATATTCCGCGACAAAGACACGCCCGACCAATTGGATAAGGTTTTTATCATGGAAAACGTGGAATATAATATAGTTGATTTGATTGTTTTGGCTAATTTATCAGAAAGTAAAGCCCAAGCCAAAAGATTAATTGAACAAGGAGCAGTTAAGCTAGACAAAAAAGCCATCAAAGATTGGAAAAGTACAGTAAAACCAGGGGATAAGGCTGTTTTGCAGGTTGGTAAAAGGAAGTTTGCTGAGTTAAATTATAGGGAAAAGTAGTTTTTTGGCTAAAATTTGACTTTTATACTTTTTCATGCTATAATTATTCCATAAGGTAAGGCTACCAAGTTGGTAGTCTTTTAAAATGCAGTCCTCTAAGATTAGGTAAAAAATAAAAATAAAAACACAAAATTATGAATTATGTCAAGTTTGTTAAAAATATTCTTGTATCTTGTCTAATTTTGGCTATGCTTAGCCAATTTTTTATTATCCCAAAAGTGCAGGCCGGAATATCCACTTCATATGCCACAATTGATATTACCAGTCCACAAGGCGACACTTCTGGCAATGTTGACTACAAAACAGTCTATTACCATATAAATCAAAGTGGTTACGTTGGATTTTATGATAATAACGTACAAATTTGGGGTACAGGCAACAATGGTGGTGATCATGACTTCACTTTTACTAATCTTAGCGCAGGACCCCATAATTTAAAGGTAAAATTTGAAACTATAAACGCTGGTGATTCAGATTCAGTTAACTATACCTACACCCCAGGAGCAAATCCTCCTAGTATAACTATTGTTACCCCAGATAATACATCTGGAGAAGACAGAACACCTACTGTTCAATATCGCGTTAATCAGGACAGTAATGTCAAATTCTACTATAACAATCAACAGGCCGGCATTGGATCAATAACTAAGTTAATTGGATCTTCTGCCCAGGCTCATCGAACTTATTCCTATAATTACTCTTTCCCATCCTTGCCAGCAGGCACGCATACTCTAAAAGTTGTTGCCAATAACTCAAATGGCACTGGTGAAAAATCAATTAGTTATACAGTTGTTCAACCCGACCCACCTGAAGTTAATATAACTTCATCTAATAATACATCTGGTGACTCAAGCAGTAAGACAGTCAATTATACTATTGATCAGCCCAGCAAGGTTTCTCTCTCAAAAGATGGAACACCGATTGTTTTGCCCGGGGGCATTGCTGGTTCGATTGGTGGTATTTCTAATAAGTTTTTTTTAAACAAAAGCGCTGGATCACATTCATTTAACTTTACCGGGCTTGCTCCTGGTAACCACGCTCTTAGGGTTTATGTTAGTAATACCAACGGTCAATCCAACGATGGCATCACCTATACCGTCAATCAGCCCGATCCACCTACGGTAAATATTACCTCACCAGCCAGTAACACCTCAGGTGCTTCAAAATCTCTCACCATCAACTACGCCACCAATCAATTTGGTTACACCACATGGTATCACAATAACATTCCTAATATTTCTGGGGGTGTTAGCCAAGGTACACCCACTGGTTTAGGTTCTCATTCAAAAACATTCAGTAACCTCTCAACAGGACTCCATACTTTTAAGGTTGTTTTAAGTAATTCTAATGGAACCGCCAACAAATCCATCACCTATACCGTCAATCAGCCCGATCCACCTACGGTAAATATTACCTCACCA
>CAZNIO010000019.1:20199-20560 GCA_964573135.1 uncultured Gammaproteobacteria bacterium
GTAACCTCTCAACAGGACTCCATACTTTTAAGGTTGTTTTAAGTAATTCTAATGGTGAAGCACAAAAAACCATTCGGTATTCGGTTACGCAATCAGATTCTCCAACCATTATCATCGACTCCCCAGCTTCTGGTATTTCAAAGACCAACCGAAACCTAAAGATATATTATACTATCTCACAACCAGGTACTATCAGCTTTCATGATGGTGATCAACAAATTACTTCAGTCATACAAAACGAAGCCGACTCATATGACTATACTTATTTAAACCTCACCCAAGGCACCCACGTCTTAAAAGTAAAAATTACCAACTCCAATGGTACCCACAATGCCTCTATTGATTACACTGTTACCGCGCT
>CAZNIO010000020.1:0-17430 GCA_964573135.1 uncultured Gammaproteobacteria bacterium
TAATCGAGTTTATTAGATTTGTGTACCATATTAAAAGAACGAACAAATTTAATCCCTGCCACCTCTTTTAACTGTTTTTTATATAGATTATGTAAAAATTTCATTCTCTCTTTGGGACCCTCCGCTGGAATTTTTTTCCAATTTTCTGTGCCAAATGTTTCGTTCAAATACTTTTCATTATTTTTAATACTAATAAATCTATTTATCTCATCATACATGAAAGTAATTAAAACCTCACATTTTGAATTTTGCATTATTTTTTTAATCAAACCTAAAGGAATTCCCTTGAAACCGAAAGGATCTATAAAAACAAAAGACGGAATTAATCTATCTACTTTATCTAATGTTGCCTCCATCACTTTTTGAAATTCATTACACTCAACAAATATCTTTATATTATTTGGTTTAGGAATACTTTCAATTTTTTGTTTTAAAAATTTACACCTATCTTCCCTTGCCTCAATAAATAACATATAAATATCAGCATCTATATTTGCTTTATGATTTATAAAAGAATCAATCGCGATTATTGGAGATCCAATTTCCCCTCCTTTATATTCACCAGGACCAGAAAACCCATCAATATAAAGTATCCTACCATTCCACCGAGTCATTATTGGCAACCAAGCATTAAGGTATTTTTCCAAAATTTCATGCTTAGCTTCTGTGTGGGGTTCAATTTCCCATATAGTTGAATTGTTTTTTGACATACTATTTCTTAAACTATTTTATAAAATTTATTTTTTTATTTAATTAATTAATAATATCTAAAATACTTATCCACCTTTTCGGTTTTTGTTCGGTATGGTATAATTAAATTATAACATACAAACCCTAATCACTAATTGTGGATAACTTTATGTCAACACTCACAAAAAGACAAAAACAATTTTTGGATTATATTATAAAATATATAAACAAAAATGAATACTCCCCTACTTTTGATCAGATTAAAAAATATTTTAAATTGTCTTCTACGGCTACTGTTCATCAACACATACAAGCATTAAAAGAAAAAGGATATTTGAAAAATCAAATTAGAAATATTGAGCTAAATAAAAAAAATGGGACAACCTTAATAAATGTTCCATTGGTTGGTACAATTACCGCTGGTGAGCCAATTACGGCAATAGAAGATATGGATGAGGCAATCACCGTAGCAAGTAAAGGGCTAGATTTAAACGCAAGGCATTATGCCCTAAAAGTTAAAGGTGACAGTATGATTGATGAAGGTATATTTGATGGTGATACTGTTATTATAAAAAAACAATCATCTGCTGAAAATGGACAGACAGTTGTGGCTATTATTGATGACAATGAAGCAACTTTAAAAAAACTTTATCGTGAAAATAATAGATTCAGATTACAACCTGCGAACCAGATGCTTTTGCCGTTTTACAGAAAAGAAGTAGAAGTTCGCGGAATAGTAATTAATGTAATTAGAAATCTGTATCCAGAAAAACCAGGATATAAAACCCTGGATTTGTTTGCTGGTATAGGAGGGATTAGACTTGGATTTGAAAAAGCTGGCTTTACAACTGTATTTGCTAATGACTTTGATCAGTCATGCAAAAAAACCTATGATTTGAATTTTAAAACTAGCAAACTAGTTGTTGAAGATATTCGCAAGATAGATATTAAAGATTTACCAGAATTTGATTTTTTACTTGGAGGATTCCCCTGCCAAGCATTCTCAATTGCAGGGTACAGGCAAGGGTTTAGTGATAAAAAGAACAGAGGCAATTTATTTTTTGACATTGTAAGAATTTTGGAACAAAAAAATCCAGCTGGATTTTTATTGGAAAATGTTAAAAATTTAAAAACCCATGATAATAATAAGACTTTTAAAATTATTATCAAAACCTTAGAAGATTTGGGCTATTATGTAAAAACGAAAGTTTTGAATAGTATGGAATACGGGAATGTGCCACAAAATAGAGAAAGAATATATATAGTTGGCTTTAAAGATAAAAATTATTGTGACAATTTTGAATTTCCTAAAAATGTAAAATTAAAAACTAAGATTATTGATTTACTAGAAAATGAAGTAGCTGAAAAATATTATTATAATAAAAAACCTCTTTATGAAAAAATTAAAAAAAGTATAACAAAGCAAGGGGTGGTCTATCAATGGCGTAGAAAATATGTAAGAGAAAATAAAAAAGGCGTCTGTCCGACGCTTACTGCCAATATGGGAACTGGTGGCCACAATGTACCAATCATCAAAGATAAAAAAGGAATTCGCAAACTCACCCCAAAAGAATGTGCAAACATCCAAGGTTTTCCAAAAAGCTTCAAGCTTCCAAATTTAGCTGACTCGCTTCTTTACAAGCAACTTGGAAATTCTGTCACGGTACCGGTGGTTACAGCAATAGCAAGTCAAATAAAAATTGCGATTGATGGCTAGAGTTGTTTTATTAAACTTTTCCAATTTTCATCTGAGTTATTCATTTTTTTTACACTTCTAACATACCTATACCCATTGCTAAATTCTTGCCCAGGAATTTTAGTAACTTTTTCTAATTGATTCGCATGTGTAAAACCGCAAATCCAAACCGGGATGTCACCTAGCTCTTTTATTTTTTTAAAACCCTTATTCTCTTCGAAAAAACGTCTAACCGTGCCAAAAAAAGAATGGTCTCTCAAAATTCTAAAAAGATGATCACTCGGGAGACCGACTCTAGCAAATATATATACATCACTTTTTCTGTTTTTTAATTCAACCTCATTGGCACCTAAAACCAAAAAAGCATTTTTTGTCTTACTCGCTTTTATGCCAATACCCAAATTTGGTCTTCTAAATTTTCCATTTACATTTATAAAATCAAAATCTTGCGGGGTTATCTCTTCTGGGTGTACAGCCTCATCTAATTTTATCTTCACATTAAATTTATTCAATAAAAAAATTTTAATTGCATGCTCTGCTAAAATACCTAAAATAACATCGTCAGCTGCTTGCACTTCAGTTCTTTTACCCCTTATTCCGTGCAAGGATAATCCACCGTAAACCATTTTTATTGCGAATTCAAAACATTTTTCATACTCTCTTAGTTTCAAGTTTACCGTTCTTTGCTTTTTCATTATTTTAAATTGGTCAAGGTCTTCTTTTTTAAAGTACCACCGTCCTTTTAGTTTTTCGCCTTCTATCTCTTTACTAAATTGAAAATAATTATTAAAATCTTTTTCTGGAATATCAAGATATTTTATAGCATCTTTTCTTGAAATCTTTTTAGGCATATAAACTCATTTAATTATTACAATCTTATTCTCCCACTTTCAACTCCAAAAGTCAAACCAAAAACCACCTTTCGGTGGTTTGTGTTTTGTATAAAATACTTCTAATTTTTTTTAATTCTTGCTTGATTTTTTTGTGATTAGCAAAATAATTT
Source organism: uncultured Gammaproteobacteria bacterium (assembly GCA_964573135.1). GTDB lineage: Bacteria > Patescibacteriota > Patescibacteriia > UBA2196 > GWA2-42-15 > CAZNIO01. The sequence goes on from CAZNIO010000020.1 coordinate 3,390, forward strand.
GAGCTAATAGCCAACCGAGGAATGATAGGATGATTGCCCAGAAAAAATCTTTGCCTCCACCGCTCAATGCTATCAGTAGTGGCAAAGCGATACCGATAATCCATACTTTCCATTGTTTTCTTTTTATCAGCCAAAAAACAAAAAATGATAAAAATAAATAAAAAGCAAAAAATGTGCCATCGAATAATGCTAACGGATCAGCTGCTGATGGAAATATCCCGCCAGTCAATCTTGGGTTAAATATTTTAATATATAATTTTCCGAACAATGGTGATATCAAAACAGATACAACCAAACTCAAAATATACACTAAAATCGCTTGGGACAACAATGAAAACTCTTTAAATTTTTTCATATAACTACAAATTAATTTTTAAATAATCAATATCATTAGTTATTATACCATATCCATATTCATCTATTCTGTTCCTCTTTTCCATTTTATCCAATTTCTTCTGCATATGACTTAATTTTCTATTAATCATTCTTTCTCTTTGCTTATAGACTCTATCAATCTGCTGATTAAATTTGCTGATTAGTTTTTCTTTTACTTTTGCTTTCAACCTATTATTAGCTTCGGTTTTCTGAATTAATTTCTGAAAAACACTTATTCTTTTATCATAAATCTTTAACTGCCAAGATAAACGTTGCAGTTTGCTAACCAAATATTTCTTATCATGCTTGTGAGTGATATTGCCCTGGTTGTAGAGATTTTCAATATCTGCGATGGTACTTTGAATGCTAATTTCAATTTTTTCTATCACAAATGGCTCTTCGCTGGACTCGTCTACATTAAATTGAAAAGTATCTTCTTGTTCTTCAGTTACCGGTATATCATAAACAAAACTGTCTCTTGTCTCATTGTCCTCTATGTAGCTAACACCAATATCATAACTGCCATCAGCTGTGCCCTCAGTTATTACCTGATATTCACCGTCTAAAGGATTGACAATTACAACAAACTCTAATTCTTCATCTTCAAACCCAGAATAAAATGCTCCTTCGATCTGATTAATTTCTGTATTATTTACAAAATCTTTTCCTACTATTTTCCCATCTGGTGCAACAACAGCTATATCTACCGGTGAATAAGGCCTAATAAATATCATTCTTTTGATTGTACTCCATAATCCATCGTGATATTCAGTCGGTCGCGTACCTGTCAAAATCTCAATTATATCCTGCTGGGCTTTGGTGACTACTTCTCTGTGAGTTGCATCTGGAAATTGTAATATTTCTACATCTGATAAAAATTCCAAACTTGACTTTGGTACAGTACCATCGCCAGTACCAGTAACTAATGAATCAAGATTTTCATCTAAATTTTCTGGATAACCATCCATCCATTTATTATCATAAATACTTGGATCAGGTATTACCCTAATAGAGCTTAAAGTACTGTCACTGCCAGCGCTACTGTAAATATTAGTAATATCAACTCTTTGCTTTAATATATTTATTGCTGGAGCTGTGTTTAAATTTTCCAAAAATGTATTTTGTGGATATTGGACAGGGTAAAGTCTTAATTGCCAATTATTATTTACTTCTTCTTCTAAATAATCATACATTGGTAATAACTGGCCAGTGCTTAAAATTTGCTCTCTGATATATCCTGCCAAGTCCACAATATCACCACTTGGTGAAGTAAAAATATATCCATCTTTAATGGCTTGGGTTTTAAAATAGAATTTTTTTAATTTCGAGAATCCACCTGATATATACGCCCCCTCATACGCCAAGTACGATTCTGGTGATCCTGCATGAGGCACGCCAAGAAAGATCAGCTGATCAACATCATCCTCATATTCACTGCTTTGGATATAGGATCTACTGACCAATCCACCCATACTATGGGCTACAATATCAACCTTGTTACTACCTGTTTTCTGTTTTACCTCATCAATTTTCTCTTTCAACAAGGAGGCTGTCAATACATTACTCTTCCTCCAGTCATAAGCAAAAGTAAAAAATGTTTCATTGAGCTCATAGTTATCATCAGCCAACATAGCCTCAATCAGATTATCATAAGTCATTAGTATCGGATCTATTTTCCACTCATCTTTAACTTGCCAACTGCCCATAATCCCCGGGATTAAAATAACAGGATTTATTTCTTCCTCCAATGGGTCAAGCTCTATATCCAAAACAGTAGTACTTGAGCAAGCTACATTTATGCCCGAAATAACAAGAGTATCATATCCATCCAAGGTGGCTGTTATTTCCAATCCAGGAAAACCGCATAATGGAACAAAAAAATAGTAGTTACCACTAGTATCACTTACTGTTTCGCCCATAATATCAAATCCGTCTGACAATTGCAGTGTAACCCCACTTAAAACATTGCTTGTTTGAGAATCTACTACTTGCCCAGATAAATCCCCTCCTCCTGGGAAAATAATGCTAGCGTTAGCTTGTGGGGTGAAAATAAAAAAACTTCCCAATAAAAGGAAGGTTACAAAAACAAAAAAATACAATTTTTCAATTTTAAATAATCTCTTGAGCATATATTTTCAAAAATTAATTTACTAACTAGACAACACGTTCATTATATCACAAATTTAAAAAATAATATCAGTACTTAGGTTCTTTCCAAAACTTATGCTTTTTGTTTTGTTCTAATACAAGTTTTTTTAAATCGCTCCAGTCTTGATTCTCATTTCCATAATCAAACATATTGTTTATATCTGTACCGCAAAGTCCAGCATACAATCCAGCTATCTCGTATCTCACCCCTTGATTGTCATTTGGATTCAATTTTAGTAAAAGACGAAATAATTCTATTGCTTTATCTTCTTTTTTATTATCCCAATGCAACTCTGCCATATATTGAATTGCTCGCAAGTATGCACGATTTTCTAGATAACCCCACAGTATTCTCTTGGGCCATTTGGGGAAATTTTTAAGAGTTTTTTTATAAGCAATTTTAACTGTATCTTCTCTTTTTTTCTTTTTTTTCAAAACGCCATATGTGCATATAAATCCAATATATGTTTGTACGCAATTTTTGTCTATTCCTAGAGCTATTTCCAACAGCTCAAGAGCCTTTTTTGCTCCGGATTTACCAACCTCAAGACACTCCATTGCATCATAATAGCAGTCATTTTTTAGTTGTTCTTTTGATTGAATCATATTATTTCTTACTTTTTTTATGTTTAAGAATTTTTTTTACTTCTCTATCAAAATCAGAGATGTAATTTTTGTCTTGTGTTTTTTTGAATTTATGATATTCCTCAAGTGCCAAAGCTTCGGCTACTTGATGGCTAATTTTACCAGCATTGGTTAAAATTTGTCTTTCATTAAATTTCAAAAATGCATTAAGTTTTTCTACCCAATCTTTCATATACATCAAAATTCCACGTTCGGCTTGCATTTCAGCATAATCAAGATACATCGTAACAATTCTGTTCAGATGATCAAGCTCTTTTTCTTTTAGATAATTTTTGGCAATAACCACATCAAATTCTCGAATTTTACCTTTTGGGGAATTTTTCCAGACAGTTAACCCCATATTTGCTTTGGCGCTGCTTGCTCTTTGGTGAATAATTTCTGCAGCCGTTTTGCCAGTAATGGCAAAATGAAGCTTATTTTGTACTGTCGCAAAAAATTGTTTAGTAATTTCTTCATTCGGGTTATAATCAGCGCTACATTGAGCATATATATCAGTAATTTTTTGATACATTCGCCTCTCACTTGATCGTATATCGCGAATTCTAGCAAGTTGTTCTTCAAAATAGTCTTTGCCAAAAATATTATTGGGATTTTTTAGCCTTTCATCATCCATTGTAAAGCCCTTAATGATATATTCTTTCAATCTTTCTGTCGCCCAAATACGAAAATGAGTCGCTTGTGTGCTGTTAACTCGATAACCGACCGAGATAATAGCATCCAGATTATAAAACTTCACAAATTGAGTTTGTGTTTTTTCTTCAATAGCACCATGTTTAGTGGTATGTTCCAAAATGGAACTAACCAAATTTTCTTGCAATTCTCCTCTTTCAAATATATTCTTGAGATGTTTTGTGATCGCAGGCCTTTGTACGCCAAACAAAATGGCAATTTTGTCTTGTGTAAGCCAAATATTTTCATCATGCAAAAATATCTCCACTTTCACTTTCTCGTTTGGGGTGGTGTAGATTAAAAATTCCGTAAAGCTATTATTTTTAACTATTTTTTTAGTTTTTTTCATAGTTTATTCATATATTGATATGCTGTCATATCTTGTTCTACTTAGTATACACTTCTTATATTACTCCTCAAAAACAGCTCGGTCAAACCAAAAAACCACCTTTCGGTGGTTTAATCATATATTAAATATGTATTTTACCTCCTGCCTCTTCCGCCTCTAAATCCCCTACTTGATCCTTTAGAATTATTGGAGCCTCGTCTATCTCTTGAATAGCCTTGTCCCCCATCTGCTCTTCCTCTGCTTGGTCTTCCACCACTGGGTCTTCCGTCTGATCTTCCTCTACTCGGTCTACCACGGCTTGGCCTTCTATTTTCTCTGATTGCCTCATTGCTTCGAATTACGCTTACTTTCTTACCTCTATAGCTTAATCCATTCAAATTCTTAATAGCATCATCAGCCCTATTTTTCTCAACTCCAAAAATTGAATATTCTGCTTTTAATTCTATTGTCCCAAGCTCAATGCCTTTCAAATTTTTATTTGAATTAATTAATGCAAAAAGATCTTTTATACCAAATCCGTGTTTTCTACCAAAATTTATTTTTAAATAAACAGAATCACCCATTACTCTTGATCTACTATCATTACTCCTTGCTCCAAAATCCCTAGAGGTAGTATTTAAATCACGAGCACTTTCATAACTGCCCATAAGATGACTAAATTTATGAGTAACAAAATATTTTATCAAATCTTCTTTATTGATTTTTTTCAATCTTTTAGTAATTTCTTCAAAATATTTTTGATTACCTGCACTTTTTATGTCAGTATTCTCAATTTCTTCAATAAAATTATTAATTTGTTTTAAACAAACATCTTCTCCATTTGGCACTTGTTTTTGCTCGATCGTTTTCCCTACAATATTCTCTAATCCTCTAATTCTTCTGGCATCTCTGGGGCTAACAATAGAGATAGCCACTCCGCTTTTTTTGGCTCTGCCTGTTCTGCCACTTCTGTGAGTATATCCTTCATCTTTATCAGGTAAGTTGTAGTTTATAACATGAGTAAGGTCGTTTATATCAATACCTCTGGCAGCAACGTCAGTTGCAACAAGTAATCCCATTTTCTTTCTTTTAAATCTATCCATAATTTTTGTTCGAACACTTTGAGAAATATCACCATGCAGAGCATCTGTATCATACTCCGCTCGTCTCAACTTATCAGCAACTTCTTGAGTCTCAATTCTTGTTCTGCAAAAGAGAATGCCATAAACTCCAGGCAAGGAATCCAAAATTCTTTTCAAAGATTCAAACCGATCTCTGGCCTGAACTAAATAGTATTCATGAGATACATTGTCTGCTCCAATATTTTTTGTACCAATACTTATCTCTTCAGCTTCCGCCATATATTTTTTAGCAATAGCGCCAACACTTCTCGACATGGTTGCTGAAAAAAGCAAAGTCTGTCTTGTTTTTGGAGTTTGTTCTAAAATAGCGTCTAGCTCATCTTTAAACCCCATGTCTAACATTTCATCAGCCTCATCTAACACTACCCATTTAATAGATTGAAGATTTAAAATTCTTCTTCTTATCAAATCGTGCACACGACCAGGAGTGCCTACTACGATATTAGTACCTCTTCTTAGCGCGTTGATTTGAATATCAATTCTCTCTCCGCCATAAACAGCAGTCACGTCTATCCCTTTTGAGTGTTTAGCTAACTCCTTTACGTCTTTAGCAATTTGAAGACACAGCTCTCTGGTTGGGCAAAGGATTATGGCTTGCAAATCTTTCTCACCTGCTTTTATTTGATTTAAAATTGGCAAGCCAAAAGCAGCCGTCTTGCCTGTTCCAGTTTGCGCTAGAGCTATCAAATCTTTCTTCGCTTTTAATATAAAAGGAATAGCCTTCTCCTGAATGGGTGAGGGCTCAGTGAAGCCTAAATCATCAAGACTCTTCATTATATCGGAATTTAATCCAAGTTCTTTAAATGTTTCCATATTATTTTAGTTTAAAAAAATAGCTTCTCAGAGAAGCTTTTTAAATATAAATTGCTTATGTCTAATAGTAATAGTATAATTATTGCATATTTTTTATTTATTGTCAAGGCGTAGTTAATTATAGTCCTTGACAATTTAAAAAAAATATAGTATAAATAGAGATACAAGCAAAAGTAGTCTCACCGAAAGCTATATAATCCGCTTTTAGAAAGGCGGTTTTAATTTATCTTAATATTCTCTTATTTAACCCTCAAACTATGGAAATACGCAATATCGCAATCATCGCTCATGTTGATCACGGAAAAACTGCCCTAACTGATGCGCTTATGCAACAAGCAGGTATGGCAGAAGCTGGGGATAGCATGGACAGCGACACCCTTGAACAAGAGAGAGGTATAACTATTTATTCAAAAAATACTTCTGTTTATTACAAGGATACAAAAATAAATATTGTAGATACGCCAGGGCATGCCGACTTTGGATCAGAAGTTGAGCGTGTTTTGCGTTCCGTTGATTCTGTTTTACTGGTAGTTGATGCTCAAGAAGGTCCAATGCCACAAACAAAATTTGTTCTCAAAAAATCCCTTGATCTAGGAATAAAGCCAATTGTAGTATTGAATAAAATAGACAAACCATCAGCTGATCCTGAATCTGCAAAAGAAATGGTCTATGAGCTTTTCCTTGACTTGGGCGCCAATGATGAACAACTTGATTTTACTACAATCTACACAGTTGCTAGAGATGGTATTGCCAAAACAAACCTAGGTGATGGCTCAAAAGACCTTACTCCTCTAATAGATATAATATTAAAAGAAGTGCCCATTGCCTCAAATAAAGAAGCAATAAGCAAACCTTTGCGAATACAACCATTCAATCTAGCTTATGATAATTTTCTTGGGCGACTTGCTATCGGTAGAATTTATGAGGGTAAAGTGGAAGACAATTCCAGAGTTGTTATAAAAGACACGCAAGGAGAGATTCGCGAAGGAAAAATTACCAAATTATTTACCTTTGAAGGATTGGATAGAAAAGAAGTCAAAGAAGCCAACGCTGGGGATATTGTAATGATTGCCGGCCTTCCAAACATCTTTATTGGTGAAACAATCTGCGTTGATAAAGACCAAGAAGCTTTACCTGCAATTGATATTGACGAACCAACTATCTCATTAAATTTACTTGTAAATAACTCCCCATTCTCAGGAAAAGACGGGAAGCACATCACCAACCGGCAACTCAAAGAAAGATTAGAAAAAGAATTAGAGGTAAATGTTGGTTTAAAAATTGATTTCTCCGCAATTGATCATTACAAGATATATGGAAGAGGCGAAATGCATATTGCAATTCTACTCGAAAATATGCGTCGTGAAGACTATGAGATGCAAATATCTGAACCACATGTGATTATAAAAGAAAAAGATGGAGAAAAACTAGAACCATATGAAGAAGTCACTATCAACGTACCCGAAAAAACGTCAGGCGCTATTATTGAAAAACTGTCTAGCAGGTATGGCAATATGATGAATATGGAATCAAAAAATAATAATACAAGAATTATTTTTGAAATACCTACACGAGGACTGCTTGGATACAGAAATGAATTTATAATAGACACCAGAGGCGAAGGGATTATGAATACAAGAGTAATTGGATTCAAGCCTTATGTGGGAAGTATAAAAAAAAGAAATGTTGGGTCAATGATATCAATGGCGACTGGAAAGGCTCTTGATTTTTCACTTTATAATCTTCAAAACAGAGGAACTCTATATATAGACTCAAATACAAAAGTATATGAAGGCATGGTTATTGGCAATACATCAAAAGGAAACGATATGACAGTTAACCCTATAAAAGGAAAAAACCTGACCAATATGAGGGCCTCTGGAGCTGATGAAGCGATCAATTTAACTCCCCCATTAAAACTAACGCTTGAAAAAGGAATGGGTATTATGAGCAATGATGAATATCTTGAAATAACTCCAAATCACATTCGCCTGAGAAAACAATCTTTATCTGAGAATGAAAGAGTCAAAGTAGGCAGGAAAAAATAGCTAAAATTTTAACCAACAAAAAACTACTTGATTGAATAAATTGAGTAGTTTTTTGTATAAGATATTTTTAAAAGTCATCTCCTATAGAATACCCGGTTGACCATGCAACTTCCAAATTATATCCACCAGTCGGTCCGTCAATATCTAGAACTTCACCAGCTAAATATAGATTGTCTATAATTTTTGATTTCATTGTTTTGGGATCAACTTCTTTTAAATCTACTCCTCCAGCCGTGACTATGGCTTTATTAAAACCATCAAGTCTTAATACGTTCAACTCAAACTCTTTCAATAAATGTAATAATCTGCTTCTTTCCTCTTTTGTGATTGAATTTGTTTTCTTTTCTTCATCGATCTTGGACAACTTAATTATAACCGGAATCAACTTTTTTGGTAAAAGTAAATCCAGACTATTTTTAAACATCTTATTTTTCATTTTTGAAAAATCAATCTGAATTCTTTTATCAAGTATCTTAAATTCTAGAGCAGGTTTAAAATCAATTTTGAGTATTACTTGTCCACTGATTTGCAATTCACCAACTCTTTTACTCATGTCCAAAATTATCGGTCCACTCAACCCGTTAGCTGTAAAAATCGCTTCACCAAAACGACTATCTTTCTTTTTCTTATTCTGATACACATCAATTTGAACGTTTTTCAAACTAAGACCCTCTAGATCTTTTACATATTTTTCCTTTAATATAATTGGCACAAGAGATGGTGATGGTGAAATAACTGTATGCCCCATTCTTTCAAGCCAGTTATATCCATCCCCAGTTGACCCAGTCAGCGGATACGACTTACCACCTGTGCAAATTGCATAATTTGAAGCCATTATTTCTTCTCCTGATTTTAAAACTATTTTTTGAATACTATTTTCTTTCACAATAATGTCTTTTATTTCCGAATTAGCTTGAATCTTAACCTTATTTTTCTTCATATACCCAACAAGAGCATCTAATATATCTTTTGCATTATCACTCACAGGAAAAATTCTGTTTCCCCTTTCAATTTTTATTTTTACGCCAAATTGTTCAAAAAAACCAACAATTTCTGGTCCACCAAATTTATGTAAAGCAGAATAAAGAAATTTACCATTTTTGCCGAATTTTTCAATAACCTTTCTAATTTCAAATTCGGCATTAACAATATTACACCTACCCTTGCCAGTGATTAATAATTTAGTTCCAAGTTTCTTATTTTTTTCTAATATCAAAACACTAGCACCATTTTCTGATGCCCTGCCAGCTGCCATCATTCCAGCTGGACCTCCACCAATTACCGCTAAATCTATCATAATGTTTTTATTTTCTCACTTTCTGGTTAATTATATAAATCAAAACAATTTTCCTTGTTTATTTTCATCAGCCAACCTAATTTGATTTTAACATTAAAGTCGTTCAAAACAAAAAACTGACAACATACAGTGTCAATTTTCTGGAGCCGTCTCCGAGACTCGAACTCGGGACCCCTTCCTTACCATTAAACAGCGCTACCCCCATTCCCCCAGAAACGCTGAATTTGCTGGGGAAAGGGTTGTTATCTTCAAAATGCCGTTATTAGCGCCTGGACCTATTTACCAGCTGAACCAGTTAGTAGAATCGGCTCTATAAAAACGCTACAACAAACTATTTAATTGTTAATGTGCTTTAATCATACCGGATCTACATAAAGTTCGCAAGGCGAAACTCCTGCATCTGCTGGGCCACGTATTCGTCGTCCAAGGAGCGCAAATAACTCACTGTCATCTTGAAAGTTTTATGTCCGAGAAGTTTTTTCAACGCGACTATATTGCTCTTTTGCTTGTAGAAATTGACAGCGAACGTATGCCTGAATCTGTGAAGATGGCAGTTGATCTCGGTTTTGCCTTTGAGCTGTTCCACAAAATGTTTCATCCCATGCTCTGTAAATTTCCTATCATCATTATTTGAAACCCATAAATACTCGGTTTTATAATCAGCGCGTTCTCTTAGGTAATCCTCTAAGTATTGCACTAACTCAAAACTCATAGGTATGGTTCTTGTGGTTTTGGATTTTGATGTTTCTCCCCGTATCATTATTGCCTTACGCTTGAAATCAAGGTCGGACAGTTTTAATCCCAAAAGCTCCCCTTTCCTGACGCCAGTAAACAAAAGAAAGTTTATCATGGCAACATTTCTCTTCTTGAGCAGTAAATTCTGCCAGCGCATTTCATTATTGATTACGTTCAGGATTTTATAAATCTCATCCAGCGTTAACGCTCTTTTATCTGTATACTCGACATTTGGATAATTAATTTTTTCAAAGGGATTGGATTCAATGCATTTTCTTTTATCATCAGCCAACCATGTAAAAAAAGAGCTTAATTTGCCCATGGCAGTTGCTTTGCTTGAATTTTTTAACTGTCTTACGACCTTTTCTTTTCCCACTGCCCTCTCCCTGGTATCCCTATATTCAAAAAATTCAACCATTGTTTTTTCCGTCAAATCCTTTAATTCAAGGTCGGGCTTAAATTCCATTAGCAAATTAAAATGCTCACGGTAATTCTTAAGCGTCATAGGTGCGTGCCCTTCAGTACGCTTGTGTTTGATAAATTGCTCAAACAGGTCTTTGATGTTCTCCATATGTTTAAAACCAGTTTGATTGAAAACGAAAATTTTTAAAACAAAAAACCTCCGGATTTCTATCAATCAAAAAACTGGTAGAAATTCGGAGGCTCTATACACCCCACCCTTGGTTAAAATAGACAATTGGTCTATCAGGATACCTTGAAGCGAAGAATCATGTTGTGTCGTCTTTATGATTCTTGCTGAGCAGGAGTCTCTTCTGACTCGTGAACCAGCGCTTGTTTATACGCGTTCTTTAAGGGCACAACAGTCTAAGCTGTTGAGTTGCCTACGACAATTTACACCGCAAGGATTTTTGCTTATTAATTTTGAAAGTTCATGAACTCTGTTGAAATTATAACACGACCACAATTGAATGCAAAATAGCTCCCTGTGGACAACCAAAACAACTGTTTATTATTGACTTTGGTTATAAAAATACTGAAAGCCCAAAAAGCCAACATCATTCTTTAATTTTTGCTGACTTTGAGTAAATTTTTATTTATAATCATTTATTTAATTTTTGTTTTTGTTCCCATTAATTCTTCAAGTTGTCCTTTTTCTTGAAACCAACGAATTTCATCAATGCCTTTATAAGCTCCTGAGTCTGTGAGATTTTTTACATAATAAATCAGATATCCACTATTATATTCTTCCCCATAATCTCCACTTTTTTCTTGTTCCCATGCTTCTTTATTTTGATAAACTTTTACTAATACTTTTTCACTTTTTGATCCAATGGATTTTATCAAGTTGATAATGTTTTCTTTTGAAGCATCATCTTCACTAATTAAAATTTCCATTCCTATTGCTTTAGAAGCATCGTCGGGATTCCATTTTCTCAAAACAGCATAATCAATTATTTTAAACTCTACTAATTCTTGAGAAGGTTGATTTTGTTGCTGATCTTGTTCTTGCGTTATTTGCTCAACTTGTTTTGTTGTTTTTTCTTTATCTTCGTTCTTAGGGGTTATAAGAATTAGTATTATAAAAACAATAATTACCCAAAACCACCAGCGTCTATAAAATTTCTTTTTTCTTTTTTGATTATTATTTTCCATATTTTTAATTCATAAGTTAATTAAATCGTGCGTAATTTTCAAGTTTTGACATTCGTGGTTTCGACCATCGACTTTTTTTAATACAAAAAGCCCACCACAGGTCTCCGGCTTACGCCGAACGTATCAGTTTCCCGATACGGCGATCAAGCAACCCCATGATGGGTTCTTTACGCTTGATCGACTTTTGACCATACCTCCCGATAAATCGAAAGGGTTAGGTCACTTAAATTGTTATTTTATTTATATCACATCTGATGGGTTCTATCCAGTGAAATCGCTTTTGTTAAATACCCCAAAAGTGTCGGATTGTGTCGGATTTTGTTAGGTTTATACCCCATAAAAGTGTGATGTGTGTAAGGTATGGTTGTGTTTTTAGCCGTTGTTCTGTGTAATTTGTATATTTGATAGGTTTTATTTTGAGCTATATCCTCGTTTATATGTAATTTTATCCCTTTATGCTTAGAAAATCGCACACGGCTTGTTTGGGTGCTTCAGAGGTCTCATTGGAGGCTGTCAGCCCCTCATTTTTGTCAGATTTGTCAGATTTTATAGCTCTATGTACTCAAGGTAACGTCTAATTGTGATCTAAAATTAGCTATATCACTATCTCGTAAACTTTGAAAATACTTACTAAAGTCTATCGGCGATAAAAAATTAAACTTATACCTCTTTTTTGATTTTTGCTTTATTAAATACTTGTTTACGGTATCAAAATGTTTTATTGCATATTCGTACTTTTTTTTGTTTTCCACTGCCGGATCGCTTATTTCCTCATCTCCCTTTATCTCAACCACTGAAATTAATCCATTGATTTTAACAAAGAAGTCCGGATTAAACTTACCGCGCTTTGGATGTTCTCCTTTTTTCCAAAAATAATCAATTTCATAAAAACCCATGGACGTTGATTTAATCCAAGCCTCTAAATGTTTGACGTTATCGGAATTCGTTAACTCTTTAACAAAACGACGTTCATTATCATGATCCGCGATTACACCATTTAGGGGTGTTTTGAAATCATAGTGATTGGCAACTCTCACACATTTATAGCCACTCCCGTCCTCTGTTGCTTCTTCAAAAAACTCTCGTGCTTCATCCGGTATACTGGCTTCTGTTTTGTCGGTATAGAAAAGTGTAGATCCATTCCTAAGTCCTGAAGCGTTAACGCTATCTTGTTGTCGCTCGTTTGTATTAACTATTTTGTAATTGCTCGCTTCAAAGTCATATCTCACGACTTGCGTTTCTTTTCTTTGAAGCGTTCCCAATGACTGCAAAAATTTTTGCCTCATGTTTTCAGTCACTGCCTTATTGTGACTCTTTTTTAATGACAACAAAACTATCTCCTCCAGTTTATCTACCGGAAACTGTTTCGTGTAATGGTCTCGATCGCTTTTATCCTCTAAATCCTCAAATCTCCGATACATAACTTCAGCCATCTCCCTGGAAGAATAAGTTTTGTGTTTTATTTTAGTTTTCCATTGGTTGCGTACGCCGGTATCGGCTTCTTCAAATTCGACTCTTACTTCTTCCGTAGATTGTTCGGTCGAAAGGTCTACAAACCCTTTTTCAAACATTTTATACTTTTTATCCATCTGATAAGTCTCTGCCCTTGCTTTCGGATCGTATTCAATGTTTATTAACTCAAAATTGTATTCAGATTTATTAAGCGGAAAACATGGAATACGTTTTTCAAGCTCCATAACCTCGTAGACAAGATGTCGGATGTCATCTGCCCATTTATCGTGATTAAAAACAGTTACCACTGGTTGCTCACCTTGCCAATCGTCAGGTACACGCAAACCCCGGCCCAACACTTGAGCGATTAACAATTTACTCTCAAAAGCTCTTTTCTCATGTGGTACGATTTGAAAAACTCTTTTCACGTCCCATCCCTCGTTTAACATTGATACAGAAAAAATCCATTCAGCTTTACTGGCTTTATTATTTACACTTGAGAGCCGCGATAAATCGGGTGCGTCACTATGAATGACTAACACTTGTTCATCTATTTGTTCTCGACTTTTATCTGTTTGTGCTCCTAAAAATGCCTTGAATTTATCTGCTACATCCTTACATACTTTAATGTCTCGGGTGATGACGATCGTCAATGGTCTTAGATTATGTATTTTTAAATTTTTCCTTATCTCTTCGTGACGATTAACTACCAATTGCCATTTTTCATCCTCGCTTTGTCTTGTTTGTGGCATCTCAGCCACGTATTGAACCTTTT
>CAZNIO010000021.1:0-15018 GCA_964573135.1 uncultured Gammaproteobacteria bacterium
AAAGAACTCAAATTCAAGAAAAACACCCTCAACCTAAGTTCGTATTAAACGACTTAGCTCCCGAAATTAAACCCACTCAAACTTTTCAGATTATCTTACCCAATTTAATCCATAAATCAAGAAAAAGGATTTTAAAATGATTTTTTATAAAGATTTTATATAATGGCCAAATTTTAATATAGCCCTGCTTCGCAGGGCTATATTAAAAAATAAATTCAGACATCAAAGTGTTGACTGTCAACAGGTATTAGACCCAGCACCATTTTTTCAAAAAAAGTGGTGCTGGGTAAATCGCTGACCCGACATATCTTTATTATCCTCCGACTTTGTCAAAGGTTTTGGTACTTGGGTAAAAATTATTGAAGACGAATTAAAGAAAACAAATATTGAATAAGTTCACATACATCCTGGACTCCGAAGGAGTCCCTAATGAATGTAATATATAAGTTTAAATGGATAAAAGGCAGTAGAATGATGTATGATTATGCTTCTAAACATAACCATATGATAACTACTAAAGCAGAACAAAGACAAAAGATAATACTATTCTGGCGTAAGTATGGACTTAAAGCTACTAAAGATGCTTACGACGTTAGTCGTTCCACCATCTATGGATGGTGGAAGATATACAAAGATTCTGGCTACGTAGTAGCCAGTCTAGATCCAGGTTCACAAGCACCTATCAATACAAGGAAAAGAATAGTAGATCCAAAGATAATCAAAGAGATAAAGAGACTAAGACTAGAAGTATGTCCTAATATGGGTAAGGATAAGATAAAGATATTTCTAGATATATATTGTAAAGATAACAAGATTAAAGATATATCAGTATCTACTATTGGTAGAATCATTAAAGATAAAAAGATATATCATCATAGACAGAAAGTGTCACATTTTGGTAAGATCAAAGTAGTTAAAAGGTCAGAGAAGTTAAGAAAACCAAAGGATTTTAGATCTAATGATATTGGTGATCTAATTGAGATAGACACGATTGTTAAATTTGATTGGGGTATTAAGAGGTATGTCATTACAGCAGTAGATACTAATACTAGATATTCATTTGCTTGGACATACAGAAGAGCTAATAGTAGTAATACCAGAGACTTTTTTAAGAAGCTAGAACAAGTCTTTCCTTATCAAATCAAACATGTGCAAACAGATAATGGTAGTGAGTTCCATAGATACTTTAAAGATTATCTTAAAGATAAAGGGGTTGTTCATTATTGGAACTATCCTAGTAAGCCCTTTCTTAATGGACATATTGAAAAGTTTAATAGAACTATACAGGAAGAATTCATAGATCAACATTCTGTATTACTAGAAGAACCAAAAAAGTTTAATCATAGACTAATGGATTATCTAATCTGGTACAATACTCAAAGACCTCATTGGTCTTTAAAGTTAATGTCACCTGTGGATTATTTGATTAAGAATAACTATTTGTCCAGAATGATGTGGACTGATACAAATATTTTTTTGTTTTGATTTTATGTGTTATAATATAACCATAGAAAATTAGTGTTAATTATTGGGCAATTTTGCTTTAAATTAGCGATTTTTAAGGCTGATTCAAAATACGATTTTTACCAATAATTAAATTAAAGTAGATTTATACAAATTCGTTAAATTTTAAATTTAATCAACTTGATTTAAAACCAATGGGTTTTAATAGAGTTAATAAACAAAAATATGGCAAATAAAAAACAGCTAAAATCTAAAAGGTCAAGTTTTCGTTTTGGAGGATTAGCTAAAGGCGGATTAACTATTATAATTTCTGTTTTGGTTATTTTTACAGTGGTTAAGGCAGGCACTTTAACTCCGCCATCAGGTACTCCGTCAGCTCAGTTTTATACTTTGTCAGAAATTTACGAATTTATCACCAATAATACTACCGCAACTGAAGGTGGACACGATTTTACTTTTGCTGATACTTTAACCGGCACTGGCAAAACCTTAACTGAAATTTATGATGTATTGGCTGGATTGATTACTGCCAATACAGTCAAGCTGGGTACAACTTATTTGGGTACAGCTGGCACTTTAACTCCTGATGGCGGTACAGCCGCCATTACAGATGTTTTTAATGGCAAAACTGTTCATATAAGCAATGACTGGACTTTGGATACTGGAACTTTGAATTTGGCTTGTAATGTTTCAACATTTGATGGCACAGAGAATTTAGTTGCTACTGCCTATGATGGTGATGGTGATGGAACTAATCGTTGGTGTATGACAAATTCAGGTGATGCCACCGGGGAAGATATTTTAACTGGCAAAACAGCATGGGTAAACGGGTCAGAGGTTAGCGGATCAATGACAAATAACAGCAGTTTTTCTTTAACTGCCAGCACCACAGACCAATCTGTAACTGTAGGCTATTACAGCGGTGGCACATTGCTCGGCGATGCAGATTTAATTGTTAGTAATATTTTAAGCGGAGTTAATATTTTTGGTGTTATTGGAGAATTAGTGGCCGGTTATCTTTTTGGCGACAGTGATGCCACAAAAGTGTTGACCACAGCCACTGGTGCTGGAACTTATGATGCCTCTAATTTATCCACAGCCACAGTTAAAAAAGGCACGACTTTTGGTGTATCGTCAACAGGTGCGTATATTGGCTACCCAGGTTCTGGCTGGACAGGCACAACAATTACTCAAGCAGCTTGCGATGCGGAAAATGGTAATGGCTGGTATTGGTTTGCTGATGGCAATGGTGACGGCGACACGACCGACCCAGAAGACGGAGTATGCATAAAAACAACTACGGTAACTTCTAATTCTTGGAATGGAGCCGAACAAGTCGGGCCAACAGTTATTACTGCCCAAGCTGCTACAGGTGGCTCTGCCGCTACGATTGTAAAGGATAGTGCTGGCTGGACAGTCAATGCTTATGCAGACGCAGTAGTAGATATTACTTCTGGAACAGCTTCTGGATGTTGGGGCGTGATTAAATCAAACACAGCAGACACTCTTACTGTTTATGGTTCTTGGCTGGATTCAAGTTATGCTTCCAGTTGCGGTACACCTGATGCGACTTCTGTTTTTTCTGTTGAGGATGATGGTTTCTCATTATATGATAATTCTTGGATTGGCGACTGGTCATGCACTGGAAGTTTCCCTAGCGGTACGGTTGTGTTTGGCTCATACCCAACTTCAGGCATAATTGCTTTAGCAGAAGCTGATTGTTATGATGGCACCCGTGATTTACTGCCAAATGAAATTGACCGGGCAGTGAAAACGGGCACTGCCACAGCTGCGGATGCTTCATCTATTACTGATTCGTCTTTGGTTTTGAATACAAATGCTTGGGTGGGGCAAAAAGTTTTAATTACTGGCGGAACAGGTGCAGATGGCTGGGGCAGGATTGAAAGCAATACTGCTACAGCCATAACTATTGATTCTTGGACAGGTGGTAGTCCTGCGGTTGACTCAACTTTTGCTATTATTTATCTTATTCCGCATGCAACTTATAACCCGACAACTGATGTTACAGGGAGCAGTAATGATATTGTAAACGGCAACAATGGCCCTTTAACAGCAGAGGTTCTTAATAATTGGAAAGGCACCAGACTGCCAAGTTCAAGCGATTTTTTTGGTTTTTGCGGTTATAAAGATGGTGGTTCTAACTATGAGAATACTACGGGGACATACACAGCTGATAAAACATACGGTAATTATGGAGGTCAGGTTGGCAGAACAGATGAGTTTATAGATTTGGCTAATAGCAGTTGGGAATGGCTTTCAGAGCAGCGCTACTACTACCATGCGCGGATAGCTGGTGGTACCGCCTGTTCTTATTTCGGTAACAGTTATGTCTATTATGGCTACAGTTTTCGTGCCGTGTTCCGTCCGTAGTGATTTCCCATCTTGATGATTTGATAATTTTAATTATTTTATAATTTTATTATTTTTATTTTCGCATGGCCAGATATGAACACATAAAAATATTCCAATGCACCTATATACTGACCATTGAAATTTACAGAACAACCAAGAATTTCAACAGAGAATTTAAATATACTCTGGGAGAAAAATTAAAAAATATTGCGCATGAGCTTTTAGATGCTATTATGCGAGCAAATTCAATGCAGGATAAAGAAAAACAAAAATATTTTCCAGAAATTGATTTTAAAAAAGAAAACTTGCGAGTTTATTTAAGAATTGCTTGTGATTTGAAATTGATTAGTCCTGGACGGCTTGGGGTCTTTAATGAAAAAATTGAAGAGTTGGGTCGGCAGTTGGGTGGCTGGCAAAAATGGACTGCTAACAAAAATAATTAGCGGGATTTTAGCAGATCATTTTTGCCAGAGTTCTTGTTTGCTATGGCAACAGGAAGAGTGCATAAAAATGATGGGAATCACAGTCTCGCCCCCTTAGATATTTTTTAGGTATAGATAGCAACTGGCCATACCAAGCTTAGGCAAAGATTGGTCAATTAAAAAGAAAAGTGGCGAGACAAACGCTTTCAGAGCAGCACAACAACAACAATGCGCGGATAGCTGGTGATAACGCCTGTTCTAATTTCAATAACAATAATGTCAATAATGGCAACAGATTTCGTGCCGTGTTCCGTCCTAATGATTCCCTAAAAGTTAGTTTTCGTCCTGCCAAACAAAATAATCAAAATTTTTATTGGCAGGCCGAAGATAAATTTTTAATATTCCAAAATGTTTTTGATATAATGTTTTTCTTAAACTATAGCAATTGGCGTGTTTTAAAAAACCATAAACAGAATTGACAGAGGAAAAAATGTGAAAAAAATCTTTGATAGTTTCAGGTTTGTCAAAAATACAAAAGGGATCATTAAATATTATTTCTGAGGCGATTGACTTGTTATTTGGCAAAACCGTATTCAAAATTTTTTGATTAAACTGCCAGAGTTTATTTTTTAATTTTTTAATGGTACGCCGGCGAATCAGTGTATAATCCGGCTTGATAATATAACCACAGAAATTAATACCTTTGGTTACTCTGGCAAGAACTTGTTTTTTAGGATGGAGTTTTAGTTTCAGGTTTATTTCAACAAACTTTTTAATTTCTTCTAGCATTTTTAAAAGTTCGGATTTTGAATGGTGAAGCAAGAGCAGGTCGTCCATATAGCGGAAGTAATAGCGACATTTAAGCTGATGTTTGATAAATTGATCAAGTTCGTTTAAATAAAGATTAGCAAAAAATTGGCTGGTTAAATTACCAATAGGCAGACCATAGTTATTTTTATCAAAAAGGGATTTGTGAATAGGAATAGACCCGAGAATATTTAAATCACCTTTGGCAGTATAATTTTTAGTTGGATCATGGTAAATAATTTTTTCGGTCAACCATAGGATTTCTGGATTTTTAACATATTTTTTAATCAAAGAAAACAGAATGTTTTTATTAACACTGACGAAAAAGCTTTGAATATCTGCCTGCAGATAAAATAAATTTGGATTAATTATCTTTTGCAGATATTTGACAGCTTTATGAGCGCCTTTTGTTTCACGGCAGGCGTATGAGTGGAAAATAAACATTTTTTCCCAAGTGGGCTCCAAGTAGCCAACCAGCAGGTGATGGACAATCCTATCGCGAAAATTTGCTGCCCAAACTTCGCGCAATTTGGGATCAGATATAGCAAAACAAACAGATGGACCGGGCTTATAAATATGGTTTTGGAGATCCGTACTGAGTTTTAGAAGCTTAGATTCAAAATTAATTTCAAATTTAGCAGCTTCTAAAGTTTTTCGTTTATGTTTTCTGCATTCAATATAAGCTTGATATAAGTTTTGAAAGTTAAAAAGTTTTTGGGAACATTTATTCAATATTTTTCCTTTTTTCATGTTTTAGCATTTAATGTTGTTATAATATAGTGGATTGGTTGAAATATACAGAAAAATATTCTATAATTAAATTATAGCAAAAAAGGCAAAAATTAATTTAAAATAAATCAATGGGCTTACTATTTAAACAATTTAAAAAAATTATTTGGTTATGTTGTCTATTTGCGCCATTGGCTGTTTTTGCGTCTGTAACAGACGGCACGATTGATGCGACATACAAATATGCATGGGGCGAGAATATCGGCTGGATTGATTTCAGCACAACAACTGGCAATGTTCATGTGACAGATTCTGGGCTGTCCGGCTATGCATTAAGTGAAACTGTGGGTTGGATATATTTGGGTGATATTAGTAATGATGGTGCTGGAAATTTATCAGGGACAGCATGGTCGGAAAATGCTGGCTGGATCAAATTTAATCCAACTAACGGCGGAGTAATTATTAATTCTTCCGGCGAATTTACCGGCTCGGCTCTTTCAGAAAATGTCGGCTGGATTATTTTTGACGGCGATTATACAGCTAAGACTGACTGGCGACCAAGAAGTGCTAGACCGGCTTGCAATAACGCAACTGATGATGACGGAGACGGCCTGATTGATTATCCTAATGATACTGGTTGTTCTTCTTTAACAGACACTGATGAAACCGCTCCTTCTTCCGGCGGAGGTATGCCTGCTAGTGCTTATAATCTGCCATCCCCACCTTCTGTGAGCCCAACAAACCCAAGCGGTTCTTTCCGTGTTTTAATTAATAATGGCGTAAAATTTGTCAATAGTCGGGTTGTTAGTTTAAAAATGATTGCCGGCGCTGACAGCAAAAGAATGGCAGTAGCAGATAATGCTGAAATGCAGGGTGGCAGTGGCCAGATTGCTTTTACTGAAAGTTATAATTGGGATTTATGTTATCTGAAAAATGATTGCCCGGATGGTGAATATGCTGTTTATGCACGCTTTTATACTGAACACGGCCAGCCATCAGAAACAGTGATGGATAAAATTATTTTAGATACTGTAGCACCTAAAATAGAATGGACCCATAAAGAAGATTTTTATAGTTCAGGAGAATCAATTACTCTTTCAGGTAAAACAGAACCTAAAGCGGAGATTGTCTTGCACTGGGATAAGAAGTATGGGTTAATAACTGCGAATGCCCAAGGTAACTTTCAATTGAAATTAGGTGAGCTTGCGTCTGGCGTGTATTATCTTGAAATGAGAGTGACTGATATGGCCGGGAATAAATCAAGCGTAGCCACTTTTGATTTAAATGTGATTGGCGGACTTTTGCCCGAAAAAACAGCGGAAGAGCCGGAAACTGAAATTAAAAAGCCGGTAATTCAAAAAATAGGCGAGACTATAGAATCCTTGGTACCGGAATTTTTAAAACCAAAAAAAGCAGAAGAAAAGCCAGAGCAAGAAATGATTGTTATTCCTGAAGACGCACCGATAGCTTTGGGTGGCAGTTGGAATTTAATGTCTCAAACAGTGGAAAAATTTGCTTTGGCGCCTTTACCATCTAAAATTGCCAGTTTGGCTCAAAAATTTCCAGAGTTTGAAAAAACTTTGGCAGAAATTGGTATAGATAAATTAACTGATGTTAGTCGTTTGCAAAATATTAAGATGAAATTGCCGGGTTTGAGCAAAAGCATCGCCAGCGCAGTGGATTTGGAAACAGAAGATGAGGGCATACCTAAAGCAGATTTGAAAACTATAAAGTTTGATGTGTTTAAAGGATTGCCATTAGCTAAGTTGCCAACCCATGCTAAAAAAGAAATTCCTGATTCAATTGTCTTCGCCAGATCAGGTTATACAGACGGAGAAAAAGTGATTGATTATGATATTGCTTTAAATTTTGATGAAAAAGGCAATCCGGAACAAAAAATAACTACGCTGTCAAATAGTCCTCTGCGATTGGTAATAAGACCGGAAAATCCGGTAAAGGGGATTAATGGATATATTGTTTTAAAACCAAAAATTGAGAAGTCGGTATCAGTTAAAGAGAATTTTAAACTGGTGCAAATTATTAAGAATTGGCTGACTAACTCAGCTTTTGCCCAGTCAGACAAGGAAGATGATTTTAATCTTCAAAAATTAACATCTTCGTTGATGTTTGAAAATCCAAATTTTGTAAAAGACTATCAAGATATCCCTTTGATTTATGTGGAGGGTGCCAGCGGATTGGATGCAGGGGCTGGGCGAGTGGCAGGTGTCTCAACTGCATTGGGAGAAACCAGCGTTGAATCGCGATTTGTTTTGCTCAAATTTAAATATACTGATCTTGATGGAGATGGCATTTACACTGCCAATATTCAAGCGCCTGCAGTGAACGGCGAATATGAGATTATTACAGTTATGGATTTTGAAGACCCAAAGCTTGGCAAAAAAGAAATTAGGCTAATCACAGTAGTTGATCCTGAAGGATATATTTATGAACGCGACGGAGCTAAAGAAACTCGTATTCCAGGTGCTATTGTTTCGATTTTTTGGATGAACCCAGAGAAAAAACAGTATGAACTTTGGCAGGCTGAAAATTATAGCCAGGAAAATCCGCAGGTTACCGACACAACAGGTAAATATTCATTTTTAGTGCCGGAAGGCTCTTATCATTTAAAGATTGAAACTCCAGGTTATTTGGATTATGACGGCAAGCCGTTTCAAGTCAAAGAAGGTAGCGGGGTGCATATCAATATTGAAGTTAAGACTAAATATTGGTGGTTTAAAATAGTTGACTGGAAAACAGCCTTGCTTGTTTTAGTTATTATTTTATTGCTTTACAACTTTTATCGTGATAAAATAAGGGAAAGAATAGGTAAAAAATTTAAATAATTTAACATATATGCAAATTATAAAAAATCCAAACAGTTCATTCAATCGGCCAATTACAATTTCAACTCTTTTTTGGATTGTGCTAGTTTTAATTTTAGTTGCAGGTAATATATTTTTTAGTATCAAGTATTCAGGTGAAAAGCAGGGTTTACAATTGGCACAAACAGAGATAGCCGGTCAAAAGACTAATGGACAAATTTTAGAATTTACCAAGCTTTTTATTGATAAAGTTTTAAAAGCAGAAACAGAAGTGGATTTTGAAACGCGATTAAGGCTGGAAAATGCGGTCAGAAATCTGGGGGACGAGGAAATTCTAAATCATTGGCAAAGTTTTATTGAAAGTCAGACAGAAATTCAGGCACAAGAAGAAGTAAAAATTTTGTTGGAATCATTGGTGAATAAAATTCAAGTTAAATAAATAAAGACCGATTTGGTTTTATTAAAACTGAAAACCTTTGACAAAGTCGGAGGATAATAAAGATATGTCGGGTCAGTGATTTACCCAGCACCACTTTTTTTGAAAAAATGGTGCTGGGTTTAATGCCTGTTGACAGTCAACACTTTGATGTCTGAATTTATTTAATATAGCCCTGCGAAGCAGGGCTATATTAAAATTTGGCCATTATATAAAATCTTTATAAAAAATCATTTTAAAATCCTTTTTCTTGATTTATGGATTAAATTGGGTAAGATAATCTGAAAAGTTTGAGTGGGTTTAATTTCGGGAGCCAGATAGCACGCTACTTGTTTTAAGTAGTGTGTTTTCTTTTGGATGACGCTCTAAAAGTGCCTTAAATCCGTCCTTTGCGACATAATTGACTAATTTTTTATCCTCAAAAACGAGTTCGGTAAACACCTGTGTGGCAATCTCTCTCTTTTCAGTATCAAGTGCGTGTTTATAGTAAAGGTTAGCCATTTTTACCAGTTCGGAAAAGGTAACCACATATTTCAACATTTCGCTTGCTCCTTCTTGGTGTACAATTGTTTTTTTATCAATATCAGTTAGCTCGTTTTTTAATCTTCTTTCCTCTTGGTTGATCTGTTCTATCTGCATTGCCTTGCTTCTAAGTAAGGTTATTTTATTTTTAGTTAAATAATTCAAATCATCATAGGCTCTTTTTCTCTGGATATTCAGGTCGTCTAATTCCTTGCTTCTACTGGTGTTGATATTATCTAGTCCAGTTTTGGCTCGTATTTCAATTTCCCTTAATTCATCTTTTGTAAAATAAATTTTTTCTAATATTTTTTCAATTGCTTGATGAATATCACTTTCGCTTAAATTCTTATCTGGATTATTGCATCCATCAATACAGCGAACGCGATAATAGTTGATATTTTTTTGAGTATAGGGAGAAAAACCCCTACCGCAAGAGCAACGGATTAATCCTCTATAAGTAAAAAAATCTTTGTCAATATATTGTATGCTTACATTTTTTGATTTTAATACTTCTTGAACTTTATTGAATAGACCAACATCAATTAAAGGTTGATTATATTTACCGTCTATATATTTTGTATAATCTTTTTTATCAATTCTTAATTTACCGATATAGAAGGGATTTCTTAGGATATTCTCTACTGTTTTTTTGTTAAATGGTCGGGGGGCTTTTTCTATATTCTCTAAATTAACTCCACTTAATATTTCTTCTCTCGTTCTCCTTTTTCTTGATGGTTTGGTAGTTAGGTCGTGCTGATTTGCCCATTTGGCAAGTTGTGACAAGCTCCACTCACCAGTGGCGTATAATTCAAACAATCTTTTAACCTTTGGTGCTCGTTCAGGGTCGAGTGGTTTATTAGCTGAACCCTTATCAAGATAGCCAATTGGTGATGTATAGGTACACTTACCCTCGCTTTTTAGTTTTTCAAAAGTCATTTTGACTTTTTCACTAATTACTCTTGAATAATGGCCAGCAAACATTCCATCAATGTCTCGATGTAATGCTCCCGAGCTACTTTTTTCATAATTGGCTTGAACAAATTTAATATCAATTTCTTTATTCATTAGGTTTTTAATAACCACATCGTCTTGATCGTTTCTACTAATTCTATCCCAACACAAACAAATAACACCTTTAAATTCATTGGCTAGTAGTTTTTGCACTAAAACTTGAAACCTTGGTCGTTCAATTTTATACTCAACCATTCCTTTAGCGGTTATATTCATGTCAGAAGTTTTAAAAGCAGAATGCTTTTCTTCTATAACTCCGTTAGTGCAGAAATGCTTTAGATCATAATTGGCTATGTTTAATTGATCGTTTTTAGCAAAGTTCAAACATTGCTTTTTCTGGTAGTCAATAGAGTTTTTTTGATTTTCTGCGTCATCAGTGCTTTTTCTGGTATATATCAGGTATTCTTCGTTGTGTTTAGGTTTTTTGTTTAAGTTGGCCATATTTTTTAATTTTAATATTGAACAAACCAAAAGGACGGTCTGGATTACCCAACGCTTCACTCCAAAAAGAAGTAATTTGTCGGCAGACCGCCCAATATGAGCGACAAATAAAAAACTTTTTGAAGTATATTAAAGGGTTGGGTAATCACTTGTATTATAGCATAAAAAAGTATATTAAGCCAGTTTTTTGGGTGGTGGAATAATTATGCCATCTTTGATAATATATCCCTCGTTGATTAGTCTGGTATGTATTTTTTTGAGAGTATTTGAAAAACCGGCAAAGTTAGTTATTTGCTCCTTAGTAAAGATATAGTCTTGTTTTTCTTCATTATCCATTTTTTAATTTACCAGTTTGAGCAAAATATTCTAATTCCTCTTTAGCAAAATCATTAATGTCGATTTCTATGCTTAATGGTTTTTCTTTGTCCCCGCCGATAATTTTAGTGTCTGGAAAAAGCTTTTTAAACATTTCAGATAAAATTCTTTCATTGCCTTCAAAGCCTTTGCTTATCCAAACATCTTTTAGGCTATATTTGCCCGATTTTATTTTTTTCTGAATTTCTTCTTTGCTTAACTCATTAAAAAACATATCCCAGAGAAGCTCGGCGTCTGCTTTCTCTTGATAGGCACTTTTTCTGCCAGTTTCTTTTCCCTTGGCATTTTGATTTCCTATCGGTGCTGCCATAAAATTGAATTAAAACAATTAATTGGCTAATCTTGGTCAAGAAATTGTTTAAGTTAATTGATAATAGATATTTATTAATATCTGAGTATTTTAATATATTGATGTATTTAACTTAGTTTTTTGAATTTAATACCTCGCAGTGTCATTTTTATTTAATTAAAGATTTATGACAGTGTGCTTTGTTTTGGCTCTATCTTCAGCCCTCTAATTTGTTTACACTCATCGCTTGTAAACCACATAAAGTCCTCTGTTAATGACATTGTTTTTTCGTCATTGCCGATAGTGCTAGTACAATCTGCAGTAATATCACAAACCCCTAGAATTTTTAGTATTTCCATCTCTTTTAATGCCGTTGGTTTTGAGCAGTTAAGTATATGTTCAACTTGCGTGGTCATTATTTTTCCATTATTCTTAATTAATTTCCTAAATAATTTAGCTCTGTTTGTTGTTGAGCTATCAATTGTTAGTTCTATTATTAATTTTAGATCCCCACTATTTATCTGGTCTCTTCCACATACCAAGGCGTGTCCACGACAAAGATTGTAGAATAATTGATTGATGCGGTCTGGTTGCTCTATTACGGGGGGAGTATGATCATATTCCAAGCTATTATCATATCTTTCTTTCCACGCAGTTATTACGCCTCTCATCTTGGCTAATAATTTGGCACATCTAGCTATAATCAAGCGATATTCTTTTTTATCCAAACTCCTATCCCAATCAACGCCTTCCGGGTGTTTTTGCCACAAGGTGTATAAGAAGTTTTTTGTAGCTATTCGGCAAGTTTTTTCTTTTTCTTTACAAACAGAGCTGGTTATTTGCTCTGCCAATTCATCCTCATTTTTTTCTTTTGATCCTAGGTTTAGGAAAAAGAGTCTTGAGCCTAAACTACCCATCATTTTCCAAACTTTGCGTGGAAGAGGCGTTGATGCTCCTAAAATCATAAATAAATATTCTCCCACATACTGCCTTTGTCCGTGTACTCCTGTGTCTGTATTCAAACCTTCACCGTCTAATACTCGGGTTAAAATTCCTAAACATTCATTGA
Source organism: uncultured Gammaproteobacteria bacterium (assembly GCA_964573135.1). Lineage (GTDB taxonomy): Bacteria > Patescibacteriota > Patescibacteriia > UBA2196 > GWA2-42-15 > CAZNIO01. Next base: position 12,761 of record CAZNIO010000021.1, read on the forward strand.
GGTCGTCATCTCTTTTTGAGAAGATAGTGGCTAAATCACGAATAAGAAACATTTTGTATTTTAATTTTGGAAGTAAATCAATATTTTTAAGGTCTTCCTTTTTCACATTGGAGGCATTTGAAACAAACGACGCTGGTGTAAATTTATCCGTGGCATAAGTAAGCTCTGGAATTCTATCAAAAAAATTAATTGCTATTGTTTTTCCCGATGATGGAACATCAACTAATACCAAGGCGAAAGGATTTGATATTTCTTTTATAAGAATTTGGGAGATAATTGACAGTCCCATCTCTGCTGAGAAAAGAAGACTAGGAAAGTTCTTTTTTAATACATTTTTCCATTCATCAAAACTGGTCTCCTTGAAGGGTTTTTCTATTTTTACAATACGACCAAATTTATCTAAATTTAGAATTTCTTTGGCTGATTTTATAAATTCATCTGGGTTGCCATTATATTTTTCAAAATAGTCTGTTATATCTCCTTTTTCGCCGACTCTGTCAGGTAAATCTATTTTAAAAATTCTCAAATCCTCTAACTTGGATAGTTTTTTAATAACTTTATCTGCCCCATCTCTTCCCTTGTCATCGTTGTCATAACAGATATATATCTTTTCTAAATGGGCAAAATGACCAATCCATTCATCTTTAAAAGTTTCGGCACCACCAGTCCCGCATATTGAAGGGATTCCATTTTTAAAAAGTATCAGACGGTCAAATTCTCCCTCACAAAGCACGACCCATTTTTCTTTTTTAAGGTCTTCAATGCCATAAAGAGATACCTTGCTTCCCATTGGGTAGTTCTTATATTTAACAGGATTAGTATTATCATTGGGTAGTTTTCTTAACTTTAAAAATTCATATTTTCCCATTTGATTGGCAATTGGGATAGTTATCCATGTTTTCCCATAGAAATGCCCCGTACCCAGCTTAAAGCCGTTAACAAGCTCGTCTGTAATGCCCCTGTCGTTTAAATATTGTCTTATCTCGGGTGTTAAAGCCGTGTGGCATTTATTTACTATCTCGGGCGTAAATTCAACCTTATTCCCCTGTTTTTTCATTGTTTTTCGAGAAGGCAGAGGATTGAGCGCTATATCTTTTACCTCATCACCTAGTTGTTTTGCTAAGGTAAAAATATTACCCTCTACTCCACATTTTTTGCATTGAAATTGAGATGTTTCTGCGTCAAAATATAAGTGAGCTTCAATGCCTTTGCTGTCTTTGTCGCAGTCATTTAAAAGGCAGTGGGTTATTAATTCTTTTCCGTTCTCGCGGAACTCAATGCCTTTGCGAGTCAGATATTCTTTAATAGAGATTGTTTGCGGTATTTGCATATTTGTAATGTTAATTATAATTTTAATTTTAATTTATAGTATCTAATTTTTTGATCATTATGTTGTCTGTTAAATATTTAATCAGAGCTGTATATTTGATTCTTTAATCGCTTAATCTGATTGAAGTAGCTCTGGGCGTCAACCGAAGATTTAAAATTCCAGTATTTTTTTATTTCTTTATCTATATCCATTGTCTCGTTTCTTTTTATTATAAAAAGCACTTTATTTCTTACAGCTTTGTCCAAGCCTGCTAATTCGAAATTTTTGCAAAGCAAAAAACCGCATAATCCAATATCATGCGAATAGAAATAATTTACGATGTCGTCTAAGGGGATATATTGGGTATTTTGTGTCATATAATTTGGATTAATTTTTAATATTGTTTCTGCTTTAATAATAAAAAAAACACTCTCAAGTTTAGAGAGGTTAAATAATTAATTTTTTTTTAAACCAATTTTAGCTAAATTTTAGTGTAATTTTGAAACGAATAATTAAAATCCACACTTTGCTACACTGAGTTTAGTAATGCGTTGCACGAATATACGTGTCATCACCTGAAAATTCAATTTTTATTTTACCACTAATTTTTTTATCCCTCTGGAGTTCCTTAATGGCATTTTTTATGATTTTTATCATTTCATTTTTTTGAAGATATTGATCGTTTAAGTTTGCATTTTGTTTATCTTTCGGTAGCTTTATGTATTCAAAAACACTCTCGATGTTTTTTTGTATATCAAAGTGATTTAACAATTCGTCTAATAGTTTGAAGTGTCTAGAATTTTTATTGCCAATTTTGATTTGGTCATCATATTCGTTAAATTTTAAATATCCCCACTGTTCTTCCGTTTCACATAAAGGTTTTTTGTATTCGTAGAGCGTATTTATGTTAATATTAAATTTATCCTTCAATTTTTACAATAATTCAAGA
>CAZNIO010000022.1:0-13930 GCA_964573135.1 uncultured Gammaproteobacteria bacterium
TCATAACCCACCTTTTTAAACAGGTTTACCTGTCTAGACAAGGGGTACAGTTTATACCAAAGATTTAAATCATGGATGGTCACATGCGCAGAGAGTTGAGACTAATGCGCTTAAAATTAAAGAATTGTTGTCTGTTGAAGAAGTTGATGATAAAATTTTGAAATTAATATGTGTCTGGCATGATATTAGCTATGCCTTTCACAAGGCGAATGCTTGGCAATTTTTTCTAGAGGGACCAAGAGGAAAAGGGGTATTTAGGGAATATGCCCAAAAGATAGAACTTAATAAAGATGAAGAGGAGATTATTTTAAGTGTTATATTGCATCATGATATATATAAAGAGTTCATATTTTTAAATAAAAAGAGGAATTTATATTATCACATAATTCAAGATGCTGATTTTTTGGAAGAATTTAATGAGGAACGTATAAGAAATGCAGAGAAGATGGCTGGCAATTCTTTATATTGGAAATTTTTGATTAATATTATGAAGCCGTTATTTTTTGGATATGTGTTGAGAAATAAGAAAAAATTTTTAAATTTTGAACAAAGTCAATTAATATAAATTATAAGTTATCTAAAAAATATGAATTGTCCAAAATGTGGATTTGAAAATTTGAATGATGCACAATCTTGCCAGAAATGTGCCAATGTGTTTGCCTCTTCTGGCGAATCTGGTCAGGCCGATACTTTGAGTGGGTCGCATGAACAAGAGGCCGAACAAGTGTTGCAAGAGTCTTCTAGTCAGCAGGGCATTGATGCCAGCGTAGAGAGTTTGTCTGGCTTGGGGTCACTTTTGAAAAGTACTTTTTCTTTAATTAAAAAAGGATTTTGGCGGTATGTGTTGATTAATTTTTTAGGTGTAGTAATAATTCCTTTAATTCTATTACTTATATTATATGTTTTTGTTAAATTTTTGAATACGCCTTGGTTGCTTGTTGTGTTGCCATTTTTGTTTTATTATTTTTATTTTTGGAAATATTCAGTAATTGTAAATTTCATAGAAAGATTAAATAATGATGAAAATAAACTACCACTTAAAAAGGGATTCTCTTTTGCTTTGGGGCTTTGGGTTTTCGGTATTGTTTTTGGTTTTTTATTAAATATTGGTTTCTTCTTATTAATAATACCTGGAATTTATTGGGGAATTAAATATTTTTTAACCCCCTATACTTATTGCCTAGAAGAGAAAAGGATTTTTAGGGCATTTGGTTTAACCTCTGACTACACAAAAGGTTTTGTTTTTGCTATATTGGCCAGGATTTGGTTTTTTATAGCTATATTTATTGTTGGGATTATAGCTCTTGGTGTAGTAATGATGTTTGCATTACCGCTTGCCGGCGTATCTATTTTTGGATTAATGACTCAATTAACATCAGAAGGCACTAATTTGTTTATTACATTTTTGCCATTTCTTTTACTTTTTGTCTTCATTTATTTCGTAATTTTTACTTTAATAGAAATTTTTGGTTTTGTGTATTTTTATAATATTTTTGACTCATTAAGAAAAATAAAAAAGAGAGCATGGGCAGAAAACAGGCAAGTAACAGACGGATATTCTTTTGGCAAAAAGATTTTAGTTCTAATTCCGATTATTATAATTGGAATTTTAATAGCTGTGACGGTTTTTCAGGGATTCAAGCAGGCCAAAGATATTGGTACAGATTTATTGGGCAATCAACAAAAAAATGAATTTGGTTTTGATGATTTTGAGAATAAAAAGATCGCAGGTAATGCGCGATCTAGCTCAAGAGACGCTAAGAGAATTTCAGACATTAAGCAGGTTCAAACTGCCTTAGAGTTGTATTATAGCGATACTGATAATTTTATTTATCCCTTAGTCGAGGCGCCCGGTATTTTGGGACAAGGTGAATTTCAGGTTTTATGCGACAAAGGTTTCCAATCTTCCTACGTTGATTGTGATAAGAATTTGATTTATATGAGAATGATTCCTAATAATCCTGAACCAAATGGGTCAGATTATACTTATCAAAGTTTTGATAATGGCAAGGACTATATAATAGAGTTTACGATAGAATCGGATTTTAACAGTTATAAAGCTGGAAAGTTGTTTTTTACACCAGACAATGGCCTATACCAAAATTTTCAAGAATTTGATAATTATGATTTTGAGGGCGAGGATTTAGAAAATGTCAATAATAATGGATATTCTGAAGGGGAGTTGGCTGGTTGCTTGGTGGAAAAAATGGAATATGAACGAGAACAAGCAATTCAAGAAATAAAGATACTGACAGAGGAGGAAAGAATGGCTTTTTGGGATTTGTGTTCGAATTTTGAGAAGATAGATCAAGTTATGGAAGAGTGGAATTTAGATTCTGATAAAGATGGCCTTTCAAATTATCAAGAGGGAATTTTAGGTACAGATATTAATAATACTGATACTGACAGGGACGATTTGTCGGATTATGATGAGGTAAAAATTTGGCAAACGGATCCTTCATTGCCAGACACGGATGGTGATGGTTATTTAGATGGTGATGAAGTTGAAAATGGTTACGATCCGCTAATATCAGGTAGCGCGAAATTGGAAGATATATAAAATAATTAAATTAATTATTAACTAAAAATAAATATATGGACAATGTTTTGCCGACAGAGCCGGTTCCCCAACCAGCCAAACCCAAACATAGAATTTCTTTTTTGGGCGTACTGCTAACTATAATCCTAGCGATCGTTATTATTATCCTGGGCGAAAGAATAATGTTTGATTTAAACAAGGTGGCTAATCCAGTGATTGAGTCGACCGTATCTGCCAGTCGAAGTGGATACTATCTCTCATCGGGTACCAATTTGGCTATGGAAAAATCAAGCTTGTCTGGTACGCGTATCTACTATCCGCGTGAAAGTTCAGGGGAATACAAGATGTATAAGGTGTTGATTCATTCTGCTTTTGTCTTGCCCATATTTTTATTGATGTTTTTACTTTATTACTGGCTGAACATGAAAAGACGTGATGAGAACTGGCAGGTGGTAATTTGGGGGTATATGGCAGCATCTATTTGGTTGTTATTACATCTAATTGGCGAAGTTGGTAAATATGTGGTTGATCAGTATAAAAATGCGGCAATATATATTATTTTAGTCTTTTTGGCTGTAGTTCTGACGTCCTTGGCTGTGTTTATTCAAAAGAAAAAAGTTGAAAATCAATAATTATGAAATATGAGATTAAAAAAATAGACATTTGGACTTGTGCGCGTTTCGCCGGATTGTTTTATGGATTATTTGGCTTAATACCCATGGTGTTTGCTGTAGTGGCGTTTTTTACCAATCGTGGTGGTTTTAGTATGCAAATGTTAGCAGTCTTCCTTTTCCCTTTAGGCTTATTTGTGGGAGGATTTGTGGTAGGTATAGTATTCGCTTTGGTATATAACACAATTGCTCATGAAGTGGGTGGTATTAAATTGGATATTGAATATAATGAAGATCAAACTTGAAAAATTTGAAGGACCCTTAGATCTGTTATGCCAGTTGATTGACAGTCAGAAATTAGATATTACAGAAGTGGCTTTGGCTGAAGTGGCTGAGCAGTATATCGAGTATTTAGATGAGATAGAGGAGGTAAATCCAGAGGATTTAGCTGATTTTTTGGTGGTAGCTTCGAGGTTGCTTTATTTAAAATCTCGAGCTCTTTTGCCTGGGCTTGATTCACTTGATGAGGATACGACAGACTTAGAAGAGCAGCTTAAACTTTACAAAAAGTTTTATGATGCCAGCAAATTAATTGAGAAGATATTAGATAAGGGAGAGATGTCTTTTGCGAGAAAGGAGGAGAGGGCAATGGTAAATTACAAGTTTGTACCTCGAGCTAGTTTAAATACTGAATTGCTTAAAAAAACATTACTTGGTATCATTGGCGGGATAGAGGTTAAGCAAAGATTACCGGAGAGGTCTATGAAGGAAGTTATCTCCATTAAACAAAAAATTCAGGAAATTAGAGATGTCTTTAGGGATAGGCAAGAGGCTGGCTTTGGTGATGTTTTAAAAGACAGCAGTAACCGCAAAGAGGTTATTATAAGTTTTTTGGGATTACTTGAGTTGGTTAAGCAGAGGTATATTCATATAGATCAAGGAGAAATGTTCGGTAGTATTGTGATTAGAAAGAAGGATATTTAATTAATAATATTTATGTTAACTTCCATAATAGAATCAGTTTTATTTGTATCAAACAAGCCCATTAGTATAAAAGAATTGGCACGTATTTGTGAGCGCAAGAAAGATGAGATAGAGTTAGCACTTGATAGCTTAAAAGAGAAATATGGTAGCGAAGAAAGTGGAATTAATCTTTTGCAAAACGGTGAGAATTTGGAGATGGTGACTAATCCAAAAAATAGTCAGTTGATATCTGGTTTGGTAAAAGATGAAGTTAAAAGTGAGTTGACTCGGCCACAACTTGAAACTTTAACGGTAATTGCTTATCGTGGGCCGATTAGCAAGCTTGAATTGGAGCAAATAAGAGGAGTTAATTGCAGTTTGATTTTACGTAATTTATTGATTAAGGGTTTAGTTATGGTTGAAGAAGATAAGGTTGTTGATAATAATACATATAGTATTAGTATGGAGTTTATGAGACATTTGGGAATTAATTCATTTGAAGAATTACCAAATTATGTGGAACTTTCAAAAAGTGAAGAGTTAGATGATGTAATCAAGGAGAGCAAGGAGATAGATTAGGAAATTATTTTATGTTTAATTTATTGGTTAGTTTAATAATTGCTTCGCAATTAATAGGTCCTATAACTGGAATTGTGGTTAATGTTAACCAGAGTATGGATTTGGGATTTCCTCAAAGAAGAATAACTGATAGTTTTGAACCAGTGATTGAAGCTCAAAACGCAATTGTGCTTGACGTGGCCTCAGGTAAGGTACTTTTTCAGAAAAAAGCTTTTGAAAGAAAGCCGATTGCTAGTTTGACTAAATTAATGACAGCCATTGTTTTTGTGGAACAAGATCCCGATTGGGAGAAGGCAGTAATTATAACTCAGGATGACAAGCAGAGTGGGGGCAAGGTGCAGGTTTTTCCTGGAGAGGTGATACGCTTGAGGGATGTTTTTAATACAGCCCTGATAGGCTCTGCTAATAATGCAGCCTATGAGTTGGCGCGTGCTACTGATTTATCTTATGATGATTTTATTTTAAAAATGAATGAAAAAGCTGAAGAGATAGGTATGGAGAATTTCAGATTTGTTGAGCCAACTGGGTTAAATCCAAAAAATCAAGCAACGGCTCGAGATGTAGCTTCGATGTTAGACTATGCCATGAGTCAAGATGAGATCAGAAAATCTTTATCTATGGTTCGTTATTCTTTTCAGGCAATGAGCGGACAAGATCATTATATTAAAAATACAAATGAACTTTTAGATAGCTATTTAAAGCCAATTGGCGGAAAAACTGGTTATTTGGATGAAGCTGGGTTTTGTCTGGCTAGTTTAGTTGAAACCAACATAATACAAAAAGGAATAATTACTGTTATTTTAGGAGCTCAAATCAGAGACGCCAGATTTCAAGACAATAAGTTTGTGACCCAATGGGTGCTAGATAATTGGAGATGGAGTGATTAATTTTAATTTATGGAATTTACTTTTTTAAATAATTTACCCGGGGAATTGGCAACTTTTATTATTGCGATGATGCCCGTGGCTGAAGTGCGTGTATCTGTGCCAGTGGCGCTTGAGGTGTATGATATGACTATTGGGTCAACATTGTTTTGGTCTTTGGCGGGTAGTTATACCATTGCTTTTTTGTTGATAAATTTGATTTCTCCAATATCACAGTATCTAAGTGAGAAATCAGCTTTTTTTAAAAAGTTTTTTGATTGGCTTTTTGAAAGAACACGCAATAAGTTCTATAATAAATATCATAAGTTTGGAGATATAGCCTTGGTACTTTTTGTGGCTATTCCTTTACCAACGACCGGGGTATGGACGGGAGCTATTGCGGCTTGGCTGTTTGGTATTCCTAAAAAGAAAGCTTTTGGTTTAATAGCTTTGGGCGCGTTAATATCTGTAATTATTGTGAGCTTGATAACTTTGGGTATTTTTAAATTTATTTTTTAAAAAATATGAGTCAAAAGAAGAGATTAGTTATAGGGAATTGGAAAATGAAGCTTTCATATAAGGAAAGCCTTGATTTGGCGCAGAGTTTAGTTGAAGGATTTAAGGGTAGAGACGATCTTGAGGTGGTGGTCTGTCCGTGCTATGTGGCTTTGCCTGATGTAGCTCAAATACTTTCAGGAAGTACATATAGATTAGGGGCTCAAGATGCTTTCTATCATGAAGCGGGATCATACACTGGTGAGGTTTCCCCAGAGGTGTTACGCGAGGTGGGTTGTGAGTTCGTAGTTGTTGGCCATTCCGAACGTAGGAAATATACAGGTGAAACTGACGAAGATGTTAATCGTAAAATTAAAGCAAGTTTGGATAATAATTTAATTCCTATTATGTGTGTGGGAGAAACACTGGACGAGAGAAGAGAGGAATTGACTGATTTAACAATTGTGCGTCAAGTTACTAAAGGATTAGAGGATATTAAATTTGAAAAAGGCCAGCGGCTGATAGTCGCTTATGAGCCAGTCTGGGCGATTAGCCCTGCTCCATCAGCTCGTCCCGAAGATGTTAAAGAGGTTATGCAAATTATTCATAGTTTGCTTAGAGATTTTTTTGAGCCCGATGTTTTGGAAGAGAGTATCAGTTTGATTTATGGAGGATCTGTGGATGCTAAGGATGCGAATGGGTTTATGAATGAATTGTGTGAGGGTGTGATCGTGGGTGCAGAAAGCTTGAAATCTAAGAATTTTATAGATATACTAAAAAATATTAAATTTTAACTTATGCTTTACGTAATTTTTTTTGCCATTGCTATAGTGTGTGCCTTGATTGTTTTTTTTATTATTAAAAAACATGCACACAAACTAGATAGATTTGATGGCGAAGTAGAGCAATCTGAAAAACAGGCTGAAATTAAGAAGCAATTGATTGAAAATAAATTAAAGAAGAAATTTTCTTTGGCGGGAAGTAAAATTAGCGACTCAAGTAAGGTGGCTAGTAGTAAGCTTAAGCAAATTAGCGGAAATTGGTCTTTGAAATTCAAAAAAGTGTTACCCAAGAAAAGAAAAGAAAAACCAGTTAAGCTGGAAAAGAAAGAGAAGACCAACGGAAATTTAATTGAGGCGCAAGTTTTGCTCAAGCAAAGAAAATTTGACGAAGCAGAAAAAAAATTCATGCTTCTTTTAAAAGAGGACACCAGTAACTTAGATATCTATATGGGATTGGGTGCAATCTATATGGCCAAGAAAGATTTTGTTACAGCAGAAGAAACTTTCTTGCATGTATTAAAAAAAGACGCAAAAAATGCTTCTGCGTATAAAGAGATAAGTCAGATTTTTAAGATACAAAAGAAATGGCAAGACCTGAAGAAGAATGGCCAGTTGGCACTAGACAGTGGATTAAAAGAGGCTTGGATATATATTAATATGGGAGTAGCTGATAAAAAGATGGGTTATCCGGAAAAGGCGGAAGAACTATTTAAAAAGGCAGTTGAAACAGAACCTGAGAATGAGGCATTCCTTGACTACTTATTTGAAGTGAGTATAATAAATAAAAATAGGGAATTGGCTGGAAAAACCCTTAATACCTTGAAGAATATCAGTACAGATGAAATTAAGCTACAGAGTTATAGGGACAAATTGGATATACTTTGAAAGATTTGCCGTCTTAGCTCAGTGGTAGAGCACTTCCATGGTAATCAATGGAGTGATGGAGAGAGGGGAGAAAAAAGCGACCTCGTGCAGAAAAGACGGGATTACTGGGGATATCTGGGGTTTTAGCTCCCATGTCATCGGAAGTAAATGGGTCGAGGCGACCTCTCCAAAATTACCATTAAAAATTTATAATTTGCCGTTGTAGCTCAGTTGGTAGAGCACTTCCATGGTGAGTCACATTAGACTCTTGCCCCTCCAGAGGGAAATCTCTGGTTGAATCCCGAATTACGGTTAAAGGCCTGAACATAAGGCTCAGACCGTGGCGTCAATTAACAATACGCCCGAACGACTGCCAAGGGAGACTAAGTTCTATGTTTGCAGAATATGTCTAAGATACAGTCTAACCCTCTGATAAATGTTTTTATTAAACAGAGGTGTAAGTGAAGGAAGGGGTCCGCAGTTCAAATCTGCGCAACGGCTCCATCAAAGAGCACTACAATCAACTTGGAGTGCTTTTTGTATGGACATTCAAATTCTCGCGCAAAAGTTTTATGATTACTCGGACTATATCAAGGGATATGCCCAACCGACAATCAAACGTTACCGGCAGATGATAAATTACTATACCCGATTTGCTGGCATAACTGAAATCGAGGAGGTAACACTGGAAAATATCCGTAAACTTTTTTACTACGGACGGACTGAAAGAAAATGGTCAACCAATACATTTATTGGTTATCATAAGTCATTGATTGTTTTCTTTCGATGGTGTGAAAAAGAGGGATATATGAAATTTAACCCGATTGATGAAATTGAAGTGCCGAAACTTGAAAAACGCCTGCCACCGAAACTGACCAAACAAGAGGCAATGAGAATTTTGGAGGTAGTGCAGAACTATCCGTATATCAATGATTTTCTACGTCAAAGAAATTATGCTATATTCACCACGTTTATAATGGCTGGATTGCGGAGAAGTGAGTTATTACATTTGAAATGTGTTGATGTGGAGATTGATAATTTGTCGCTATTTGTCAGGCAAGGGAAGGGGAATAAGGATCGCGTGATACCGATTAATTATAAATTAGCTGAGGTATTAAAAAAATACGCTCGTGAGCGTAAGAAGTTAAATAAGACCTGCCCAGAATTTTTCGTCTCGCTATATAAGAACATGGGTTTGCAGGATAATGGATTGAAATTGGTGGTTGGGCAAATTGTGCAAGCATCGGGGATAAAATTTTCAATGCATAAGCTCAGACACACTTTTGCCACGCTGATGCTTGAAGGAGGGTGCGACATTTACTCGTTATCAAAGATGATGGGGCATAATGACATAAAAACGACTACGATTTATCTCGCGGCGAGTGTGGAACATTTAAGGGAGCAGATTATTAAACATCCGATGAATGATTTGTGATTAATTAAACGAAGTAAAAATTTATTTCCAAGGATTAAATTCGACTAATTAGCGTTTTTTTTCACCGGATTTACGGCCGGCTTGATCGGGTACGCGTGGTCCCGGAGTTATAAAGGTGGTCGACTGCCCCAGGTTTTTTATATCCTTAATAAGCCTTGCAATCGGAATACCTGTCTCTTTGTGTTTTTTGAAAATTTTTGCAAGTTCCGTTCCTGATAAGGTTTTGCCGGGTTCTGCCAATATAAGGGTTTGTAAGTTATAAACGCCATCATTTTCATCACCTGACTTTTGCATGGAAGATAACAGAACTTCGGGCTCGATTTCAGTCATCATGTCCTGCATACCTGCGCCGTGATAATTAGCGTATCCGGCATTTTCAACCATGCCGAGCATTATAGGCAAATGCCACAGGTCTTCTTCCGTAAAAGGTATATGCATGTCGCTGTAATCAATAAACGGTTTTTTGTCTATCCTCATTTGAAAATGGTAATGTGGTTTTTTCGCCTCTTTACGGAAAGCAAGGCTATGACCGGTGAGATCGCCTTTGCCACATGAAAAAGACCATTCCAAATTTTTGTACTTAACCGTGTACTCAAAGACTTTATCTGGATTTTTTTCTTCCTCCAAATCATTTATGTTCCCGGCTGATATTTCGCTATTGGCCATCCACCGGACGAATGATTGAAGTCTGAGGTAATTAAATTTTTTGAAAATTAGCCCAGCGTGTTTTTTATTAAAACCGACAGGTCTTAATAGCCAGTGCATGCATGGTTTTTCAAGCGTAAAATCTGTTAAAAAGTTTCCACAAAGAAAACACATCTCTTTTGCTAATTCTTCCTTAAATTCTTTATAAGCACGATCGTTATCTCGCTTGATTTTTTCGTTGATCTCTTTGATTTTTTCTTTGCTAAGGGAATTAAAGAAACGGCCTACATCCTTGGCTTGTTGATTTATGTTGTTAGTCGGCATAATTTAATTTATATTTGAAGTGAATGATTTATGATGAAGGTTATGATGAAGGTAATGTATAAAATCCATTAGCATTGCAACGGAACACCGGGAAATTCTTTTATACTAACCATATATCGAATTGACATTTGTGGATCCCGTTTGTCTTCTGGTATAAAAACAACTACCATATTATCTTTTAATTTTAAGCTAAGTAAAAATACGATCACCTCCTCACAAAATGACGTCATGTTTTGCCAGCAAGTTTCAAGTGTTTCTTCGATTGACTTATCAAAAATAGACGGTAAAATCACCTTGACTTTGAAATTTTCATCAAGGATATATTTGAGAAGTGGCAACGACCACCCTTCATGTTCAATTTTACGCCTTAATTCGCGGAAAGATGCATACCACACAGCCTTATGGTTGTTAATAAATGAATTTAACGCCTTAAACCTATCATCCTCTTCTTTTAATACAAAATTTTTTAAGCCTCTACGAAATTTTTTCTCATCTTCTTTGAATAAAAAACCAATGTTAGAGCCCATGTACAAGGAATGTTTTATAAGTGCTCCTATAGCCATTTGTCCTCTGATAAAAAAATCCTTAAAAAAAACATTTAATTCATCATCAATTGGCTCAGTGACGTCAATTTGATTGCCATGGTATTTGCCGTCTTTTTTCGTTTGTACAGCTTCAATATGTTTTGAAATTATGTCCAGGCATTTGTCTTTTGCCATTTTCATTTCTACTAAATTTTGAAAAACTGGATGATAGCTATTATCGTATTCAAGTTGTTCATCTTTTTCACATACACAAGCTCGGATGTTAGCTTGCCCCATCATAAAACGGGCATAAAAATCATCACCTGTTTTTATGTTATATGATTTTCTTAAAACCCCAACAGATGAATGCTTATTCATATGACACTTTTTATACTTTTTACCACTACCGCAAGGGCAGGGATCGTTTCTACCTATTTTTGACATAAAAAATTATGTTTTAACTTTCAATTTCATTATAGGACTAAAGCCTTAAAAGGTAAAATTCAGCTCTTTATTTATCTCCTGATTTGAGCTATAATTAAAGTAGTTAAACATGATAATTTATGGACAAAAATAGGCAACAAAAAATTTACGAGTTACTGAAAAGAGGTCATAAAATGGTAGAAAATAAGGAGGAGCTTCCGGCTGATTGGGCCAGGGAGTTTTTTCCACCTGAAAGACGCGAATACGAGCTGGTTTATAATGGTAAGGACAGCGAGGAGAAAATCATAGCGGATACAATGGCCGTGCCATTCCAGCCAGTAAGTACTTTCGGTCAAAATGGAGTTGATTGGCATAATCAGCTAATTTTTGGTGATAACATTCAAGCATTAAAAAGACTTCTACAAATGAAAGAAGCTGGTGAATTAATAAATGCAGACGGGACTCCAGGAGTACGACTGATTTATATAGATCCGCCATTTGCCACCAGAAAAGACTTCCATGGGAGTCAGGATCAAAAAGCGTATCAAGACAAGATAGCAGGCGGTGAATTTTTAGAGTTTTTACGAAAGCGTCTCGTGATTATGCGAGAGCTCCTTTCCGACGATGGCAACATTTGTGTACATCTTGATTGGAAAAAAGGTCATTATGTAAAAGTATTAATGGATGAAGTTTTTGGTGAAACTAATTTTAAAAATGAAATCATCTGGAGTTATCAACGTTGGACAGCAGGATCAGATGCTTTCCAAAAAACCCATGATACACTTTTTTGGTACGCGAAACATCGAAATAAAGTGTTGTTCACAAAACAAATGGAACCTTATTCAGAAAAGTCAGCACATCAGGCTAAACGGCAGACTATTGTTGAAGAGGGTAAATTAATCCAAAATTATACCGAGGATACAGTTAGAGAGAAATCAATGCGTGATGTTTGGGATGTGTCGATAATTAATTCACAAGCTAAAGAGAGAATAGATTATCCTACTCAGAAGCCCGAGGCATTACTTGAACGAGTGATAAAGTCTCTCTCATCAGATGGGGATATAGTTTTGGATTGTTTTGCTGGTTCTGGTACAACCGTGGCAGTAGCAGAAAAACTTAATCGTAGATGGGTTGCCATTGACATAGGGAAATTTGCTGTTTACACAATTCAAAAAAGAATGTTGAATTTGTGTGAAGGCATAGGTAATACAGGTGAAAAATTACAAATAAAACCATTCACACTTTATAATGCTGGATTATACGATTTTGAAACGTTAAAGGAATTACCATGGGAGAATTGGAGATTTTTTGCACTTCGTCTTTTTGAATGTAAGGATGAACCCCATAAAATTCGTGGATTTGAAATGGATGGTAAACGACAAGGGTCAAGCGTGCTTGTTTTTAATCATTTTGACAAAGGAACAGTAAATAAAGAAACAATTGCAGACATTCATGCCAGCGTCGGCAAATCAGTCGGAGATAAATGTTTTATAATTGCACCTCGTGGAGTTTTTATTTTTCAGGAGGATTTTGTGGAAATGGACAATGTTAGATACTACGCTTTACGTATCCCATATTCATACATCAATGAAATACATAGACGCAAATTTTCGGCTTTGAGGCAGCCAAACGATGAGACGGCTGTGAATGAAACAGTAGAGGCAGTTGGCTTTGATTTTATACAGCCACCTGAAGTTGAGCTGGACATTAAACCGAAAAAGGACAGTGTGATGATTAAAATTAAAAAATTTGAAAGTCGGGCCAGGATTAAGGGTACAGAAAAAATAACCAAGTATGAAGCGCTTTCAATGGTTATGGTAGATTTTGATTACAAAAATGAAGTGTTTGATTTGGACAAAGTTTTTTATGCCGGAGCTATTAAAGAAAATAAATGGAAAATAGAACTCCCAACAAAGGAGATAAGGGGCGATGTAATGTTGGTACTCTTGGACATTTACGGTAATGAGTCACGTCGGGTATTCAAGAAAAAAGAACTTATAAGTAGTAAACTAAATTCTAAAAAATAACTATGCCAAGACGAAATCACAATGCGACACAACGTTTCCATAATTCTGATTTAGTTTTAGAGGTTGGCAGTTCGGTGGATCGGAAAAAATGGGACGAGAGTAAATATGAGTCATTTATTGACGAGCTTTGTGGTACTCGTGAATACCAAAAGGAAGCCATCAAAACCGCACTAAGATACTTACTCGGGGGTGAGTATCGGGATTTAAGGGATTTGGCGTCAAAAAACTTTTTACAGAACGATAAACTAAATGAAAAATACGGTTCACAGGCGAGTTTAGAGCGCCATCTACAACTACCTAACCAGTTATCCGCGTCTTTAGATTTGGCAACTGCAACTGGGAAAAGTTATGTGATATATGGGATCGCAGCAATTATGCTGGCTGAGGGGGCAGTAGATAGAGTGCTGGTCTTGTGTCCATCAACCACGATAGAATCAGGACTTATTGAAAAATTCAAAGGTTTAGCCGGCAGTGCGGATTTGAGAGATTTACTCCCAGCAAATTCAGTGATTAATGCTCCCGGAATTATCAACGCAAGCGAGAGCATAGTCTCTGGTAGTATTTGTGTTGAGAATTACCATGCGATCTTGGCTCACGTTAGATCGTCAATTCGTGACAGCTTAAAAGGCAAGGGAGAAAATACTTTGATTTTAAATGATGAGACTCATCACGTGGTAAACGAAGCAACTGCTAAAGTTAAAAAATGGAAAGAGTTCCTTACTGATTCAGAATTTGGCTTCCGCTATATTATAGGACTTTCAGGCACATGCTATGTTGGTAACGAGTATTTTACAGATATAATTTATCGTTATTCATTGCACGATGCTATGGAGCAGAGATTTGTTAAAAAGGTTCA
>CAZNIO010000023.1:0-13288 GCA_964573135.1 uncultured Gammaproteobacteria bacterium
TTTATTGTATCATAATTCACCAAATACAGTTGTCTAGAGGATGGGTACATTATAATCAGCAAAATATTTCCTCTTAGTTTACATAATTTTTTGAGGGAAAAGATTTTAAAAAAAGAAAAAGAAGCCCATAAAACCTTTTATAGAGCTAACACTTACAAAAAAATACAAAAACTAGCAAAACAACACGGTTTTTATAATGCTCAAGCCATAAGGGCAGGCAATCCAGAGTACTTTGCTTTTTGTAAGCCCTTAGTCTGGCCAGCCATTTTATTCGAGAAATTAATTGATAACAAACCACTTTCTTTTTTGAAGATGTATTTAATAGTGTGTTTAACTAAAAGATAATTATGAGCCAAGTAATAAAAAAATCAGGCAAGGATCTATACTTCGTGGCCGTCAAAGTATTTATTGAAGATAAACAAGGCAATCTTTTAATTATAAAAGATTGTTTTAATTGCTGGGATCTACCCGGTGGTAGAATAAAGCAAGATGAATTTAATAAACCATTAGAAAAAATAATCGCTAGAAAAGTAAAAGAAGAATTAGGCAATAAGGTAAAATATAAGCTAGGGGAGCCAAAGGTTTTTATGCGCCACGAGAGAAATGAGTTTTTGCCAAACGGCAAGAGGGAAAAGGTACGTATTTTTGCCATTGGCTATCAAACTAAGTATTTAGGTGGTGATATTCTTCTTGGTAAAAACCATTTGAAATATTTATTTGTTCCCTTAAAAAAACTTGATCCAGCCAAATATTTTAAAGGTGGCTGGCTAAAAGGAGTTAAGGACTATAAAAAATATCGTTTAAAATAATATTATGCAAGAATACGAAGTTCTCTACACTGATATCAACCCACTTGAAATAAGAAAAAAGCTACGCTCTATTGGCGCCAAAAAGATATTTAGTAAAAAATATCGTTGGCTTAATTTTGAGTACCCAGACTGGCGACTTGATAAGCAACACTCTTGGATTCGTTTACGCCGAGGTAATAACAAGACAACCCTTGCTTTCAAAAAAGTTATTGGATACAAAAAAGGCAAGGGTAAAAACGACCTAGGCATGCAAGAAACTGAATTTGAAGTTAGCGATTTTAAAAAAGCCCATAAATTTTTTATAGATATCGGTATGGTTATCAAATTCGATATTGAAAAGAAAAGAGAACATTGGCAGTATAAGGATGTTGAATTTGATATAGACAAATATCCTCTCATACCTACAATTTTAGAAATTGAATCAACCTCATGGAAAAAGGTAGATAAGGGTATCGAGCTTTTAGGGCTAGATGAATCCAAGAAGAACGTCTTTACCGCTTACCAAGTATATAAGGATATGGGCATAGATATTGAGAATTACTCTATTATTCATTTTGATAAACAAGTTAAGAGAAAAGCCTCTTAAATTGTTGGATTACAAAGACATTAATACAATTTATTTTAATGTTTTTTATTTTTGACTTTTTCCTTTAAAAATAGCATACTGAAGACAGTACTATTATGCAAGATAACCCTAAAAAAGCCCTTGTTTTTTCTTTTACGTATTTCCCTTTTATTGGTGGAGCCGAAGTGGCGCTGAAAGAGATTACTAAAAGAATCCCTCATATTCAGTTTGATATAGTTACCGCCAGATTGGATAAAGAGTCACCTAGAGAAGAAACAGTTGGCAATACTAATATATACCGCGTAGGCAGAGGCAGTAAGTTGGATAAGATATTTTATCCCATCCATGCTTTTTTATTTTCCCAAAAACTCCATAAGAAAAATAAATATAATCTAGTTTGGGCCATGATGGCCACTTGGGCTGGTATAGCTGCTCTACTTTTTAAATTATTTAACAAAAAAGTAAAATATTTACTTACCTTACAAAGCGGAGATTCTGATTTTTTTATTTGGCTGCGCACTTGGTTTTGGTATCCGTTTTATCGCATGGTCTATACCAAAGCCGACCATATTCAAGTAATTTCCAATTGGCTTGGCCAGCGAGCTCGTAAGTACGGATACAAGGGCGATGTTTCAGTTATACCCAATGGAGTAGATCTAGATAAGATAAAGAATATAGATAATAAAATTCAAATAGATATTCCCAAAGATAATAAAGTAATTTTAACTGTTTCACGCTTAGTTAAGAAAAATGATGTTGAATCCTTAATAAGATCTGTCCATTTGCTTATTACTAAACACAAGCTGCCAGTTAGTCTTATAATTGCCGGTCCAGGTAAATTAGAAAATAAATTAAAAAAATTAGTTAAAGATTTAAAAATAGACCAACAAGTTATTTTTCTTGGTAATGTTCCTCATCAGCAAGTTCTAAAATATTATTCCATAGCCGATGTCTTTGTCCGGCCATCACTTTCAGAAGGCTTGGGTGTTTCTTTCATTGAAGCCATGGCAGCTGGTTTACCAATTATTGCCCCTCCAGTTGGGGGTATCCCTGATTTTTTGAAAGACAAAGAGACGGGTCTCTTTTGTAAAGTTAAAGACCCCAGTAATTTAGCGGAAAAAGTTAAAACACTCTTGGAAGACTCACATCTCCATCAAAAATTGCAAGCCAGTGGAATAAAACTAGTTAAAGAGAGATATGATTGGGATATAATAGGGGAAAGTATGTATAAAATTATCAACCGACTAGCATGATTATTAAATCAATTAAAACATTATTGCAAAGGCATTCGCAATTTTTTAAATACTGTGTTGGCGGAGGCACTGCCTTTATAGTTGATTTTTCCATCCTATATACCCTCACAGATATATTTGGTCTTTGGTATCTTTGGTCTGCGACCCTTGCTTTTACCGTGGCTGCCAGCGTAAATTATATCATTCAGCGTTTCTGGACATTTAAATCGACAAACACAAGTGTTAGCAAGCAATTCCCAATATTTATTGCAACCCAAATTGTTGGACTTTTTATTAACAACACCACTCTTTACTTTCTGGTAGATCATTTGGGCGTTTACTATTTATTAGCTAAAATCGCGGCTACCGCCATTGTGCTTATCTGGAATTTCTGGGCCAGCAAGAAATTTGTTTTTAACATAAAAAAAGAAAAATCAGAAATCATTTTAGCTGGTGAAATTTTTCCTCCAGATATTGGCGGTCCGGCCACCTATACTCACAGTATTGCCAAATATCTCTTAAACCGAGGACACAAACTGAAAATTGTCTGCTATTCAGCCACTATGCCTGCCACCAGTGACGAGGAATTTGGTGATCGCGTTACGCGTATTTCCAGTTTTCTTTCACTGCCAGCCAAGTATCTCCTCTATTTCTTCAAGCTACTCAACCTATCCGTTCACACTAAAGTTATTTATGCCCAAGGCCCAGTGGCTTCAGGTTTGCCAGCCATGTTGGTTAAAATGATTTTACGAAAAAAGCTAGTTATTAAAGTAGTTGGAGATTATGCTTGGGAGCAAGCTCAAATTCTTGGAGGTACTAGCAAGTCCATTGATGAGTGGCAAAAGTATCCAGAATTTAATGCTAAAAAAAGATCTACCAATCTTAAATTAAAATTTTTAAACTTCATTAAGAAAACAACCGTTAAAAGAGCCACGCACATTATAGTGCCATCAGAGTATTTGAAGAAACTAGTTGAGGGCTGGGGAGTAAAGCCAGATAAAATTAAGATCATATATAACTCCGTTAAGTTTGATACCCCGGCCAATTTATCAAAACAAGAGGCTAAGAGTAAAATTGGCATCCAAGGTGACCTTATCATAACAGTCGCTCGCCTGGTTCCTTGGAAAGGCATTGATTCTCTCATAAAATTCATGCCTGATATTAAAAAAATAAATCCCAACTTTAAATTCCTAATTTTGGGTAGTGGGGTCGAGGAAGGTAAATTAAAAAAATTAATTGCTAAAAACAACTTAGAAAATGATGTTATCATGACAGGGCGCATACCACATAAAGATATTCACCTATATTACTCAGCTGCCTCACTATTTGTATTAAATACTTCATATGAAGGGCTTTCTCATGTTGTGCTTGATGCTATGTACTACCATCTGCCTATTATCATTACCGATTCCGGCGGTAATAAGGAACTCATCCTTGATGACTACAACGGTCTTTTGGTACAATATAATAGTAGGCAAGAATGGCTAGACGCCTTCAAAAGACTGTGGAATGATAAAAATTTGCAAAAACGCTTATGCGAGGCCCCGCTTGTTAAGATGGATGTTTTCAGTTTTGAGCGCATGATTAAAGAAACCATGAAAATTTTAGAAAATTAACTTTTTTTTGTATGAAAAATAATGTTTTTTCAACAACTATAGAGAATTGGTTGCTCAATTATCGAGATGTTTTATCGCGTCCCAATCAAGCGCCCGGTGAAAAAATACATATCAGCGAAGCTGCCGGCAAGCTAGCCTTTGTTTATGAAAAGATCAGAAACACCGTTGATTATAAAGAAGATCATCTTATTAGAAAAAGTGCTATCACTCGCATCATTAGGCGCGTATTAATTACCGGCAAGAAGGGATCGGATTTAGCCAGGCCCATTATCGAAGAACTGATTGGCGCTCGTTACTTAGCCAATGATAGTGTACCAGAAGATACAGCCCTCGAGGTTAGAGACATACTCAATAAATACATTGTTATCTACAATGCTATTGTTGATCGCGGTTTTACCAAAGAAGAAAGTAAGGATTTTTATGAATGGCTAGTTCAGCTGGCTGGTTGCGAGATAGAGGAACTACTTGTGCCAGACCCGCAAGGCAAAATCACAGTTGACGCCATGCATCGCGTAGTCAGGCAAAACGTGGTCATTGAAAAAGGGGAGACGCTTGATGAAACAGATAAAAATATCCAGATATACATTGGTGTTTTAAAATCCTTACTTAAGGCCGATGAAACTACTATTAGTTACCATTTAATTAAATATTATTTTCCAGAGTGGCAAACTCTAACCCTAGAACAAGCTGATCGCTTAGCAGTTAATATTAAAAACAAGCAAGCCCTGATTAAATATCAATATAAGCATTTATTAAATGATAGACTGGCTAAAGAATTTAAAAAATATGCTGTTGCTTTCTGGACTTTACAAAATGTTATAGCAGAACACAAAGATAATTACATCAACATATTTCAGCATAAAAAGTTATTAGCTGATGAAGTCACCAAGGTCTGTACTGCTAAATACAAAACAATCCGTGGCAAAGTAAGGCGATCCATCGTTCGATCCGTTATCTATATATTTTTAACTAAAATTGTTTTCGGACTTTTGCTTGAGTTTCCATTTGACTATTTTATTCTACAGCGCCTTGATTGGTTTCCTTTGGCAATTAATGCCCTATTCCCGCCAGTTCTTATGACTTTTCTTGGTTTAAGTATCCGCACTCCTAAACGCTCTAACACAGATGAAATCATTAAAGAAGTCTGGAACATAGTTTATGGCACTCAAGGTGAAGAACATAATATTAAACTACCTAAAATCAGAACAGGCTTTGCTAATTTCATGCTTAAATTCTTCTACCTTATCATGTATGGTGTTTCTTTTGGCGCTATAATCTATGGCCTTAATAAGCTTGGCTTTAGTCCAGCCAGTATGGCCATTTTCCTTCTCTTCTTAACCATGGTTAGCTTTTTCTCCTTACGCATTCGAAGAAACGCAACCGAACTTATTGTATTACAAAAACAAGAACGCTTTCGCAATGTTATCCTCACTTTCTTGGCTATCCCTATTCTACGCGTTGGCCGCTGGATATCTATTAATTCATCAAAAATAAATGTATTTATTTTCTTCTTTGATTTTATTATTGAAGCACCTTTTAAAATGCTTGTCAGGATTTTTGAAGATTTAATTGTTTTTATCAAAGAGAAGAGAGACGAGATGATGTAAATATGATTATATGACTCAGCAAGTTATAAAGCGCAACTCAAAACCGCTCTGTTATCCAGAGCGGTTTTTAAATATTTAAATTCTTATACCTTCCATTTCTCCACATATTGTCCGATGCCCTCTTCATCTCTTTTTTTCTGTCTGTTGGCTTTTTTATGTGACCAGACAATTACATCCTTCAAGTTTACCCTATACCTTCCTTTGTGTATCAAAACATCAAGTTCTCCGCTAGTCACAGCTCTACGAACCGATCTCTCGCTTACCCCAAGTAGCTTTGAGGCCATTGATGGTGATATACGAACATCCCTTGACATTTTATCTTAAAATTAGCTTATTAAAATTTAATCCACAGCGCTCTAGTATATTATATCCAAATCTGGTAGTATTTCTTTTAACTATCTTGATAATATAACAATTATTAATAAATGTCTAGGGTAGCCTAGACATTTATTTAGTATTATGCTAAGGTTAGCTAAAATAAATTTGTCTAGGCTACTTTAGACATTTTAACCCATATATCATACGTATATATTAATATATGGCTTGATTTGTGCTATAAAATACGGTAATGTAACAGTAAATCATATTTCTCGTCTTATTAATTGACAAGCAAGAAAAATGACTAATCGGCGTGAAAAAAAACTTTTAAAGAGCATTCAGCAAGGAGATGAAAAGAGCTTCGCCGTCATCTATGATTTTTACGTTGGTAAGATATATAAGTTTGTTTTTTTTAAAACTAGTTCCAAAGAAGCTGCCGAAGAAATCGTTCAAGACGTATTCTTGAAATTTTGGCAGTTTATTAACCAAGATGATAAAAGTATCGTCAGTATCTCCGCACTTCTTTATCGAACTGCTCGTAATCTAATTATTGATCACTATCGCCAGCAAGGTAAATATATTGAAACACCACTTGAAGAAGAGCTGCTACAGGATGAAACCGATCTCGAAAAAGAAGTAGATGTAGAATATGATATCAAGGAGGTTATCAAATCACTTGAGCTTATACCAGAAAATTACCAGGATATTATTATATTAAAGTTTATCAATCAAATGACTAACCGCGAAATTGCAGAAATACTGGACAAGGAAGAAGGTAATATTCGCGTCCTTGCCCACCGGGCCTTGAAAGAACTTAAAAAAACTATTGCTAACAAAGATGTCTAAACAACTCATCAAACAACTAAATAATATTAAAGTTGAAGCCGACCCTCAGTGGAAATCATCCACCAGGGAATTTTTGTTGTCTCGAGTTAAGCAAAGCCAGCCTGATAATCTTACCCAAAAAGTACTTTCGGGTTGGGCCAATCTGTTGAGTGCCCCTCGTTTTGCCTGGAAGCCAGTTGGCGTCTTTTCTTTAATTGCCCTTTTCGTCTTTGGCGGCTCTGGCCTGACCATTGCTGTCGCTCATCAGTCCAATCCAGGTGATCCACTTTTTGCAGTTAAAAGGGGACTTGAAGAATTCCGTTTAGCTACTGTTCAAGATGCCTCAAGAAAAGTTATTCTAGCTAACGGTATTTTTGACAATCGCATACGCGAACTCGAGCAAGTTGCAACAGAGCTAGCTACAAATGATCAAGACAATACAGTTGACCTGGCTGTTAATGAAGTTGAAAAGCAAATCAAGGTAGTTAATATAAAATTCAAAGAACTCAAAGATGATGATGACAATCAAGAAATGGTAGCCACTGCCCTTGGCCTTAATAAAAAAATGGTCAGTTATAGGAAAGAATTAAAACAAGTTAAAACTCAAGTAGACGAGCAGGCTAGTACCAAAATCAATCAAGTATTAGATGAAGTAGATGATATTAATTCTGATGTCCTTGCAGTTATAGTTGCTAAGCACGATTCAGGCGACAGTGCTATTAAAGAAGAGGAAGTCGTTCAAAGCCTGGAAGAACACATTAATCAAATAGAAGATAAAGCTGAAGAGGTATTAGCCGCACTTGGTTCTGCTCAAGAAGGGCTTGCCCAAGAAGCCAAAGATAAAATTGAAGAGGCCAACCAAGCCTTAGCCAAAGGAGAATATATGCTTGGTTTGACCTTAGCCGATGATTCCAATGATATCCTCAAAATGCTTTATGGTGCAGTTAATCAGATTATATCAGTTGAAGAAGAAGGTGAAGTTAAGGGCGAAGCAGATGAAAATCAGCCAGAAGAAGCTGTTGAAGAAGAAACAGATGTTATTGAGCCAATTGAAGTTGAAGAAGAAGTTATTGTTCCGCCAGTTACCCCACAAAAAGAAGAAAAAATAGAAGAAGAAAATTTAGGCAATCCGGAATTTAAGATTGGCATTGATAACTAAATTACGCAATTAACATGCAATACACCGGTGAGCGTCTTATTCCAGATATCTCCCAAATAGGCAAGCACGAACATATATATAAAGAGCACATCGCCAGGTATAAGTTTTGTCTGCCGTACGTTAAAAATAAAAAAGTATTAGATATTGCTTGTGGTACAGGCTACGGCACTTATATGATTGCAAGCAATCAGGTAAAAGAAGCCAGGGGCGGTGATCTTTCAAAAAAAGCAATAGAAGAGGCCAATAGTAGGTATACTCACGACAATCTCTCTTTTCAAACAATGGATGCCCTTAATCTGCCATTCGCCGATAACCACTTTGATTTAGTTGTCAGCTTGGAAACCATTGAGCATATCAGTAACTACAAGAAATTTGTTGCAGAAATTTTCAGAGTTCTAAAGCCCGGCGGCAAGCTTATCCTATCAACACCCAATTCCGTTGCTACGCAACTCCTGAACATTCACAATCCATATCATTTAAAAGAGTTTACAGGATCAGAGTTGTCCGAGTTACTCAGTACGTTTTTCAAGCGTCTTGAGTTATTTGGGCAAAGAAAGTTTAAAAACCCAAAGAAACCAAAAAAGTTATTAACCAAGCTGCCCCTTACAATTAATAGGATTCCTTTACTGGGGGTTTTAAGAGATCGGCTACCGTCTTCATTTAGAAGGCGAGTTGGCCAGTGCATTGATGGCCTGGGAAATGATTTCTCTATCAGAGAAATCAAAGATAATCAAACTTATCTATATTTCCTAGTTGTCTGTCAAAAATAGCTTATCTCTTAAAGCCCCAAAGTATTGGGGTTTGAAGGCCCTCTTTGGGAGGGCTAATAATTCAAGTATATTTATGAAAAGGTCGTTTCCCCATTTTTTAGCCACTTTAAACGTAAGCCATTAAAGTAATACACATGGCAAATACGCCAAGTCCGAAAACGGATGAAGGGTGGCTGTAAAATGGGGGAGTAGATATACTAACTTTCCCGCACCTCTTTTAATTCACATTAAAGAGGGCGTGGGTTAAGAAAGGTGCGGGATAAATTAAATTTTCAAGATTATCAAGTCATTAATGTAGATAAAATATTTTTATTCATGTCGACGCAATAAAAATATGTTTATTGATCATCATTAATGGAAGTAATCTTAGAAAAACAAAAAATCATAATCTATGATAAAGAAAAGTTTTATAGGACTAATGGCCGTTGCTATCATTTTTGCATATAGCTTCGCCGTAGTTCCTACCACAAACGCCGCTACTGACGGTCAGAATATTACAATGGACAGCACAAGTGCAGTCTATTACCTGATGGGTGGCAAACGCTATGTCTATCCTAACCAGAAGACATGGAATTCTTGGTATTCAGACTTTAGTAGCGTAGTTACTGTTTCACAAAGTGAAATGGAAGGTTACCCATTGGGTGGCAACGTTACTTATCGTCCTGGTACCAAAATGGTTAAAATTACCACAGTTCCAACAGTGTATGCTGTTGAACCAGGTGGAACACTCCGTTCTATAGTTTCTGAAGCCAATGCCATTGCTTTATTTGGCAGCGCTTGGAACACTATGATTGACGATGTGCCCGATGCTTTCTTCGTTAACTACACTGTCGGTGACGACTTAGTAGCAGGCAAATACCCAAGCGGTACTTTAGCCAAAGAAGAAGGCGCTGCAACCACTTATTATATCGATGGTGCTGATAAGAGACCAGTTGCTACAGGCGATGCATTTGCTGCTAATAACTTCGATTGGAGTTATTTAGTTACAGCATCCGATTTATCGGGCTATAGTGATGGTACTTCAATTTCTGGCGCTGAGTCAGATTTGACTACTGTTTCTGGCACTGGCACAATGGGCGGTGTAACCGGTGGCAGTGTAACTGTAGCTTTAGCTGCAGATACCGCTGTTGCAGGCAGTACATATATGGAAAGCCAAGCCAGAGCTTCATATGTAACAATTAATGTTACTAATGGCAGTTCTGCTGACGTAACCATTGATTCAGTTGTTATTGAAAGAGGCGGTTATGCAGTTAATGCTGATTTTTCATCTATTGCTGTGTATGAAGATAGTATCACTGGTTCTCAAGTTGGTTTGAATAAAACATTTAATTCAGACAACAGAGCTACCGTGGGTGATGATATCGTCGTTCCAGCCGGTACAACCAAGAAATTAGTTGTTACTGGTAACATGGCAGCTGACGGTACTTTGACCGCCAGTACGCCAAAATTAGGTGTTTATTCAATGGCTCTTAAGGGCGGCGCTACCTTAAATGGTACTTTACCAATTTGGGGTAATGTTATGAATTTGAATACTTCAGTTGCTCTTGCCGGTGCAACAGTAGCTGCAGGTTCAAATAATCCTTCAACTGATAACACTCCTAAAGTGGGTGATGTCAATAAAGAGCTAACTGAAATTAAGATTAGCAATGATTCAGCTTCTGAAGAACTTCAAGTTGAAAAAATTGTCTTTAAGCAAGCTGGTACTGTAGCTGACGATGACATTTTGGTATATTCTTTGTATAATTCGTCTGATGGCACAAAATTAGCATCAGCATCTCAGGACAATAAATATATTGAATTTGATTTGACTGCTTCTCCAGTTGTTCTTGGCAAATCAAAGAACGAAGAGTTCATGGTTAAAGCCGATGAAGTCAATGATGGTTCTTCAAGAACCATTCAACTTGATATTTATAGGAACACCGATGTTGTGGTAAAAGGTTTGACATATCAAGCATATGTTATCCCCACATTCCCAGAAACCTCACAGCCATACTTTAATCACACAGTTGATCAAACTATTGGTGATGGTTCCTTAAAAGTTGAACCAGATTCAACCTTTGTTGCAGCTAACGTTGCTGAAGGTAAAGATGGTACCCAGCTTGGTCAATGGTTGTTCACCGTTAAAGGTGAAGGCATTGATATTACAAATATCGAAGCTTTACTTACCGTTGCCGGTACAGGTACAGGTGAGATGGCTGACATTACCAGCGCTATTTTCTACAATGTAGAAACTGGTGAAGGTTATACTGGTGCAACTGACGCAACTGGTGGAGCTACACAAACTGGTGGTGTTACTTCAACTGATACCATTTCACTGCCTGTCGGTATCCATAAAGTTGGTTTGAAAGCAAATCTAAATTCAGATTTTGCTAACAACGATACCATTAAGGCATCTATCGATCCAGACAGTGATATGACCACAACCGGTCAAGTTACAGGCAACGACATTACAGAAACTCCAGCTAGCTATCAAGATTCTGCTACTTTGACTATCAAAGCAGCTGCCTTGAATGTTAGTATGTCAAATTCACCTGCTGCTGCCACGGTTATTCGCGGCACCAACCAGGTTGAGTTTGCTAATGTTCAGCTTGATGCTTCAGGATCAGGCGATGACCTTATCGTAACTCAGATTAAGACAGATATTAGAACAAACGGCAGTTATCCATCAGAGTTATCTAATTTGAAACTCTGGGATGGTTCTACCGAAGTTTCATTAAGTAATGATCCAGATCCAACATCGACTACAGGTAGTGCTTCAGCTACAACTACTTGGAGCTTGAGCCCAGCTATTACTATTACCAAGGGTACTGTTAAGACCTTGAAAGTTACAGCGAACATCGCTTCAACTCCAGGCGAAGATGAGTGGTTTGAGATTGGTGGTACTAGCAGCGTAACTACTAAGGATTCAGAAGGCGAAACAGTTACCGCAACCTATGATTATAGTGTTGGACAAAGAATGACTATTGCTACTGCTGGTAAATTAACACTGGCCAGAAGCGATACGAATACGAATACAATATTGTCAAGCAGCAAGTTAGGCGTAGAAGCTGGTAAAATTACTGGAACTGCTCTTTACGAAGATGCTAAGATTGAAAAAATGTATATCGACTTCGCCAACTTCAACAGCGGTGGTACCGATGAGTTAACCGGAGTTTATCTATACGACGGTGCAACTCAAGTTGCCGAAGCAACAGTCACTTCATCTAATGCATCTACATTGACCTTCAATATGGAAGCCGATCCATTTGTAATACCGGTCAATACAACTAAAGAGTTGACCATTAAGATTGATACTGGTAACGCTGATATGAGCGGTGTGGCAACCAATGCTTCTCCATATAGTGGTTTCAATATGACCATAACTGCAGCTCATGCTGTTGTTAAAGGAGCATCAGGCCAAGCCATCACTCCAACTACTGCTACTCTGACATTCCCAACTTACGTTATTGTTAAGTCAGCACCAACCGTAACTGTTGCCTCAACAGGTGATAGCGTTACTTCTAATGGTGATTATGACTTAATTGACGTAACTGTGTCTGCTGACAGTGCAGGCCCTGTAGGCATGTACAAAATGTCATTTAAGGTTACAACAACAACTGTAACTGCTAATGACTTTACTTTGTATGAAGGATCCAATTTGGTCACTCAAGAAACAACTGTTTCAAAGAGTGGTATTAACCAAAGCGAGGATGCAACAGGTGCTGCATATACATTGGTCGAAGTATTCTTCTTCGATAGAAATGACGTAGATGCTAATGTCAAGCAAGTTGCTCAAAACAGTTCAAAGACATATACTTTGAAAGCTAGTATAACTGGCTACGACTCAAGCACTTCAAACGGTGTCAGTACATCTATCTTAGGTGATGACGCTAAAGGTGCTGCAACCTATAGCTTAAACGCTGAGGCTGTTGAAGCCCTAGACGACAATGACTTCATTTGGTCAGACTTGTCATTTGGCAACACCTCAACAACCGCTACTGTAACTATCGAATGGTTAAACGGTTACTTGGTTGATGGTCTAGTTAGCACAACTTCTTCTGCAAAATCTATTTAACCTTGGGAACATAAGGTTCTAAGACAAAATAGTTTACTTGTAGTAAAAAGTTTAAACCCCGCTCCTCATATGAGGAGCGGGGTTGATAGTCTTTTCTCATTGAACAATGAGCCTAAACTATTGAGTTAATTCTAGTTATCTTTAATTGTTAAATCTTTACTTAAATAAATTTCTTTTTTCATTTTTTGTTTAGCTAATTGCATTTGTATCGCATAATCAGTATGGCTCATTGCACGGGCTGTTTCATCCAATATCTCAAAGGTAATATTTGACTTTAGATATTGTTCTGCATTTTCAAGTGATTTCAGTTTAGCATAAGGCGTCATATACATA
>CAZNIO010000024.1:0-12236 GCA_964573135.1 uncultured Gammaproteobacteria bacterium
ATTCACGAGCAACTTATACCGGTCAAGAGGTTACCACAGACGGTAATCTAGTTAATGCTAATGGACCAGATGCCTGCGAGCAAATTGCTAATGCTATTGTCGATTTATTGGCTAGAAAATAGATATATGCCCACTCGTCCTAATGCCAAAAGAACACATGAGCTTGCCGAAGCCTTTTTGTCCGTTAAAAACAAGGTAGAATTTAAAAAATTTATTCGTGATTTATGTACCATTGAAGAAATTGACGAAATGGGCAAGCGCTGGCAAACGGTCAAGTTAATTCAAAAAGGCATTCCTTATCGAACTATTGCACAAAAATTATGCCTTTCTACTACCACCGTTGCCCGTACCGCTCGCTGGTTCAACCAAGGCAAAGGAGGGTATAAGCTAGTGCTTAAAAGAACGCAAGACGGCGACTAAAAAGCCAACCAAGGTTAATACACCAAGTTATTGGCTTTTTTTATTCCCCAAACCCTAAAAATTTGCTAAAATACAGGTGTGGACAAATAAACACTTTTTATGTTTAAAAAAGCTTAAAAATAGTTAAGTCGTTTTTGAGAATTTTTAGGTATAAACTATATAATTATGGCCAATGGCCACAACAATAACAGGCTAGAACAAAACCTCGAGGAACTCTCTTGGGAGTTTGTTTTGGATTTGGATAGTGAAGAAAAGGGTGAAGAAATATTTCTTGAAGAAAAAGAAGAAATTCCAGTTCAACAAGAAGAAGCCATTCAAAAAGATGTCGGTAGTCTTTATCACTCCGATGCCAGCTCCTTTTTGGGTATTAATGATTTGAACCGGGATTCTGGTATAATTTTTGATGAGCAAAAATTAGAAGCCAATAAAGTCACTGAGTGGTCAAAAGCTCCTCGTGTAAAAGAATCTCAGTTTAAAAAAGTATTTTTAGGAATAACTAAAATACTAACTCTTCCTTTTGTTCTTATCTTCCAAGGTGTTGCAAGTATCTTTAAATCTATTTTTTGGCTTATCCAAAAAATATCCATCTACCTTTACCTTGTATCCAAATTCGTTTTTCTTTTTCCCTACAAACTTCTCTTGGCTTTTGGGGCCTCATTTAAATATCTTTTTGGTGATTTTAGCTGGCCCAAAGTCAGACGACCAGTTGCGGTTTATGTAGAGCCAGCGCCCAGAAGCATCGCACTATACAGTCGCTGGAAAGCTATTGGTGTTTTTATCCTTGTGGCTGCCATTCTTGTTCTGCCAATCCAGGGTTATGTGCTTTACCGTCAAAGCCAAGAAATTAAGGGCGAGGTCATGGGCGCCTCCTTATCCGGAGTAGATCATCTCAAGCAAGCCGGTACTTCTGGCACCCAGCTTGATTTTCAGACAGCTGAGGATCAATTTGCCCTGGCTGAAAAGGACTTTCTTCAAGCCGAAAAAAGCTTTCTTGAATTAGAAGAATCCACCACCAAGCTAGCCACATTAATTCCTGAAGTCAAAACCGGGCAAAACCTTATATCCATAGCTAAGAATTCAGCACAAATTGGCAGTCATTTGAGTAAAGTAGCCCAAGTCTTTGACAATATAGATATTTCTATACCCCAAGACAGTCAAGCAGGCATGGCTCTTGATAATCAAGAAAAAAGTAGTGGTCTTAGCTCAATTGATAATGAGCTATCTTTAGCCTTATCCAAGGCCAAAGATATAGCTCAAGTCTTAAATCGGATTAATTTATCTCAAATCGGCTTTGCAGAGTATCAAGATCAATTTGAAGACATTAAAAAACAACTTCCCGCCTTGCTTGCTTTCCTTGAACAAAGCAAGGATATTTTTAAAGTTATCACTCACTTCTTGGGAGCTGATGAGCCCCAGCGTTTTATGTTGGTTTTTCAAAATAATGGAGAACTGCGGGCTACTGGTGGCTTTCCCGGTTCTTATGCCATTCTTGATATTGCTGACGGGAAAATTGAAAACATCCAAGTGCCTGGTGGAGGGTTCTATGATTTAAAGGGATCTCTTCAAGTTAAAGTGGATGCCCCTTATCCTTTTCATCTTTTCTCGCCTATCTGGCAACCCTGGAATTTTAATTGGTTTCCTGATTGGAAAGCCTCTGCCCAGAAAATTATGTGGTTTTACGAAAATTCAGGAGGGCCGACAGTTGATGGTGTCATCGCTTTTACGCCCAATGTGCTAGAAGACCTGCTTACCTTAACTGGCGAAATCAACATGCCAGAATATGACACGTCAGTTAATAGTCAGAATTTTGTGCGCATGACACAAATGGAAGTTGAATTTGATTATGATAAAGAAGAGAATAAGCCCAAGAAATTTATTGGTGATCTTTTGCCTCAAGTTCTTGAAAAAACATTAGCCCTTAAGGATGATAAACTTACCGATATCCTTGATATTATAACAAAATCCTTAGCTCAAAAACACCTCTTAGTTTATTTTAGTGATGAGAACTTGGAGCAAATTGTTGAAAACTTAAATTGGTCAGGTAGTATACCAGCAACTAGGGGAGACTATTTAAGTGTGGTTCATACCAATATTGCTGGCGGTAAAACCGATCGGATTATTGAAACGAATATCTTACACGAAGTCGAAGTCATGCCCGATGGGCTCTTAGTGGCTTCGGTGACTGTTAATAAGAAACACAATGGGCAAGAAGATGATGTTTTTGAAGGCCAGGCAAATACCGATTATTTACGTGTTTACGTGCCCCAAGGTAGCAAGTTGGTTGCTGCCACTGGCTTTGATCCCATGCCCACTGATAGGATTTTCCAAATGGCTTTGGAAGAAGATCAAATTGAAGAGGATCCCCATTTATCTAAATTCGAAACCAATTTAAGAACAGATCAAGAAAGCCATACTCGTATTACTGATCAATTTGGCAAAACCTGTTTTGCCAACTGGATGATAGTTGAGCCCGGTCAACAAAAAAGCGTTAAACTTTCATATATCCTACCCTTCAGATTTCAGCCCGAAGTCCAAATATCTGCCACAGACAACACTAGCCTCTTTAGCCGCATCAAGCAGTATTTCTTTGGTAAAGAAGATAATCAGCCAATAAGTCTGCCCAATGAATACGTCTACAGCTTACTCGCTCAAAAACAATCAGGTAATGACAACCAGAAGATTATCAGCAGGATCAGCTTGGCTAATAACTGGCAGATCAATGATTTTCTGCCCAAAAATTCTGATATTAAAACCACTACCAATAATTCTATCTATACAACTGATTTAGATACTAATAAATATTACGGTTTATCTTTAAGGAAAGATCAATAATTAATGTTTGAAATAATACTTAAAACCATTTGGTTTATCCTGCCTGCCGTCTTAGCTAATATGGCGGCCAGTTTTTCATCTAAAATTCCATTACTTAATATTCCTATTGATTTTAATAAAAGTTTCAGAGGTAAACGCATCTTTGGCGACCACAAAACAATACGTGGTTTTTTATTTGGTATTATTATCTCTATCCTCATAGTTTTTATTCAAAAAACCCTTTATGCAGACATGCGCCAGTTTTCTATTATAGATTATTCTCAAATTAATTTTATACTCCTTGGTTTTCTTTTCGGTTTTGGCACCCTTATGGGAGACGCTATAGAGAGTTTCTTTAAAAGGCAGATTAATATAAAACCAGGGCAACCCTGGTTGCCCTTTGACCAAATAGATTGGATTTTAGGTAGTCTTCTATTGGCTCTAATATATGTGCCCATCCCTCTTATTATTTTTTTAACCTCCCTTCTTGTATTTGTCCCTCTGCATTTCCTCTCTAATTACATTGGCTACTATATAAAGGTGAAAGAGAGTAAACTTTAACCAATCTTAGCCAAAAATTAAACATTTCTCAATATAATTTAGCTAATATTAGCTAAATTTTTTTAATTTACCCCTATTTACTCTTGACAAGATTTAACTATTATGCTATACTAATCTAACACAATCAAAAAAAGAGATTCATACGCTTAGCTAAGTTATTTAAATCTTGACCATTTAATTAATTTAGCTAAGTAACCGTAAACTCCAACAAGGGGCGAGTATGAATATTTCTTCATTATTTGCCCCTTTTGGTTGGTTGCTGCACATTAACAACATATTTAGCCTAAGTAATTTGGAGGTTAGCACTAATCTTTGTTAGCTATAATCCGGTTTCGACTGGATTTTGCCGACAATGCTAGTGTTTTAGAATAAAACAGTTTTACTGTATTTATTCTTTCTAATACATACCATGTATTAATTATTTAACCATGGTTATCTCCTCATTCTATGAGGACATAACCTCCAAATTATTTGGCTAAAGTAACAACATATTAATTCCCTGAAAAATGGGGGGAAAAATTTACACCTTTTAGGTGTAAGCTAAATGGGTAAATTTTAGCAACTCTCGAGAGATAATTCTCTCACTTCTACCCATCCTAGTTATTCTCCTCAGTTTTCAGGGGATTTTTTATTTGTTGTTTCTCTCTTTCTGTGTAATATGTTAATATGAAATACAGTTCAACTAAAC
Source organism: uncultured Gammaproteobacteria bacterium (assembly GCA_964573135.1). GTDB lineage: Bacteria > Patescibacteriota > Patescibacteriia > UBA2196 > GWA2-42-15 > CAZNIO01. Next base: position 4,481 of record CAZNIO010000024.1, read on the forward strand.
AGTCAGTGGACTGCCGGCAAAAAGCGAATTTAGGAATTAAATCTCTGACGTCACGCGTCGGAAAATTCCTAAATCAGAAAAACTTTTGATTTAGAAAAAATCTCTTTTCCAGCAAAATACTGGACTAAAAAACAATTCCTAAATTTTGGTCAATACGTCGGCAGCCTCTTGGCTGTTTTTTAGTACTTGACACCTTCTTTAATGGGTTGTATAATACAAATTAGCACTCTATGCATTAGAGTGCCAACAGTAAAAAATATGAATTCTCGTCAAGTTGAATTATTTAAAAATATTGTTGCCGAATACCTAATATCTGCTAAAGCAGTAGGCTCTAAGCTCCTGGTAGATAAATATGCCATGGATGTTTCTTCAGCTACCATCAGAAATGATATGGCCGAGCTTGAACATCTTGGTTTAATCTCGCATCCTCATACCTCCGCCGGACGTATTCCTACACAAAAAGGCTACGAATACTATATCTCCAACCACTTACAGGAAAAAGAGATCCCAGGTAAAGATAAAGGCATGTTGGATGATATTAAAAACAAAACGCAGCAATCAGATCTTGTCTCCAAGTGCCTTGCTAAAAAAATAGCTGAATTAACTGGCAGTGCCACTATTATTGCCTTCTCCAAAAACGATATCTTCTATACCGGTCTTTCTAATCTCTTTTCACAGCCCGAGTTTACAGACCTAGATGTTATCTATAGCCTTTCCGAGGTGGTTGATCACCTCGATGAAGTTATTGATACCATTTTTGATGATATTTCAGATACTCAGATTAAAGTCGGGCGAAACAGTTGTTTCGCCGATAACTGTTCCAGTATTTTAACCAAAAGTGGCAAGAAGTTATTCGGTATTCTGGGACCTATGCGCATGGACTATCAGAGAAATTTAAGTTTAATTAACTATACCAGAGAATTAATATGACCAAGAAAAAAGACAAGTTAGAAGAGTTAGAACAACAATCCGGAGAATATTTGGCTGGTTGGCAACGCGCACAAGCCGATTATCATAATTTGGAAAAAGAAGTTGCCAAAAGTAAAAAAAATATTATTAAATTTGCTAATGCTGATCTACTTACAGAAATCCTGCCCGTCTATGACAATTTAAAATTAGCTATTCAGCATATTCCCGAAGATCAGCGAAAACAAGATTGGGTAATAGGCATTGATCATATTAAAAATCAATTCCAGCAATTTTTAGAAAAATCGGGTATACAAGAAATTAAAACAAAGGATCAAGAATTTGACCCAGAAATCCATGAAGCCGTTAAGGACAAGGAGGATAATAGAGAAAGCAATGGTATCATAAAAAAAGAAATTAAAGCCGGTTACAAGCTTCATGATAAAGTTCTGTATCCCGCTAAAGTGGTAATTTAGTTTTAAAGTTTCAAAAAATAATTTGGAAATTGTAATTTGTAATTTGGAAATTACATTCGTTATAAAATTAAAATCTTGCCTAGTTATTCACCAAGTAAGATTAAAAGGGAATAATATGTCTTTAATCAAATGGCATCCAATGTACGACCTAGATCAATGGTTTGATCAAAGTCAAGCTGGCTTTGCCCCCGCCGTTGATGTCTGGGAAGATGAAAACAATGTTTATATCGAAACCCCTCTGCCAGGCATGGATCCCGAGCAAGTAGATATTTCCATTGAAAATGACGTTTTAACTATTGAAGGTTCACACGAAAAGAAGTCAGAAGTTGATGATAAGAATTATTATAGAAAAGAAGTACGCATCGGTTCATTCCATCGGGCAGTCGCTTTACCAGCTACTGTAAAAAGCGATAAAGCAGAAGCCTCTTATCAAAATGGCATGCTAACCATTACAGTTCCCAAAGAAGAAAGAGCTAAACCTAAGAAAGTTAAGATTGATGTGAAGAAGTGACAGAGAAGTTTATCCTGAGGAGTTCACGACGAAGGATCCCGTGAAGCACCCACCGTTCGTGTCATTCACATTAAAACGGGAATCCAGTATAAATTTATAGAATAAAAAAAGCCTCACATACTGAACTCAAGATTTTGAGTTCAGCAGTGAGGACGAAATTTGTTCTTTGAAAAAATTTACCCAGCAAGTATCCTACCAAGATATAAATAATTAAGTATTTAGATCTCATTGCTAAAATAAATTATTTAACCAACAACGCTTTTATTGCTGGAATAGCGTGCCATAAATTTATGAATACAATTATAATAACCAGTATATAAAACTTCAGGGTGCTATGTTTCATTTTCTCATTCGAATTTTCAAAAAACACAGATCTTATTGATATAATGGTAAAATAAATGGCAACTACCCCCGGGGCAATGGCACAATAATATAAGTTTGTGTAAAAGAAACCTGATATTGCCGTAGCTATCCCCAACATGAGTCCCAGATAAGCTTTTATTAGATAAGTGTTCATTTTTTCTCCTTAAATAAATTCTTATTACTTACATTTTATTAATTTTTCAAAATAAAAATTTATCAAGGAGGCTCCCTAGATTTGTTGTACCGATAACCAGGAGCAGTCTTAAAGGTTATCAATACTCGATTCAACAGTGTCTATAAGTCATCAGCCATTCCTCCGGCAGGCGTCCCTTCCTCTAAGTCTCCCAGAGCATATAGAGAAAGTTAAGGTCGCTGCCTGATTAAATTAATTCTCTAGTTATTTAGTTTTTAATTTTTATTATCTCTTAATCTAACAATAATTAGCCCTAAATGTCAACCCCAGAATCATCAGCTATGGATTATCTAGAAATAATCCATAACTCATGCTTCTATTATAAACTAATATCAAAATGTGAAATACAATCACATATGATCAATTAAAGAAAAATATGTCAAAAATATTAGGTATCGATTTAGGCACTACAAATAGTGCCATGGCCGTTATTGAGGGCGGTAAACCAAAAATCCTCGAAAATAAAGAAGGTAATAGAACCACACCTTCTATCGTAGCTATTTCAAAAAATGGCGAACGTATGGTAGGTCAATCTGCCAAAAGACAGGCTGTTACCAACCCAGAAAACACTTTGTTTTCTATTAAGCGCCTTATTGGGCGCAGGTTTGATGACGAAGATGTTCAAAAAGACATCAAACTTTTTCCTTTCAAGATCAATCAAGCTGGAGTAGGTATTAAAGTTGCCATGAATGGCAAAGACCACACACCTCAGGAAATTTCTGCTATGATCCTACAGAAATTGAAAGCAGATGCTGAAGAAAAAACAGGAGAAGCAATCACCGAAGCTGTTATCACTGTACCAGCCTACTTTGATGATGCTCAAAGACAAGCCACCATTGAAGCTGGTAAAATTGCCGGACTTGACGTTAAGCGTATTATAAACGAACCAACAGCAGCCGCCCTAGCTTATGGATTTGACAAAAAGAAGGGTCAGCAAATTGCCGTTTACGATCTAGGTGGTGGTACTTTTGATATTTCTATTCTAGATGTTTCAGAAGACACAGTCGAAGTAAAATCAACCCATGGTGATACTCACCTTGGTGGTGACGATTTTGACCAGGTTATTATTGAGTACATTTTAGCTGAATTTAAAAAAGATCAAGGCATTGATCTATCTAACGACAATTTAGCCCTGCAACGTGTCAAAGAATCTGCAGAAAAAGCAAAAATTGAGCTATCGACCGCTCAAGAAACCGAAATTAACCAACCTTTTATAACTCAAGGTGAAGAAGGGCCAAAGCATTTGGTAATGAAAATTACTCGTGCCAAGCTAGAAGAATTAATTGGCGGTTTAGTAGAAAAAACTCTAGAGCCAGTCAAAAAGGCATTAGATGATGCTGAACTCAAGCCAAGTGATATTGAGGAAGTCATTATGGTAGGTGGCATGACCAGAATGCCAATGGTACTCAAGAAAGTTGAAGAATTTTTTGGCAAAAAACCACATTTGGGAGTAAATCCAGATGAAGTAGTTGCCATGGGTGCAGCAGTTCAGGCTGGAGTTTTACAAGGCGACGTCAAAGATGTACTCTTACTGGATGTTACTCCTTTAACTCTTGGTATTGAGACCTTGGGTGGTGTTAGGACTCCGTTAATTGAGAGAAACACTACTATTCCTACCAGCAAATCTCAAATCTTCTCAACAGCAGCTGACAACCAGCCATCAGTAGAAATTCATGTATTGCAAGGTGAAAGAGAAATGGCCACTGACAACAAGACATTGGGTAGATTTATTCTAGACGGTATTCCGCCAGCTCCTCGAGGTGTGCCTCAAGTTGAAGTTAGTTTTGATATAGATGCAAACGGTGTCTTAAATGTAAAAGCATCTGATAAAGCTACTGGTAAAGAGCAAAAGATTACTATTACAGCTTCTACAGGACTTTCTAAAGAAGAAGTAGAAAAAATGAAAACTGATGCAGAAACTCACGCTGAAGAAGACAAGAAAAAGAAAGAAGGCATAGAAATCAAGAATATGGCTGAAACTCTAATTTACTCTACTGAAAAATCAATGCGTGATTTAGGTGATAAAGTAGATGCTGATATCAAAAAAAAGGTGGAAGAAAAGATTGAGGCTTTGAAAAAAGTAAAGGATGGTGAAGATTTAGAAGCCATCAAGAAAGCCACTGAAGAATTATCTACCGAAGCTCAGAAAATTGGAGAAATTATGTACAAGCAAGAGCAAGAAAAAGCCGAAGCTGAAAAAGCAAAGGCTGATCCTGCAAAACAAGAAGAGCAGGGTAATACAGAAAATGCTGATACTAAAGATGAAGAAAAAAAGCCAGAAGAAGCAGAGGTTGAAGAGGTAAAGAAAGAAGAAGAAAAATAATTTAAGCATTATTTAATGCAAGCGACCTAGTCTTACTGGGTCGCTTGAAAAACTAACTAACCAAAAAAATATGCAAAACCAACAGTCAAATCCACAAGGCCAGCAAAAACAGCTTCAGATAAAAGTGTCTGATGATGTTTTAAAAGGTGCTTATGCCAATGCCATGCAAATTCTCCATACCAAAGAAGAGTTTGTTTTGGATTTTATGAATCTATCGCCTCATCAAGGTGTGGGTATCGTCAATTCTCGTGTTATAATGTCACCAGGACACGTTAAGCGAGTTATTTCTGCTCTGCAAGAGAACTTAAAGAAATATGAGGGTAGCTTTGGAAAAATAGAAGAAGCAGAATCTCCAAGTAATGAGCTTGGTTTTAAAGCCTAATTAATAAATTTTAAATGAGTAAGGACTATTACGGTGTTCTTGGTGTATCCAAAAACGCCACTCAAGACGAGATAAAAAAAGCTTTCAGAAAAAAAGCCCATGAATATCACCCCGATAAAAAGACGGGTGATGAGACAAAGTTTAAAGAAGCCAATGAGGCTTATCAAACACTTAGTAATCAAAGCAAAAGAAAGCAATATGACCAGTTTGGATCAACCTTTGACCAAGCCGGTTTTGGCGGTGGTCAAGGCGGCGGGTTTAATTGGCAAGATTTCGCCCAACAAGGTGGTGGCCAGCAACAAGGTAGTTATAGGACAAATGTTAATTTTGATGATTTAGGAGACATCTTTGGAGACTTTTTCGGCGGAGGACGCAGTCAAAGACAAACTACCGCCTCTGGAGTTGATCTTGAGTACCGAATGCAAATAGATTTAGAAGAATCAGCTTTTGGTGCAGAAAAGGATATTAAGATAGAAAAGTTGGAAAAATGTGAAAATTGTCAAGGAAAGGGATACGATTCCAGCGCAAAAGTTGTTACTTGCCCCGAGTGCAACGGCAAGGGCCGTGTTACACGTACCCAGCGTACTATTTTAGGTGCCTTTCAAACAGAAAGCGTTTGCCCAACTTGTCGTGGAGAAGGTAAAAAACCAGATAAATTTTGTGCAAAGTGTCACGGAGACGGTAGGTCTAAGCAATCAAAACAGTTGAAGATAAAGATACCAGCCGGCATTAGCAATGGAGAAAGTATTAAATTGCCTGGTGAAGGTGAAGCCGGAGGCAAGGGCTCTCCATCAGGAGACTTGTATATTACTTTTACCGTTAGGCCTCATAAACAATTTGCCCGCCATGGCTGTGATATTTTATCCAAACAAGAAATAAATATTGTTCAGGCATCACTGGGTGATAAGGTTGAAATTAACACGCTTGATGGGCAATACCGCTTAAAAGTGCCTGCTGGCACAGAATCTGGTAAGGTTTTCAAGATATCAGGCGAAGGTAGCCACAAGCTCCACGGTAGGGGCAGGGGAGACCATTTAGTTGAGGTTACAGTCAATATCCCTAGGAGCCTTACGAGAAAAGCTAAAAAACTTCTAGAGGATTTAAAAAAAGAAATATAGGCAGTACACCCTTGCTCAAAATATTTATTATAAATCAAAAAGTAGGTACTATATAGTACCTACTTTTTGTATAGCATCTGGAATGTTATATTGCTTTGACGTTCCCATTCGTAATCCTTGTTATACGACGTAATTATTTTTTGAATTTTTTTACGTCATAGATAGCGCATGGTTTATCGTAATGCAATGCCCAGTCTATTGTACCATAACTAAAATGCCACCACTCACTTGGAAAATTATAGAAGCCTTTTTTATCCATTTCTTGAAAAAGAATTTTTCTATTATTTATTGCGGCCTTACTTAAATAAGGATAATGTGTGTAAGCCTCTTGTACATAATCGTCAACCTTTGTGCCCATCCATAATTCTCGTTTCGTCTTGAGTTTGGCTATTGTTATATCAACTGAGCCCCCTGTTGGGTGGAACGATAGTTCTGGTTTCGCACAAAATTTTATAGTCTTTTCCTCTAATGCGCGCTTGGATAGGTTGGGATATTGTTTTTTGGTTCTCGACAAGTGGATTTGCCAAGATTTTTTTTGTACTTCTAAAGGGCGGTAACCATCGATAATTTTTAAAACCAACCCATCTTTGATTAAGTGTTGATTTATAGCTTTTAATTTCTTAGCGACGATTGAGCGAACAAAAATCGTATTTCCCGTTATGGGAACGCTTCGCTTTTTAGGTATAAGAATTATAGATGGATCTATTTTTTTTAAGTCAACTAATTTTTCACCATTATCTTTAATCTTAACCTGCTTCAATTGATTAATATTAAAAAATTCTTTTTCAAGCTGTTTTATAATATGTGGATCGTTTTTCATAGAGTAAAAAAATTCAAAAGATAATTATTTCGAATGTATCCGCATGATGCGAAGTTTTCTGATTTTTTTCTGGTAAAATTCGGCTGGAAGCCTACCAGGAAAAAATTAGAAAATTTAGATTATGTAAATTTTTGGAATCGCATATGCAGGTGTTATGCGATGTTAGTTGCCGATTTAATAGCTTTGAATAATTTATCATAGTCAACGCTTTTAAAATCTGTAGTATCTAATTCAAAAAATTTACCTCCAATATTAAGGGATGTTTTTTCATCTTTTGGTTTACCCATCTCAGTATCCTGATAATTAGTGTGGTCAACATGTCCAGAATGACGATTTCCAGACTCATTTCTTTTCTTAAAACGCTCGGCTCTCACATGTGCATCGGTTTTACAATTTATTTCAATGGGAAAATAGCTATGCATTTTTTTAATTTCGAGGAATCTCTCTCTGTCAATTTGGCCATGAAAAAATGTCTCGACAATTACAGGCGCGCCTACTTTCAACATAGTTTCGGTTAATTGATAAAGTAACTTAAAACTCGCCCCGCCCATTTTTCTAGACCATTCTCGGTCAGAAAACCCCAAACTATCAAAAAGAGACTCCTTAAGGTTAAACTGTACCCCTTGTCTAGACAGGTAAACCTGTTTAAAAAGGTGGGTTATGA
>CAZNIO010000025.1:0-10390 GCA_964573135.1 uncultured Gammaproteobacteria bacterium
GATAACTAGAATTAACTCAATAGTTTAGGCTCATTGTTCAATGAGAAAAGACTATATTTAAACAGGGGCAACTAATAAGTTGCCCCTGTAAGGATAGTTGCGCTAGAAGCGTTATTTGCAATCCTTATTAGAGCATTTAGTTGTGTCTTTGCCAGCGTTAATTAAAAGGGATCCGCATTTTTTACACTTGTCTCCAGTTGGACGTGACCATAGGGCAAATTTGCAATCAGGATATTTATCGCAGGCATAAAAAGTTCTGCGACTTTTTGTTTTTTTGGCGACAATATTTCCTTTCTTACATTTAGGGCAATCGACGCCAGTGTCCTGATCTATTGCTTTCGTGTTTTTACACTTAGGAAATGCTGAGCATGCATAAAATTGTCCAAATTTACCATGGCGGATGACCATTGGAGAATCGCATTTTTCACATTTTAGGTCTGTTTCGGCTGGTTCCGCATTGCCTTCTTTTGTTGATTTGTCATTATTATCGTCGCCATCAAGTGACTTGGTATTTTTACAATCAGGGAATCCAGTGCAAGCCAAGAATTTACCATAACGGCTTGTTTTTATCATCATTGGTTTGCCACATTTTTCACATTTTTCGTCTGTTTTTTCGTCAACAATGTCTTCTTTTTTTATTTCCATATATTTTTTAGTTAGATTGTCATTAAACGGTTTATAGAATTTTCTTATGACAGGTACCCATTTTTTTTCACCATCAGCAATATCATCGAGATCTTCTTCCATTTCGCGAGTAAAATCATAGTCAACAATGTCTGGGAAATGTTCTATTAGAAGTTCCGCGACAATAAAGGCAATTTCATTTGGGTAAAAACGTCCCTGATCCCTTTTGATATAGTTTCTGGCTTGTATAGTAGAAATTGTTGGTGCATAAGTTGAGGGGCGACCAATACCAAGCTCTTCCATTTTTTTGACCAGACTAGCATCATTATACCTTGGAGGTGGTTCAGTGAAATGTTGTTTTGGTTCAAGTTTTTCTAGCTCTAGTTCGTCTTTTTCTTTCATGTCTGGTAAAATATTGTCTTTTGTGGCTCCACCATATATTTTCAGAAAGCCAGGGAATTTTATAATAGACCCAGTGGCTCTGAAAGTATATTTTTTAGCTTTTACATCAACTGATGTATGGTCAAGCTTGGCACTTTCTATCTGACAAGCTAGAGATCTTTTCCAAATTAGATCGTAGAGTTTATATTGTTTTTCGTCTAAATGATCTTTGACGCTTTCCGGGGTTTTTTCAATATGAGTTGGACGAATAGCTTCGTGAGCTTCTTGGGCTGATTTGGATTTTGTTTTATATGACAATGGGGAAGGCGGGAGGTATTTGTCGCCAAGCTCTTTTTTGATATAGCTTCTTGCTGAATCTAAAAATGATTCAGCTAAGCTTACAGAGTCTGTTCTCATGTATGTGATAAGGCCAACGTGATCTTTACCTACTTTCATACCTTCATAGAGATTTTGGGCAAGATACATAGTCTGGCGTGATGAGAAGCCTAGTTTACCGTGAGCGTCTTGTTGCAGGCTGGATGTTGTGTATGGCGGGGGAGCATTTTTTTGAGCTTTCTTTTTATTGATTTTTTCAACTATATATTTTGCGTTATCTAGATCTTTTAATATCTTATCCATTTGCTTTTCATCCTTTATCTCTAGTTTATCCAGTTTTTTATTATCAATTTTATTAAGAAAACTTTCAAATATTTTATTTTTTTCACCAAGGTGTGCGTTAAGACTCCAATATTCGTCTGATTTGAATTTTTTGATTTCTTTTTCACGTTCAACAATAAGGCGAACAGCAACTGATTGTACACGTCCGGCAGACAATCCTTTGGCTACTTTTTTCCACAAAAATGGTGAAAGCTTATATCCCACAAGACGATCGAGTACACGTCTGGCTTGTTGTGCGTCGACTAGGTTATCATTTATTTCGCGCGGATTTTTGATCGCTTCTAAAATGGCGCTTTTTGTTACTTCGTGAAAAGCGATTCTTTTGTGGTTCAAATTTTTATTACCCTTGCTTAATAAATAGAGTAAGTGCCAGGCAATTGCTTCTCCTTCTCTGTCCTCATCAGTTGCTAGATAAATTGTGTCGGCCTTTTTGGCCATTTTTTTGAGTTCATCGACTAATGGTTTTTTGTCTTTAGGCACAACATATTTTGGTTCAAAATTTTTCTCTGTATCTACCCCAAGAGCTCTTTGCGGTAAATCACGCAAATGTCCATAACTTGATGTTATTTTATAGTTTTTGCCAAGAAATTTGGAGATAGTCTTGGCTTTGGTTGGAGACTCTACTATTACGAGGTTTTTCATAATATTTATTTTAACATTTTAATGTATTAACAATTATTTTTTAAAATTTGTTCTTCTGGAATCCAGTTTTTTCGGAGTTCGCCTGCAAGGTAGAATGATCCCGTGATTAGGATGAGATCATTGTGCTTTGTTTTTTTTATTGCTTCTTTTAGCGCTTGGTGAGGGTCCAGGAATATATGTTTTTTAAAGTTAGCTTTACTTGGGAATAAATTATACATTAATTTTAGATCTGCACAAGTGCGATTGGATATTAAGTGCCTGGTCAAATATATATGGGTTTTGGTTTTAAGCGCTTTTTTAAGGTAATTAATTATTCTTCTGATATCTTTGTTCTCATTTAAAGTTAGGATTAGATATAGGTTGTTAAATTCTAGGGTTTTTAGATTATCAACAGCTGATTTAATTTTATCAAAATTATGGGCTCCGTTCAAAACTACTCTAGGATTTTTTTGGATAGTTTCAAAACGGCAGGGCAGGGAGAAATTTTTCAGGGCTTTTGTAATATCTTGTTTGACATCTAGCTTTTGGCAGATTTGTGTAACTAGTAGAGTATTATTTATTAGGGGATTTTTATTTGGAATTAGGGGAATAAATTTAGCTTTCTTTTTATGGCAGATATTTTGAAAAATTTTTAATAAAGTTTTTCTTTTTTCCGTGGTGTAAAATGTTGATCCTTTTTTTATAATCCCCCCTTTGGTTTTAGCAATTTTTTCTAAGGTGTTGCCCAATATATGAGTGTGGTCAAGGCCAACATTGGTAATGGCTGTAATTTTGGGGTTTTTAATAATATTAGTGGCATCAAATTCTCCACCGCAGCCGGTTTCAATTATTAGGTATTCGCATTTTTGTTGTTCAAAGTAAAGTAAGGCTAGAGCAAAAAAGATTTCAAAATAGCTAGGCATGCCAATTTTTGGATCTAAATACATTTCCTTTACCTTTGATTTTATTTTATCCATTAACTTAGCAAAGTCATTCGGCGAGATATATTTGTTATTAACTTTTATTCTTTCAATTGAGGTGGTTGGATGAGGAGAATAGAAGGAGCCAACTTTTTTGCCTGCTTTGTAGAGGACTTGGTGGGTCATGGCAACGGTTGAGCCTTTACCAGATGTGCCGGCAATATGGATGATTTTAAATTGATTTAAATTGATATTTAATTTGTTGATGAGTATTTGGGAACGCTTGAGATAGAGAGGAGTATGGATGCGCGCATCCATGTATTCGGCTTTGGGAATATTAAAAAGAGATTCAAGAAAGAGGACTGCGTTGTGATAGTTTTCGAATTTTGACATATACTGTATTATTGTTGGTTTTGATTATATATAATATGGGGGTTTTTGTCCAATATTGTGTTGACTTTGGAGGTAAAATCAGCTAGAATTGGAAGTATTCAGGGAGAGGTGGCCGAGCGGTTTAAGGCGCACGCTTGGAAAGCGTGTTTCCCGCAAGGGAACGCAGGTTCAAATCCTGTCCTCTCCGCCAGCTTTGAATTTGTAAATTAATATCTGTATGATTAATAATATTATTTTCGATTGGTCGGGTGTGATAAATGATTCAGTTAAGAGTCATGTGGGTGTGGTTAATAAAATATTTAAGCATTTTGGTGCGCCAGAAATTACTCTTGAGGAATTGAAAGAAAATTGGGAACAGCCCTATATGCGTTTTTTTAATAAATATTTGCCTGATTTGACTATAGAGGAAGAGCAGCCAGTTTATATAAAGGCGGTTGCTGAATGTCCCCAGAGTGAGTCATATCCCGGCATGGTTGATTTATTGAAAGAATTTAAAAAGGGAGGCATCAAAATGGTAGTTTTAAGTTCTGACTTGCCGATAACTCTTCTGCCTGAGATGCAACGCTTTGGCCTTGAAGATATATTTATTGATACCATTATTAGCGCCTATGACAAATCAGAGGGTATAGGCAAATTGATAGAGAGAAATAATTTCAAAAAAGAAGAAACTATTTTCATCGGTGATTCAAACCATGAGATTGAGGAAGGGAAAAGAGCTGGCACTAAGACTGGAGCAGTCACTTGGGGTTTTAGCACAGAAGAGAGGCTAAAGGCTTTAAACCCAGATTATATTATTCGTAATTTAGATGATTTAAAATCAATAATTTCATGAAGTTTAGCTTAAATATACAAGAGAATCATTCTCTTAAGGATTTAACTACCATGCGAGTGGGTGGCGCTGCTTCATATTTTGTGGAAGTTAAGACAGCAGAGGAAGTTGAAGAGGCAATTAAATGGGCAGATGAGAAAAGTGTATCTGTGTTTGTGTTGTCTGGAGGATCTAATTTGGTGGTGAGTGATCATGGTTTCCCCGGTTTAGTTATATACATTAATATATTGGGATATGAAAAGGTGGAGGATGCTGATGAAGTTTTAATTAAAGTAGGGGCTGGCGAGGAATGGGATAGTGTGGTTGATAGGTCCGTTAAAGGTGGTTTATGGGGGATAGAGAATTTATCTTTGATCCCTGGGCGCATGGGAGCCTTTGTGGTACAGAACGCTGGGGCATATGGGCAGGAATGTAGTGAGTTTTTAGAAAAGGTAGAGGTGTATGATAAAAAGGAAAAAAAGGCGAAAGAGCTATTGAATAAGGATTGCGGGTTTGAGTATCGTAAAAGTATATTTAATAGTCAAGAGAAGGGCAGATATATTATTTTAAATGTATTTTTAAGATTAAGTAAGAAAGGAGAGCCTAAGGTGGACTATCCAGATGTATCTAAATATTTTGAAAGTAATAATATTAAAGAGCCAAGTTTAGAAAAAATCAGAGAAGCTATAGTATATATTAGGAGTAATAAACTACCCAAGGTAGATGAGATAGGCAGTGCTGGTTCTTTTTTCCGTAATTTAGTTTTGGATGATAAGGAATATATGGTTTTGAGAGGGAATATAGGAAAGAATTTTGATGAGAACTTGGTGGAAAAGTTGGAAGAATTGAAAAATAAATTTTCACGAGATGGAAAAATTAAAATACCAACTGGCTGGTTGATAGATATGTGTGGTTTTAAGGGTTTTTCTTTAAAGGGTATTAAGGTTTGGGACAAGCAAGCTTTGGTATTGGTTAATGAGAGTGGCAAGGCAAAAGCTGAAGACGTGATGGAGGTTTTTCAGAAAATTAGACAAGGGGTATATGAGAAGACGGGTATGAAACTTCAGATGGAGCCGGAGTTAGTGGGGTTTTCTAAGGAAGAGAAAGATAAATATTTTGAAATATAATATGGGGTATCATAAGAAAAACAAAGTACATATTGTGGTAGCGGTGGCCGTGATTCGAAATGATGAGGGGAAGTACTTGGTTTTAAAGAGAAGCGATGATGAGATAGCCTATCCTTCTTTATATACTTTTCCTGGCGGAAAAGTAGAGGATAACGAATCAATGCAAGAGGCTTTAGAAAATGAAGTACTTGAAGAGGCTGGTTTAAAATTAAAACCAGGTAAGATTTTAATTAAAGACAAGAGTTTTATAAGGCCCGATGACCAGACGGTGAAAGTTTTTTCCTATTTGTGTTCTGCGGTGAGTTGCGATAAGGTAGTAATAAGTGAAGATTTTACAGATTATAGGTGGGTGGATTTAGAGGGATTAAGAAAATTAGATCATGTGGGCATTGAAGAAGAATTAATTAAAGCAGAAGAGATATATAACTCAGGAGTTGATTTAAAAAATTTCTTCGTTAATTCAGTTAGAGAAGATATAAGATAATAAATAAGATTATGAAAATTGCGATTTGTGGTAGTATGTATTTTGCTAAAGAAATGCTCGAGGCACAAAATATATTGAAGGAACTTAATCACCAAACAACAGTGCCAAGTGATACTGTAGACTGCTTGGAAAACCCATCTTTAAATGAATCATGGGAACATTGTAGTAGTGAAGGTGGTATTGATAAATACCATTTTGATATAATAGAGAAAAGTGATGCAATCGTAGTTTTAAATTATCCCAAGAATAATATCGAAGGATATATTGGTGGCGCAACTTTGATGGAGATAGCCATTGCTAGGCATTTTAATAAAAAGATATTTATACTGCATGATTTGCCGGAAATTGATAAATTGAGTTATGTTTTTGAAGTTAAGCTGGCGCTTCCAATAATGCTTGGCGGGGATGTTAAAAAGATTAATCAACATATATGAAGATTACAATTTGCGGGAGCAGCACTTTTCGAAATGAGATGATTGAATATAAGGAAAAATTGGAGAAGATGGGACAGGAGATTATTGTTCATCCTCATTACATCCAGTTTGTTAAAGAGGGGAGGAGAGATATATTAGATAGAATTGATAAAGGCGAGCACGCTCAAGTTAAAAAAGAAAACGATTATATTAAATGGTATTACAAGGCAATTTGTGCAAGTGATGCGGTTTTGATTTTGAATTTTGAGAAAAGAGGAATACAAAATTATATTGGCGGCAATACACTGATGGAGATGGGATTTGCGTACGTCAATAACAAAAAGATATTTTTAATAAATCCCATGCCTAGTGATATGCCCTATAAGGATGAGATTGAGGCGGTAGAGCCAATAGTAATTAATGGGAATTTAGATTTAATTTTATGATATCTCAGGTTGATGAAATAAAATCAAAGTTGGATATAGCGGATGTGATACAAGAATATTTTCCGCTAAAGCAAGCCGGAGCTAATATGAAAGCGGTGTGTCCTTTTCATGATGAAAAGACCCCATCTTTTATGGTTTCTCGAGAAAGACAAATGTGGCATTGTTTTGGGTCATGTAATGAAGGGGGAGATATGTTTACTTTTATTCAAAAAATAGAAAATATTGAATTTCCTGAAGCTTTAAAGATTTTAGCTAGAAAAGCAGGAGTTGAATTAAAATACCAAGATCCCAAGGTGACTAATTTGAAGACTAGATTATTAGAAATGCAAGAAGTGGCTCAAGATTTTTTTGTAAACCAACTGTTTAATGGTCAGGCTGGTAAAAAGGCTTTAAGTTACTTAAAAGATACACGCAAGTTAGAGGATGAGATCATTAGAGAGTGGAAATTGGGTTATGCGCTTGATTCTTGGGATGCCTTATCAAAATATTTAAAGAGCAAGGGATTTACGGATAGTGAAATTTTACAAGGAGGTTTAGTGGTTCCCAAAGATAGAAATAATGAATATTATGATAGGTTTCGTGATAGATTAATGTTTCCCATTGAAGATTATCACGGCAATACCGTAGGCTTTACTGGCAGGGCCATGAAGGACGGTGAAGCGGCTAAGTATGTTAATAGTCCAGGTACACTTATATATAGCAAGTCGGAAGTGATATATGGATTGAGCAAAGCTAAAAAGATTATTCGAGAAAAAGATGCGGTGGTATTAGTCGAGGGTAATATGGATGTAATTGCTTCAAGCCAGGCGGAAGTTAGAAATGTAGTAGCAGCCTCTGGCACGGCGTTAACTGCTGATCAGATTAAGATTTTAAAGCGTTATACAGATAATTTAATATTTTGTTTTGATGCTGACAATGCAGGAGTGGCGGCTGCTAAAAGAGGGATTGAAACAGCCTGGTTAGGAGAAGCTAATGTTAAAGCAATAGCCTTGGATAAAGATAAAGGCAAAGATCCGGATGATATTATACGCAAAGATAAGGCTTTATGGGAAAAAATGGTAGAGCAGGCCGTACCGGCTATGGAATATTTTTTTGAGTTGGAGTTTAAAGGATATAATCCGAATGATATAGGGAAGAAGAAGCAGGTGGCACGTAACTTGCTCAATTTAATGCTTAAGTTAAAAGATCCTATTGAGCAAGATTTTTATTTAAAACAGTTAGCTGAGAAGCTCAATGTAGAAGAACCATTATTGCGAGAAACCTTACAAAAAGCCAGTTTGGGCAAAGGTGCTCAGCGTAAAGAGAATATACTGCAAGAGGAGAAAAGAGAGAACAAGGTTAACAGAAGGGATGAGTTAATTTTGAGATTAATGGCTATGATGTCCATTGATACAGATATGGCAGACTATATTGGTACAAATTTAGTACCCGAGTCTTTGCCCTCTCATTTGCGGGATATTTACAAATCTATTATTATCTACTATACTAAATGTGATAATCAAGATCACAGTATACAGGCTTTAGCCAGTTTTATGGCTGAAAACAGACCGGATTTAGTACAAGATTTTAATGCAATTAGTATCATAGCTGAAGGTGAGTTTTCAGCTATGGATTACAAGCTTTTAAGGCAGGAGGTAAAAAGAATTGTAAAATATTTGCGTAAAGAAGATATTCGTAAACAACTCGTAAAGATGTCGCAAGACTTGAGACAAGCAGAGAAAGAGTTAGCTGCTCAGTCTTTTGGTTCACCTGAAGAAAAAGGTGAGAAAGAGGCAAGAGTGAATGAATTGATGGGCAGTTTTAATGATTTAACATTGGAGTTGAAAGAAGTTGATGATAGTTAACCAAATTTTTATGCCAATTAAAAAGCAAAAAAAGAAAAATCAAATGAAGAAGAAGCCAACTAAGAAAAAAGTTGCCCATAAAACAGTTATGGGCAAGGTAAAACCTGTTTTTAAAAAGAAAGGGACCAAGAGGCTAATAAAGGCTGGAGTTAAAAAAGGCAGGAAAGCGACTCCCAAAAAGATGAGCAAGGTGATTCGTCCTAAAGTGGCGCGCAGTAAGAAGGTGGTCCCTAAGAAAAAGGCTGTTTTTCCAGAAGAGAGATTAGATCCTTTAATTAGAAAAGGAAGAATGCGTGGCTTTATTACAGAGGCTGAGCTTTTGTATACTTTTCCTGATGTTGAAGAATATCCAGATGCCTTGGAGGGAATTTTGGAATTGATTGATAGTGAAGGTATTAGGATACTTGAGAGAGAAGTTGGTTTTTTGGATACTGAAGAGGAAAGGCAAGAGGCGTTGTCGGAAGTAGGGCTTAAAATGGATAAGAAGAAAATTGATTTAACTGATATTGCGTCTGACTCAATACAGATGTATTTACGAGAAATTGGTAAAGCACCACTTTTATCAATGGATGAAGAGGTACAATTGGCTAAGAAAAAAGAAAAAGGTGATCAAGAGTCAATAATGTCTCTTATTAGATCAAATTTACGATTGGTTGTATCAATTGCTAAGAAGTTTGCGGGTAGAGGTGGTTTGACGTTGCTTGATTTAATTCAGGAGGGGAATATTGGATTATTTAGGGCAGTTGAGAAATTTGATTATAGGAAAGGGTATAAGTTTTCAACTTATGCTACTTGGTGGATTAGGCAAGCCATAACTAGAGCTTTGGCAGATCAATCAAGGACTATAAGAATTCCAGTACATATGGTGGAGACTATCAACAAGTTTCAACAAGTACAAAGAAGGTTGATTCAAGATTTAGGAAGAGAACCACTGCCAGAAGAAGTGGCAGCTGAAATGGGTGAAGAAATTGACAAAGTGCGTCATATCATTCAAATTTCGCAAGAGACAGTATCTCTTGAAACTTCAGTAGGAGATGATGGTGACGATGATTCAAAATTGGGTGATTTTATTGAAGACGTTAAAAGCGTGAGCCCGGACAAGGCAGCCGCCAGACGTTTGCTTTCTTCTCATATTAGGGATATAATCCAAGAATTAACTCCAAGAGAGCAAAAGATATTAGAAATGCGTTTTGGGCTGGTAGACGGAGTGGCTCATACATTAGAGGAAGTAGGGCAAGAGTTCGGGGTAACGCGTGAGAGAATTCGACAAATTGAAAGTAAAGCGCTTGAAAAGATCAGTGATCATTTGGACATGAGAAAATTAAAAGATTATTAGTTTTACAATTGAATATATATAATCTGCGGTAGCTCAGTTGGTAGAGCAATTGGCTGTTAACCAATGGGTCGCCGGTTCGAGTCCGGCCCGCAGAGCCAAGTCGTTTAATACGAACTTAGGTTGAGGGTGTTTTTCTTGAATTTGAGTTCTTTGATTATTTCCGTCCCGCAAATGCGGGACGGATTTATTTTGGGGGGATAAAATCAGAAAATCTGAAAGATTTTCTGGATAAAAAAGATTAATTCTAATACTTTGGACTGAATAAATAATTGATTTGATAAATTTTTTGGCAAGGAGATTTTTGGAGATTCCTTT
>CAZNIO010000026.1:0-7963 GCA_964573135.1 uncultured Gammaproteobacteria bacterium
TTAGATATCATTAAATTAAAAGGTGGAGTATTTAAAATTTTTAGCAATATTTTAAGGCTAATTCCACAATTTATGACGAAGGTCATTGTCCGTTTAATTACTAAACCGAGTTTGATTATTTTTGACGGATGTTTTAATGCTATTGTCCGCAAAGATTAATATGATAATATGATTATTTTACAAACACCACTAAGAATGAACTTTGTCGGCGGAGGGACAGATTTTGAAGATTTTTATAAACAATCTCCCTGTCAAGTTTTAAGCACCACCATAGATAAATATTTTTATATTGGATTAAATTATTAATCAATTTTTGGGGGGTCAAACCCCAAATAAATGAGAAGATATGAAGATTAATTTTGTTCTTTTGAGTACTGCTAAAGGCGGTGGCACGCGTGTTATTTTTGAGGTTGCTAACGGTTTAGCAAAAAGAGGACACCAAATAAAAATTATATCATTAGATAAGCCAAAACATCATTGGGCTAATTTAAGCAAGAACATTGACATTCAATATCCGGAAAATAAATATTTTATGTTAATACCAGGATATGGTAGAATTCCATTTTTTGCTATTTTTAGAAAAATATTTAATTTTCTGAAACTTCCCTATGATGTTGATAGAATCAAATTGTTGGCAAAATCCATCCCAGACGCTGATATTACTATTGCCACTGAGTTTCCAACAGCTTATGCTGTTTTTTTTAATGGAAAAGGAAAAATGTTTTACTATATCCAGCATGACGAAAGTACATTTCCTTCCAATCCCATAGAATCAAGATTTGCTTTATCTAGTTATCATTTGCCATTGAAACATTTGGTCGTATCTCATTGGCTTGAAGATTTGATTGGTTCAAGGGTAAATAAACATCCAATTCATATTGGTAATGCGGTTAATTCAGAAATATTTAAGCCATCAAGTATCAAAGAAAAAGACACGGTAATGGGTTTTATCAGGGGTATAGAGTGGAAAGGAGATAAAGATATGCTAACAGCATTTGCTTTAGCTCAAGAAAAAAATGAAAATATTAAATTTAAAATTGTTGACCCCAAAAAACTTTTGAAGAAGTTGATAAAGGATATGAAAATTGAATTAAGGAATTTAGAGGTGTTAGAATCACATACAGATAAAGATCTTTGCGATTTTTATTCTTCTAGTAATGTTTTTGTTTTTGCGTCGCATCTGGAAGGATTTGGTTTGCCACCATTAGAAGCAATGGCTAGCGGAACTCCAGTAGTGACAACAGATTCTCTTGGTGTAAGAGATTTTGTGGTTAATGATTTTAATTCATTAGTAGTTCCTATTAAAAATCCAGAAAAAATATCCGAAGCTATATTAAAAATTTTAGAATCATCTAACTTAAGCGAAAAGTTAAGAAAAAATGGACTTAAAACTGCAAGTGAGTTCAATTGGGAAGGTGTTATTGATAATTTAGAAATAATTTTAAAAAATGAAACAAAATAAATTGAAGGTTTTATTTATTAAGCTAGTTGAATTGGGCATTATTGGCCCAATAAATTTATTGTTGAAGAATTTAAAAAAAACACTTCGTCCAAGATGGTTGGTGTTTGAAATAACAGATCGTTGTAATTCACGTTGTACACATTGTAATATTTGGGAACAAAAACCGATTAAAAATTTTTTGACTCCCCAAGATATAAAAAAGATTTTTAAAAGCTCACTTTTTGCAAAGTTAAAACATGTTATTTTAACTGGAGGGGAAGCGATTCTTAGAAACGACTTAGAAGAGATTATATTAATCATTCATAAAATTTTACCGAAGGTTGAGTTTACTTTAAGTACAAATGGGTTATTGCCAGATCAAGTTTTGGCTCTTGTAAAATCAATGGCAGAAAAAAATATAAGAGTGATTGTCGGAGTATCAATAGATGCTCTCGGAGAAAAACATGATTCAATAAGGGGAGTTAAAGGTAATTTTGAGAAGGTTGATTATTTAATAAGAGAATTAATGAATCTTAAGGAAAAATATGGCGATATAGTCTCTCCTGCTCTTGGATTTACGCTCTCGGATCTCACAGTAGATTTTGTTAAAGATATAGTAGAATATAGTTCAAAATTAGGAACTGATTTTGTGGTGGCTATGTATGAAGAAGCATCATATTATCATAATGTTGGGAAAAAATTGGTTAATAACCAGAGATTGATAAAGGCCCTTAAAATGATGCCAGCCACACTCCATAGAGACATTTTGATTAAAGCTCTGAAGAAACAGAATACAAAATTCTCTTGTTTCTCCTTAAATACTTTTTGTGTTTTGAGGTGTAACGGTGATATAGTCCCGTGTTTAAGGCTTTCGCATATGTCAATTGGAAATATTAAAGAATCTGACCCACTTGAAGTTTGGCAAAGTACAGATGCTCAAAAAATTAGGAAAACCGTTAAGAGTTGTTCTGATTGTCTAAATACATGGGCAATTGATTGGAGTTTAAGATCTTATGGTTGGCCTGTTTTAAAATATGCTCTTAAAAAGAGAATAAAAAGGATATATGGAAGAAAAGATTAGGGTTGCTCTAGTTAATCCTAGGGGTTTTAATAAGAATATTTCTTCAGCCGCTCCTCCATATAATTTGGGTTATTTGGCTAGTTATCTAGATAAACATATTTCGGATGTTAATGTCATAATTATTGATGGATTAGCAGGGCAGAATATAGAGAAGATTTTATTAGACTTTAATCCGAATATTATTGGCATCACTGCTACGACTCCAGCGGTTCCAGCTGCTTATAAGATTGCTGATTTTTCAAAGAAGAATATAAGTGAAGCTTTGGTAGTCATGGGAGGGGTTCATGCTTCAACTATGCCCAATGAAGCTATCCAACATGTAGATATAGTCGTCGTTGGTGAAGGAGAAAAGGCCTTTTTAGAAATTGTTAAAAACTTTTCTCAAAATAAAAAGATTACAGAGAAGATTATAACCAGGCCTTATATTAAAGATTTAGATGAAATTTCAGAAATTCCGTGGCATTTAATGGATATGGAGTTTTATATTAATTCCGCAGATAACACATCTAAAACTATTCCTTATACATCATCAAAATCTAGGGCAATGACTATACTTTCTAGTCGTGGATGCCCCTATAGGTGTATTTTTTGTCATAATAGTTGGCGTTCAACTCCCGCTAGATATCATTCCGTTGAATGGATTATAAAAGAAATACAGTATCTATATGATGAATATAAGATAGATTCTATATTTTTCGCTGATGATGAGTTTTTAGCTAATCAAGTTCGGCTTAAAGAATTTTGTCAATTGATTCACACCAAAGGATTGGATAAAAAAATTGTTTGGGGTTGTCAAGCGAGAAGTGATACTATTTGTCGCTTGGGCGAAAATATGATGAAATTAATTAAATCAGTTGGTTGTACGACAGTGTCCATAGGTATGGAATCTGGATCACAGAGGATTTTAGATATCCTTAAGAATAAAACAGTATCAGTAGAGAGAAGTAGAGAAGCAGCTATTCTTTGTCGCCAAGCTGGACTAAAAGTATGCGGTAGTTTTATGATCGGAACTCCTACAGAAACAAAAGAAGACATGATGCAGACTCTTCAATTTATAGAAAACAACAAAGATTATATTAATCTTGTGGGTACTGGAGTTACTACTCCATATCCTGGAACTAGATTGTGGGAGTGGTGTTTAGAAGAGAATTTGATTCCAGATAATATTGATTATTCATCTTTGTGTCCTGATCCAAGATTCGGTCTGCAGGATTGGAGAATTCTTTGTAAAACAATGTCTAAAAAAGAATTCAGATCTATTTTTAAAAAAATCAACAGAAAAGCTGCTGAAATAACTACAAGACATAATATCAAAAGCAATGATTTTTCGTTACAAAGATTAATAAGGATAATTACTAGGCATCCATTTTATTCTTTCAAATTTTTTTTAAAACAACCAAGAGAAGCAATGAGTCTGTTTAAAAAGATATTTAAATTTAGAAAATAATGAAAATTTGTCTTATTAATCCTCCTTTTGTGTTACACGAGACATTGGATATGCCCCGTGTTTTTCAACCAATGGGATTGGCATATATAGCAGCTGTTTTAAGAAACAATCATTCAGTTTTTGTTTTGGATGCCGTTACTGAAGGTTGGGAAAATTTGAAAAAAGTTGATGGGCAAAATTATTTAGGATTATCTATAGAAAAAATAAAAGAGAAAGTTGCTGAAATCAATCCTGATATAGTCGGGATTTCTTCTCAGTTTTCAATAAATGAGAAAAGCTCTATAGATGTAGCGCAAGCAGTCAGAGATATTAACCCGAATATCATTACCATCTTGGGTGGAACTCATGTTACAGTAGCTTCAGAATCAATATTGGCTAATACCTGTGTTGACTTCGCTATTATTGGGGAAGGAGAGGATACAATATTAGAATTGATTCAGGTTTTAGAAGACAAGGAACACGATAGATTGCATTTGGTTAAAGGTATTGCTTATCGTCAGAAAGATAAAATTTTAAGAACTCCTTCTAGAGATTTCATTGATAATTTAGATGCATTACCATTTCCTGCCCGAGATTTATTCCCCATGGAGAAATATTTTGCAGCTGCTAAAGCAGGGCGTGGTTCAAGGCAATCTTATACACCATCTTCTCGTTGGATAGATTTGCTTACTAGTCGTGGTTGTCCATATAATTGTGTTTTTTGTAGTATTCACCTTTCCATGGGGAGAAAATTCAGATTTAGAAGTCCAGGAAATATTATCAAAGAGATAGAACAAGCAATTAAGCAATATAAGATAAGGCATGTTAATTTTGAAGATGATAATATTAGTCTAGATAGAAAAAGATTTGGGCAAATCTGTGATCTTATTATTGAGAGGAAATTAAATATTACATGGAGCTTACCAAATGGTTTGCGGGTTGAGAATATTGATGAAGAAATTGTTAAAAAAATGAAAAAATCTGGTTGCTATCGTGTTTTTGTTGCTCCAGAATCTGGTGTGCAAAGAGTGGTTAAAGAAATAGTGAAGAAAAATTTAGATCTTAAGAAAATAGAAAAAGCTGTAATCTTGTTCAAAAAATATAATATTATTGTTGATGGTTCTTTTGTCATTGGTTTTCCCGGCGAAACAAAAGATGATATCAAAAATACAATTAAATATGCTGGTTATCTTAAGAAATTGGGGATGAGCTATGCGGGTTTTCATATTGCTACCCCACTGTATGGAACTGATCTTTATAAACAAGCAAAGGCTGATGGTTATTTAAAAGAGGGCTTTAACAGCGCCTTACTTTCTCCTACAGAACCATTAATTGAAACTCCTGATTGGACAGCTGAGGAAATAAAGGAATTGCAGAAATTAGCTGGTTGGAAAGTATGTCTTAATTTTTGGCAAAAATGTTTTATTGTTATAAAAAAAATCTTATATTTTCCTTTTCATCCAAGTAATCTGAATAATCTTTTTAGAAAAATTAAAAAGTATTTTTTTAAGTTTTAAATTTATGGGAAAAGATTCTCCAAAAGTATCAATTGTTATTCCTCATTGGAATGGCAAAAAAATTTTAGAAGATTGCTTGAATTCGCTTTCAAAGATTAAATACCCAAACTATAATGTGGTTATATCTGACAATGGTTCTACTGACGGTTCTCAAGATTTTATTAAGAAGAACTTTCCGTCTGCTATTCTAATAGAAAATAAAGAAAATTTGGGTTTTGCTGGCGGTTGTAATAGAGGCATTAAATGGGCTCTTAAGTATGGAGCGGATTATATTTTACTATTAAATAATGACACAGTCGTAGCCACTGATTTTTTAGACAAAATGGTTGAAACCGCGGAAGAAGATAAAAAAATAGGAATTGTTGGCGCAAAGATTTATTATTATGACCAGCCGAAAAAGATTTGGTTTGGCGGCGGTGATTTTATTAAATGGCGTGCTTCTGGCAAACACAGATTTTGGCAAAAAAAAGATTCTCCAAAATTATCGGGAGTTCAAAAAAGTGATTTTATAACAGGTTGCGTGACATTAATAAGAAAAGAAGTTTTTGAAGATATAGGATATCTTTATGAGCCATACTTTTTAACCATTGAAGATTTAGATTTTTCTTGGAGCGCTGAAAAAGCGGGTTGGAAAATTAAAGTCAATTTAGATGCTTATGTTTGGCACAAAGTCAGTTCTAGCCGAGCGGGAGAATTTTCTTTTTCCAATGGTTATTATGGCACTCGCAATCGTCTTTTTTTTGCTTTTCAAAGAACTCATAATTTTATTGGCGGTCTTGTCCTATTGTTTTTGGTTCTTCCTGCAAGAATTGTTCAATGGTTTTCAACAGGACATTTGACAATGGCTAAGGGGACGATTCTAGGTTGCCTTGCTTTTTTTAGAAATGAATGGGGTCCGAGAAAATAACTATGAAAATAACTGGTTTTTTGTGTAGATTTTATGTATAATAGTCATATATGATGGCTGTTTTATTTATTATTGTTTTTTGGACGGGGTTGGTTTTTGGCAGTTTTTTGAATTGTCTAATTTATCGTTTACATAGTCATAAAACACTTTTTGGACGTTCGTGTTGTCCAAAATGCAAGCAAAAAATTAAATGGTATGATAACATCCCTGTTGTCTCTTTTATTTTTTTGAAAGCGCGTTGCAGGTCGTGTCGCAAAAAGATTTCATGGCAATACCCAATCATAGAGTTAGTGATGGGTTTATTTTTTGCCTTTGGCGTTTGGCATAATATAAATCAATTGTCGTTATTGGTTGTTTTTCGTGATTGGATTATTTTTTTTACTTTGCTTTTTGTTTTTGTCTATGATTTAAAGTATTCGGAAATAGAGGATGTTGTTTTATTACCGGCAACGGTTTTAGTTTTAATTTTTAGCATATTCCTTGGTCAATCTTTTCTTCCTATAATATTTAGCGCTTTGATTGGAGTTTCTTTTTTTGGAATTCAATATTTAGTTACCAAAGGAAGGGGAATTGGTTTGGGGGATTTGCGCATAGGTTTTTTTATGGGAGTAGTTTGTGGAAATTGGCAATATTTATTAGTGGCGATTTTTTTTGCCTATATTATTGGTGCTTTGGTTTCTTTGGTTTTAATATTAAGGAAAAAGAAAAAAATAAAAAGCGCCATTCCCTTAGGCCCATTTCTGGCAATAGGCACTTTTATTGCTTTTCTATTCGCAGACCAAATAATCACCCTCTATCTCGGCTAACACTTTACTTCTTGCAGGTCGGACCTGCATAAGACTAAAATTTTTGGGCAAACAATTAACAATTAACCTAATGTTTAACAATCAACAATCAACAATCAACAATCAATCTTTCACTGTCATAGAAATGGTGGTGGTTTTGGGCATTACCGCTTTTTTGGCAGCTTTACTAATAGCTAATATGCATTCTGGGGGAGAATCTATGGATTTAACTTCTGAAGCGCAGAAGTTAGGGGGAGTTGTTCGTCAAGCGCAAAATATGGCTTTGACGGGGAAACAGACTAATTCGGTTCGTCCGACTTATGGTTACGGGGTTTATGTTGATTCTGCTTCTTATAAGCTTTTTATGAATGATCATGATGGCGCTTCTTATCTATATGATGATGGAGATGATACTGTTATCCAGTCTTTTTCTTTCCCCGAAAATATAGAAATGACAAGCCCTACAGACCCTGACCCTCCTTTCTCTGTAATGCCTTTTTCTATTATTTTCACGCCACCTTTGGGTGAGATACAGGCCTCGGTTGCCCTTCCTTTAAATGTTACTCTAACCAATGTACCAATTAATTTAAATAGATTTTTAAGGATTACTTCTTATGGAGAGGTTGATATTTATAAATAAAAAAAGTCAAAGTTTAATTGAGTCAGTGGTAGCCATTTCTATTGTGGTTATTGCTGTTATAGGCATTATGTCAGTCGGGTTAACCAGCGTTAGTTTGGGCGGACAATCTGAAGAAAGGGTTGTTGCTATCAATTTAGCGCGGGAGGGAATAGAAATTGTTTCTGCT
>CAZNIO010000027.1:0-5539 GCA_964573135.1 uncultured Gammaproteobacteria bacterium
AACATTTTGCAAAGGCATTTCATCCTCCACAACTAACACTATTCGTTCTGGTTTTAAATTTTCATCTTGCATAATTTTATTTGTCAACTATTTAATAAATAATTCTTAAAAACCTAGCCACCCAAAACTCTAACCACCTAGCTAAGTTCTTTATTCCCCTCCTTTTTTTTCATCCCACTTAATGGAATAGTAAAACTAAATGTTGTCCCTTTGTTTTCAACCGATTCAAACCATATCTTCCCCCCTGTATTATCTAATATTGACTTAATAATGTAAAGCCCAAGACCTGTGCCTTCAGTGTCTGTTTCGCGCACATTATCAGCCCGAAAAAGTTTCTCAAACATCTTTGACTGTTGTCTTTTGGGAATACCCATGCCATTATCTGTAATTTGAACTAATAAGTCTTTGTCAAGTTTTTCCATTTTCAAAACTATTTTACCTTTCTCGCGTGTATATTTCACAGCATTAGAAAGTAAATTTTGGAAAATTATACGAACCAACTTTGGATCAACAATAATCTCTGGTAAATTTTTTTCAATATTTATCTTTATACTCTGTTCTTTTTTGTCAGCTTGTAATTTAAGCTCAGTTATAACGCTAGCCACCATTTTTGTTAAATCCGTTTTTTCAGGATCAATAGCAAAAGTGCCAAGTTCCAAACGTGATACATTTAGTAGCGCATTAACCAACCCCACCATTCTTTGATTACCTTTATATATCTCATCTAAATATTCTTTCTGTTCATCATTTACCTTGCCGGCATCGCCAGCTAGCAGCATTTCAGCATACCAATTAATTGCTGAAAGCGGGGTGCGCAATTGATGCGAAGCCAGCGACACAAATTCTGTCTTGGCCTGATCAACCGCTCGTTCGTGAGTTACATCCCGAAATACAACCACACAACCAATTACTTTACCATTCTTATCTTTTAAAGGAGCGGCACTATCAGCTACTGGAATTTCTTTATTATCTTTAGTGATTAGCAAGGTATAATTGGCCATTTCTTGCACTTCCCCGGTTAACATGGCTTGTTTAATAAACTTATTATTAATCTTCCTAGTATCTTCAAAAATAAATTTTAAAACCTCACTATATTTTTTACCTTGAGCTTCTTGAATACTAAATCCTGTTATATCAGCTGCCACCTGATTAAACATAGTTATTCTCATATCTTTATCAACCACAAATACACCATCACCAATACTATATAGAATAGTATTAATTTTATCTCTTTCTTTTGAGACATTGTCTTTTTCATCTTCCACATCTTCTAAAATATTTAAAATAGCTTTTTGTTGGTCTCCCAAATATTTAGCATTCTCTGTAATTTTACCAGTTTGCTTTTTAACTTGTAGATCCACTTCTGCTCTTGATTTTTTAATACCTTCTGTCATCTTATCAAAGGCACGAGACAATTGACCGATTTCATCTTTAGTTTCTATCCTAACTTTATGATTTAAATTTCCTTGTTCAATAATTTCTGTACCCTGACGCAAAATTTCAATTGGTTTGCTAATAGTGCGCGACAATAACCAAGCTATAAAAAAATAAATTAATAAAACAATGCCAATTAACCATAAATAAGCCCGCAAAATATCCAAGGTTGGCGCCATGGCCTCCTTAACATCGATTTTAGTAACCAATCCTACATTAATTTCGTATATATATCTTGTTACGGCGATTACATCAATATGCCGATAATCATGCGACCCAATAAAAACCTCCTCTTTTTTTGACAATGCTTGTTCCATGGGCAATATATCGTACTTACCCTTCATCTCTCCCACACCCGCTTCTTCTTCAAATCTTCTTTGGGTAAAAAATATTATCTCCTCGTTTTCGTTCTTATAACCTAGCAAACTCTCACCAGTTTCTCCTAAGCCAGTTCTGTCAGAAACTAGCTTATTAAAAGATTCCAGTTCTATCCTAGCCACCAGCACTCCTCCATGAAAAGGCGTAGAAACAGCAACAGATTCTTTACCTGTCGTTTTAGACATGTATGAAGGCTTAATATAAGTTTTATATAAGCCATTAATAAAATACTCATTATTTGATTTGTCTTTTCCAATTTGTGATTCATCTGAAGAAACAGCTATTCTTCCTTCAGAATCTAAAACAAGCACCTCATAAAAGAAATCACTAATATCCCTGATCTCTTTTAATTCCTCAATCGAAAGCTCACTGTGCGTTGCAGCTATTTCCAATTTGCCTGTTTGATCTTCTAAAACCTCGTCAATAAAATTTTCTGTTGATTGAGCAACTGATTCTAAATGAGAAATAACTTGATTTTCTATCATTTGTAAACTAACTGTTTGCATAACAAAACCAATTATAACCATAACGATTATAAAAACAGTCAAAAACGTTGTACTAATTTTAGTTCTTATCTTCATCTTGTCTTTTAATTAAAATAATCCCCAATAGCTATAAACGCCAACTTCTTCTGACTCGATTCTTAAATTCAAAGTTTTACCAATATTGGGAAATTCTTTTTTAAATTCATCTATTTTTTCTTTAATGCTCTGCTCGTCTTTATATTTCTCCAAAAAAGCCACCACCACCTTTTCAATATCTTTCATCTCAGCAACAAATTGTTCTGTCTTAGCGGTATCTTGACCCTTGGCCTGCATATCTTTTAATAATTCAGGATAGAATGTTTCATTTTCTAATGTCAGATGTTCAACTAAATCTTTTTTAAATTGCTCCAATCCAATCATAATTTTTTACGCATCAATCTCTTCGCTTTTTAAAATCTCGACTACAGCACCAGCCTCTTTTTGCAAAACTCTGTGCTGAGAAATCATAGTTGACACAATATTTTTTTTGTCCATATTTTTTATATTAATTATCAATTTCTAATTTATTTTTCAATTCTTGAATCTCTTTTTTTAATTCAACCATTTTCAGCTCTCTACCAATCATTGATTTATTAACTTTTTCTAAATCGGCCGTACGATCAGCAACCTGCTTTTCAATATTACTTCTAAATTTTTTTATTTTATCACTCATTTGATTAAAACTACTCGCTAACTGACCAACTTCATCCTTTGAGTATATTTCAGCCCTTGTCTCTAATTCTCCTTTAGTTATCTTATCAACCGCTCCTGCGAGTTTGGCAATTGGTCTTGTAATATAATATGAAACAAAAATACCTATTACAATCGCCAGTAATAAAGCACCTATAATTAAAATAAGAATCAATTTTCTGCTTTGGCTGATTTTCTCTTGTGTATCTTGAGTAGCTAATTCCAAAACTAAGGTGGAAGCCGAAAGAGCATCATCGTAATCAAGACCTCTTATTTCAACATATTTAACTAAGCCTGTTTTATAAATCTCCTTTTGCCGCCAATATTCGTCGCTCTCTAAAATTACAACTGCCTCTTCCGCCTCATCATTGTCCACTAAGGCTATAGCCTTCTCTTCCATTTCTATTAAGGCTATATTGGCCTGATCAACACTATTAAAAAGAACTCTATCCTCAGCGTATCCTTGATCAAGGGCTTGTTTGATTTTATCATCTAATTTTAGCACTGTTTCAAAATATATATTTTTCCATTTTTTATCTTGAGTAAATGCATAATTTCGAGCTGATTGCGTTAAGACTTCATCATAATAACGAATAAACTGCGCCAAGCTATCAAGATAGGAAGTTTTAGAAACCGAATCTACACTTTGTGGAATATCTTTGCTCAAGGGTTCTGTGATTTTATCTATTTGGTTAACTGAAAAATAACCAAGTATCAAAGTTGGTATTATAATAATCAAAAATCCAATAATTATTTTTGTTCTAATTTTCATTTTTCTAATTTTTTAATTAATTATAACTTCTCAACTAATTTCATTATTTCCTGCATATGTTTTTGCACCATCTTCTGATCACGAAATTTTTTGGCAAACTCAGCCAGCTTACCCAAAACATTCATAATATCTTCCTTAGTTGGATTATTAAAATCTGCATCAGCATCATCAAAAGCTTTTTTGACAATTTCTTTACAATACAAACAATTAGTATCTTCATCTTCAGTACCTACTCCAGCATCAGCACAATGTGCTTGGCGAAAGCATTCAATAATTGCATCGCGAACCATTAAAGATGTTACTTCCTTATTGGGATCAACGCCATAAATTGTTGGATATGTTTTATCGTTTTTCATATTTTTTTTTCTTTTCAAATTTTTGAATTTTCTTTTTTAGCTCAACCATTTTTAATTCACGTCCGACCATTAACTTATTCATTTTTTCAAGCTCCTCTAATTTTTCATTTTGTTCAGAAATATCCCTAACTGTTGCCTGCAAAAACTGCTTATCTTTTATTTGAACTCGTGTTAACAAAACTGTAGCCAAAAAACTCTTACCTTTATATTTCTTATGAGTCCATTCAAAAAAATTAGAACCTTCCTTCATAGCTTTACCAATCATCTCTTTAGCTTTATCAGCCGTAAGCTGTCCATCTGACTGTTTTTCTGGCGACAAATCGCCTGGACCTAAACTTACAAACTCTTTTTCATTTTTAACCCCGAAGATTTTAATGGTCGCTGGATTTCCAGATGTAAAACCCCAAGTTGGTGGCTCAAGCGTCATAATAGCGTCTTTTGAAGTTTCAAATAGTTTCCTATAGTTCTCCTCCCTTTGCTTTAATTGTTTTGTCTGCTGAGTAACCTTTTTGTCCATTTCATTTTTATATTCCCGTAAATCATCTATCATCAAATTTATTGCCACAGCAAGTTCTGTAAATTTATCTTCATTATCTTCAATTTTGATATCACTTGAAAAATCACCCAGAGCTACATTTTGTAAAACCTGAATAATATTCTCAATTTTCTGCTCTTGCTGATTGTTTTTTCTAGTTGACATATTATTCTTTTAGCCATTTAATGGCTTTATTTTCATCTTTAAAAAATTTAACATTTTTCGCTCCAGAAGCCTTCATTATAAAATCAACTGTCACGCGTAATATTGTATTCTTTACAATAAAAGCGTGTTTCTTTACACCCATACTTTTCAAACCATCTGCATAAATTTTTCTTGCCTCTGAAGTTGTTTTGCCACCTTCAGTTAAATCAATTAAAACCAAGATATCTCCTTTTAAAGTATTATAGAATTTAGCCATTGATTCTGTTTGTTCTTTCGCAATTTTTTCATTAGAATCACCCCAGAACTTACTTCTGACAATTTTTTCTTTATCATCCCACCAAATTTTATGATTTGTTTTTTGTTTTTTTATATTTTTTAAAAATAAAAACCCAGCTAATCACAAATTAGCAAGGCTGTATTTCTTGTAAATTTAATAATCTTTTGAGCATGGAATTTGTCAACATATTAACTATTATATTATACCACAAAAATTAAATTATTAAACTAATTTAATACAACTTAATTATACCACAAAAACGTACCGGGAAATATATATAATAATTTGTTGAACGCCCTCCAAATGCTTCTAATATCTTACATAATTATTGTAATATGGCTTAATAGATAAGGATAAAAAAATAAAATAAAAGCATTATATACCATGCACAGATAAAAGGATTTATTA
>CAZNIO010000028.1:0-5096 GCA_964573135.1 uncultured Gammaproteobacteria bacterium
ATGTATCTTCTCCTGAATACCTATTTATCTCAAATCCACCCATCTTATCAAAAAAAATGAGGGATAGAATTATTATTGTTATCTACCACACTTGTGGTATAATTAAACCACAATACTATCGATCTATATGATTAATATTAATTCTCCTATCAATAAAAAAATATTTACTCTCTATTTTACCAATCCAGGCAAGAAATATTATTTACGTGAATTATCAAGAATTCTTGATGTTGATGCCAGCAATCTATCCAAAAAACTAAAACAACTGGAAGAAGAGGGACTTTTTTTATCCACCCCCAAGGGCGTAGAAAAATATTTTTATCTTAATCAAAAACACCCTTTATTACGGGAATTAAAAAATATTATAGCCAAAACCGAAGGCGTAACAGCTAGTTTAAAAAAAATATTAGCTAAATTCAAGGAAATTGAATGGGCCTGTATTTTTGGTTCTTTTGCCAACGATAGCCAGCGCTCCAACTCTGATATAGATATTTTTATCATCGGCAGTGTTAATTTCGGCCAAATTAACTTAAAGCTAAGGGAATTAGAAAAAGGGCTAGATAGAGAAATAAATCAGGTTGTTTATACGCCACAAGAGTTTAGGGCTAAAAAAAATAAATCCCCGTTTCTTAGGCAGGTCTTGAATAATAAAAAAATAATACTAATTGGCGACAATGAATACAAATAGCTTCAAGACCAAAGTCAAAGAACTAAAACAAGCCGGTCTAGTGGCTAATTTTGACATAAACTGGCAAGATGTTAATAAATATTTAGGCAAGGCAAAAAAGAGTTTGGTGGTAGCAGAAAAGAATATTATTATTGATACAGAAACAGCATATATTTTGTTATATCAAGCAATGCTCGAGGCTGGCAGATCCTTTATGTTTCTATACAAATTAAGGCCTATAGACGGCCAGTAACACAAAACTGTTGTCGATTTTTGCTCTCTAGCACTTGGAAGCAAATTCACAGAAATCACACAGAATTTCGACGAAATGCGAAAGAAGAGGAATAAATTCATCTATGATATTTATGATGTAGAAATTCCACCAAGTGAATTAAAATATTTGTTTAAAGAAGTTGAGAAATTTATTCATATTGTTGAGAAAATTATTAGACAAAAAAATCCTCAACAAGCATTGGTATAGTCACATGAAAAATCATCCATTAATTAAAAAAATCGAGCAGGCAGGACTCCTCGGTAGGGGTTGTGGCACTTTTCCTACTGCCAAAAAATGGCAGGCTGTCTTAAATGAGGCCGATAAAGAAAAATATGTTATCTGCAATGTCTCCGAATCAGAACCCGGTATTTTTAAAGATGCATATATTTTAGAGCATTATCCAGAAAAGATGATTGACGGCATTAGTTTAGCCATCAAAACGCTTAAAGCCACTAAGGGTTTTATATACCTCAAATCTTCATATTATCAAAAATTTAAACAAAAACTCCAAGTTTTGATTGGAGATGATAATATTGAGCTTTTTTCTAAAAAAGCCGATGACTATATTGGAGGTGAAGAATCAGCCATGATTAATCTAATGGAAGGCAAGCGTGAACAGCCCCGTTTAAAACCTCCTTTTGTCACTTCTGTAGGTTTTTTAAATAAACCTACTTTAGTTAATAACAGTGAAACTTTCTACAGTATTGCCTTGATTAATCAAGGCAAATATACCCGTCAAAGATTATTTTGTATTTCCGGTGATAACACCCCATCTGGAGTTTTTCATCTTGATGAAAAATACTCAGTTAAACAAGCTTTGGAAAAAAGCGGACTTTATCCTAATTTTCCTTTTTTTATACAACTTGGTGGTGCCATGGCTGGCACTTGCTTAAGAAGTGATCAATTAGATGATATTGCTATACAACATTATTCAGGCCTAATTATCCATCATAAAGACAAAGAAGAAAATGCATTAGTTATGAGCTGGCTTAAATTCTTTGTTGAAGAATCCTGCGGGCAATGTGTGCCCTGCCGTGAAGGTACATACAGGCTCTACAACATGTATCAACAAGGAAAATATGATCAAGAATTATTTAAAGATATTTTGTTTACTATGCAAAATGCCAGTTTATGTTCTCTTGGCAAAATGGCGACTACCGCCATTACCTCATATTATGAAAATATCAAACAAAGCCCTCTTGAAGCTCAAGCAAACTTAAAATGTGATACCTAAATGAGTAGTAACTTTAATATATACATTAATAAGAAGAAATACTCTGCTAAGCAAGGCCAGACTGTTTTAGATGTGGCTAAAGCCAATAATTTATTTATCCCCACCCTTTGTAAACACCCCGATCTAAAAATTCAAGGCAAATGCCGGGTATGTTTAGTTGACGTTGAGGGTATGGGAATTGTTACTTCTTGTTCAACTCCTGTTGTTAAGGACATGCAAGTTAAGTTAAATACTCCCAATGTCTTGCGAACTAGAAAAGTTAATTTTGAAATGATATTTGCTCAACACATTGAAAAATGTGGATCATGCATTCAATCAGAGGATTGCGTCCTTAAAAAAGCATCTAAAAAATATGATGCCCCTCTTACTCGTTTTATAGACCGCAAAACAGAACACCCTGTCTGGAACTTTGGTGCACTCGGAGAACGCCAGTTAAAAAAGAAGAAACAAAGAGTAGACGAAAAAGTGGACGACAAAGATAAAGAGCTACGTAAAAAACAGGCCAAAACTTTTTCATCTGGCTTTATTCAATTTGATTCAACTAAGTGTATTGATTGCGGAATTTGTACAGAAATTTGCAAAGAAAAACAAAGCGTTGATTTTTATGAAACGCGCGGTAAAGGCTATTTAACCCAAACCAAACCTACTGATGACGAGACTAAAGATTGTACCTATTGTGGTCAATGTGTGGTCCATTGTCCAGTTGGGGCGATTCAGGGTGTACCTCATTGGCAAAACGTTCAGGAATTATTAAAAAACAGACAAGGCAAAACCTTGGTTGCTCAAATTGCCCCATCTATTCGTGTCAGTATTGGTGAAGAATTTAATATGGAGTATGGTAGTGTAGTTACCGGACAATTGGCTGCCAGCATGAAAGAACTGGGCTTTGATCACGCTTTTGACGTCTCTACGGGTGCTGATTTTACTACCTATGAAGAAGCGCGTGAACTCATTCACTGGCTGGAATCTGGCAAAGACAGGCCTATGATTACTTCTTGCTGTCCTGGTTGGGTTAAATTTGTTGAATTCTATTATCCTGACTTCGTACCCCATCTGACCACTACTCGTTCGCCTCATATTATCTCAGGAGCCATTACCAAAACATATTTTGCCGATTTAATTGATA
This sequence comes from uncultured Gammaproteobacteria bacterium, assembly GCA_964573135.1. GTDB lineage: Bacteria > Patescibacteriota > Patescibacteriia > UBA2196 > GWA2-42-15 > CAZNIO01. The sequence goes on from CAZNIO010000028.1 coordinate 3,302, forward strand.
AAGACCCCCAAGATATCATCGTGGTATCTATTATGCCCTGTACTGCTAAAAAACAAGAGATAAGCCTAGAACGTCACACTTTAAACCCCTCTATATGTATCGACCGGCTGGGCTTAAAGGATTTTGAAATAGAAACTAAATGTTTTGTTAAAAACAATGAGAATAAAGAAGATTTCCATTTACCTGCCGTTGACTATGTTTTAACCACCCGTGAATTTGCTTATCTTTTGAAAAAAGAAAAGATTGATTTTGCAAAAATAAAACCGCAGAAAATGGACAACCCGCTTGGTGAACACTCAGGTGCTGGTGTAATTTACGGAGCTTCTGGTGGAGTTATGGAATCAGCCTTGCGCACTGCCGATGCTTTTTTGCAAGTTAAGAAGAAATTTGGCAATTTAGACCCCATACTTTTAGGTGAGAAATTCAAAACTAACAAAAAGAAACTTTCACGTATTAGCAATCGAAGAATTAATTTTAAATCAGTTAGAGGTCAAGCTGGCCTCAAAGAGGCCACTGTTTCTCTGGGTAGCCTTAAATTAAAGGTGGCTGTAGTTAACGGCTTGGCCAATGCCCGTCAACTATTGGACAATATCTCTTCTCGTAAGGTAAAATATGATTATGTCGAAGTTATGGCCTGTCCTGGCGGTTGTATCGGCGGCGGCGGCCAGCCAGTCCCAGTCTCAGCTGATATCCGTAAAAAACGTGCCAATGCGCTCTACGCCATTGATCAAGGTAAAAAAATCCGTACTGCCCATGACAATACCTCTATATTAAAAGTTTATCGGGACTATTTCCAAGGAGATGAGAAGGTCATTGAGGATCTTATGCATTGTGAATATCATTCGTTAGATAGGGGAGGCTATAAAAAAATAAATTAATTAATAAACATATGTTCCAAACAACCACTTTAAGTAAAGTCAATATATCTTACGCCCTTAAATTTATAACATTACTCACCATCGCCACTGGCGCGCCACTTCTTGGCCTTCATTCCCAATGGGTTACTGGCCCTATTGTTAATATGGCTTTAATTCTAGCTGTTTTTGTACTGGGTGTCCGTGGCGCCCTACTTATCGGTCTTTTGCCCTCAACTATCGCTCTGGGTACCGGTCTCTTGCCAGCAGTTTTAGCTCCTATGGTTCCTTTTATAATTATCGCCAATACTTTGCTTGTTTTAACCCTCGATTATTTTAAAAATCAATTTCAAGACAATACGCTCCAAGTTACTAATTATTCAATTGCCCTAGTTTTTGCTGCTGGTTTTAAATATCTGTTGCTTTTCTCCACCTCAAGTCTTGTCGCCGGGCTTCTCTTAAAGCAGACTCTAGCCACCAAGGTGGCCACTCTTATGTCCTGGCCCCAATTTTTTACAGCCCTTGTTGGTGGTATTCTAGCTTGGGGTATCCTAAAAATCGTTAAAAAATATTAGTTTTATTAAGCTATATAATTAATCTCAAGGAACAAAAAATGGGCCACCTCAATCAACGTGATAGTGACAGCCCATTAATATGCCCTTTACCTTTATTGGTATTATTTTTGTTGTTGTTTAAAAATTTGGATCAGGCCAATCTGACTCTGTCCCATACCAGATCGCGATTCTTTTTGTAATGGTCTCGCCTTCGTCAGAATACCATTGATCGACGAAAAACCAATGACGCGCAGACATAACATTCTCCATCACCAACATAGAGTTGATATGATGAAGTTTTTGACGGGGATCATCTATGGTAATAGCAACCACTTTATAATGTACCCATCCTCTAGACAACTGTATTTGGTGAATTATGATACAATA
>CAZNIO010000029.1:0-4942 GCA_964573135.1 uncultured Gammaproteobacteria bacterium
ATATCACAAATAGTAAAAAGTTCGAACGTTCGATCTGGGTATCAAAAAATCCAGCTAATCTTAGCTAGATTCTTTGACAAACTCCCCAGTTTACCTATTTACCGAACTATTGAGTATTTATGAAATGGTTAAGATTAGTATGGGGAGGATGAAAAATATGAGTTGGGTTAAACAAAATAAACTAATGAATACACCAAACTTAATTTAATAATCTTTTGTAAAATACTTGCCTTCATTATATTTCTCTTTAACCCCGTCGCCGTCTTCATCTACAAATCCACTAAAAAATGGGTCTCCCTCTTTCCAGTCTTGGTTTTCATATTTTACTGTGCAAGCATCTTTTTCCTCATTATAAAAATGTCCATCAACATTATTCCATTTTTCTCTTTCCTTTTCATATATTTCATAACACTCACCTTTTCTTTTGGCTACATATTCTTTTTGTTCTTGTGTGGCTTTAGCTTCCACCTCTTGCCTTTTGGCCTCTAGCTCTATCCGTTGTTGTCGCTCAATAGAATCCTGCTTATTCACTTGGCTGACATAATAAAATCCACCCAAAATAATACTGGCTATTATAATCGTAACAGGTAATGATAATTTATTTATCTTCATATTTTTTATAAACTTCCTTGTGGAATTTTAGATAAATCGTTGTTTGTTATACCAAGAGCCAAGCTCTCAAACAAAGTCATTAAATTTGCCCAAGTAACTTCCCATCTTTTACCTTCAAAATCCACATACCAAATACGACCACGATCTTCCACTTGCAATAATAACTTTCCCTTAAGTCTGTTCCCCATTGAAGATGGCCAATTATCATCATTCTCAGTAATTTTATTTAGGTCGGCGTTTGAAATACCTAATGCTAATTTTTCAAATAGTGATAAAGCATTAGCAAAAGTGACCTCATGCCTTTTTCCTTCAAAATCTACATACCAAATTCTTCCTCTGTCCTCGACTTGTAACAATAATTTGCCTTTTAGCCTATTTGATAATCCTATATCTATATTTTTCATGTTTTTTTCATTCTCTTGAAGAGGATTTTTAATTGCTCCATAAGCGTCTACTATCAAATTGCTTTTTGTACTATTAATTATTCTACTTCTTAAAGCAGTGTTACTTATTTCGGGATATTTCGCTTTTATTAAAGCAGCAATTCCTGATACTATTGGAGCAGAAAAAGATGTCCCTTCGGCGGCATCATAAAATCCTTCTATGCTACTATAGGCTGGTACAGATGTAGAAACAATTTTATAATGAACGCCAGTTCCCGGCGCATATACATCTACACAATTACTTCCAAAATTAGACCATGGTGTTCTCGTGTTATATGTAGGATCTATAGCTCCAACACCAATAACCATATTTCGCCCCACATCATTACAGACTGGAGATTGCGGAATTAAATTCAAATCTTGACCAATACCACCCTCAACATCACCATTACCAGCGGCTGCGACAATCAAAACTCCTTTATCAAAAGCGTACTTTATAGATTCATCAAATTTAGTGCTATAACCAGTCGTCATTTGAGTGCCGAGGCTTAAATTGATTATATCCGCACCGTTATCAGTGGCATATTTTATTGCCTTAATAATAGCATCTGTGTCACAACCATCAGAACCGCAAACTATTAGTGGCATAAGCCTCACTTTCCAATTTATACCAGTCACTCCAATATTATTATTCCCAGCAGCACCAACTATACCGCCGACCATTGTTCCATGTGTTCCTCTCGTAGTCATCTCGCCCTCATCACTAATAAAATCCCAGCCATAAATATCATCTATATAGCCATTTTTATCATCGTCAATTTCATTACCAATTACTTCATTTGTGTTATTCCAAATATTATCTCGCAAATCTGGATGATTAATATAAATACCATCATCTATTATGGCAACTATTATATCTTGGTTTCCAGTAGTTAAAGACCATACATCTTCAATATTAGTGCTCTCTAAATATTCCTGATAAGCAACAAGGGGATCATTGGTTATTTTTGATAATCTTGATGTAGGAAGCGGAGCTATTTCAACAGGGCATTGACTAGGCGAATTAAATTCATACCCATATATATATTCTTCACCAGGATTTTGAATAATAACACTATTAAATATCTGGGTTTTGCCAGTTATAGGCAAGCCCCCAGTGATCTCTGACTGACTGTCAACTGTTATAGATGTTAATGATAAAGCAGGCATTTCTTCAACATGCCCTGCTAGCGAATAAATCATATTACCAGCAAGATAAATATTTCTTGTTTGACCCTCTCTAATAATTATAGTTTCATTAAAGGTTGCTTTGCCATTAACTAATTTTTTTGTCGTGCCGAAACTACAATTATTATCAGCATCCACTAAAGAGATAGACTTAAAAGCAAAATCACTGCCCAACCCAGTTCTTGTTACCTCTATTTTTGAGATGGTAATATCTTTGCTAGATGCAACCAAACTTATCTTTGTAAATGGATAGTAAATATTACCTATTATTATCGAAGTTTTTGGAGTATCGGCTGACAATGAAACAGATAAAATTCCATTTATAGCATAAAGCTTACCAAAAGGGAAAAAGAATGAAATAACAAAAATAATAAATACAGTTGACAGTTTTATCTTTTTCATATTTTTTAACAATTAATTATAAAAATAAATTATTTTAAAATCCTTTATAATTATTTTTTATCTGTAAATATTTTATCCATGAATTTAATTGGTATCCATTCCTAATGCTTCGGCTTTTAAGATGATTTCTTCCCATTGAGTTATTGTTACACCATGCAACTCGACTCGCGCATTGTCGTCTTCTCCCAACCGCCTAAGCGCATCTAATCCGTCAGTGTAATCATCAACTAAAAAATTTTTAGACGCAATTTTATAGCCCTGACAAACACGCCTCTGGACAGTTATAAGTCTCAACCAATTTAATCTATATTCTGAAGTAACCGGTATTGATAAAATTATAGGCAATTCCATTGCATATTTATATGCTATCCCGCCTGATTCTTCACATAATGTAAATTTTGTAATAGCTGTATTTAAAGATTTACTATCAAAATCATTGCGACCCTCTATAAAATTAGTAGCAACTATTTTAAAACTATCCGAAACATTACGCATGACTATTTTCCATTTATTATAATTTAAGATATCAGTTTCAGTATAGGGCTTGGCGGTCTCCGCTTGTTCTTGTTTTGCAATTTTCGTATTGACTATATTTCTCCCATTCTTTAAATCCACAAGAATATTTTTTGCGATATTTATGGGAATAGCTAACTTAATGGTTTCACCTACGCTAACCCCTTGAATACTTCTGCCAAAAACGGCTGTATTAACCCCAATTACTTGACCGTATCTATCCACTAAGGGCCCACCGCTATTACCGGGGTGAAGATCAGCAGAAATTTCAAAATATTCATCACCTGAATCATTTAATCTTCTTGAAATTATACCCTCTTTTAAACTCACATCTCCTTTTATCCCAAAAGGATAACCCAGAGTATAAATTTCATCTCCCTGTTTTACTAAATCAGAATCCCCTAAAGCGGATTTCTTCAATCCAGTTTTATTTACTTTTAATAAAGCTAAATCAATATCTTCGTCCCGCCCAATAACTGATGCACTTAATGAGGTATTGTTTGATAAAATAACATCAACAACCAAAACCCCTTGAACAACATGGGCATTTGTTAAAATATATCCGTCAGCTTCAATTATAAAGCCACTTCCAACATTATCCTTTGCTTCGATATAAACAACAGAATCTTTTAATTGCTCTACGACCTCCGTATTATTTAATAACTTTAAATTTGAAACATCTACCTGCCCATGTTCTAATACATTGGACAAATCGGTATTAGTAATACCTAATGACAAACTCTCAAATAAAGACATTAAATTTGCCCAAGTAACTTCCCATCTCTTGCCATCAAAATCAATATACCAAATTCTACCTCTATCTTCCACCTGTAATAATAATTTACCTTTTAAGCGGTTACCCAAAGAAGATGCCCATTTTTCACTTACTAATGGAATTTTATTTAAATCCGTGTTGGTAATTCCTAAAGCTAAATTTTCAAATAAAGGTAGAGCGTTGGCAAAGGTAACTTCCCATTTTCTGCCCTCAAAATCAACATACCAAATCCTGCCCCTATCCTCTACTTGCAATAATAGTTTGCCCTTTAATCTATCGGCAATATTATTTGAAGAATAAGCAAAAAATGGTGTTATCAAAAATAACCCCATCAATAAACATATAATAAATTTTCTTGTAGTTTTCATATAATTTTCATTTTTAGGCATAGCCTTAAACGGATTTAAACCGCTATTACTAATAATAACACAAAGCCCCCCGTCAGCTCGGTGGCTTTCGCCACTCATAATCCTTTCGAACTATGACCGTCCAAGGCTTTGCTGAACGAGGGGTTCAGTGCCTTGGACGGAATTCTGCTTGCCATGCCCCGAAAAATCGAGGTTTAGGCGATAAATTGTGTATATTCTTAGTTTACCCCCGTTTAGCTAAAAAATCAATGTAGAGCTTGAAAAAGAGTCTAAAATATGCTAAATTGAAGGTATAATTACTATTAAATTACTATGAAACTTAAATACATTAACAAAGAGCAAAAACTCAAAATTATTCGGTCAATTATCAAATTAGTACGCGACTCGCCTTACTCTTCTTATATCAAAAATAAAAAAATATATATACTCAATATTCCACCAAGTATTTTTTTAGAAAAAACACATTTAGATGATTATAATAATCCTGAACTAATATTTAAAAAAATAATATCTGAATCCAATAAAGCAATAATTGCCGAAAAAATAATTAATGGAATTAATCTTAAAAAACTCAATCATGACTACAAAGAAAATCCGTATGACTATATTTATCTGACTATAAATCTTGAATTATTGGAAAAATTGAAGGATAAATTAAATAT
>CAZNIO010000030.1:0-4581 GCA_964573135.1 uncultured Gammaproteobacteria bacterium
TTGAATATTTGAGTAATATTTTTGTAAAAGATAAAAATCATGTTTGGAATTGTGATAGAAATAATTCAGTTGGTATATTGATTGAAGGAGCTGATGCAGAAACTTTTAAAGCTTTGGGTAGTCAATATGCAAAAGACAAAAATAAAGTCTATTATGAAAGTTGTTGGAATTATTATTGCGGAGTTATTGAAACAGGAATTGATCCAAACACCGTAGAATTTGTATCTGATGCTATTTTGAAAGATAAAAACGGATTTTATATTGGTGGTTCTAGGTTAGGAGTAGATGGGGTAGGAATTGATATAGATAGTTTTGTCTATATTAATGATTATAATATCAAGGATAAAAATGGAACTTATAACATACAATATTATAGGGGTGGAGGAACTATTTTAAACAGAATAGAAGGAGAAGAATATGCTTGCAGTATACCAGAAGAAAGAACTGTAATAGAAGGTGATTATTCAAAGACAGACTGGAGCACCTGTTTGCAAGAAAGTGTTATAAATGGGGCAAATCCAAATACATTTGAGGCAATTCAATTTCCATACTCAAAAGATGATGATCAGATATTTTATTTTTGGGATCCAATTCCTACAGAAGTTGACATGGGTTCATTTCAAATCTTAGATAACGATTATTCTAGAGATAAAAACGCTATCTTTTATAAAAATACAATTGTAAATGACGCTGATCCAGATTCTTTTAAATTAAATTATAATGATGATTATCAGGCAGAAGATGATAATTATTATTTTGATAAGGGAAAATTTTTAAGAGCAAAAAAGAGTATTGATGTCGAGGTGTCAGAAGATAATTCATTATTTTCAAGGCTAAAAGGAAAAATTATTTTGAAAGTTGAAGATGTGGGGAGGGCATACTATTTAAATCTTAGAACAAATACGTCTCATTACCTTGGTAGGCCAGCCGATGCTTTTAATGTAATGCGAGAGCAGGGATTGGGAATTTCAGAAGTTACTTATGATAAATTTAATGGCTATGCATCAAGCAACCTATCTGGTATGATTTTACTTAGAGTAGAAGCAAATGGAGAGGCCTATTATGTTGATCCAGTTGATTTAAAAATGCATTACTTAGGGCGCCCAATTGACGCATACAACGTAATGCGTAATTTAGGGCTAGGAATTTCTAATAGTGATTTTGAACGTTTGATTAAATAGGTTTAATTTAAATAATTTATTAATAACCTAAATCCCTTGTGAAAAACAGGGGGTTTATATTTTTATGAGTAAAATTCAAGAAGTTTTTAATCGAATTCAAGAAACTAAGAAAGAACAAAAGAACATTAAAAGCATGTACAGAGATTCTTTAGTTAATTCTGAAAGCTATCAAAAAACAGTAGAAAGCCTTCGGGAATTGAGGGAGAAAAAGAAAAAAATTGAATCTGACATTAGTGATGATTTTAGAAAAGAATTTGATAAATTAGACACATTTAAGGCGGACTTGGTAAATGATAGTCAAATTTTGAGTGATTTAGCTATAAACAAGGTTTCTCGAGGAGAGAAAATTGAGATAATGGATCAAAATAATACTCAATACGATCCTATTTTTTCAGTAAGATTTAAAAAACAATCTTAGACTTCTATATTAAATAATTTTTATCTAAAACAGTTTGACTTAATGTTAAGATGTTGTTATTTTAATTAATCGATCATTGACAATTGATTTATTATAAAATCCAATATTAGCAAAACTAACCGTTAATTTAAAAAAGGAGGAATGGCTATTATGATGTCACAAGATTTCAGAGATAGATTGTACCCGATTTTACCGGATATTGTAAAATGGTTTGGTACCCCTTTTCATATTTATGATGAGAGGGGAATCAAAGGAACTTGCCAGTGCTTGATAGACGCCTTTAGAACAGCAGGTGTTCCTTTTCAGGAATTTTTTGCTGTAAAAGCCAATCCAAATCCTGCTATATTGAATATTTTTCGGGAATTTGGTTTTGGTTTTGATTGCAGTTCAATACCCGAGCTTTTACTAACACGTGGCACTTCTTCGGAAGTGATGTTTACGTCCAATAATACCAGTCAGGATGAGTTTATGGAGGCTGGCTTTAATGGGGGATTAATTTTAAATCTTGATGATATTACCCTTGTTAATAAGGCGACCAGTTTTCCTGAACTTATTTCTTTTCGGTACAATCCAGGGCCAAGGCGAACCGGTAATAGTATTATCGGTGATCCGGTTGAGGCCAAGTATGGTGTGGCTCATGATCAGATTGCGGAAGCTTATCGCAGAGCTATTAAAAGAGGTGCTGTTAAATTCGGAATCCATACTATGATTTGTAGTAATGAGTTAAATTATAAGTATATGGTTGAGACTGTCAGAATGCTTTGTGATGTCATGATGATGGTTTCAGATGAGCTTGGAATTAAATTCGATTTTCTTAACATGGGCGGTGGCCTTGGAATACCTTACAGACTTGAAGATAAGGAAATTCCGATTGAAAAAATGGCAGAGGAAATTGCCGTTGTTTTAGAAGATTTTTCTTTAAAGGGTTACGGAACTCCTGCTCTTTTTTTGGAAAGCGGTCGTTATATAACCGGTCCGCATGGAGCTTTGATTACAAAATGTATAAACCAAAAACATACCTACAAAGAATGGCGTGGCGTAGATGCTTCTATGTCAGCTTTGATGCGTCCGGGTATGTACTGGCCTGATGGCGGTTATCACCACATTAATGTTTATGGAAAAAATGATAATGACAAAAAAGAAGTTGTTAGCGTGGTCGGGTCGCTTTGCGAAAATTGTGACCAGTTTGCTCGGGATCGTGAACTTCCCAAATTTAAGGAAGGCGATTTACTTATTATTCATGATACCGGTGCTCATGGACACGCGATGGGCTTTAATTATAATGCCCGTCTTCGTCCTAAAGAATTAATGTTAAAAGAAGATGGAAGTGTTGTGTTAATACGTAGAGAGGAAACGTTTAAAGATTACACGGCTACTCTCAAATTTAAAGAACGAACTTTAACTTTTTAAAGGAGGAAAAAGGATGAGAGAATCAAAATTAACCATGGGAGGGCAGAATCTTTTTCAGGCCATCAAGGCTAAAAGGGCTGAGGCAGAGGCAAAGGGAATTGAGATTATTAATATGGCGATTGGTCAGCCCCAGGGACCTGCTTTTAAGTCGGCTTGTGAAGGAGCTTCCCAGGCAGTTTTAAGCCTTAAAGAGTCTATGCATGAGTATCAGGACAACGGAAGTCCTGGTGTGCCCGGTTTTGCCGAGGATTTTGTTAGACTGTACAAGGGCGTTATTTTGCCCGAGAAAAGTGATGACATTGCCTTTTTGCCTATTCCTGGTATAAAACCGATGGAAGGCTTGGTAACTTTGGCCTGTGGTTCGGCTGATACCTATTTAAATGTGGCGACCACAACTAACCCCGGTTATCCCACGCCCAAGACTTGGTGTGATTATTTAGATACTGACAATACCGAGGTTGCAATTAACCCGGAAAATGGATTTTTGTTTAATCCATACGAAGAAGATGAAAAAGGTGACTCGATTAATTTGTTTCACATTAATTATCCTCATAATCCGAGTGGTGCCGGGGCGACCAAGGAATGGTGGGAGAGGCTCTGTGATTACTGTCAGGTTTATGACATTCGTCTTTTTAATGATGCTGCCTATGCCATGCTCGTTCATGATGAAAGGGTTTCTCCTTTATGTTCAGTTGCTCATAAATTTCCTGATCTTTCTTGGGCTGAAGCTTTTTCAGCCTCTAAAGTTATCGGAAACGGAACTGGCTGGCGTATTGGCGCTATGGTAGGGTCGCCTGATTTTATCGGTGATATTGCTACTATAAAAGGAAATGCCGACAGTGGATTTTTTGCCCCGGCAGCTTTCGGAGTTCTGGAGTGTCTAAAAAAGGATATGAAAAGTGTTGTTGAAATTTCCAATCTTTATAAAAAAAGGATTGAAATTTTGACAGACCTTCTCACACTCAGCGGAATGAAACTGGCGGTTAAACCCGGAGCGGGCTTTTTTACCCTCTGGCAAACACCTGACTGGGCTTTTGGTCAGAAGATTGAAAGCAGCAAACAGTTTAATTTTCTCATGATTGAAAAAACCGGTATCATGGGCGTTCATTTCGGACCCTACACTCGTTATGCCGTGGTTGGACAACCCGAAAGTGATGCGGTGCTGGGAAAAATCAGCACCGGCTTCAAAAAGGCCAAGGTCTCTTACGACGACTAAAAACAAAAACATTTTAATTTTACACACCCGCCTCTCTGCGTTTTAGCAGGAAGGTGGGTTTTTTATTATAAAATATGTTATGCGGGCATTGAAAAATAAAATAATATTTTTATATAATTATGTAGATCTATTTTCTTTCCACTTTTTTAAAAAAGTGGAGCAAAAACCTCAAACAGAAAAATTTCAGATCATTACGCTATAAAATCTAGCAAAATTCCAAACTCGTCATTTCACTAACGTTCCATTCCTCAAACAGTGGATATTTTGCAGAGATTTTTACGCTTCATTTTTCTCTGAAATTTTTAATGTTTGAAAATAAGAAAGAGAAAAAACATTGACATTTTTAAATATATATG
>CAZNIO010000031.1:0-4364 GCA_964573135.1 uncultured Gammaproteobacteria bacterium
ATCCCTCATTTTTTTTGATAAGATGGGTGGATGATTTTTCATGTATTTTTATTATATCACAAAAAAACGAAGAAAGAGTGTGGATATTGACAAGAGAGTAAAAAAGATGTAATATCGCTGGATGCAGTTTTTTGAAAATTATATAAATAATCTTTGGTTTTGTTCCACTCAACTAATACAAAACTTGTGGAAAAGTAGGTAAATCATATATTATGGGCTGTTTTATACCCTAATTTTAGTGCAAAAAAAAGCACTTGACAGTATTTTAAAGAAAAAGTATACTTTAAAGTAATATGATTTTACAAATGAGCCACAAGCTATTATTGAACGGAATTAAGACCTACTGGGTTAGAACCTAGTGGCCACTCTTTTGTTTAAAATTATAAGTATATATATACAAATAAGATAGATATAAACAGAAGACTGGTCCATTAGGGAGCCAGTTTTTTAGGGCGTTGGATTTTATTTGAGGAAATATATTATTGTTTCTTCTAATAAAATTCAAAATAAAAGATTTAAAAACGGTAATTGTGTCGCAAATAACCATAACACAGGAGATAATTTTGGTAGAAATCAAAAAGACAAAACGATCATCTATTCTGACCATTCAGTTGGCAGACACGACACCTTTGACCAAAACGCGGATCATACTTGTTCGCGGCGGGAAAGGCCTTTGCCATACATGCGACGTGAACGGTCCGCCAAATTAAAATTGATAGATGAAAAAAACGGGAATTTTATTATACCTTATGGTATTCAAACAATAATAAAATTCCCGTTTGAATTTTTCTAATCAGAATAAAGGAGTAGCATATGGATTGCGATACAGAGACTATCTTCCAAATAATATTTGACTATTTCCAGACTGAGATAACTGGATTATGCCAAATGAACTGCATGCACTGCAGAGGCAAGAGAGAAAGAAAAAAAGATGTTCACATAGATCAAATTTTAAAAATTTTTGATTTTGTAGTAACCTTTACACCTAAAAAATATTTAGCTAAAATAACGGCTATTATTTCCGGCGGGGAACCAACATTGCATAAATCTTTTCTATCTATTATTAAAGCTCTTAAAAAAAGAGCTATAGAGAGAGTGGCTATAACGAGTAACGGACTGCTAATTAATGAAGAATTGCTAAAAAAAATAGCAGAAAATAAATTCAATAGCCTCCTTTTATCTATTAGCTTAGATGACCTATCCAAGACATGCCATGATGATTTTCGCCGTTTTGACGGAGCTTGGGAAGCTGCCATTGGAGCCCTAGAGCTAGCGGCAAAGCTGAGCAATAATCTTGGTTTAACTGTTGGTATGAGAACTACCATTCGACCTGACCAAATACCAGAAATGGAAAAATTCGTTGAGCTGGCAAAAAATATAGGTTGTCATTGTGTGGCATTCTCTTCTGTGCATCCGGTTGGCGAGGCTGTTAATAACCCTGAATTTTTTATGAACAAAAGTCAGAAAAAAGATTTTATTCAAAAAGTCTTGGATCTAAACGCTAATAGCAATATCGCCGTTGAGTCAAATGATCCCTTAACGTGTCTGTTGACAGAAAAACAAAATAACAAAGAAAAAGATATGATAATTAGTGGTTGCGGCGCAGGTATTGTAACATTTAATATAAATTCAAAATTAGAAATGACACCTTGTGCCTTAAGCGAGCGGCCAGTTATCATGAACACGACAAACATGACAGTGAAGGAAATAGCTGACAAATATGTTAATAGCCCTATAATTAAAAAATTATTGCTAAGAGAGTTCGGCGGAAAATGCGGTGATTGTCCACAAAAACTTGGATACAACTGTGGCGGGTGCAGGGTTCGGGCACTGTATAATTCCGATAATTATTTTGGAGGGGATCCAGATTGCTGGATCAATTAGTTAAAAATTATGTATAAAAATAATGGATAGCGGTAAAATCTTAAATGAATTTTATCGCTATTTTTTTGTGGAAAACTCCCTATTTGACATAATTTTATAGATAATATAGTATAAATAATACAATTTATGAATAAAAAAATAGCACAAGTTAATATCTCGACAGAAACCAATATAATTGGCTTGATTATTGCTATTTTGATTTTGGTCGGACTGGCCTGATTTTAAGCTAAAACATAGGTTATAGCTTTCAGAATCGGGCAAATATAAAGGTCCGGTTTTTTATTATATAATTTGGTGTTTAACAATTGGGAAATATGATATATTTCTTGGTTGTTAAAAACTAAAATAAAGCCTAAACCACCACTCGTGCTAAATGAGTAAAAATCAAAAAAACAAAAGGACAAGAAAATGAAAAAACATTTTGAAGACAACCCACCAGCTGAATTTCCACAGCCAGTAGGGCCAGGTCCGGCCTACTAGAAAAAGCACTTCCTTGTGTAAAGTGCCAATGCCGAATGATGTATTGTGTTTAGCTATTGCACCACGGACGGTGGTCACCATAATCTTTGGAGAATAACACACAGCCAATTGCCCACCTAGGAAAATCAAAGCCATTTTATTTTAACTCATTAAAATGAACAGTTAATTATAAAATGGCTTTTTTATTTTAAAGTAAACAAAAAAAGCGACATTGTTCATTAGCCGCCTTTTTTTTACTAAATATATTTTTAATAAGCACCATTATCATTCCCTCTTGCTGGTATGCCGCGCATGCCCATGATGGACACTATTTGCCTTTTCTCCTCCCTGCTTGCTATATTGAAATCAATAATAAACGGCTTATTTTGTTCTTTTTTTTGTGTTGTCTTGGTTTTACTGTTTTCGTCCTTCATTTTGTATTTCCTTCATTTTATTTTAAAATTTATTTTTGTTTTTTAACTAAAAAACTGGCCAATTTGACCAGTCTGTTGAAATTTAGATTAAAATTAAATCTACGCTAAAACAGGCCGGCCAATGCCAGTGAAGAAAAAACTAAAAAAGAAATTGTTAAGTCTGTTTTGCATATTAGCTTGTATTATATATAACAATAAAAATAGGGCAAGTTTAAAGTTATCCACAATAAAAAACAGCAGTTATATAACTGCTGTTTTCCTAATAAACTGAATGAATTAAGTAAAAATCTTAGCTAATTGCTTAATCATGCTAACGACTACTGCTGGCGCCATAAGGCTATATGACTCAACTCCTTGGTCATCTTTGATGGTCCATGGTTTTTCTATAACCTTAATCTCGTCTTCTCCTTCATATTCACATTGTGGGGTTATCTCATAATCATCTACATTGTCTTTAGCTTGATCAACTGGAACAGCATTGCGGAGCAATACCTTGGGTACACCGTGTAAGTTAAGTACTTTTTGAATTAATTTATCATCCAACTCCAATCTTTCTCTGACAGTTTCAATGCCCAATTCATCCCCTTCTTTACCTTTCATAACTGCGTCACCGCATTGAGGGTCATCACACATTAGGTAATATTCCTTTTTGTTCTTATCATAACCAACTTTCTTAGTGGCCAAGAGTTTTAAGCTTCTTGGAGTTTGGCATTCTGGACAAACCACCCTATATTTCATGCGCTCATCAATAACAGACTCTGGAATAGAGATGGCTACAAAAACATCTGGATCTTCTCTGTAATTAATTAGATCCCTAAAATAGAGTGAATAAGAGACTTGATCCAAGTCTCTTGGAAAACCATCCACAAAGAGGGTTTTCTTTTCTCTTGAATCTATTTCCTTTTTAACAAGAGTTAGAATGAATTCTGTGGGAAGTAAATTTGTTGTATCTCTACCTAGTAAAGCATTGATACCATCTTCAACTGAAATATATCCACGATAATTTTTATGTAAAAAATCTGTTAGTTCTTGTTTTTTACTTTCGTCTTCCAAATCTTTATGAGCTTGACGCACAACGTCCCCTACTGAAATATGGCCTATCTTATCTTTACCAAAAATTTCAGCCATGAGTTTAGTATAGGTGCCTTTGCCTGAATTTTTTTTACCTAGGAGGTAGGCTATAAAAGTATTTTTTTCAAAATACTTATTTAACTGTTCGATTTCTTTACCGACCTTGGCTTGAAAATATTGTTGGCGGCCAGCTGGATCTGCCAGATCAAACTTGTCAGTTAAGCCTTCAACTTTGGTATTAGTAATTGGAAAATCTGTTGACATAATACAAAAAAGATTTAGTTTATAATATTGATATTAAAAATAACATGGGGGGAGATAATTGTCAAAAGCGGTTAATTAAATTTAAACTATCACTTTCAAAGAATATATCTCCCATCTCATCTGTTCTAAAAATTTGAATATTCATTCTCTCCAGTCTACGAATAGTGCGTAAAGACGGATGACCAAATTGATTGTCTTTAAACTGTACCCCTTGTCTAGACAGGTAAACCTGTTTAAAAAGGTGGGTTATGA
>CAZNIO010000032.1:0-3433 GCA_964573135.1 uncultured Gammaproteobacteria bacterium
GGTGTGGATAAAGCGTTCGATTTAACGAACAGTTCATCAACTTTAGCTGTCAATTTTACATAAAATTTATTTCCCTCCCTTTGTGTTTTTAAATATCCCTCATTGCTTATTTTTTTAATTCTTTCTGATATTCTGCTTTTTGACTTAACTCTAAGCAATGGCATCTCCTCCATTAAATAGTTAAAATTTACCCACGTGTAGCCGTTCTTGCGCTGTTTCTCCACCCTTTCACTAAGTGATGAGCATAAGTAATACAAATAATCCAAAATCGCCCCATCTGCTATATCGAGCGAGGTATTAGCTAAAGCCATTTGATTGATGTTTATATTGTATTTCATGTGACAAGCATGTGAGTACATTTATAGACTTATGAAACAAGAGGTGAATTCAGTCGAAACCGAATCCTCGGACTAAGCCGACCTCTTGCCTCACAAGGCTATAAAGCCCTGTGTGTTTTATTAAAAAAACAAAAATGTTTTATATGTTCTAGGCTTTCCAACATTAAGCTTTCTTTCAATTTCTGCAATCCGCTGACTATCTCTTTCATTCTCTCTTTTCACAATTTGCCTAAATTCACCAAGCAAATAATTCCTTGATTGAATTCTTGATTTTAATCTAATCTTCTCCGAAATTAAATGCGGAACGCTTGGTGTTTTACTTAACATTTTTCGCCCCCCTTCTAGTTTTACTTTTTACCGTTTTTTTTTGGATCACCTTCTCTTCTGCTTTATCAGGAAATTGATCGGAAAAATAATTAATAATAGCCTCTTTTAGTTTTTCAAGCCCGGGTGCAAGTTCAGCTAATCCTTTTCGCTTAATCTCCTCCCAACTATTTGTGTTAAACACCTTTTCACATATTTCTATTCTTGATTTTTTATCAGCTGCACCACTGCTTGGCCAAGCCTTAACTAATTCATTGGTAATTTTTTCAAGTACTATTTCCTTACTCCTGATATAATCTCTTTTATCCTCTTCTGTCTTGAATAGTCCGCTGGAATCGGTTTCTTGAGCTTCTCTTTCATCAGGATCAGATAGCATCTCATCAATTGCCGGTTCAAAGTTTTTGAAGGTTGGGTTTATAAATGTTTTGCCGTCAATAAGAGTTGATCTATCTTTTACGATCGTAGCCTGTCTATAGACTTTTTTATCTCTACCCATAATTTCTTCAAATCTTTCCATTAGAACCAAGATGTCAGGCTCATAAGCTGTCTCACCCTCAACTTTCATTTTTATACCAGATTTAAAGATCTCCCTTTTTCCAGTTTCCGCGTTTATCTCATTCTCATACTCGAACCCAGCTCGACCGCACATAATGATATTATACGGATCCCTTACTAATGGATCGGAAAATTCAGACTTCCACATTGGCTTTAATATTCCCCAATCTTGAAATTGAAGATAATTTCTCTTCATCTTTCTTTTAAAGGCTTCGACTGTATCCTCCCAAACATGAGAAATACTATCGATTATCAAAATGTCAGATACTTGCTCTTCTTTCAAAAGCCTCATCGTCTCTTTTAAATCAGCTAATGTCCTTGATTCTTTTACAAGTAGTTCAATGCCAGCTTCTTTAAAAATAGTTTTTAAAAATTTAGCTGACTTTTCTGTGTCGAACATTACAATTGGTTTCTTTGATTTAATTTTTTTGTGAAGACCAATTGCTACTACTGCTGATGTGTATGTTTTGCCTGTCCCAGCAAAACCTTCAAACGCCGCCTTAAAATACGGTTTAGTGTTGGCAACCTCCATAAAGAAGTTACCTAGATAACCAGTTTTCTGCTTTAAAGCAGTTCTGGTAATTGTTTTAGTTTGCATAATTTTTCTTAATCAATCCCCTAAAAGAATTGATATTAATTAATTTGTTAAAATCATTTTTAGCTTGACTAATAATGCCAAAATTGATAGGTTTGTACTGAAATCTCTTGAGAAGACTGCATTATTTTCCTAAGAGATATTCATCGCATTCAAGACATCCGCCCTTTGGGGCGGGTGTCTTATTTTATTTGACCTAACCTGTGTCTTGCGTTTTCAAGCATTTGCAAATCACGCCAAATATCATAAGGTTCAAGAGATCCTCCTAATGGATAGTCTTCGCAACATTCAACCACTTCAGCGACCTCTTGGGGTTTTTGATTCATATAATCACCCCCTTTCTAGTTATCCCGGACTCTGCCGAAATAAATTATTTTATTAAATTGTTAAACTACTTTTTGACTATCTTATAATTCTTCTGTAAATATATTAATTCCTCAACCTTTACTTCCAATGTACTTTTTTCCTGCTTCTGTTTAAATGGATTTAAATTCTGTCTTACCAAATCAATGACTGTGGCCAAGGTCCCAAAATAATCATCACTTTCAATATGGAATTGTAAATTCTTTTTTCTCATACAAAAAATCCGCAAAAAACTAATTAAATTTCCTTTTTAATTAATTTTTTACGGATTTATGTTTTTATCCACAAAATATAATATATCTAATATTTTGTGCCAAAATGCTCTAAAACCAATCAAAAAGGCTACAAAATATTATTTTGTAGCCTTTTTTATGCTAATGTTGCAATATATTGAACGATTTTGCCCCTACATCATCTTTTTTCGAATAAATGCTGGATGTATGGATTATTCTCCGTTCTTGCTAAAAAATACTATTTTCTTGTTTATTCTATTGTAAATCTACTCTTACTTTACCATAACGGTGGGATAATGCAAGGCATTCTCCCACCAAACGATAGACTAAAAGTTCATTAATCTGCTATGAATTTGTTTGAGTTCTGGGTTTACGTAATGAGTGTATATTTGAGTACTCCTTAAGTCACTGTGACCTAAGAACATTTGGACTGCCCTCAAATCAGCTCCCTGCTTTAACATGTGGGTGGCAAATGAATGTCTGAAACTGTGAGTAGATATATCGCCTCTAAGCCCGGCTAGTCTCACATATTTTTTAACCACCTCTTGAAGTGACCTTTTTCCAATTCTGCCTTTATTGATTTCTGTCCATTCGTTCCTTTTTCTAACAAATGTAAAAAGTGCCGGATAGTCATCATTTCTTGTTTTAAGATATGTATTAATCCAATACATTGCTCTCTTGTTAAGATACACTGTTCTGATCTTATCAAACTTACCTTGAACAATCACCTCTCCACAATCTATGTCTATGTCCTTATTTAACCTAATAGTTTCCTCTAGTCTCATGCCTGTGGCAAAAAGTACTTCGAGTATTGCCCTGTTTCTTTTACCTTCAACATTTTCGGTGTTAATTGTTGCAATCATTTTTTTAAACTCACCCTGAGTAAAAAAGACCATTCTGTCATCCGCCCTCACCCCTTTTGGCACCCTAGATAGATGCAGTGTTTTTATACCTTTGAGATCCATACATGTGAGAAAATTACGAATCACTTTCATTTTTTCTCCCACTGTCGACTTTTTTATTTT
>CAZNIO010000033.1:0-2736 GCA_964573135.1 uncultured Gammaproteobacteria bacterium
TTTTAAATGATCGGAAAACAACCAAGGAGGAATAAGGCATGAAAAAAGAAAAGAAGTCCACGAAAGTAAAAGATAAATATCCAACCCCACTACTGCCGAACCAGGTGCGGGTTGAAATATTGGCAGCACTAAATGAGATCAAGAAAAACACGGCGGCTCTTGTGCAATCAGCCAAGGATCAGACAATAGGATAAACCAACAATGGAAAACGTAAAAAACAGGATGGAGACGAAACGGGAAATACGTAAACCTTTCGTAACATTCATTCCTCGTTGTCCGGGTTGCGGTCATATCGGAAAGCGCACTATAAAAATTCAGGGTGGAATTTACACGGTTACGGTTTGCAGCAAATGCGGATATACAATGGACTATAATAAATGACATCACCCAAGCCCGCTATCTCACGCGCTTATATTATCAAGTCTATCCTGGGGTTGCTTGACTTGGTCGAGCGCCCCGGATGGTGGGGGGAAGTGGGTATTGCCATTGTGGTACAGGACGGCCGGCTGGAGACCATGAAAAAGAAAACGGAACAAACGGATAAAGGATAAAATGAAATATATGAAAGTAATTCCAATTAACGAATACAAAAAAGAGTTAAGCAAATATACAATAGAAAAGTTAAGAACGCACACTATCACTACGTTTTATTCTTTTTGTGCATTTACAGATGATAAAAACATTCAGGCGCTTCGAGCGGAGTGGGAAAAAAGACTGGATAATATTGAGATGCCAGGACGGCCGGCTGGAGACCATGAAAAAGAAAACGGAACAAACGGATAAAACAAAGGAGTAAGAATGACCACAAAAGAAAAGGCTGTAATATTTGATAAAATTCAAATTGAATTATGGAATAGAGCGATGCAAGGGGATCCGCTTCAATCAACAGTTGCCGCTTCTCTTATTCGGCGATTTGAAATCCCCGGTCCGGACGGGGAGGATCCGGAGGACGCATGAAACGCAAGAATAAATTGTCTTTCCGTCAAGCCGTAGAGAGAGTTTGGCTGCGGTATGCGAAAGAATCAGCCAAATTCTCATGGCCTAAAAATATGCGATGGTGTAAAGAAAAGCCACCAGCGATAGTTACTTGTAAAAAATGCGGCAAGATAAAAAAATCGGGTGATGTTTTTATTGAAGATGATGACCTTGTAATTACGAAGCAAGGCGGCGAAGGCTATGGCAGGTATGTAAACTATAAACGCGTTCCCGCCGGGGAATTATGCTTGTCGTGCTGGTGTGATATCTCACGAGCGCAGAGAAAAGACCTATGTGAAGTCAAAGTAAAAGACCTGCGTGAAATCGAAGAAATGGAGGTGATGAAAGTAAAAATTGATATAGCAAGTAGACTGTTAGAAAAACAAAACCAAAAGGAGGAAGCGATGAGATCAAGCGTAACACTTGGAGCAGAATACAAAGATAAGATTACGGGATTTAAAGGCGTGTGTACCGGGTACTGCGAATATATCAGCGGGTGCAACCAGGCGTTGTTGGCGCCACGCGTGGGGAAAGACGGTAAAAGCGTCGACGCCGGCTGGTATGACGTTCAGCGTTTGGAACGCATTGGAAAGAAAATCATCAAGCTGGATAATATTGAAACGCCGGGGTGTGACATGGCCGCACCTGTCCGGTAAAAAAGACGCAATGAATAATAAAAGCGAGGAGGTGAAATAAAGACGTGACCGCGGTGCGGTTTACGTTTTGCGGAAAAAAGATGCGGTGAAGTTGTATCGGAAATTCAATCGGATAAAAATTAAATAAAGGAGATTAAGAAATGAACGAATATCGAAACATAAGTGATATGTTTGACATGAGTCATCGAAGAGGTTGCGGCGTCAGATCTAATGAACGCCAAGTAAGAATAACCGTTACGGAGGAAAAAAGCAAAAGAAAAAGTTTGTCGTTTTGCATCGGCTTGGAGTTGATGCAACAACTTCGATGGGTCTGCCACGATCGCGTGACGATAGATTTTGATTGTGCAAATTCTTCAATTGCAATCCGTCGCGTTACGGCTGACTATAAAGGAACGGCATGGGCACTCGGAGCTAGGTCGACAGGAAAAGGCATGACGAGCCAATATATCGGGAAGATAGTGCGATCTGGATTCAGTATAACGGCCACTCCTGTAATGTTAAAAGCGTTTGGGATGGATGATTGCACGGAATACATCCCGGAAAAATGTGAGACAGGCGATTTTGGTTTACGCCTCCCTCTCCGTAAAAAATGGACAGTAAGCAATTAATCCAATGATGATAAAATCCTAACCGTCCCACGGAACAACCGAGGGCATCCTGAAAGCAGGGTGTCCTCTTTTTTTATTGGAGGTAAGTATGAAATGGAAAAAGTAATTAACCTGAAAAGCGACCGTGTTTTCAGGCACGCCGTCCGACTGGTAGAAAATAAAAACTACTGCACCAGGCCGGGTGTAGTCGAGCCAGCATTACACGACCTCGCAAGAGTGGTAACGAACAGAATATCCGTGCTATCAAAACGCGGTAAACTGGACGCCACTGATATAAAAATTATCACCATGCGCCAGCGGACGCCGATGCCGACTTGGCGCGAGATGGGCGCCGACCTTCATATGACCAAACAGGCTGTCCATTTCAGGGCTGAGAAAATAAAAAAGTCAATAATGGCAGGGCTTCGGCGTGATTTTTAATTGACAAATGTGCCCTAAAGGTGAGGGGGGTTATGTAGCGATCAAGTAATTCCAACAACCTTAACAGCGCATTTTAA
>CAZNIO010000034.1:0-2651 GCA_964573135.1 uncultured Gammaproteobacteria bacterium
TTTGGCAACAACTTTCTCTACTGCAAACTCTTTAATAACTATTTCACGCCCTCGCGACCCCATCTGCAGACGAAGCTCTTTATTAGTTATTAGCTTAATTAGAGCTTCAGCAAGAGCAATACTGTTTCTTGGCGGAACAAGAAAACCATTAATGCCTTCCTGGACTATCTCGCGGCAGCCTGGCACATCAGTTGCAACAATCGGCTTTCCGCAAGAAGCAGCCTCAAGCAACGCCTTCGGGAGTCCTTCACGATACGAAGGCAAACAAACAATATGGACCTTAGCAAAAACTGCTGGCATGTCAACCTGATGTCCACAAAATTCCACAACTCGCTCCTTTTGCCATTGCTGAATCTGTTCTCGTGAAACAACAGCCGGATTTTCAGGGTCGCGATCACCAACCAAAACGCAACGCAATCTATATTTTTTTCTCCTTAAAATCCTAGCTGCATCAACAAATTCCGCCACACCTTTATCGTATAGCATACGAGCTGGTAAAGCCACGAGTATTGGTTCTGGTGGTTCCGGAGTTGGAATAAACATATCAGCATCAACACCTGATCCTCTAATCAAACATACCTGATTTTTTTGAACAATCCCAGGCCTAGCAAACATTTCTATGTCTTCTGAATTCTGAAAAATAAGATATGTTCTATTTTGACGAAAAAGAAATCTAAAAAGACAACTAATCCAGGCACGTAACATACAAGCCTTAAAGCCCTTGGAAATAAACAAATAGCCCATACCTGTTATAGCATTAATTACTCTCGGTATTCCAACAATAAATGCGGCAATACTGCCATAAAGTACTGGCTTCATTGCAACATGATGAACAATATCAGGTTTCTCGCGCCGATAGATACTAACAATTTTTAGAATCACAGCCAGCTCTCTCCAAACGTTCATACTGCGGCGCTTTATATTCAATGTAATAACGCGAAACCTCTGCTCACGCATTCGCTTACCGTGCTGGTCAACCCTAGTCACCACCAGCACCTCATGCCCTCTTCGTTTTGCTTCCTGTGCGATAGGAAGTCGATGAGACCAGAAATACCAGTCTTCCGTCACAAGGTAGAGTATTTTCAGGGCACTCATTTTATTCCAATCGTTTTTTTCTTATTTTTTCAAGCAAAATTATCCCCCCATATGCAGATAAAATAATCATTATCAAATCAACGGGAAGATGATAACGCAAATCATAATCAACAATGCCTATCATGGAGGCTAACGTAAAAAACCCAGCGAACATTATCAACAAAACAGCTTTTGACTGGACCTGCCTGTTAAAAATTAATCCAAAAACAGCTAAAAAATAAAGGGGTACAAAAAAAAGGCTATTCACTGCTTTATGCTTAAAAGACGACTCAGGAGTAAAAAACCACCAATACGCTTTTAATTTTCTTAACATAAGATTCGTGTACTCATAGGGGTTTCTAGAATATTGCGCAATTTTAAGGGGAAGAAGCTCAGGTTTCATATCCACTCCAGATGTTCCGCGCCCAGATTCATTCCATAGCAACCCTTTATGAATCTCAGCATCAATTAAACCACTTTTTTGTAATACTGAATTTTCATATAAAGGTAGTAACTTATAGGTTACTACCCATGGTATGGACAAAAGAATTGCTAAAAAAATAGTTACTAATAATATCCTAATTATATACTGTTTACACAAAACAAGCAAAACCCATATCCCTGCTGGAATAAATAACAAAAATCCGATATCTCGAATCAGCCCGCTTATAGCCAACAGGATAAGTGCAAAAAACAAACTTAATAATTTTTTATCATTCGCAAATTTTAGAAAAAATAATATTGATAAAGATAAAAACAAAATAAACAATGTTTCTGTTAAAATGTATCCTGTCCAAAGGAGTAAATTTATATGAAAAATGCAGATAAAAGCGGCTAAAAAGCCTGTATCTTTATTGTAAAATTCTTTCCCGGCTGTAAAAATAGCCAGGACAGTAAGAGATCCAAGTAAAACATTGACCAACTGAATAATTAAAAGACTGGGGTAACCAAATATCTTAAAGATCAAAGCTAGATAAAGAGAGAAACCCAAAGTTGAAAAAGTGGCGATATCCCCAGATAATAAACTTTTCGCCCTTGTTAAATATGTGCATGTATCTCCAGCATTAAGTACGGAAAAACCTCCAAAAATATTTATAAAGATTAACCTTATTATCACCGCTAAGATAAACAATAGCACCATACAAGCAGCTTTATTAAAATAGAACAAATTAAATATTGTTCTTAAGATTGTAAAATTGATTTTCGACTTAATGTTCTAATTCCTTCTTCTGATAGTTAATTGTTCTAAAAAAGCAAAAAAGCCCGCTACCCCCAAAGCTACCAGAATTGTTATATACGGATACCTAAAACGGTACAATGTACCGATATTGCATACGACCAACCCATGGACAAGCATCATATAAAAGCAAAACGCGCTGAGCACCCAGATTTCGATGCGTTTACGCCAATACCAAATTGCGTAAGGTAAAAAGATCAGCGCAAAATATGTTATTGTCATCTCAAAGCCGGATATTCTGCGCATCATAGAATTTGCCTGTTGGCTGCCTTCGCCGAACCACTGATTAGGAAAAGGTGCTAGTAAAACTATCTGGGCTACCCGAGGCAGATAAAACAAT
>CAZNIO010000035.1:0-2467 GCA_964573135.1 uncultured Gammaproteobacteria bacterium
GCTTTCAATAATTTGAATTAAAAAGGTTCAACATAGTTTTCTAGTTGAACCTTTTTGATAAAACTGATTCTATAAAGTAAAACCAGCCCTTGACGTTGTCACCATCCTATTATAAATAGTTATTAGGTATCCGTGGGTATGTAATAGCTTTTTACTGGGTAATTTAATGTCCTGGAACTATTGAACCACAATCTTCTCACTTCTTTGATACTGTTTAGAAGAGATATGCAAATAATAAATTCCCTTACTTAAATGAGATAAATTAAACTGTTCAGTGTGGTTTACTGAAGCAGATAAAATATTTCGTTCCTCTATTATTTGCCCCATTGAATTAATTAATTTTAGAGATATATCCTCTTGAATATTTGAATTAATACTAAAGGTGAAGTTACCTTTATTTGGATTTGGATAAACAGTCAAATCCAAATCAGGATTTATAATCGTAATAGCACCTGTAACACCCGCAGTAAAACTAACACAATTACCATAGGCTATACCTCTGCTATTGATAGCATACGACCTGGCATAATAAGTTGTTCCTTGTTCCAATCCTGTTAGGTCAACGGTATATTGACCAAGCCCTGAGCCAGATCTCAATAGTTGGTTTTCGTTCGTGGGATTATAATAAGTAGCCCAGACAATTCCACGGTCGGTTACCTCTGCTCCTCCATCTTCAATTACATAACCATTTATATTTACACTTGATGCTGAATTGTTGCTCAAAAAATCGGTGGTTACTGTGGGGAAGTTTATTATTCCATTTTTATTCATGTAAGCCTCATTGGCAACTTTATTTAAAATATCACCATCTGCGTAATGCATAAGTACGGACATCCCAACAGCCATTGCAACTTCTTGCGGATTTGCGCTTAACAACGAAGATTTTAGTTTTGGATTAATTTTATTCAATTTACTCCCAATCTTTTTATTAATATAAAAATGCCCTGTACTTTTTAATAATACTATTGCAGACTTGGTTGAATCTTTAACTGAATAAATAGATTCGATTGCCCTGTACATACGCTCATCCAAACTATCAACATAAAAAGGATCTTCCTGGTCAAGTGAGCCATAACTAACCAACAGGCTATCAAAATCCAGGCAAAACTCTTCAAAATCCACAGCTTCCACTCCAAAATAAACGTTTAATAATTGCAAATAACCAGGATAGGTTGAACTTACACTGTTATATGTGCTTGCTTTACCCGCCCAAAAACGGTCGATAACTGCCAGCCTGAATTCTGTGTTTTTTGCGAGTTCTAAACCTTGAAACATTGATAGATCCGAATTAATTTTTATGATATTATAATAAGGTGTCTCTTCCAGCTCTGACCTGGCATCACTATAATATCCCCCAAATTCTTCTTCGTTAAATTCATAACTATTCATTACAATTTCCAATGTATCCATATATGCCTCAACATATTCATCATTAAAGTCAAAGGCATTTAATGAATACAAAAACCAGGGATATTTATAATTGAGAATTTGAAATGCAGAAGAATCACTCATCCCGATATGTGCAGCTTTTTCGCAAGGAATTCTCTTACCCCGATCGTAACAAATAAATTTAATTTCTCCAGTGGTAAAAGTAGTTTTTGATATCCCATGTCTTACTCCATACACCATATTAACAACTTCAACTGATTTACAACTTTCGTCATCATTCAAATCTTGGATTTCAACCTCACCATACCATTGATTTTGGTTATTTCTTTTCCCATTTATAATCTTGAATTCTGTCCAATACCCCACTTCTTTTTCCATTAAATAAGTTTCTTCAAAAAATCCATTACCGCAATTTTTTATCACTTTTTTAGTATCAGGAAAAAGATTAAAATCACTTCCAAAGCCAAAATAGATAAAAACACCTAATATAAATATAGAAAGCGTTGATTGCCAAAACGATTTAAAAAATACTTTCTTTTTCATAATTATTTAGTTTAGATAATTTAATTCCTGTAAAAATCCCGGTAAATATTCCTGCCAATCCAAGGATAATATCTCCAAATGAAAATGTTCCGTGTATTATCCCGAAGTATTGAAAAACTTCCCAACCTACTATTAGCAAGGGTATAGAGGCTATCCAGAAATATTTTATAAACGATTTGTTCCTCCACCAGATACCAGTTATTAAAAGGGAATATGCAAAAGACCACAATCCTTGAGGCAACGAATAAATAATCCAATCGGGGAATGAATTGCTTAAAAGTAGTGTATTTTGCCTTATAGTAGCGAGCCATTCGTATAAGCCAATAGTTTGGAACCAGTTTAAAAAAACTGCTTCAGATGGGCGTAGAAAAATATAAATTAACCCACCCAATAAAACAGATAAAGTTGATATAAAGAGATACAGTTTATTCGAAGAACTTGCAGTTAAACAGCGAATTATTGTTGGCATTTTTGTATATAAAATTTGTAACCGTTCATGGGGGCATAAGAACAATAAAAAGAATGATATTAACAA
>CAZNIO010000036.1:0-1855 GCA_964573135.1 uncultured Gammaproteobacteria bacterium
CCGTATTGAAAAGTGGGATAGACGTATTAAAAGCGCTTGAAATATCTGCGGCGGCTATTCATGATCAGACTGCTGTAAATGAGGTAAAAGATGCGGCAAAAAAAATTATGGGTGGTTTGAGTCTGCAAGCGGCGTTTACTGAGACGTGTCATTACATACCGGATTTTTTTATAAAGATGCTAGCTATAGGCGAAGTAAGTGGCAAGTTGGACAATGTTCTGGATGAGCTTGCTAAAGGATATAGGGATGAAGTTGAGAATGTGACGAAAGTGCTTATCTCCCTTGTGGAACCTGCCGCTGTATTAATAATAGGCATAATAATGGGTGCTGTTGTGATAGCCATGCTTTTGCCCATACTTGAGATGAGTTTTATTACAGGATGATTATATTATATGATTTCTAAAAATTTAGCCATAGTGGAACTGCATGATAAGTATATAAAAGCTCTCTGGGGTACAGGGGGCAGTCATGGAGTTAAGATACTCGGTGCTTCGGTAAAACGAGTTGAGTCCGATTCGCCATTTGAAATACAAAAGGCTTTTATGGCCATTATGGGTGAGTTATCTGCACTGAAAATAAAGAAATTTATCTTTTCTATGTCGCGTAGCTTGGTTACTATTCGTAACCTAAGCTTTCCTTCGGTAGAAGATGAGGAGCTGAGCAGCATTGTCAAGCTCCACTTGACAAGGCAAGTCCCATATCCGAAGGAGGATATAATCTATGATTTTGATATAATCGAGAAAAGCGGCGCGGGCTTTACCGAAGTGCTCCTCGGGATTATCCATAGAGGGATGCTGAAAAAGTACTTTTTTATGTTTGAGAAAGTCAATCTCTATATTGACGAAATGAGGATGAGCTCTTTTGGGGTTTTGTCATGCGCTCACAGGCTAAGCGAAAGACTAGGAGAGAGCAACAGGCCTCAGATATTTGTGGATATTGATTTAGAATGTTCTGATTTTATAGTCTACCTTGGTAAAAAGTTACTATTTTCAAAAAGCATTGCGATTGGAAGTGGAAGTTTGAATAAAGCCGAAAACTTGCCAAGATTTATAGGCGCCATAAGGCAGTCGTTTGCCGTATTCCGTACTGCTGGAGAAAAAAATATGCCTAACCGCGTTCATATTGCCTCAGGCGGTAAATTGCCAGACAAGCTGGGTGAGATGCTTCATAAGGAATTGGGTATTCCCGTTGATATTATACGGCTTGAAGATGCAATAGGCATGGTTGAAGATATAGACATATTCGCAAAGAATGTGCACGGCCCTTCTTTTACCTCTCTTATTGGTGTCCTGATAGAACCTGATTTTAAAGGCCTTGTTTTCAGCACGCAGGAAGCGCGCAGGAAAAAAAATATAAAAGAGTCTTTTCGAAGTTTTATCTGGATGGGGAACGTACTTGTTTATATACTTGTACTTTTTGGTTTTTTTAGTATTGCTATAAACTGGGTAAGAGACGATTTTTGCGCCAAGCTTGATAAGGAAATATCAGTTATTCAACAAGAAGATGCAGAGCTGTTTGAAAAATCGAAAAAAATAAAGCGTATTCACAGCTATCAAGATTACTCCAAGTCATTTCTTTATTATTATTATAATATAGGCAAAGTGCTTCCGAAGGGTATTGCACTTGAAAGAATGATTTTTTCTAAGGGGGATGAGCTTGCTATTCTCGGTAAGGCATTTGACATGGCAGAGATATTCAAATTTGTATCGGTGTTAAACAAGTCCGGTTATTTCAAAAAAGTCGAACTTCGCTACTCGAGAAAACGTAGAGAAGAGGCAAAAGATACTAGTGAGTTTGAGATTAATATATATATAGAAAGAAATGTTTTAGATAATAGCAAAATAATTTTTCATGG
>CAZNIO010000037.1:0-1843 GCA_964573135.1 uncultured Gammaproteobacteria bacterium
AAATAAAGAAGCCAATCCCAAAAAAAGACCCGCTCCAAAAAAATTTAAAGTCTTATTTTTAGTTAATACTTCAGAACAAAAAAACAAATTAAAACTAGAAAAAAACAATAAACAAAATAATAAAAAGAATAAAACAAAAAAAGTTTCCGACATCAAAAGACCCGAAAACACAACGAAACCTAAATGAATAGCAGAATAAATAGAACTAACCCGTGCAAGCAAAATGTTTTGTGGGAATAAAGCTAATGATAAACAAAAGATTAAAATAGGAATCAAGCAAGCAAAAAAAATCTGCAACCACAATGTTTTTTTTATATCAAAATTAAATAATTTATAACCAACCGACAAGATTGCAGGGTACCCCGGTAAGCGATAAAAACTTGCAACTTGATTTTCTATTACTATCCCATTCCCCTGTGCAATTTGAACCGCAACTTCATTATATGGTTGTGAATCTGCTGTCCAATAGTTTTCATTTTTACTTAAAAAAAATTGAAATAAAATGGCCCTAATTAAAAAAGAGAAACAAAGTAAAATAATAAGAAATTTTTTATTTTGTTTTAAATAAATTTTAATTGTTTTCATCAACCGCTCTCTTTTTTAAACAAATTAAGCCAAAAACTTAATGCTAAAATAATAATAAACGGTTCTGCAGGCAAACGCATTCTGTTAAAACCACCAGATAAACCAATAACAATAAAAATCGAAATAAACGGTAAAACCTTTAGCCAAACACATAAATCTAAATTTCTAAATTTAAAAAAATTAAAAACTGCTCTCACAAATCCAAAAGCAAACCCCAACAAAATAAATAAATATGTTAAAATTTCAAACCAAATAACAAAAATTAAAAACTTGTTAGAAACCTTTGGAAATAAATAACGCTTGAACATTGAACTGATTTTGCGACCTTTTGCAAAATAATCAATTCCTTTTCTATCCGAATCTAACAAAACAAGTTCTGCTGAATATAATGACAACGATGTTCGCAAGATATCTGTCATCCAATTCTTTAGCGTTATAATTGGATATTTTTTGAAATACTTTAAAGCTAAATTTCCTCTAACATCACTTAACTCTATTTCATTAAGTTTTCTTCCTATTTTTTCTTCTTTTACGATTACAATTTTATCAACATCTCTCATTAAATTTTGTTTTGATTGTTGATATGAACATTGTTGGGGATGCATGGCAACTCTTGCAGCAGAAAAATATAAAAAATGTCCGCCAGGAAGAGTGTGAAAAAATACTTGCCCCAACAATAAATAATTTCTCAAAAGCCATGCGAACACTACAAAAAACCACCCCATAAAAAGAACACTATTTTTTTTTATCTTTTCTTTAAAAAAGGTTCTTGAAAAAAACAACGATAAAACAGATAAAATAATTAAATAATGCCCCACCGGCCTTATTAAAGATGCTACGCCTAAAAAAATTCCTGCCAAAAAAAGTTTTTTGCGCGTAAAAGAAAAATATTGATACTGTTTATATTCTTCTAATTCTTCATATAACTCAATAAAACTTTGTCCATAACAAATATTTGATGGGTAATAAAAATTGTCTTTTTTTTGATATAAATCGTATCTTCTACAAAAAAACAATTGAAAACTTGAAAAAAACAAAATACAAAAAAGTAAAAAAAATAAAACAAACAAAGATTCGGTCATAAAAAAACCAGAATATAACACAAAACCTAGATGAAACGCACTATACAAAGACGCTGCCTTTGCTAATGAAAGTCGCATGGGAAATAAAACTAAAGATAAAAGAAAAATTAATATCGGAATCAAAGAGGCTAAAAAAATTTGTATCCACAAAACATTTTTTGTATCAACATCAAACA
>CAZNIO010000038.1:0-1842 GCA_964573135.1 uncultured Gammaproteobacteria bacterium
AAACTCTTCAAGGGGTTTATCAATCTCTATTGGTTTTAATATGTGTGCAGGATTACTTGTGTTTCTCCTTGGGTCTTTATTCTCTTCGGTAATGAGTTCTTTAAGGGTGTTCTTCCCATCTCCTGTTACAAATGCGGGAATACGCTTCGTACAGATCTTTAATTTACCATTTATAATCAGCAACCTATAATCGGCCCCATTTGCATCTCCTTCTGCTTGTTCTTGAATCATAATTTTTTGCTGCCAATTATTTCGGGCTTTGGAATCTACTTGTTCTTTGGCATAGTCAAAGGCCTCATAAGCTTTTGCTTTATTTTCTATACCTACAGTTACACCTTTACCACCTGTTAAACCAGTAGGCTTGATAACTAGAGGTTTCTCATATTCCTCCCATATTTTATCTATTTCTACTTTAGAATTAATTATGCTCCATTTGGGTAAGGGCAAACCCATTCTCTCGATGAGTTTATTTGAAGACCATTTATCTTGTTGAATATTTTTCGCAAAACTAGAGTCTTTTGTTGATGAAATGGAGCAGGTAGTTTGAGAGCCATTTCCACTCCCTAGGGTGTAGTATCTGTTCCATTTATAGCCGAAACCATCCTTAACCCCACGGATTATCCCTTCATCAGCAAGGGTTAAAGTCGTTTCGTATCCGAGTTTATGTGCTCTATGGAGGATAGGTATAGTTGACATAGATTTAATTTGCAGCTTTATAACAGTATCGACTACATATTCTTCTGCTTCTTCGTAAGTAATTTCATTGTTGGATAATTTTTTAAAGCTTTCTGCTGATTCTCTCCAAAGTGCCGGTAATTTAGATCTTATAGTTAAACAGTTGTTTTCAGTATTGTATGATTCTATGAATATAGGGTGAAAGCTTTGTATTAAGTTCAGTAATTTGTTAAGTTTTTTGCTCTTAGGCACATTATCAATCTTTACTTGTGTAGTAGGGGATTCTAGATTAAGGCCTTGTACTGTTTTAGTTTTATCCATGAGTCGGGATTATGAATTTATGTATTTGTCTCTAATATATTCCATTATAGGTATTGCGACTTTTACGACTTCACCATCATCTACTTTGTAGTGTAGTCGTAACCCAGGGTTGTAGTTAATTTCATTGATTCCACATTTAGCCTGTTGGGTTATATCGGGAGTTATTATGTCTACACCCCCAAACTCCATGCCTATAGCCTTAACAGCCGTTACAGCGAGCTCTTTGTAGTATTCTGAGACTTCTTGCATGCACTCCTGTGTTGTACCACCTGCACTTAAATTGCAACTGTATCGTAGAGTAATTTCTTCTCCCGCGTTGGGTATAGAATCTAATGTCATATTGAGTTCCCTAAGCCTTAGTTTTACTTCATCGTCAACGGTTATGGGTTTTAATATATTCTCTTTTCGATCTTTATTAACGTTGTCTATGATTTCTTGGATACTGTTTTCTGCGTTTCCTACTATATGTGAAGCCTTTCTTCTAACAACACCTACAACTTTATCTCCTACTACTAGAAGTCTATAGTTTTCTCCCTCGATAAACTCTTCTCCTAACACTTTAGTGCTTCCCTTTGAACGATTTTTCTCTAGTGCATGGTTAAATGCTTTGATCACGTCATGTTCAGTGTTTGGCAGTAGGGTGATTCCAATACCGCCTAACTGTTGAGCTGGTTTAATAACTATACGTTTATATTTATCGAAGAACTTAATAGCATCTAAAGGATTATTAAGATCAACCTGTTTTGGTACTGGTAATCCGGACTCTTCTAATACTAGATTTGTTAAATGTTTACGCTTAGCTATGGTAGAGGAGGGGGAGTTAGTAAGGGGAGTAGCTGTGTTGAT
>CAZNIO010000039.1:0-1813 GCA_964573135.1 uncultured Gammaproteobacteria bacterium
AACTTTAAGCCTATGTAGTACCTTAGTTTTTGATTAACTCGCTTTATAGACACCAATACGTGCTCTGAGAGCCACTTTATTAGAGACATTAGTGTATTCCTCGTCGTTGCTTTCTAGGTGTTACATGCTCACCAGTTTTAGTATTCACACCATCAAGAATCATTCTTGGATGTCCTTCAGTTTTATACTTTGAAGACAAGTGACCAGAAGCATCTTCTTGTATTCCACCAGTGTCCTTGTGGAGCTGCCTGTAATTGTAATGATGTCTTGGGTCATCTGGGTTAGGACTATTGCCTGTACGTTTAGAGTAATCAGAATAATCTTTTTTAAAATTACCCATTAGTGTATTCCTCTTATTCTTTTATTTGGTGTTGAGCCTACATCTTTCATATTATTCTCCCTTTTTCTTAACCCCTGCTCTTAAAGTTGTAAGTCCTAATGCTCCAAGAATACCGTATACCCATTCAGGAACAGTGTATCCAAGTGCTGTTGCCGCTGCACCTGCTCCAACAACCAATGCTACTATATAAGTCTTTTTTCCTTTAAGGAAATCTAAAAACTTCTTCATCTTGCCCTCCTTGGCTATTTGTTTTAGTTTGCGAATTACAAACCATCTTATAATTCTGTCAGTTATTTTCATCTCACCCCTCAATTCAATCCATGTCACCTGTAAAAAACTGTTGACATTAAACTACAATCATTTATAATGACACTACTTAGAAGTGACAGTTTTTTTATACTTAAAAACAAGCCCTTAGTACGTGTTAGTAACTTAGCTGTTACTTCTAAGCACACGGAAAGGGGCTTTTTTATTTGTGAGGTTATATGATTAGAAATGAAAAAGGACAATTTATTAAAACATCTATAAAGAAAAACTGTATAAATTGTGGAAAAGAGTTTAAAGCATATCCTTCTGCATTGAAAAGAAACAAAGGAAAATATTGTTCTAAAAAATGTTATAGCGAATTTAGCAGAACTCGTATTGTTAAGAAATGCCTTATTTGTGGCAAAGAGTTTTTTACTTATTCCTATTGGATTAAAAAAGGAGAAGGAAAATATTGCAGTAAAAAATGTTATGGTCAATCCCAATACACTATGAAGACAGTTAAATGTCTTGTATGTGGAAAAGAATTTCTCGCAAATGCAAGTCGTGTTAAAAAGGACAGTGCAAAATATTGTTCTAGTAAGTGTTGGCATACTGTTCGTGATATAAGTGGAAACAAGCATCCTAACTGGAAAGGTGGCAAGGTTTTTCATTCCCTTGGTTATGCAAGCATATATACCCCAAAACATCCCTCTTGCAACAAAGCGGGATATGTATTTGAACACCGCCTTGTAATGGAGAAACATCTTAGAAGATATCTCAACAAAAAAGAAGTTGTCCATCACATTAATAAGATTGTTTCTGATAACCATATTGAGAACCTTATGTTGTTTCCTGATAATACTTCTCATTGTAAATATCATAGGGAAAATCCTTTATAAAATCTATAGTTCATCGCTAACGCCGATCTTGGACTGAATGAATATGCTTAATAACAAATAGAGCCATGTACTCATATGAGCTAAGTAGTTCAACATCATCATTCGTATCATCTAGCCACCTGTTGTTTGCTTTCTTTAACACATCCGCAAATTCTTTAATGTCTTTCATTGGTACACCCTGTACTTTATCTTGCTTTAACTTATTATCACTCTTAAAGCTATTGTCGCTATTCCGCCGCATATTATCACCAGTACCAGTATTCTCATCCATGACATTAAATGGTTTATTGACGCACTGTGTTCTCCGCATTGCAGCCCGTCTAATTTT
>CAZNIO010000040.1:0-1813 GCA_964573135.1 uncultured Gammaproteobacteria bacterium
ACATATGCAAAAGGATAAATTCCAATTCCATAAGCGGGGATATATGCAACAGGACCAATTGTAAATAATGCAAGAAAAGCAATAAAAACGTATTTAGTTTGTTGTTTAGCTAAAGGGCTAGTTACGCGACGATAATATCGATAAACATTATAAAACCAAAGAAAAACATAAGAAATAAAATAAATAAGAAAAAGATGATGAAAGATTTTTGCTTTCATGTGTACTCCCCATTTATATTCAAACAAATCAGCCACAAAATAATCTGTCCTACTTAATATTAAAAAAATAGAAGATAAAATATATCCCAAAAAAATTAATTTTTTTTGACTTTTTATTTTGCAATAAACAACACTAAAATGGTATAAAAAAATAGGGATAAAAACTACCCCTATATAAATAAATCTATCCCAAAAAATAACCATTTCTCTTGAATCTCTACTTAAAAACATCATAAAAGTGCCAAATAACCAAATGGTAATTACAAGTGAATGCAATCCAAAGACAATATTAACCCATGATTTTCTATTTTTGAAATAAATAAAAACACCTAAAACAAAAACTAAGATGGCGCTTATCAACGGCAAAATTGTAGGAACATCTATACTCATATAACTATTTTAACATTTTAAGAAAAACTGTCAAAGTAAATTTAAAATAAAAAAGACCCCTGTAAAATGTCGTAACACTTACAGGGGTCAGACCAATTTATGGCCGATTAAAGGATTATAGCAGCTGGCACATCCGCCAGTTTTTTCCAAAGAGGTTTTTGTTCTTTAACTATTTGAACTACAGTCTCTGGAAGAGTAGGCAGAAAGAAACCAATTTCCATTGCTGCTTCCCAAACAGACCGTAATACATCAACATCAACCATACTCACTTCATGATGTGTCCACCCTTTATAAGCATGAACAGCTGTAGCAGCATGACAAGCATAGGTCAATCCAGGACGCAATCGCATGGTAAAATGAAGATCTGTGTCATTAGCGTTATAAGCCAACAATCCACCCTCTATAACCAAAATGTCTTTTCGAGGATGTTCATTATTCTCTCCAAGCGGATTAGGCACAGAGAAATTTACCACAACAGCTCCTTTTGGAATTGCACGAAGCAATTTTGTTCCAGCAGGACGGGATTTGCCAGTAAGCCATAATTGACAATCTTTTCCTTTTTTTAAGGAAGTTGCTATGGAGATATAACTCTCGAACTCACCCGCTTCTTTCCGAATAGCCGAAAACCTTTCTTCGCTTTTAGTGTACATTTTAACCTGCACACGATTTTTGGCTAAAGTGAGCACAATAGCTCGACCGATCTTAGACGTTGCTCCTGTTATAAAAATCGGAGTTTTAAGCTGACGACTTTTTATTAAAGCATCAACTTGTTTAAGACAAGCAGCCGCTGTTAAGGTATCGCCATGCACCAGAGATGCACGGAGTTTATCTCCAAGTTTGTCAACAATCCACTGCCCTCCCTGAGTCAACCACTCAGCCTTAGTGAGAGCACCTAGACCAATCACCTGATTCTCTTTTTGGGCAAATAATACCGCCTCTAAGATTCTCAGTTTAATAGCCTTTCTCATTCGTCCAAACAAGAAATGCCATGCATAATTGCGTAGCAATATTGTTTGACTTCTCATACCAGCAAATCGAAAATCATCTACTGTTTCAAAGCCATTCCGACTAAACATCTGCATAAAAGATACAATAGCGCAAACTGGCCAGAGCCACAACCAAAACCAATGAAATTCAGGTTTACGATGTAAATGGTTAAAGATTTTAAAATTCAAAAGCCAATTCCAGCTTTCAACGCGATGTGC
>CAZNIO010000041.1:0-1688 GCA_964573135.1 uncultured Gammaproteobacteria bacterium
ATGACAGAGAAAGGGGAGCGGGAATGACACTTGGCGAATAAATCTTGACACTACTTAATTATGGTTTTGCTTTTATAATTGGAAAAATTTGATATAATTACCCAATGCTAAAAATGAGTTATTTATGAAAAGCCAGGTAAAAATTAGTAAAATTTTAAAGGAAAAAGAAGCAGGAATTTCTTTTGAATTTTTCCCGCCAAGAAACGAAAAGTCTAAAGGTAATTTAGTTGAGACTATTAAGATCTTAAAAGAGTATAAGCCTCTATATACTTCCATGACTTGCGGGGCTGGTGGGACCACACAAAGTAAAACAAAAGATGCGGTTCAGCTTTTACTTGATTTCAAAGATTTAGTAGTAATGCCGCACGTAACTTGTCTTTGTTCAGCGAAGTCTGAAATCGAGGATGTTTTAAACCAATACCAAGAGAGAGGCATAGTCAATATTATGGCTCTTCGAGGAGATCCTCCCACTGATGTCGGCGATGACGGTATCATCAAGGGAGACTTTTCTTATGCCCAAGAATTAGTACGTTTTATTAAAGAGAGATTTTCTTTTGACATAGGGGCGGCAGTATATCCCGAAGGCCACATCGAGATGAGCAGCCTTGCCCAAGATTTGGAATTTACCAAACAGAAGATCGATAGCGGTGTTGAGTTTGCAGTGACTCAAATGTTTTTTGATAACACTTATTTTTATAAACTCATCGACAGGATGAGAACGAAAGGAATAGATATTCCGGTTTTACCGGGAATTTTACCTTTAACCAATGTATCTAAGGTTAAAAAATTTGCCTCTATATGCCGCAGCACCATACCAAAACATATTGAGGAGGCTATGAGCGCCCATCAGGATAATTTAAGTGATATGATAAAAGTAGGTATTGATTTTACCATAAAGCAATGTCAGGATTTAAAAAAGAATGGTTTCAAGCAGTTACATTTTTTCACTTTGAATAAACCTCTGATTATGAAAGCTATTCTTGATGCAATTTAGTCATGGAAAATGAACCAAAATTATTAGAAAAAGAAGCTTACGATTTTCTGGCGCAAGACAAGCTAAAAGAAGCATACTCTTTGTTTAAGAAGGCAGCTCAGGAATATCGACGAGTCCAGAATCAAAAGCAATCAGCTATTTGTTATGCCAGTGCGGCAAGTTGCTGGTGTAAAAAATCAGGAGAAAGAACTTTTTATAACGCCGCTTTATCCTATGAAACAGCAGCTAATGAAGCTGTAAAGGATGGCGATTTTGAGTATGCTTCGGTACTGTTTAAACATGCTGCGATTAATCACGAGCGTGATGGTGATTTTCTAGATTTTTCTGCTTGTTTTTATAAGTCCAAAGAAAGTTACAGAAAATTTGTAACTTTTTGTTTAATAGGTTCTAAAGGCGTTAAAAATAAAGCTTATAAAAGTATTGGTAATTTTTTGCGAAAAGCTTTAGCTTGTTTTTTGCTGACATTGTCATGGCTAGTTTGGGGCCATGGGGAAAAACCTTTGCGCACTTTTTTTAGCGGCCTTTTTATTATTGCAGTGGCAGGAGTTTTATATACTTTTGGTAATTTAAATCAGTCAGGAGTTATTGTCAGCCCGGACCTTTTTGAGGGTATTTATTTTAGCGTAGTGACTTTTACTACTGTGGGTTATGGTGATTATGTTGAGCAAATCACTTATTTAATCTTCCTTAAAAT
>CAZNIO010000042.1:0-1615 GCA_964573135.1 uncultured Gammaproteobacteria bacterium
CTAAAAAATTATCTCCTTGGTTAAAAAAATTAGATGTTTTGATTTTTAACGAAGATGAAGCTCGTGAATTGGTACTATCGGTTCAGAAAATTAAAGATTTTAGAGTGATAAATTTAATTAAAATTGTTCATCAAATGGGACCCAAAATAGTTGTTATTACTGTAGGCAAGAAAGGGGCTTATGCTTATGATGGGGATAAATTTTATTTTCAAAGGCCCTGGCCATCAAAGGTAGTTAATATTACTGGAGCAGGGGATTCTTTTTCTTCTGGTTTTGTGGCCAGTTTGTCCTATAAGCCAAAAGATGTTCGTCAGGCTTTAATTTGGGGAGTAAGAAATAGTGCTTCAGTTATTCATTGCATTGGGGCTCAGGGTGGCTTATTAACCAAAGCTCAGATTACTACTGCTAAAAAGTAATTTTTATTAAATATGTCTTTTGATACTAAAATTGAAATATCTGCTCGACATATTCATTTATCTTCAGAGCATTTAAAAAAACTTTTCGGAGAAAATCATAAATTAAATAAGCTGAAAGAATTATCTCAACCCGGTTTATTTGCAGCAAAAGAAAGAGTCGTTTGTCAGTTTGCTGGAGGGCGCAGATTAGAAAATGTTAGAATTATTGGACCCACCAGAAAGGACACTCAGGTTGAGATTTCTAAAACCGATGCCTATAATTTGGGTATTAACCCTCCTGTTCGTCGTTCTGGAGATTTATCTGAATCGGAAAAATGTCGGCTTATTGGTCCGAAAGGTTATGCAGATTTAGAAGAAGGAGTGATTATTGCTCAACGTCATCTTCATATTGACGATTTAACAGCTCAAAAATATAATATAAAGGATGGGCAATTGTTATTGCTTAAGATTGATTCTGACGAAAAATTAAGAACCATTTATGAGGTTTTGGCACGTGTTTCTCCTGATTTTTCTCTGGCGTGTCATTTAGATGTTGATGAAGGCAATGCCGCAAGAATAACAAAAATCGGAATAGGAGAAATTTTTATTTGATTTTATGGAAAAAAATGTTCAAGATAAGAAAGTTGCCGTAATTATTCTTTCATATAATGGTCAGGAATATTTTCCTGATCTTTTTAAGAGTTTAAGAGAACAAACGCTTCAACCAAGTGAGGTGGTTATTATAGACAATAACTCATCGGATGATTCAGTGGAATATATTAAACATAATTTTAAGGAAGCAACTTTGATTGTTAGTAAAAAGAATACTGGATTTGCTGGTGGCAATAATATCGGGATTAAAAGAGCATTGAAAAATAATCCAGATTATATTTTCATGTTGAACCAAGATACTGTTTGTGACTCTAAATGCTTAGAAATATTAGCAGAAAAAGCGTCTTCTTCTGGTAATCTTTTCGCTTGTCAGCCATTAATTATGTGTTGGCCCAAAAAGAATCTAATTCAAACCTCTGGCAATAGAATGCATTTTTTAGGATTTGGTTATTCTGGAGATTATAAAAAAGAGCTTAGCGATGATGTTATTGAAGGGCTAAATAGAGACCCTTTTTACCTTTCTGGAGCGGCAATGTTCATTGATGTTAATGTATTGAATAAAATTGGATTATTAGATGAAGATTTTTTTCTATATCACGAAGATACAG
>CAZNIO010000043.1:0-1566 GCA_964573135.1 uncultured Gammaproteobacteria bacterium
GAAATGGTATTTTACATTATAATGATTAGTGGTGCATTTTGAATTATAATTAATACTATCTAAAATCTATTTGATTTTGGATAGTTTTTCCGTAAAATAGACTTCAGATAAGCTGAAAAACGTTATGTGAAATTTGTTCCTTGACCTATCGATGTAAAGATTTATATATACTTTACTAATCAATTAATAATATGGAATTTAAAAATAAAATAGTTCTTATAACTGGTGCAAGCAAGGGCATAGGGGCGGAAACTGCTAAACTTTTTGCGAAAGTTGGAGCAACAGTTATAATTAATTATTCCGAATCCGATGAATTAGCCCAAAAAGTACTTGAAGATGTCAAAAAGTATTCTGATGGGATGATAATCAAGTGTGATGTTACTGATGAGAATAAGGTTAAAGAAATGATTAATAAAATCATGGGTACTTATTCAAAAATAGATATTCTAGTCAATAATGTAGGTGGCTATTTAGAAGGAGATGAGTGGGATGGAGATTCAAAATTATGGAAAGAATCATTAGATTTAAACATCATTTCTACACTAAATGTATCAAAATATGTTTCTCAAAAATTTATAGAATCAAAATCAGGAATTATTGTAAATCTAGCATCAAGATATGCTAGAATGGGACATTTTGATACAATAACTTATGCTGCATCAAAAGCAGCCATTTTAAACATCACACAAGCATATAGTAAATTATTATCTCCATTTGGAAGAGCTAATTCAGTTTCTCCAGGTGCAGCTGATGCGGGTTATTGGAAAACCGCTCCAAAGGAAGAATTGGAAGCTGTGAAATCCCAGAGTCCGCACAAAAAACTAATTAGTCCAAAACAGATTGCCGAAACAATTATATTTTTATCATCAGAAAAATCAAAAATGATTAATGGTCAAGATTTATTAGTTGACGGCGGTAAATAATTAATCGGGTCAAGGAACAAACTCAAGGGACGCTGCGCTTTCGTCACTATCGTTCCTCACCCTCACATAACAAGGGATAAAAGGAAAATTGCTCGGCTCGCAATTTTCCCAAATTTTCTCCACTGCGTTCCAAAAACTTCTTTTATCCCTGATGTTGTCTGACATATTCGTTTATGTCTTTTAAACTGTTTTTGTTTGGAGTGGAAAGGGGTTTTAGCGGTTGGAAATTTGCTGTAAGTTTAGCGTGAAATTAGAATTGTTTCCATAATTTCAGTATTTATTCCTTTACATTTTTTTCCTACGGAACGGGATTTGCCCTCATCTATTTGCATTATACTATTCTTATTTGCATATATATTTATTTATGAAAAGCAAATAATAGTCTAATCCAATAGATATAGATAAGTTATCATATAAAAACTCAATACTTCGTCTTTATATTGTAACTTATCATAAAATTTGCAAACGGTAGACGGTTAGATTTATCATTGCAAATTATTATTATGAACAATCCCTGAAATAAGTCTTTCAGGCAAAAGTAGCTAAAGACTTATTGAATCTCGCTATTATACAAAGCAAGCTAAAATTTAGCGACTCTAAAAATAACAAAATAGGTAGAGGTAAAAATATAATGTCAGCAATT
>CAZNIO010000044.1:0-1530 GCA_964573135.1 uncultured Gammaproteobacteria bacterium
AATATCCCAATCGAAGAGATCATTACAGACATTAAGTAACGGCTCAAAGAGATTATTACTGCTGATGGCCACTATTTCCTTGGCTTCGCCAAGTGTCACCCACCGGAATACCATCCATGTAACCAGTATAACTGCTTCGTCTCCGTATTCCACAAAACCCGAGATAGCACCGATAATATCTTTACCCTTTTCGGTTCCCATGGAATTGGGCGGAGTTGTGATGCCGCCACCGTATTTCTGATTCTTAAAGTCACGACTCTGCCAACTACTGAAATGACCCCGAATCAAATAACCAAAGAGTCGTTGAACTTTCTCCTGGACGATATTGATACATCGTAGCATATCCGGAGAACAAATACCGACTTCAGTTATCAATAACATTTTTCGGTTTTTCTTTTCCAAAACGGCCACATAACCACCAGTCCGCTCAGGCTTGGGATTTTCCGGTAAAGCGATAAATCGTTTCGTAACTTCTTCTACCACTTTAAGAAAATATCGTCTTGAGACTCCTGCAATCTTTTGCATACCATTTCCTCCTATTTGATTGTTAAAAACAAAAACCAATTAACTACAATTTAGCTTTCCTGAATTATAGCTATAATTACTACAAAAGTCAATATTATAGATCTCTTTAATCAAAACAAAAAAGTTTTCCTAGTGTTTTGATTAACCTCGCCAGAATAAAAGAATCACCAACAAATTGCTGCTGGTGATCTTTTTTTTCACGCTACTCAGTTATATTATTAAACTATAATTGGAGGTAAATACGGATTAGGATAGGATATCTCAGCTTGAACATACATACCGTTGATTTGAGGAGATATTCCTTTAATCTCTATAATCCCTTTACTGTTTAATGTACCAGTGTCTCTTACACTAGTTACTTTTGAAAATGTAAAACTAAATCGATGAGCCGTTTTACTATCCAGTGGATGATATTTCAATTCTCTATTGAGAAGTATTGCTTGCTCTTCTCGTCCTTTACTATTATCGTCGAGATGTTTTGATCCATTGGATGACTCATTTTCTATTGTAATCTCTTGAATTGTTAAAGTATATGCCCCACCTAATTGAGGCACGCTCATGCCAAAACCTTTTAATATAACTTTTTTGCTCATTTTCCATAATCCTTTCGTCTATTATTCTATCATCCATTATTCTTGAGCAGCGTATGTTCAATAAAACATATTTTATATAAACGGAGGTATATAATGGATACCGAGCAGAAAAGAACAAACGGGAAAATAATGGATAAGTCTCTTCGGTTTATGTGTCTAATTATTACATTCCTAGCCTTAGGAATGATGATAATAAGATTTTTTACACATGGAGAATACCCTCCTAGTGGAATCGAAGCTTTGTATATTGGAATTCTATCAACCTATTCAATTCACAGAAAAACACTCCAATTTACAAAAAAAACAACAGACAAAAGACCAGATCAATTATTTGTTTGTGTCTGGTTCAGCGCAACAACCATCCTTTATATAATAAATTTCTTATCTAAAGGTTATTTTTGTCCTTCAGAGG